>NZ_JNLX01000167.1 GCF_000715495.1 Hymenobacter sp. IS2118 | reverse complement strand
AGAGCCTATCCGAAAAATAGGAGGGAGTGTCGCCAGACGGTGTTTGCGCAAGCCAGGTGGAGGAGGGCTTCGTAGTTGGCGACTTTCTTTTCCCAGCGGATGAGCAGGCGGCGGAAACGGTGGAACCAGGCGTGGGTGCGCTCGACGACCCAGCGACGGGCGCGGTAGCCGGGGGTGCGGCATTTGTCGGCTTCCTCTCCCCGGCTCAGGATGTGCACCCGGTAGCCCCACTGGGCCAGTAGGCGCCGAATGGCCTCGGCGTCGTAGCCCTTGTCGGCGCAGAAACCGGGGGCGAAATCGCCTTCGGCCGGTGGGGGCAGCACGGGCATCGAATCGAGTACGGCCTGTACTTGCGTCACTTCGTGGACGTTGGCTCCGGTCACGGCCACGCCGACGGGCAAGCCCTGAGCCTCGGTCAGCACGTGGCGTTTGACGCCGCCCTTGCCCCGGTCCGTCGGGTTGGGGCCGACGGCCTCGCCGCCAAGCGGGGCCTTGGTCTGGCAGGCATCCAGACACTGCCAGTCCCAATCCAGGCGGCCTTCGGCCTGTAACTGCACCAAGCCGCTGGTCCAAAGCCGCTTAAAAACGCCAGCCTGGGCCCACTGCTGGAACCGGTCATGGACCGTGGAGGTTGCCCCCAAGCACCGCGGCAAGGCCTTCCACTGCATCCCCGTAACCAAAATATAGTAGATGGCAAAAAACATTTGGCGGTTACAGGCGGCCGGCCGGCCGCGCTTACCAAGGCCGCTGGCCGGCTCCGGCAGCAGCGGTTCAGCGGCGGCCCAGAGTGCGGGAGAAGGCAAAAAATCGGCGTGTATGGTAGCTTCGTATTCGGTTGTAGTCGGGCGCAACGGGAAATTTGTTAGGTGTGGTAACCCCAAAATTCTCGCGCTCGGCTACAACTTCCTTATTTTCCGGATAGGCTCTAAGCATGCTGCCAACAGTAACGGTAGCTAAAAGGCCGTCATGCCGAGCGTAGCCGAAGCATCTCTACCGCGATACTAAACATGACTTACGCAGTCAGGCGCTGGCGCGCGTCTCCGACGCGTGACTTCCGGGCTTGGCGTTTCCAAACGCCGTCGTTCGCGCCGGCTGGTCGCGGCGGCCCCGCGCGTCAGAGACGCGAAACCAGCGAGCAACGCGTCGGAGACGCACGCCAACGCCTGAGTGGGTAAGTCCTATTAGAATTGGTTAGTTGCGTGGTAGAGATGCTTCGGCTACGCTCGGCATGACAAACCAAAAAACCTGGCTACTTCTGCAACACTGCCTAATAGTCGGCTTCCAGCCCCAAGCGTTGCTTGGCTTCGCGCAGGGCGGGAAACCGCTCGGCCAGGTACTCGAACTTGTCCGAGGTAGTGTAGAGCCTCTTAGCGGTGGGGGCGGCAGCCGTCAGAACGGGCTGCACCGTGAGGCGCGGGTGGCCAGTGCGGCGGCGCAGCTCGGCAAGGAACTCCACCCGCATTTCGTTGAACTGGTCCACCTGAATGGGATTGTCAACGGCAAGCTCGATGTTGTGCTCGGCGTTAGCAGTCACGGGGCGGTTCAGCACCCAGTACTCGCTCATGCGGTCCTGGGCGCGGCGCTCCTCGGCCAGCTCCTTCCACACGCGCTGCAACAGGTCCGCCTCAATAGGTGCCACGGGCCCGGTGTTGAACTGCGGTTCGGCTGTGACCGTAGCAGCCGGACCGGCAGCCTGCTTGCTGCTGAGGCTCTTCAAGCTGGGCATTTTGCTGGCCAGGCTGGGCATTTTGGCAAAGGCCACCGCGGGCGTGGGCCGGGGTGTGGGCTCGATGCCCTCGAAGCTGGGCACCCCGATTTCGACGTGCGGCAGGGTGTCACGCATCTGGTGCCGCTCGGTGATGGCAGCGGCCAGGTCAGCCTCGATGCTGGGCGTGTCGTGCAGCTCCTCCACGCCGTTTTCGACGGGCAGCGGGTCGGGACCGTCGGCCGGGGCCGGGCCGGTGGCGACGGGCGCCCCGGCCGGCATGGGCAACACAACGGGCGCGACGGGCGGGCGCGGAGCGGCCTGGTAAGACGCAGCCGGCGACTCGGTAGCGTAGGCCGCGGGCGCAGCGAATGAGGCCGCCGGAGTTGTAGCAGCGGCGGCGGCTACCGGGGCGTGTTGGGCGTGGCCGCCGCTGGCCGAATCGGAAGCGCCGGAAGTTACTCCTCCCCCATTGTTTACGTCGCTAGTTTTTTTTTTAGCCTCGCCGTTCGTGGCGGGGCTTAGCTCGCGCACAAACTGCACGGCCCCATTCAGGTAAGCCAGCTTCATGAGGGCCAGCTCGACGTGGAGGCGCTGATTTTTGGCTTGCTTAAACTCCCGGTCGCACTGGCTGATGAGGTTGAGTGCCGAGAGCAGGAAGGCCAGCGGCGCGGCCTGGGCCTGGGCCACGTACTGCTTCTTGATGCCGTCGGACACTTCCAGCAGCTGCACGGTCACGGCGTCTTTGCACACGAGCAGGCCGCGCAGGTGCTCGGCGGTGCCCACCACGAAATTGTGCAGGTCGAAACCGTTCTGCATCACCTCATCGAGCAAAAGCAGCGCGGCCGAGAGGTTTTCGCTCAGCAGACTGTCTACCAGCCGGAAATAATAGTCATAGTCGAGGATGTGCAGGTTTTGCACCACCTCTTTGTAGGTGAGGTTGTTGCCACCGAAGGTGACCATCTGGTCGAACATCGACAGGGCATCGCGCAGGCCGCCGTCGGCCTTCTGGGCCAGCAGGTGCAGGGCGTCGTCTTCGGCCGTGATGCCTTCCTGGGTAGCCACGTAGCGCAGGTGCTGGCGCATGTCCTCCACCTTGATGCGGCTGAAATCAAAAATCTGGCAGCGCGACAAGATGGTGGGAATAATCTTGTGGCGCTCGGTGGTGGCGAGAATAAATATGGCGTAGCTCGGCGGCTCCTCCAGCGTCTTGAGAAAGGCGTTGAAGGCCGCATTCGAGAGCATGTGCACCTCGTCGATGATGTAGATTTTATACTTGCCGGCCTGCGGGGCATAGCGCACCTGCTCCACCAGCGAGCGGATATCCTCGACCGAGTTGTTGGAGGCCGCATCCAACTCGTGCACGTTGAAGGAGGCATTTTCCTGGAAAGCCACGCAGGACGCGCACTGCCCGCACGCCTCGGTTTCGGGGCTGAGGTTGGTGCAGTTGATGGTTTTGGCCAGGATGCGGGCGCAGGTGGTTTTGCCCACCCCGCGCGGGCCACAAAACAGGAATGCCTGGGCCAGGTGCTGGCTCTGAATGGCGTTTTGCAGCGTGGTGGTGACGTGCTGCTGCCCCACCACGCTGCGAAACGTGGAAGGACGGTACTTGCGGGCCGAAACGACGAAATTATCCATAAGCTATGGGTAGCAAAGTTACCCAGAAACGGGCGGCTTTGGAAGCGGGAGAGCATAACCGAAAGGCCACCAGACGGTCATGCTGAGCGCAGCCGAAGCATCTCTACCGTGTAACTAATTCACTGCTTGCAACGAAGCGGTAGAGATACTTCGGCTGCGCTCAGTATGACTGTTATTTTATTCCACCCTCCTCCTTACTTCTCTTCATAAACACCTTTCCCACCGGAAACCTTCCCTCCTACCCCGCCGTTCCGGCTGTACCGCGTACCTTTGCGGCCCGTCTGGCCTTAACCAGTTATGCGGGACTCGTTCTTTACCATTTGGGGATGACCGGAATTGACAGCTCGCGCAAATTGCGGGTAAGCGTGCCAGGAGTTGATGGAAGCTCTCCTGTAAAAAAATCTATCAAACAACAACCGGCGACTATTCGTACGCCATGGCTGCCTAGTTTAGAATTAGGTAATGCCATCGTTCCGCCTGGGTAAGTTTCTACACCTGGGAGTTCGGAGCGTCGTAAGTAGAAAATAGTCTTCAAGGAGCTGTGACTTGGGGGCGAAACTCCACTGCAGCTAGGGGAATCTCAAGGGCCTGACTGACGCCTGAGATGCCATGAAAATTCAAGTCTGGATACGCACGTAGAAAGCACGTTGATTTCCTTGTCTGGACCAGGGTTCGAATCCCTGCATCTCCACCGTCTGATGAACAGACTACACCAAAAAGCCTCAAATCGTATGATTTGGGGCTTTTTTGTTTTTGCCTCGTCCTGAAAAACGGCTGCGGCTGGCGCGATTTACCAAGCGGATTTCCCTTCTGGAACACTGGCCATTATCACTTTACAAAATGGGGCAAAAACGGAACGCGGGAAAATATAAACCCTTGGTTAGAAACGAGGAGTTATCTGGATTGCTATGTAACATTCGGCGAATTGTCTGAAAACGCTAACTTAAACAGCTCTTTAGTGAGGCGCTGGCCTGCATACGGCGCCATTCATGGGCCGAAACCATTTTTGACACCTCGCCCCAGGAAACTGTTCTGCTGAAAATACCCCCACCAACTCCATACCTGACAGGAAGCGTTGGCTTGGGCAGCCGGAGGCGAAAGTCAAGCTTAGGCGAAACCTTCAGCAAACAAGGCCTTCCCCCAGACGGAGAAGGCCTTGCCAAAACGGGCGGCGGAGCCGCGGGGTTAAGCTTTCCGGCGCTGGCGCAGGCGCCGTAGCCCGTAAGCCGCGCCCGCCGCAAGCAGCAGCGATGCACCGCCGTCGACAGGTACGGTCACCGTACCGGGGCCGGGACCGCCCGTATCCGGCTGCGCAAGCGCGTCTCCGGCCAAAAACAGGAAACTGAATGCCATGACCAGCAGGATAGTATAATTCGTGTGCTTTTTCATCGTGTTAAGACTGAGAACGGAGAAAAAAGGCCAGTAAGCACCCGCCGAGCCAGCTGGTAGCCAGCCCGACGGGTACAAGATGGCAGTTGTTAGTCGATAACTACCCGTTTCACCACAGGTGCCGCGCCGCCGGCAGTTAGGCGGAGTGTATACACGCCCACCGGCAGGCCCTGCACGTCGAACCGAGCTTCGGTGCCCCCGGCCGTAACCGGGAGCGTACGCTGTTGCACCACCTGGCCCAAAGCATTTAGCAGCTTGGCGTTCAGTACTTTGGCAGCGGGTACCGCCGGCAGCCGCAGCGTGAAGCTCTGGTGCGCGGGGTTGGGGAAGACGTTTATCTGCGCCGATGTGAGGCCGGTGTGGGCACTCGTGATAGTCGTCGGCCTGAACAGCAGCGAGAAGCGGGTGCCTTGGTCGCCGGCCTGCATGGCCGTGAAAGAATAGCTGGGCTGGGTGCTCAGGTTGGTATAGGTATTCAGCAACGCATCGTGCAGCAGCACGGCAGCATCGGGGCTAAAGTTGAGCAGCTGCTCGGCCCGAAGGGTGGCAGCGCCAGCCCGCGACAAGCTCAGGACCAAGGGCACGGTCGTGCGAGCCATGAGCACAGGCAGACCGTTGATGCTCAGCAAAATTCCTTCGGCCAACGAAGCCAGCGACGCGCCCGTGCCACTGGACAGTTTGTAGGCGTCGTGCGAGCTGCTGAAACCGGCCATGGCTCCCTGCTCAAAATACACGTAGGTGTCATCGACCGCCGAACCCGTGCCCTGCAAGCGTAGCTGCAGCTGCGGCCGGGTATCGGCCGTGCCGCGGTTGAACACCGGCGACGGGGCGAAAGTCTTCACGCGGCTGTCGTTATCCAGGCTCAGGCTGCCCGTGCCTGGCTCGCTTACCCGCACAAAAAAGCCCTGACCGGCGGCAATTTGCTGCGACGCCCCGCCGATGCCGTTCACGAAGCTGCGGTAAGACCCCGTGTACCGGCCACTGGAGCTGTACACGTACACGGCCCGGTCCACGTTCTGGAAATTAGCGGCGGACAGCAGGCCCCAGTTGATGGGCGACGGGTACGGATTGCCCAGCAACTGCCAGCCCGACTGCGGCTGCATACCGCGGGTCAGCCCACTTTTCACCACCGGGCCGTTGTTGAACGAGCCCATGAAATCCACCAGCTCGGTTCCGGGAATATTCACTGCGTAACCCCGGCCCACCTCCATCGGCGTGGCGGCATTCTGGGGCGTCATGAAGCCCAGGTCGAAAACCGCCGCGGAACTGGGGCCAGCCGTGCTCGTGATGCGGCTTTCATCGTAGAAATACACGTCCGGAAAGGGCGTTACCGTGTTTCCCTGGGTGTTATAAGCCGGGTTGTAGATGGGCGAATAGGTTGCCGTGCGCAGGTCGTCGAGGGTGGTGCTCACCGGCGACGAATAGTGCCGGTAGCCACGCCCGCCATTCAGGCTGGCCTCGATGTACCGCTGCATGGTGCCGGCGCCATCAACGGCACCCGTTTCATTGACAATGAGGGCCGTACCGGCGCTCGACGACAGTAGTGTGAGCGGCTGTGCGGCGGTGTTGAGGCTGCCGTTGGTGAGGCGCAGCACGCGGGCTACACTCAGGCCGCTGGTCAGGGTCACGCCGTTGTTGCCGTTGTTCACTTCCAGGCTGCGCACCCGGTTGGGCAGGCCCGTACCGGAAATTTGCAGCGCGGTGCCGTTGTACACGTAGTGGGCGTCATCGCTGTAGGTGCGCGTGCCGCTCAGTTGTATCGACCCGGTGCTGCTGCCCGCCGTCGAGATGCCGGCCTCGTCGCAGATGAACAGCGTAGCTCCCATCTCCAGCAGGAAATTGCCGGGACCTACAATCGGCTGGCAATTGCTGATGAGTACGCCATCGGACTCCACCGTGAGGGTGCCGCTCACCGTCAGGGTGGCGCCCACCGTGGCTACGCCGGTGCCCGTCACAGTCACGTTGTTATAGGCGCCCGAAATGGTTTGGGGCGTGCTCACCACCAAATTGCCCAGGCCCGCAGCCGCTGTCACGTTCAGTGTGCCATTGGCGCTAGTGCCGTTGGCCGTGGTCACGCTCACCGGGTAGCTGGTGGGTGCGGGCGAGGCCGGCACGGGCAGGCTCACCGTCAGGCTCGTGGTGCTGCCGCTGGCCACCGTGCCCGTCAGGCTCGTGCCGTTGAAATTCACCGAAGTCGCGCCCGCCACGAAACCCGTGCCCGTGAGCGTTACGCTCGTGGTTTGCCCCGCCGGCACCGGGTTGGGCGCGATGGTGGCCAAGGTCGGAGCGGCGGCCACGGCCGGCGCTACTGTCAGCGGCTGGGTGCCGGTGGTGCCACCGGGCGTACTCACCGAAACCGGGAAAACAACGGCCGCTGTGACCGCTGGCGCCGGAATGCTGGCCGTGAGAGTCGTGGTATTAACAAAAGTTGTGGCCAGGGTTGTGCCATCGAAGCTTACCGTAGCGCCCGGCACGAAGCCCGTGCCCGTGAAGGTCACCGTCGTGGTTTCGCCCGCCGGAATACTAGTCGGGTTGATGGTCGCCAGCGTGGGAGCAGGCAGGGCGTTGAGCAGCACGGGACCACTGGTGCCGTTGGCCGTGGTCACGCTCACCGGGTAGCTGGTGGGTGCGGGCGAGGCCGGCACGGGCAGGCTCACCGTCAGGCTCGTGGTGCTACCGCTGGCCACCGTGCCCGTCAGGCTCGTGCCGTTGAAGTTTACCGAAGTCGCGCCCGCCACGAAACCCGTGCCCGTGAGCGTTACGCTCGTGGTTTGCCCCGCCGGCACCGGGTTGGGCGCGATGGTGGTCAGCGTCGGCGTAGCCGCAGCCGGACCAGTGGTCACGCTCACCCCCGGCGATGCCGGACTAGTGCCGCCACCGGCCGCGGACGAGCAAGTACCGCTTACGGTGATGATATATGTCGTGTTCGGCAGCAGACCCGACACCTCTACGTTACCAGCCACGGCGGCGTTGGCAGTCACGGTTGCGCCACCCAGCAAGGGTATGGCCGTCACCAGAAACGGCCCACCGGTGGTGCCCCCGGTCGGAATACCCACGTTGATGGACGTGCTGGAGATGACCGAAACAATGGGCGTGCTCACCGCCACGCACACGGCGACAGTAATGGCAAGGTTCAGGGGGTTCGATATCAGGTCGGGCCCAGGGTTCAAAACCGTGATGGCATTCACGGCACTGGGCTCGGCCAGCAACGCCGCCGGAATAGTAGCCGTGAGTCGCGTAGTCGAAACAAATGTTGTAGTCAACGGCATGCCATTGAATAACACCGTGCTGGCGGGCCCGAAATTGGCACCGTTCGCCGTCAGCACTGCCTCCGTAGTTTGGCCGGCCGTTAGGCTGACGGGGCTGATGCTCGTCAGGGTGGGGCCGCCCGCTTCGGCGGCGGGCGTCACATTAAGTAACACGGCGTTGCTGGTGCCGTTGGGCGTGGTCACCGTCACGGGCACGCTTACGGCTGTGGGCGTGGCAGGTACTGGCAGGGTAACCGTCAGGCTCATCGGGCTGGTCACCGTACCCGGTAAGCTTACGCCGCTGGAATTGACGGTGGTGGCATTCACCACGAAATTTGTGCCGGTGAGCGTGAGCGTGGCAAAGGTGCCAGCCGTAACCGGGTTGGGTACAACGGTTTCCAGCGTCGGCGTAGCAGCGGCCGAACCCGTGGTCACGCTTACCCCCGGCGAAGGCAGGCTGGTGCCGCCGCCGGCAGCAGCCGGGCAGGTACCCGTCACCGTCACGAGGTAGGTCGTATTCGGCAGCAGGCCGGGCACCCTCACGGTACCGGCCACGGTAGCATTGGCCGTCACGACCACGCCGCCCAGCAGCGGCGTCACGCGTATCACGTAAGGGCCTGTGGTGCTACTTCCGGCGGGAATACCCACGTCGATGGACGTGCTGACAACGCCCGAAATAAGGGGCGTGCTCACCGCTACGCACAGGGCCGCGTTCACAGCAAAATTGACGGGCTCCGAGAGCAGGCCCGCACCAATTGGAGCCAGATTCAGCACCCTAATGCTATTGGTTGAGTTGGGCAACGCCAGCAGGGCCGCCGGAATGACAGCCGTGAGCTGAGTAGTCGACACCACCGTGGTAACCAAGGGCATACCATTAAACTGCGCCACGCTGATGAGGGGGCTAAAACCCGTACCGGTCAGCGTCAGCGGGATGGCCACTGAGCCTGCCGTAGCTGAGGTGACCGACAACCCCGTGATGGTGGGGCTCTGCGCCCGCGCCGCTAGGGTACTTAGCAACAAGAGCAGCAGCATCGCAGATGCAACCCGCCGTGGTACCGAATGCATAAACTGCATCAGGAAAGTAAAAGACTGCAGCATAAAGCGAGGAAATGAAGTGAAAATAAAAAGGAAAGCTTTGTCTTTTTTTTATTAGCAATCCATGCACCAATGCCTGCCGAACAACGTCAACCCTCTTGCGTTCAAGCAACTATATCCGTCTCTTACCTGTGATTGTTTCCTAATTTCGGAGAGTATTCCCAATAATGGAAATGCACTTGTATTAATAAACCGGGAACATTAATTTGACTTATCAATGCGTAATACTGAGCGCAGTACAAGCATCCTGCGTGTAGCATTACTTCAGTCGTTGGTTGCCGGCAACTACTTGCCCGAACAAGATGCTTCGATTACGCTCAGCACGAAGTGCTTTCTTTCTTTTTGCAAAGCATTGTTTAAAAAATACTTATATTCAAATAAACTTTTGGTTATGCTGCATCACAAATCCTCCCTTTGCGCAGCTTTTCAGCTCAATGTCTGCCAAGACAAGCCACCCGAAGAAAAAATAACGTTCAGATAGTTTTTTGAATATATTACAATACAAATAAGTTAGCTATTTTTTAATTTATACTATATTTTAATAATTCAATTTCTTTATTCGCTGGTAAAGGCCTGTTTTTTCCATTTTATAGAAGAAGCTTCCGTCGTGTTACCAGCGATTCTGACGAAAAAGCCCATCGAAGTACCCAACGGACCCGGCAAACGATAGTCCCCAAGCCGTAGGGTGGCGTGCACCATTTTCACACCCTAGGCACGCACCGCGAAGCTCTTTACCAGAACGAGCGGCAACGTAGCATCCTCCAGCGTTCCGCAGCGTTTCCTAACGGGTGCATTCGGGTGGTGGGCCTGCTCAACAGTACGCCGGTTCGGAAGCCTGATGCGCTGACGCCCCGACCGGCCACCCGCTTCGTGTAGGAGCAGCCCGTACTTTTAGTGCACCAGCTGCGCGAACAGCCGCGCCAGGGTTTCGGCCGCGTCGGCGCAGCGGCCGGGGTGCACGGGCGAGGTTTGTACAATGGTGCTGCGGGTGGCAGTGAGCCAACGGAACCGCTCGGCCGTGCCGAACTGGCCGATGGTGCCCCCGGCCGCCCGGCCCTGGCAAATGCGCTCGAAAGCCTGCAAGCGGGCCTGCACCTCGGCCAGGTCCAGGCTCGGGGCTATGGCTTGCAGCTTGGCTTCGGGCAACTGAAAGCGGGTTTGTAGGAAGCCGAGGGAACGGCAGTAGAGCACCACGCCCACGTTCAGGAATTCCTCGCGCTCCACCAAAGGCACCACGCGCAACACGGCGTATTCAAATAAGTGCATTGCGGGCATCTTGGGCTTCCTGAACAAAGGTTTCGGCGGCGGCCAGGCGGGTTTCGAGGAAACGCACGTAGTCGACGCGCTGTGCTTCGGCGGGCGCGTCGCCATTGGTAAGCCACTCGTCGGGCACTAGGGCCACGATGGCACGGAGGATTTCAGGCGTAAGCTTGGCGCGGCTTTTGGCGTCGACTTCGGCCAGCTCGCTGGCCTGAGGCAGCAGCACGTGGTCTTTCACCTGCGGGAAGGGGCGCGGGCGTGGTTTGGCCCAGTCGGGACCGGCGTGGTGAGCGTAGAGGGCGGCGCCGTGGTCAATCAGCCACAGCTCCTTGTGCCACATGAGCAGGTTGGTATTGCGGGCGGTGCGGTCCACGTTCAGGGTCAGGCAGTCGAGCCACACAATTTGCGAGGCCAGGCGCGGCGCCACGGTGGTTACCAGCGCATCGAAGGTAATGGCGCCCGAGAGGTAGTGCAGCGCCAGGTTGCGGCCGGTGCTGGCGCGCAGTAGGTCCTGGATTTCCTCGTCGGGCTCGGTGCGGCCAAAGGCTTCGTCGAGCTCACAAAATACCAATTCCGGCACGCGCAGGCCCAAAAACCTGGCCAGCTCGCCCACAATCAGCTCCGCAATAAGGGCTTTCACGCCCTGCCCCGCGCCCCGAAACTTGAGCACGTACAGGAAGTTGTCGTCGGCCTCGACCAAGGCGGGCAGCGAGCCGCCCTCGCGCAGCGGGGTCACGTAGCGCGTCACGGCTACGGTTCGGAGTTCGAGGGCACTGGTTGCCGGCATAGGGAAGTAGTTACGCCACAAAGAACGTCATGCTTCATCTACAGGCCGCGCAGTCGAAGCATGACGGCTTACTTCCATTTCCGAAACCTCCTCCCCTACTTTTTCTTGCGCAACGCCAGGTAATCGAGGTAATACAGCACTTTCACCGACACCGAGTTATTGTGCGGGGTGTTGATGGTGCTGGTGAAGTTGTCGAAATACTGCGGCGTGGCCCGGTCGGCAAACAGCTCATCGGCGCTGGCGTTTTTCCACACCACGCTGATTTGGGAGCCCGGCGCGAACCACCACGAGTACACGGCGTCCACGTTGAAGGCGTTGTAGGTGTTGTCGCGGTTGCGCTCGTAGGTCACCAGCTGCTCTTGGCCGTTGGGCCGCAACTGGGCGAAATCCTTGTAGCGTACGTTGCTGGTGTAATGGCGCACCCGCAGCGTGAAGGCCATGCGGTTGGTGAAGGTGTAGGCCGTGGAAAGCACGTTCGATACCGTGGCCACGTCGCGGCGGCCCAGCAGCGCATCCACGGGGCCGCGGCCGGCGCGGAAGTCGCTGCTCAACAGGTCGATAATGGGCTGGTCCAGCGCTTCGCTCCCGTCGAGGCCGCCGTTCACGTAGCCAATCTGGTTCACGTCCAGGCTCCAGTTGATGCTGTAGCGGAAGGACAGGTGGTCGTTGACGCGGAAGCGCGGGTAGACGCCGAAGCTGTAGGTCTGGCGCCGGGGTCGGGGCAGCCGGTCGTCGTGGTTGTAGTGCCGCAGGCCCGCGTTGAAGCCGTAAAAGAACTTCTTGCGGCCATCCGAATCCAGGAACCAGACCAGACGAGCATTGCCCGGCACCCGCACAAAATAACTGCCCAACGGCCGGGTGCGCGGCTCGAAAAAGTCGTGCGAAACGGCGTCCACGTTAAAATCAAATCCGGTTTGGATGAAGCTTTTGGTGAACGTCGTATTGGCCCCCAAATACCCACTGAGGGCCTGGTAGCGCGTGGGCTTGTAGAGCAGCGTCTGGGTGATGACCGAAAAAACCGAGAAGTTATTCACCTTCCAGAAAGGCTTGAACTTCTGGTAAACAACCTGCGCGGACTGCGAAATATTGTTGTTGCCGAACAGAATCCCCAAATCATTGGGATTGTACGTGTCCGACTCAATGCCGTGGTTGAGGCTCCAGGTGAGGTTGCCGCTGATTTTGGACAGGCCCACGGCGTATTTATAGCCGTCCTGGTCGTCAATTTTTTCCTCGCTGCCGAAAGCCGTGCCGCGGCGCCGCGAGTACACCATGCGGCCATCAATGGCGTAGGCGTTTTTCTTGTCGGCGAAGCGAAACAGGCCGCCGGTCACGTTGGCGTCGTAGGTGCGGCCGGCGCGCGTCACGTTGGTGTTGATGAGGCTCACGAAGGAGTTGTTCTTCAGGCTTTGGTCGAGCACTACGATGCTGTAGTTGCTGAACGGCTGGGTAAGAATATCGCGCCGGGCGCCGGTGGTGCTGTCCTGCACCGTGGCGTACACGTCGTTGCTCAGGGCATTGAAAATGCCCAGGCCCTTGCTCGTGCGCCCCGACACCTTAGTTGCATTGAGCAGGCGCGTCACGCCGGGGTTTTCCACCACGAACTCGCCGCCGCGCCGCTCGCCGTCGCCCTCGCGGGTGCCCTTGCGCAGCTGCCCGCCCACCCGCCCGAAGCCGATGGGCGTGGCCCCCACCCGCCGCGAGTAAAACAAGCCGCCTTTGTTGAATAGCTCGGTGCCTTCGGTGAAAAACTGCCGGTTTTCGTTGAACTGCACTTCAAACGGCGAGAGGTTGAGCACCTGGTTGTCGCTCTGCACCTGCCCGAAATCGGGCACGAGCGTGGCATCGAGCGTGAAGCTTTCGTTGATACCCCACTTCACATCAGCCCCGCCGTTGAAGCTGGTGCTGGCGTTTTTCTTGCCCTGCTCGTTGAAGGGGTAGTGGTCGACGTAAGTCGAAACGTAGGGCGTGAGTGAGAGGCGCAGCGGCGGCTTGAGGTCGCGCAGGCCCGTGAGCACGCCCCACTGGTTCACAAAACCATCGACGCCGGGCCGCACTTCGTTCCAAAAAAACGCCTGGTTTTCGCGCTTGCGCTGCCGCATAAAGTTCAGGCCCCACTGCTGAATTTCGGCCGTGCTGAAGCGGAGCGCGGAGTACGGAATCCGTATTTCGGCCACCCAATCGGTGCCCCGCAGGGCGGTGCGGCTTTCCCACACGGCGTTCCAGGCGAAGTCTTCGCCGCTGGCCGGCGAGTAGCGGGCATCCATCTGCACGCCGCCGGTGGTCACGAAAAAAGCGTAGCCGTTGAGCTTGTCCTGATAGGTATCGAAAAAGACACCGATGAAGTCCGTATTGCCAAAATTGTCGCGGTCGGTGAGCTCGCGCGGGATGGAATCGGTGGACACGTCGTGCATCACGGCCCCGATGTAAATGGCGGCATCGTCGTAGAGCACGCGCACTTCGGTGGGGTGCTTTTCGTGGGGGCCGGGGTTGGGCCGGTTCTGAATGAAGTCGGTGGCGACTGCGGCCTCGCGCCACACGGCTTCATCGAGCACGCCGTCGAGCTTGATGAGCTGCGTCATGCGCAGGGCGGCGAGCTGGCGCTTGGGCGCCAGCGTGGCCATAGCGGAATCCTGGCCGGCGGCAGACGCCTGGGCCCTGGCTGGTGCATAAGCCAGGGCCAGCAACCCTAAAAGCAGAAAAAAAGGGCGCAGAATAGAGGTGAGGAACATAAAAAAGGTACTGATTTGCAGAAAGAAGGAGAGAAAGAAAAGCGAACAAGGACGCGCAGGACTATGGCGGGCTGCTTGTGGATGAAAATCAGTTTCAGGCAGCGGGGCCGAGCGGGCGCAAGTGGCCTTTTCACTCACCAAATGCCGGCCAGCGCCCCTGTCATCGACGAGGCGGGTTGCAGCCCTTCTCCCCGATAATGCCCGGCCCCGTTGCCTGAAACTACTATTCAGCCAGTGCTAGCAAAAACCGCATCCATTAATCCAAAACCCTTATTTTTAGACGCGAACAATCCAAATCAAAGGCTGCTGGCGCCTGATTTCGTGGGAAAACTGCCGGTTGGGCCGATGGTTACAGGCGCTTGCGGAAATACACGTCGTTGCTGATGGATTCGAGCCGGACGAGCGGGCCGCTGCCCCGCAGCGTGCCCTTCACCAGGTAGCCCACGATGGGGTTTTTCCGGGGCTCGGTGCTGAACGCAATGTCCTGGTCGGTATAAACTTCGCCGGTGATGGTTTTCAGGGCCAACTCGGCGCCCTGGTTATCGGGCCAGGTCACGTCTACAAAACCGCTCAGCGACTTCACCTCCATTGCGCCGCTGAGGCCCGCGATGTCCACATTGGCGCTGTAGCTGTACACGCGCAGGGCCACGTCGGCGGGCAGCGTAATGTCGTAGCTGATTTCGGTGCACACCTCCTGGCCAAACCACACGTTGCGGCCCCCGGCCGGCGCGTCCGGGCAGTCGCCGGGCCGGGCGTCCCGCAGCATTTCCTTATCGAAATCAGCCGTCAGCTTCACTTCCGCCGCCGAGGTTGCCAGGTCAAATTTCAGGGCGTCGTTCAGCCGGTTCTGGTTCACGCTCACGGTGGCTTTAACCAGCATTTTGCGGCCCGCCCCAGCCCGGATGCGAATGTTACCGCCCTGTTTCAGGTTGAGAAACACGCGCTGCCCGGCGGCGATATCAGCGCTTTTTTCAACAATTTTTTGGGCAAAAACCGCTTGCACGCTGCTTGCCGCAGCAATCAAAAACAGGGAGAACAGGAGGTGACGCATGAGATTGCAGAAATGAAAGGTGAAAGATTGGGTGTTGTTGTAGGAACGCGCCTTGGCGCGTTCGGCGGCCGCACCATGAGGGTTGTAACAGGCGCGCCCGTCAGGCGCCGAACGCGCCAAGGCGCATTCCTACTTGGCTTTGCGGACGAAAATGTCGCCACTCACCGTTTTTAATGACACAGAGTTGCCGCCGCCGTTCACGCTGCCATCCACCACTTGGCCGCCGATATGGCGCATGCTGTCGTCGCCTTTGCCTATGGTAATGTCGAAATCGGTGTACACTTCGCCCGATACCGAACGCATTTTCATGGTGGCTTTGGTGTTGGCGGGCATGCTCACATCTACGTCGCCGCTCACCGTCGAAATGGAGCTGGGGCCTTGACGCAGCGGGGCAAAACGCACCACAATGTCGCCGCTCACGGTGTTGGCCACCACTGGGCCGGTCACGTTGGTCAGCTTGATGTCGCCGCTTTTCACGTTCACTTCGAGGTCGCCGCTCATGTCGCGGATGACGATATCACCGCCGCTCCAGCCGGTTTGGTTGTACTGCACGGCGAGGTTGCGCGGCACCCGAATCACGTAGCTGGCATCGTTGCGCGAGGCCCGCGCAATGCGCACGGTATTATCGGTCTGGGTCACGGCCAGGCCGGTTCTGGTGTTGTCCACGGCCGAGTTGTAGATGGGCCGGAGGCCGGCGGCGCGCTTGTTGGGCTCTTCGTAGCCGTCGCCTTTTATCACCAGGTCGTTGCCGTCGATGCCTTCCACCGTCACGTCGCTGCCCTGCATGTCGATAACGATTTTGCGGTCTTTGCCGCCGAGTTTGGTCCGGTATTCCTGCGCTTGCCCGGAATGGGCGGCCAACATGCCCGAGATGGTAAGTAAGATGAGCTTATTCATGGGGAAAAAAATTGACAAGTGAGGGCCTGGCACGGCGCCGGAAAACCGGCGCCGCGTTGCAGAAAAGAGGGTGAGAAAAGCGCGTAATCGGTTGGTTTAAATCAGTTTGCCGATGCCGGCTTCGGCCTGAGCTCGCACCACGGGCAAGGCGTCGGCGCGCTTGGCGAGGCGTTCGAGCTGGGGCACGGCGCGGCGCACGCGCATCGATACCACCATGTCGATGAGCGTGATTTGCACGTTGGGGTCGGTTTGAATGGCCAGGGCATGCACCAGGCCTTCGCGCACCCGCGGGTCGTCGCGCAGGCGGTACAGGGCCTCGCAGGCGGCCAGGCGCACGTTGGGGCTGGCGTCGAAATTGAGGGTATTGAGCAGCACCTGTACCGTAGGGTCGCCGGGTTCCGACTCTTTGCCGGAGCTAGCCACCAGCCGGATTCGGTCGCTGGCCGAAACAGCACTGCCCGCCAGTGCCTGCCGCAGCTTCACCTGTTCCATTTTACCGGAAGCAGCCGCATCAGCGGCAGTGGCAGCCACAGAATCGCCACCGCGCGGGCCCCAGGACAGCTGGCGACCTAGCATTACGCCGGCGGCAAGCAGCACAATGCTCGCCGCAACGCGCAGCCAGGTACCGGCAAGGGCCGAAGGCCACATGGATACCACGCGAGCCGGGGGCGCGGCCGGCGCGGCGGCCACGGGTTGCAGCAGCGCCTTTTGCTCTTCTAACAGAGCCATAAAATTGGCACGCAGAGCCGTGCGGGGCACTTCGGGCAGGGCGGCGTCCAGGTCATCGGTTAGGGCGCGGAGCTGCTTTACCTGGAGCTGGCAGCCGGGGCAGGTGGTGAGGTGGGCCGCCACGCGCTCGGCCTCGGCGGCGGGCAGGCTGCGCTCGGCGTAGGCCGGGAGCAGCGCTTCCAGCTCGTGGCAGACAGTAAATTGGGGCGTTTTCATTTTTAGTTGGCGAAGTAGATTTTGCGCAGCGCTTGCAGGGCGCGGTGGGCTTTCACGCGGGCGGCTTCGGCGGTGCAGCCCAGGAGCTGGCCAATTTCTTCGTAGCCAAAGCCCTGGAAGCGGTGCAACACCAGGATTTCGCGCTGCGGCGTAGGCAGCAGGGCCAGGGCTTCGTGCAGGTCATCGTGGTGGCTGCTGACGCGCATTTGGACGAAGGCGGCCCCGCGCAGGCCGCCGGTTTTTTCCACCTCTGCCACGTCGTCGTCGGCCCGCAGCTTTTGCTGGCGCTGCCAGTAGTCGGCGTGCACGTTGCGGGCCATCTGGTACACCCAGGCTTTGAAGGGCTGGGTGGGCTGGTAGCTACTGCGGTATTTGAGGATGCGCTCGAACACGGTTTGGGTGAGGTCTTCGCTGGTGTCGCGGTTGTTGGTAAGGCGGGTGAGGTAGTTGAACAGGGGCCCGTGGTAGCGCTCAAAGAGCGGCACGAGCTGGTCGAGGTCATCGGCCCGGACCGCGGCCATCAGTTCTTCGTCGCTCGTGCTCGTGGTAGTCACGGGTGGGGGTTTGGGGTGAGTTGCAAGGAGTACCGGGCTGGGTGGCATTCGTTACAAAGGCCCGAAAAAAATTATTAAATCGAAGGAATATAGTCCGGTGCTGATTAGGTAATCTGCTTGTAATGTTGAGGTAATGAGGTAGCAATAGTTTTGGGCCACTGTTTCACTCCTGCCATTTTTATGCCCGCACACCTTTACTTTTCCCGAATTTCCGTTGCCCTCGCGCTGGCACTGAGCGCCGCCGGTACCGCCGCGCAGGCCCAAACTGTAGCCCAGGGCTTCGAGGGCGGCGCGGCCGACACCTGGGCCTTCACCCCCACGCCCGCGACCTACAACGACTTGGCAGCCACCGACCAATGGGCGGTGCTTACCACCATCGGCACGGCCGGCACCGGGGTTGCCGTGACCACGCCCTCGGCCGGCGCCAACCTGTGGGGCGGGCGCGATTTGCAGAGCCTGGGCCAGACTAACGACCTGAGCATCTGGCACTACCTGGACTTTGCGCCGTTGGCCATTCAAACCGGCGCGGCGGCGGCCAACCTCGTCACCTTCAAATACAACAGCACCGGCTTCGATACGCCCGACTCGCTGGCCTACGTGGTGCAGTTCGACAACGGCACCACCTGGCCTGTGCCCCGCACATACGCGCAGCTCAACAAAAACACGGCCGCCTGGACCACCGTCACGGTGGCCGTGCCCGCCGGCAGCAGCCACGCCCGCCTGCGCCTGGCCGTGCGCCAAAACGGCAACGACGACTGGGTGGCTTTTGATGAGGTGAGCCTCGGCCAGGGTGCGGTGGTGGTGCCCCCTGCGGTCACCCCGGACCTGGGCTTCACCGGCGCCACCACCCCAATTATCGTGGCCGAAAACGCCGGCACCGTAACGCTCCCGCTCAGCATCCGCAACGCGAATGCCACGGCCAGCACGGTGCAAGCCGTGGTGACACCGCTGGGCACGGCCACGGCCGGCGCCGATTTCACCTTTGCTACCACCCAAACCCTCACCTTCGCGCCGGGCAGCACCACGCCGGTCACGCTCACACTGCCCATCCTGGATGATGCCACCGCCGAGCCCGCCGAATACTTCTCGGTGCGCCTCCAGAATCCTACCAATGCCACGCTCACGGCCGGCGCCACCGAGTTTCTGGTTTTCATCAAAGACAACGACTCGCCAGCCCCGGCACGCACCGGCAACCTCACGCTGAACCGCCTGGGCAGCTACCAGAACGGGACAGCATTCAACGGCAGCACGCAAATCAACTCGGCCGAAATCGTGGCCCACGACCCCGGCACCCAGCGGCTGTACGTGTCCAACTCCGTTGGCGGCAAGCTCGATATTCTCAATTTCACTACGCCGGGGGCTATTACGCCGGTGACGTCCATCAGCATGGCGCCTTACGGCAACCTCAATTCGGTGGCGGTGCGCAACGGACTGGTGGCCTGCGCCGTGGAAGGAACCACGCCCCAGGACCTCGGCAAAATCGTGTTTTTTGACCAGAACGGCACCTTTCTTACGCAAGTGACGGCCGGCGCCCTGCCCGACATGGTGACCTTCTCGCCCGATGGCCGCTACGTCATCACGGCCAACGAGGGCGAGCCCAACGCCACCTATACCAACGACCCCGTGGGCTCGGTGACGGTGGTAAACGTGAGTGGCGGCATCGCTAGCCTCACGCAAGCCAACGCCACGACGGTGGATTTCAGCGGCTACAACACCCAGGCGGCGGCCTTGCGCACAGCCGGCATCCGCATTTTCGGTGGCCCGGCCGCCGGGCCGGCCAGCTCGGTGGCCCAGGATTTGGAGCCGGAGTACGTGACGGTATCCGCCGATTCGCGCACGGCCTATATTGGCTTGCAGGAAAACAACGCCCTGGCCACGCTCGACCTCGCCACGCTGCAATTCACGGCGCTGCGGCCCATCGGCTACCAGGACCACAGCCAGCCCGGCTTCAGCTTCGATGCTTCGGACCAGGCCGCCGATATTCTGCTGGCCAACTGGCCGGTGCGCGGCATGCGCCAGCCCGACGCCATCGCGGCGTTTGACCTGCCCACTACGCTGGGCGGCGGCCGCTACCTCCTCACCGCCAACGAAGGCGACGCCCGCGAGTACACCGGCACCGGCGGCCTGGTGGAAGCCGTGCGCCTCGGCAACGCCGCCTACGTGCTCGACCCCACGGCGTTTCCGCAGGCCGCGCTGCTGAAAAATAACAGCGCCCTGGGCCGCCTCAACGTGACCAACCAGCTGGGCGATACCGACGGCGACGGCGACTTTGACGAGATTTATGCCTTTGGGGGCCGCTCATTCAGCATTCTCAACGCCACCACCGGCGCGCTGGTGCACGACAGCGGCGACCTCCTGGAGCGCCTCACCAGCACCGACCCCACGTTTGGCGGCGTCTTCAACGCCAGCAACGGCGCCACGGCGGCCCCCGTCCGCAAGAACCGCTCCGACGACAAAGGTCCCGAGCCCGAAGGCGCCACCACCGGCGTGGTTCGCGACACCACCTACGCCTTCATCAGCCTGGAACGCCAGGGCGGCGTGCTGATACTGAACGTAAACGACCCTGCCAACCCGCGCCTGGTGCAGTACGTGAACAACCGCAGCCTCACCGACGGCACCGGCGACCAGGGACCCGAAGGGCTCGTGTTCGTGGCCGGCAGCAACAGCCCCACCGGCCTGCCCCTGCTCATTATGGCCAACGAAATCAGCAGCACCGTGTCGGTGTATCAAATCGGCCTGCGCGGCGTGGTGGTCACCGCCAACCGGCCCGGCGCTACCGGCCCCGCCGCACTGCATTGCTACCCCAACCCCGCCACGCCCGAAACCGCCGTGCGCCTGAGCCGCCCCGTGACCGGCAGGCTGCTCGATGGCCTGGGCCGCACCGTGCGCCAACTGCCCCTGCCCACCGACCGCCTCGACGTGCGTGGCCTGCCCGCCGGCCTCTACCTGCTGCACGCCGCCGATGGCGCCACCAGCCGCCTGATGGTGCGGTAGCCCAGGAGCCGGAAACGCAAAATGGTCGCGCTGAGCTTAGCTCAGCGCGACCATTTTGCGTTTTTCAAATAACTGAATATTTACTTGGCTTTTCGCAAATAAATATTGCCGTTAAAGGTCTTCATCATCACTCCGGCGCCGCCGCCGTTTAGTTTGCCGTAGGTCCAGTCGTCGGTGCTGAGGCGGGTGAGGCCGTTTTCGTTGGTGCGGTTGACTTTGGGCGGGCTTTTGTCCACGTCCACGTCGAAATCACTGTACACTTCGCCGCGTTCGGACTTCATTTTGAGGGCGGCTTTTACGTTGCCGGGAAAGGTCACGTCCACCTTGCCGTTGAGGGTGGAAAACGCCATTGGCGCGCCCGGCGTCACCTTGTTGAAGGTGGCAATCAGGTTGCCGTTCACGGTGGTGGCCACGGCCGAGCCCGACACTTGCTTCAGGGTGATGGAACCGTTCACGTTGTTGATTTCCAGCTCGCCGCTCACGTTTTCGACGCTGATATCGCCATTATTAACGGTGCTAATTCTGAGCGAAAAGCTCTGCGGCACCTTGATAGTCAGGTCGATGAGCTGCGCGGGCGAGTCCGTCGAAATTTCCACGTTGTTGTTCTTTTCCTCCACCGTCAGGTTGAGGCTGGTGCCGGCCGAGAGGCGTTTCAGGCCGCCGGATTCGGGCGCGGCGGGGCGGCGGTTGACGGCAGCCCGGCCGGTGGCGTCAATCAGCACGCTTTTTCCGCCGTAGCCGGTCACGTGAATGGACCCGTTTACGAGGCCTACTTCCAGCGTCCCGGGCTTGTCGGGCGAGGTCAGGGTGACGGTAAGCTGTTCTTTGGCGTTGTCCTGCGCCCGGCCCGGCAACGTGCCGCCAAACAGCAACAGCAAGACAATACTGGCCGCCCGCCCGGTAGGCAGCAAGGCCTTTTTAAGGATGTTATTCATTGGGAATAGCGCTAGACTATTGTTTGGTGACGGTTACGTTGCCGTTGAGGGTTTCAAAACGGAGGTCGGGGCCGCCTTTGCCCAGGCGCACGGCCGTGGCTTTGCTGAGCGTGTAGACGGTGCCGCCGCCGCGGCCTTCCCGGTTTTTGGTTACTTGCGTCGGCAGAATTTCGGCGTTGGGAAAGTCGGTGTAGAACTCGCCGTGCATGCTCTTGAAGTGCAGGTCGGCGGCCAGGCTCGCCGGGTAGCGCACCGTAATCTCACCGTTGATGGTTTTGTAGCTGGAGGCGCCGGGCGGCGGGGCGGCGTAGGTGGCGTCCACGTTGCCGTTTACGGTATGGGCGCTGGTGCGGCCCTGCACGTTGGCGAGTTTGATGGAGCCGTTCACGTTGCTCACGTCCAGCAGGCCGGTCACGTCGCGCACGTCCAGGGTGCCGTTGTTCACCGTCGAAACGCGCAGATTCATGGCATAGGGCACTTTTATTACGTAATCAACCTCGTAGCGGTACTTGATGGGGCGCTCGTTCCAGTTGCCGCGGTAGTTGTGGCGGGGCCGCGAATCGAAGGGGCCGGCCATGTACACAATCACGCTGTCGTTGCGCTGCAAAAAGCCCGGTTTGGCTTCGGCTTTGCCCGCTTCCAGGGTTTTGGCGTCGTCGGCCCGGATGGTTCGGGTGGCTTCCACCACCACCGTGGCGCCGGCGTAGCCCTGCACCGCTACCGACCCCTGCACGTTGTAGACGGCCAGCGTGCTGCGGCCCACGGCGTCGGTCAGCGTAAATTCTTTGCTGACTTTCTCGGTGAAATCTTTGGTTTGGGCACCGCAGGCAGTGCTAAACAGTAGCACCAGCAGGGTGCTGAGGCTGGGGCGAAAGCTGAGTCTGGTCATGGGAAGGAGGAGCTGAGGGCGCGGCGGGCCGGCCGGTTGAGAGGGTTTGAATGGTTTGTTCGAGCTTGCTTTTCACGGACTCGTCGAGGTTTTCCTGCTTGAGCAGCTCGCGCAACGGCGGCACCGACCGGCGCTCCTGTAGCTGCGCCATCACGTCAGCCAGGGCGGTTTGCACCAGCGGCGATTCTTGCCGGGCCAGCGAGTGCACCAGGCCCAGACGCACCGCGGGGTCCTGCGCCAGGGCCGCCAGGGCTTCCAGGGTGGCCAGCCGCACGTTCACGTTGGGGTCGTTATCGAGCGTGCTGAGCAGAGCCTCCACCACCTTGGTCGTGGGCTCGTCGAGCTGCCGGGTGTAGCTCACGGCCCGCAGCCGCTCGCTGGCCGAGGGGTTTTCGATGAGAGCCAGCATCATCATTTGCTTCATATCTCCCACCTGAGCGGCCAGCTGCGCAATTTGCTGCTGGTCGGCCGTATCAGCCGGGTGGGAATTATTGAGCCAGTATCCGCCCACCAGGCCCATGCCCAGCAGGCAAAAGCTGTACACCGCCCGCAGCAACGGCCGCGACACGTCCCGGTTCAGCCACCACTGCCACAGGCTTTGCAGGGAATAGCCCGGCGCGGGAGCCTCCGGTGCTTCGAAAGTGGCCAGCAGGGCATAAAAGTTGGGCCGCAGGTGGGGGCTGGGTTCCGGCACACGCGCCTGGCCCAGCGTGTGCCACACGGCCCGCACTGCCTCCAGCTCCGCGCGGCAGTCGGCACACTCGGCCAGATGCGCCGTTAGCGCGGCCTCTTCTGCAGCGGGCAGCTCGCCGCTCAGGTAGTCCAATAATTGCCCCTCGGAGTGTTCACAATTCATGGTATAGCTTAGTTTTCGATGCGTAGATAGACGGTTTTCAATTCCTTCATGGCGCGGTGCACGCGCACTTTCACGGCGCCTTCGGTGGTATTCAGTACCTGGGCTATTTGCGCGTATTTCATTTCCTGGAAGCGGCTTAATACCAGAATTTCGCGGTTTTCGGGGCTCATTCGGGCCAGGGCCTGGTGCAGCTGGGCTACTTCCTGGTCCTGCTCCAGGTGCTCGTCGGCGCGGTCGCCCCCGCCGAGGTGTTCGGCCATTTCGGCCACGTCGGTGTGGTGGCGGTCGTGGCGGTTTTTCTTCGCGTGGTCGGCCAGTACGTTGCGGGCCAGGTGGTACATCCAGGTGCGAAACTCGCCGGCTCCGGTGAAGGTATGCCGGTACTTGAGCATGCGGTAAAACACGGTTTGCACCAGGTCTTCGCTGGCATCGGCCCGCCCCAGCATGTGGTAGAGGAACCCAAAAAGCTGCTTGTGGTAACGCTCAAAAAGCAGCCCCATCCGATTCACATCCCCGGCTTTCACCCGCAGCATCAAGGCATTATCCGATAGCGAATCCAATTCTGTGGCGAGTGATAGGTGGGGGTATTTGACCGTGGACACCGCGCCACGCCGGGAAGGTTACCGACCAAAGGCAAATAATTACAAGACTTACGCAACTGCTTATCTGACGCACTTTCTCGCAGAGGTTCGCAGAGGTAAAACGCCGAGGTTCGCAGAGGTCAGGCTGCAAAATCTGCGAACCTCCGCGTTCTACCTCTGCGAACCTCTGCGAACCTCTGCGAACCTCTGCGAGAAACAAGTGTGCGTAAGTCCTAAATTAATTAATCCCCCAGCTTTTCGCGAATAAATATCATACTCTTTTCTCACCAACAATGAGTTGCGCCAAATACAACTTCTGTTTAGTTTGGCGCAGAGCCGCTGCACTGAGGCACGCCAACCATTAGCCCCAAATTGAACCGCCGCCAGCCAGTAACCCTGGGCCGATAGGAATCGTAAACAACTGAGCGCCTGCTGTTTATTTCGAAGCAACCGGCGTTTTCCTTTCCACTCATTTTCCTCCCGCCATGAAATTGCTTTTTCTGCTGGCCAGCGTGGTTTTTGCCACCACGGCGCACGCCCAAATCGTTCCCTTCGACCCCACTGCTCCCGTGCGGGGCGGCAGCCAGGGCCAAACCGCCATTCCACCCGTCAACCCGGCCCTGAACCAGAGCACCATTCAGGGGCCGTCGCAGGTGCAGCGCACAGCCACCAATCGCGACGCCCAGCCCAGCCGCCAGGTTTCGGACCAGGGCGCTTTCACCCCGGCCGCTACGCCTGAGCTTTCGCCCTCGGCCCGCCCCGATGTCCGCGAACAACCCATCATCAAGGACCGCCGCCGCCGCCAATCCACTGAAGTGGTTCCCACCCGTTCGCGCCGCAGCAACAGCAGCAACGTTCCACGACCGTAAGCTGTAAGCAGCTAACAGTAAACTATTGAATCTGCAACGCAAAGCTGGCGCGCGTCTCCGACGCGCGCCAGCCAGTTGATACGTAACAGCAGTTACCAAAAGAAAGGCCCGCTCATTACTAAGCGGGCCTTTTTGCTGACGAATTATCAGGTTATTTTTTCTTCTTTTTATCGGCGTGCGCCAACAGTTCGCTGCCGTGGCGGCGGAGCAGGTCGGCCAGCTCGAAGAGGGGCTTTTTGAGGTCGGCGGCCGCACCGGCACTGATTTGGCTGGTCTGGTTGCCCAGCATGGTGAGCGAATTGCCGATGGCGTTGGCGCTCAGGGCGCCGCTGGTGAGCAGGGATTGCAGGTTGCCGATTTCGCGGGCAATGTCCTGCAGGCCGGGCTCACTGCTTTGCAGAAACTGCTGCTGCCAGGTTTCAGTGTTGTCCATGGCCGAGCCCAGGGGCAGGCTGGTGAGGCCATTTTTGAGGGCACTAACGGTGGCGAGAAGTTGGTCGGAAGGCATGTGCTGAGTTGGTAAAAAGGTGAGTTGGTGAATAACGCGCTTATGAGCTTTCACCCGTAACTGATAACACTTTTTTCGTGCGTTTGGCTTTGGGCGGAGCGTTGGGGTCGGGCGGCAGGGTGAGCGGCGGGCTGGCAATGTTGGGCGCCGGGGCGCTCAGGCCCAACTCGCGCAAAATGGCCACGGCGCGCAAAGCACTGGCTTCTTTATTCTTGATTTCCAGCATCAAATCCATATCCAAACCGTGCAGGTTGGTGAGGAACTCGCGAAACCGCTCGTCCACCAAATCGGTGGTGTGCTTGCCTTTGCGCTCGCCCAGGGCCTGCGAGCTGTAGTCCATCATGGGTACGCCGTCGCGGGTGGGGTGCCAGGTGGCGGCGGCCAGGCGCAGGGCCTCGGCCATCGGCTCGCCGTGGTTCAGGCACTCGTGGTGGAAATTATCGAAGAGAATGGGCACGCCGGTTAGCTCGTGCAGATGCAGGCAGTCGCGCAGGGGGAACAACCGGTCGTCGTTTTCCACCACCACGCGGGCCTTCACGGCGGCGGGCAAGGTGGCGTGTACCGCCGCAAACCGGCTGATGGCCAGTTCCCGGTCGCCGTACAGCCCGCCCACATGAATCTGGAGCTTGGCCATGCTATCGAGGCCCATCAAGTCCAACATCGAGCCCTGATAAACCAACTCCTCGATGCTACGCCGCACGATGTCGGGGCTGGGCGAGTTCAGTACCACAAACTGGTCGGGGTGGAAACTCACCCGCAAGTCGTTGGCCTTAATGTAATCCCCGATTGCCCGAAACTGGGCCGCGAAATGGGTTTGCCAGGGAAAAGTGTTGATTTCGTGCGAGCCGAAAGGCACGATGCCCGAGCCCATCCGAAAAAAAAGCAGGCCCTGGGCCACATTCCATTCCAGCATCCGGCGCAGGCAGGTGAGGTTGGCCGACACCGCCGCCAGCAGCCGCTCTTCCGAGTAGGAAGCCAGCCGAAAGGTGTTGGCGGCGCTGCAATCCATCGCCTCGTTCACGCAGGGATACCCAATTTTCATACCCTCACCTTACGGGGAAGAGCGGGTGGCAGTTATAAAAGAGCACTCCCGTACCCCACCCCCGGCCCCCTACGGGAGAGAGGCCGGGGGTGGGGTACTACCGCTCGTACCCGCGGTTATCCTTAAACGCTTTGTTGTACTGCGCTTTCGCTTTGCGGGCTTTTTCGGCGCGCTGCTGGGCTTCGAGCTCCTCCATTTTGCGGCGCTGCTTGCCTTCGCGCGAGAATTGGTCGTAAATCAGGCTTACCGGACTTTGGATGGTGGGCACCGGCGCTTTTGGTGCGGTGGAGTCCACGGCAAACAGGGGCTTGGGCTTGGGCGGGCGCTGGGGGCCTTTCACCACCGGCGGCGACGGCCTTTTGATGTTGCGCAAGGCGCGATTGATAATGGCCCGGTCGGCGCGGTCGCTCACCACCTTCACTTCGCCTAGCTGCACGCTGTCGCGTACCAGCTGGATGCGCACAACAAGCTGCGAAAGGCCCGTACCGCCCAGCGTCATGCGCTGCGCCTTGTAGCCCAGGGCCCGAAACAGTACCGTGTCGGTGGGCAGGGCATCGACGGAAAAGTTGCCGGTGGCGTCAGTCACTACGCCGCGCCGGGTGCGCTGCACCTGCACCGTGGCGCCTGGCATGGGCTGGCGCGTGTCGGCGGCCGAAACCGTGCCGCTCACGCGCACAGCCTGTTGGGCCCGGACCGGACCAGCCGCGCCCAGCCACAGCAAGACGATGGCCAGCAGCCAGCGCCTCCAAGCTCCGCTATGGGTCAACACTTTATTCAATACAACTGGATTTGACACGTCTCACAAACACAAAGCAACCGCAAAGTTGTGCACCAGGGAGACAAAAAAGGCCCGCACCGTTGCAGGTGCGGGCCAGTTAGCACGTAGCGGCAAGCCGCCAGCACTTACTTAATAACGGTTTTGCTGCCGTCTACTTCTTTTATTTTGATGGTACCATCGTCGCCATCAACTTTGGTTTTATTGCCTTCAGCGTCTTTGATTTTGATGTCGCCATCGGCTTTCACCTTCATCTTGCCACCTTCGTCCATCATGCCGGCATCGGTAGAATTGCTCATGTCCGTACCCATGTTCTCCGACGAGGGCATGGCTGAATTGTCGTCCGCCATGCCGTAGTAGCTCATGCGGCCGGTTTCGTAGGCCTGGTACTGGGTAGGGTCGACAAAAATGGTTTTGAACTCGGCATCGGTGGTAGCCATCGACTCGCGCATGGCGGCAGCCATGCCGGTAGTGTCGGTGGCGTAGCGGGTTTGCATGTCGCCCATCTGGCGGTAGCGGTTCACGTACACGGTGCGGATTTTGGTCTTGGTGGCCTCGTCCGTAATTTTCATATCGGCCACCATTTTGTCGGCAATGCGCTGAGCGCGAGCCTCCATGTCGGCTTCCGACATCGCAGTGGTGGTTGTGGTCGTAGTGGTGGTGGCCATGCCATCGCCGGTCATAGTGGTATCAGTGGTTTTTTCCTGCGAGCAGGAAGCCAGCGAAAGGGCAGCAACGCCCGCAAGCATCAAAAGGGAATTTTTCATGAGAAAGTAAGAAAGAAGGGAGTTTTGGGAAACAACCGGACTGGCTGTTTTGTTGAGGGCGCTTTACGGCAAGCCCGCACCAGATGTTTCCCCAACGGTCTAACTTTTAGCGCTAACTAAGCACGGCGCAGCTCAAACAACGTGATTTCGGGCAGGAAGCCTACCCGGCCGGGGTATCCTAAATAGCCCAATCCAGTGTTCACGTACAGTTTTTGACGGCCTTGCTCGTAGAGGCCGGCCCACTGCTTGTACACATATTGCACGGGACTCCATTTCAGGAACGGTAGGTTCACGCCGAACTGCATGCCGTGGGTGTGGCCACTAAGCGTGAGGTCGATGTCGGGGTAATTCAGCACTTGCGCTTCCCAGTGCGAGGGGTCGTGCGAGAGCAGAATTTTGAAGGGCGCATCGGCACTGGCGGCGTGGGCTTTGGGCAGGTTGCCGTGCTTGGGAAAGTTGGCGTGGCTACTCCAGTTCTGCACGCCCAGCACCGCAATTTTGTCGTCGCCCCGCGTGATGGTGTGGCTGGTATCGTTGAGCAGCGTCCAGCCTATTTTGGCGTGGTTCTGCATCAGGCGCTCCAGGTTGGCCTGCTTTTCGGCCGGGCTCTCCCACTGCACGTAGTCGCCGTAGTCGTGGTTGCCGAGGCTGGAGAAGATGGGCAAATCCGACTTGATTCCGGCCAGGGCCGGGATGTGGGGCTCTACTTCGGTGGCGCGGTTGTTCACCAAATCGCCGGTCATCAGCACGAGGTCGGCAGCTTGCTTGTTAATGAGGGCCACCGCCCGTTGCAGCGGCTCCACGGAATTGAAGCTACCGGTGTGCAGGTCCGAAATCTGCACCACTTTGAAACCGTCGAAGGCGGGCGGCAGGTTGGGGAAGCGCAGCGTTACGCGGCGCACCTGGTAGTCGGTAGCTCCGCGCACCATGCCCCAGAGCAGCGCCGCAAACGGCACCGCGCCAATGCCCAGTGCCAGCTTGGCCAGGAATTCGTTGCGCGGTATGGCATCGGCCGCCACGCCGGCGGGCCGGGTGGCCGAGCTGATGGCCCAGCGCGCCAGCCGCGTCAGGTCTTCGAGCAACAGTGGAATAAGGATGAAAAACTTGCCGGCCAGCAGCAGCAGCGGCAAACTCATGAGGTAGCTTTTGAGCACGGTATTGCCCATTTGACGGGTGGTGCCGGCCCAGAAGGCCAACGCCCACACGCCCAGCGAAACCACCCAATAACCAATGGCAATGCCCCGGCGCACGGCCAGCGACTGGTGCTGCGCCAAGGTGCGTACGGCCTGATACCCATACCATTCGGCCAACACGAGGACGGCCAGAAACAACCATAAAAACAACGGATTTCGCATATTCAGATTTAAAGCGGACACTGCCGCGAGTGCATAACGCCCCGGCCGGCTTGGGGTTTAAACGCACCCGCCGGGCTTTTGCTTTACATTTAATTGAGTTTTGTCCTTCTACCAACCCCGTGCCGCATGAAAGCGCCTGACAGCCTGACCGAACGCCCTGCCCCGGCCCTACCGGGTACGACCCCGCCCTACGCCGCCCCGGCCGCCTCGGGCATCAAAAGCTGGGCCGAGGACGACCGCCCCCGCGAAAAGCTGATGACCAAAGGCCGCGCCGCCCTCTCCGACGCCGAGCTGATTGCCATTCTGCTCGGTTCGGGCACCACCAAGCTGTCGGCCGTAGACGTGGGCATGCTGATGCTGAAGGGCGTGGACAACGACCTGAATGCCCTGGCCCGCGAGAGCGTGAAGCAGCTCTGCCGCCACCCCGGTATCGGCCCGGCCAAGGCCATTACCGTGGTGGCGGCCCTGGAGCTGGGCCGCCGCCGCAAGGAGGCCGACGCCGCCCCGCGCACCACCATCACCTGCTCGCGCGACATCTACAACCTGATTCGGCCCCACCTCATGGACCTGCCCCACGAGGAGTTCTGGGTCATCCTCCTCAACCGGGCCAACGTGGTGATGCGCAAAACGGCCATCAGCCGCGGCGGCGTGGCCGGCACCGTGGCCGACCCGAAAATGATTTTCAAAGAAGCCCTGGAACAGCTGGCCAGCAGCATCATCCTGGTCCACAACCACCCCAGCGGCAACCGCAACCCCAGCGCCGCCGACATTCAACTCACCAAAAAGCTAAAAGAAGCCGGCGGTTTTCTGGACTTGCCCATCCTGGACCACCTCATCTACTCCGACCAGGGGTATTATAGCTTCGCGGATGAGGGGATGCTGTAGGGTTGGGGTAAAAGTCCCTCTTTCCTGAATCTAAAGGGTTCACACACCCAAATATTTCCATGGACCCATTCCATGATTCCATGCAGCAATCCCTCTTTGACACAATCAACCATGCTATTGCCGTTGCGCACGGTTCGGCCACATCTCCGCACTACGGTTTCCTACAAAAGACGTACAATAAGCGGCCCTATCAGCCGCTGATAGAGGAACTGGCGTTACGCTTTGCAATCACGGACACCACCGACCTTAACTACGACTCGGCGATGGTTTACAGCTTGCGCCAACAAGAGGAGCACTGTATTTTACCGTCACTCGTGGGCAAGTTTTTTCTGCTCTTTGATTCCATTGTGGACCGACAAAACCTTGTTGAACAACCCGCAACGAATGAGGCACGGGCGGTATTCAAAGCGGCGCATCAACACGGATTCGTTCCCATCGACCGGGCAACCCTGAAGCGACACACCTGCTTAATGGACGACTAAGGAGGCACCAAGACCGTGTGGGAAGCTCTTTTCGACCGAAGCTAGAAAGTTCGCAGGAACCAACCACACAGCAAATACTCCTTTCTCGCTTACTCTTTCGGAGCTGCACAACGAAAATTTATCTAATGGGGGCTTGCAGTCCCTAATATCTGTAGCAGAACAAACCTGCCACCCGGATTACAGCTCCACTCTAGCAGACTAACCGCACTATGTGCGCAAGGGTAAATTTGCGGCTTACCCCCTTGGTTCGATGTCGTTACTCACCCACTTAGCCGACGTGCCGGACTTCCGGCGGCAGAATAAAAACTTTCGCCACAAACTATTAGACATTCTCGTTATCAGCGTGCTAGCTGTGCTGAGCGGGGCCGACGATTTTGAGGAAATCGCCTGGTTTGGCCAGCAGAAAGAACCCGTCTTTCGGCGCTACCTCTCGCTGGACAACGGTATTCCGTCCGACGATACCTTCCGGCGGGTCTTTCAGCACCTGGACGCGGCGGCGTTCAACGCGGCCTTTCTGGCCTGGATGCGGCAGGTGCTGCCCGCCGACCAACTCGGCCAGGTTTGTATCGACGGTAAGACCCTGCGCGGCTCCGGCCCGCAGGCGCTGCACGTGGTGTCGGCCGTGGCCAGCGCCCAGGGCCTGAGCCTGGCCCAGGTGGCCACGGCGGGCAAAGGCCACGAACTGGCGGCCATCCCCGACGTACTGGCCCTACTCGACGTACGCGGCTGCCTCGTCAGCCTCGATGCGCTCAGCTGCCAACCTGCCATCGCGGCCCAGATTTGCCAGCAAGGCGGTGATTACCTGCTGGCCCTCAAGGAGAACCAGGCCACGCTCTTGGCCGAGGCCGAACGCGCCCTGGCTCAGGTGCCCGCTCGGCAGACGCTCGAATCCTGGAGCCTGGCCTCCCACAACACCCCGCTCTGCACCCAGGTCAGCGTCCAAACCGACCTGCGCTGGGTCGATGAAGAAGGCCGTTGGCCGGGGCTGGCCGCCCTGGTCCGGGTCGCGACCACCCGCCACCCGGTCGACGGACCGGCCCAGTCGCAGGCCGTGCGCTACTACCTCAGCAGCCGCGCGAGCCTGACCCCGGCCCAGGCCACGGCCGCCGTGCGCGACCACTGGGCCATTGAAAACAAGCTCCACTGGCACCTGGACGTGACGCTGGGCGAAGACGCCCACCGCTTGCGCCAGGCCCAAGCCGTGGAAAACCTGGCCCTCGTGCGCAAAATGGCGCTTAACCTGCTGCAACAGGACCCCACACGGGTCAGCATCAAGAAAAAACGAAAGCGGCTCGGATGGAACGATGCCTATTTAGAAGAGCTGCTGACCCAGATTTGCCACCAACTTGCATAGTGCGGTTAGTCTG
>NZ_JNLX01000166.1 GCF_000715495.1 Hymenobacter sp. IS2118 | reverse complement strand
TTTTTTGCCATCTACTATATTTTGGTTACGGGGATGCAGTGGAAGGCCTTGCCGCGGTGCTTGGGGGCAACCTCCACGGTCCATGACCGGTTCCAGCAGTGGGCCCAGGCTGGCGTTTTTAAGCGGCTTTGGACCAGCGGCTTGGTGCAGTTACAGGCCGAAGGCCGCCTGGATTGGGACTGGCAGTGTCTGGATGCCTGCCAGACCAAGGCCCCGCTTGGCGGCGAGGCCGTCGGCCCCAACCCGACGGACCGGGGCAAGGGCGGCGTCAAACGCCACGTGCTGACCGAGGCTCAGGGCTTGCCCGTCGGCGTGGCCGTGACCGGAGCCAACGTCCACGAAGTGACGCAAGTACAGGCCGTACTCGATTCGATGCCCGTGCTGCCCCCACCGGCCGAAGGCGATTTCGCCCCCGGTTTCTGCGCCGACAAGGGCTACGACGCCGAGGCCATTCGGCGCCTACTGGCCCAGTGGGGCTACCGGGTGCACATCCTGAGCCGGGGAGAGGAAGCCGACAAATGCCGCACCCCCGGCTACCGCGCCCGTCGCTGGGTCGTCGAGCGCACCCACGCCTGGTTCCACCGTTTCCGCCGCCTGCTCATCCGCTGGGAAAAGAAAGTCGCCAACTACGAAGCCCTCCTCCACCTGGCTTGCGCAAACACCGTCTGGCGACACTCCCTCCTATTTTTCGGATAGGCTCTAAGTAAGTGTCCCCAAGATGCGTCGAACTGTATCCCTTCTGGCCCCAGTACGCCCAACGTCACAGCCATCTATTCGCTAGTGCTGGTAAAGTTGGAGTGGCTCATAAAAGCAATCGTTCTGCGTTAAGGAAAAGGCCGTTTTTCTGAACAAGAGTGAACAGGTGGGCAGCAGTTAATTGGCGTTCAATTTACCGAATGGGACGGAATCGCCACCCTTAGCCGGCCAATTTCCTTACACTCCTGCCCCCATGCCACGTCGTTCCACTTTGTCGGCAGCAGAACGGGAGCAACTCCTGGCACTCCCCGAAAGCCCGGAGGAGTTCATCCGGCAGTACACCTTCAGTGAAGCCAACCTGCCGCTGATTCACCAGCACCGGGAAGCGACCAATCGTCTGGGTTTCGCCGTGCAACGCTGCTACCTGCGCTTTCCGGGCGTGGTGCTGGGCACGGACCAGTTGCCGGCTTCGTCGCTACTCGCGTTTGTGGCCACCCAGTGGAAGCTGGCAGTACCGGACTGGGCCGTGTATGGCCAGCGCGAGCAGACCCGGCGCGAATACCTGCTGCAACTATAAGCAACTTTTGGGTTCCAGCCGTTTGGCCTGCCGCATTACCGGGCCGCCCTGCCGTGGCTGGCCGAAGTCGCCTGGCAAACAGAAAAGGGCTTGGTGCTGGTCCAGGCGCTGCTGGGGCACTTGCGCCGCCAGGGCATCCTGTTGCCTCGCATCGCCGTCCTCGAACGCCTCGGTGCGCAGGCCTTGACGCGGGCTTTACCAGAGGCTGACCGAGGACGTGACCCCGGAAACCCGGCAGGTGTTGAAAAATCTGCTAACCCGCCGCGAGGGCAGCGCCCTGACGTGGTTGACGTGATTACGACAAGCCCCGGCGGTCCCCAATTCGCGGCAGGTGCTGGAACACCTGGCCCGCCTGGTGGCCTGGCAACAGGTGGGCCTGCCGGCGGAGCTGGCGCGGCGGGTCCATCAAAACCGGCTGCTCAAAAATAGCCCGGGAAGGCGGACAGAGTACACCCGCCGACCTGGCCAAGTTCGAGCCGGCGCGTCGCCTAGCCACGCTGGTGGCCCAGGCCCTGGAAGGCATGGCCACCAGCGTGGACGAACTGCTCGCCCTGCCCAACTTTTCTGGCTCCAGGGCTGGCACATTCGCAACGACATCTATACGCTGGCCCTGGCCGAGCTGGTCAACGCGCAACTGCGCCACCCCTTCGCGGCCCACTGGGCAACGGTACCACCTCGTCGTCGGATGGGCAGTGGTTTCGCGCTGGGGGCCGGGCCGAAAGCACCGGGCACATCAATCCTACAGTACGGGGCCGAGCCGGGCCTGCTGTTCTACACCCACGTCTCGGACCAGTACGCCCCCGTCAGCAGCCAGGTCCTCAACGTAGGAGTCCGGGATGCCACATATGTACTGGACGGCTTGCTCTACCACGAATCCGACCTGCGCATCGCCGAGCACTACACCGACACGGCCGGCTTTACCGACCACCTGTTTGCCGTCATGCCGCTGCTGAGCTACCGCTTCGCTTCCCGCATCCGCGACCTGAGCGACACGAAGTTGTACCTGTCGCCGGGCTCCGCAGCTTAAGCTGCCTTGCTGCCCGTGCTGGGTGGTACGCTCAACGTGCGCCAGAACGGGCTGGCCGTGGCCCTGCGCGAACTGGGCCGCATCGAGCAGAACTCACCTATCTGGACTGACTGCAAAGCGTGACCTTGCGCCGCCGCGTACAGGTGGGGTTCAATGAAGGCGAAGCGCGCAACGCGCTGGCATGGGCCGTGTTCTTCCACCGACTGGGCGAAATTCAGGACCGGGCCAGTGGCCTGAATCTGCTTACGGCCGCCATCGTGTTGTGCAACACGGTGTACCTGCAGCGCGCCGTGCAGGCCCTGCGTGCCCACGGCCAGCCCTTGAACGAAGCGCTGTTGTCCTATTTGTCGCCGCTGGGCGGGGAAAACATCAACCTGATGAAAGACTATTCGTGGCGCACCAAACGCGCAACTGGTAAGCTTCAGCCCATACGGCCCTTTCCCAAACCTTAACGTGCGATTTATTCTGTTTTCTGAGAGGCCCCCAACTAGATGAGAGCATCAAAAAGTATGGGGCAGTCCGGATGGTGCAGCCAGCCAACTAGGCTCATACTCGGTGTCCGAAAATGGGAGCAGAGTAGCAAGAAATCATTTCGGGCAGTTGCCCCACACTTTTTGATGCTCTCCAAGAATAGAGAGCAGCGGATGGCGAAAGTTGCCACTGGCGTGCCAAAAATCGGCACCTCGGCCAAATGAGTGAGCAAGGACATGCCCGCAAAGGTCTGACCAGATGGGCCGTGCGAATGAGGTTCGTTAGGGTGTAGGAGGCATTAATTGTCAGATTCCGATAGTGAGCGTTTGGCCAGCCGTCTGCCAGACTAACCGCACTATGTGCGCAAGGGTAAATTTGCGGCTTACCCCCTTGGTTCGATGTCGTTACTCACCCACTTAGCCGACGTGCCGGACTTCCGGCGGCAGAATAAAAACTTTCGCCACAAACTATTAGACATTCTCGTTATCAGCGTGCTAGCTGTGCTGAGCGGGGCCGACGATTTTGAGGAAATCGCCTGGTTTGGCCAGCAGAAAGAACCCGTCTTTCGGCGCTACCTCTCGCTGGACAACGGTATTCCGTCCGACGATACCTTCCGGCGGGTCTTTCAGCACCTGGACGCGGCGGCGTTCAACGCGGCCTTTCTGGCCTGGATGCGGCAGGTGCTGCCCGCCGACCAACTCGGCCAGGTTTGTATCGACGGTAAGACCCTGCGCGGCTCCGGCCCGCAGGCGCTGCACGTGGTGTCGGCCGTGGCCAGCGCCCAGGGCCTGAGCCTGGCCCAGGTGGCCACGGCGGGCAAAGGCCACGAACTGGCGGCCATCCCCGACGTACTGGCCCTACTCGACGTACGCGGCTGCCTCGTCAGCCTCGATGCGCTCAGCTGCCAACCTGCCATCGCGGCCCAGATTTGCCAGCAAGGCGGTGATTACCTGCTGGCCCTCAAGGAGAACCAGGCCACGCTCTTGGCCGAGGCCGAACGCGCCCTGGCTCAGGTGCCCGCTCGGCAGACGCTCGAATCCTGGAGCCTGGCCTCCCACAACACCCCGCTCTGCACCCAGGTCAGCGTCCAAACCGACCTGCGCTGGGTCGATGAAGAAGGCCGTTGGCCGGGGCTGGCCGCCCTGGTCCGGGTCGCGACCACCCGCCACCCGGTCGACGGACCGGCCCAGTCGCAGGCCGTGCGCTACTACCTCAGCAGCCGCGCGAGCCTGACCCCGGCCCAGGCCACGGCCGCCGTGCGCGACCACTGGGCCATTGAAAACAAGCTCCACTGGCACCTGGACGTGACGCTGGGCGAAGACGCCCACCGCTTGCGCCAGGCCCAAGCCGTGGAAAACCTGGCCCTCGTGCGCAAAATGGCGCTTAACCTGCTGCAACAGGACCCCACACGGGTCAGCATCAAGAAAAAACGAAAGCGGCTCGGATGGAACGATGCCTATTTAGAAGAGCTGCTGACCCAGATTTGCCACCAACTTGCATAGTGCGGTTAGTCTG
>NZ_JNLX01000165.1 GCF_000715495.1 Hymenobacter sp. IS2118 | reverse complement strand
GTTTACTGCTTATTTACTTTTCAGCATGCGCCGTCACGAAATTTCTGATGCTACCTGGGCCCTGGTTGCCCCGCACCTCTCCGGCAAGGCCGCCGATGGCGGGGCGACGGCCGTCGATAACCGGCTGTTTTTCAACGCTGTGGTGTGGATAATGCGCACCGGCTGCCCGTGGGCCGACCTGCCCGAACGCTTCGGCAAGTCCGACACGGCCCGCAAACGCTTCCGCCGGCTGGCCGAAAAAGGCGTCTGGCGCCGCCTTTTCCAGGTCGTCCAAGCGCCGGAGCTGGACTGGGTGCTGCTCGACTCGACCATCGTGCGGGCGCACCAGCACGCGGCGGGCCAAAAAAAAGCGACGCTCAGACCGAGTGCCTCGGCCGCAGCCGGGGCGGGATGAGCACCAAAATTCACGCCTGCGTCGAGTCGCTGGGCAACGCGGTGCGCCTGCTCGCCACCCCCGGCCAGGCCGGCGACAGCCCGCAGGCGCTGCCCCTGCTCGACGGCCTCGACGTGGGCCAGGTAGTGGCCGACACGGCCTACGACAGCGACCAAACCCGCGCCTATTGCGCTCAACGCGGTATTCAAGCCGTCATCCCCAGCCACCCCAACCGCACCCAACCGCTGCCCCTGGACGAGAATGCCTACCGCGACCGCAACAAAATCGAACGCTTTTTCGGACGCATGAAGCAGTATCGCCGCTTGGCCACCCGCTACGAGAAGACCATCGTTTCCTTCCTCGCGTTCTGGCATATCGGAGCAGCACTTGATTGGCTTAGATGAATAACTCATTTCTTAATGTCCTCACGCCCTAGAATACATCCCTTGTGAGTCATATTATATTATGTGCCGTCTTAATTCGAACGATATTCAACTTTCATCTTTGAATCGTATTCATACAATTCTATTTGATGGGAAACATGGTTGGCGCTCTATCGCTGTGTATAGTCGTAATGGCGCGTATTTATATGACCACAATTATTCAGGTGAGATTACAGACATGCGTAGATAGTGAAAAAAATGTTTGCTTTAGCTGATTTAAAAAATATTTTAGACTTACCCTCAAAGTGGGCCAATCAGAATTATAGGCTGCAAATTGCCTGCTAGTGAAACCGTTCCTACAGGTAAGCAACACCTTCCACGCCTCTACCAACCGTCCTGCGGCGAGAAACTGGCGCTCCAGCAGCAGCACTAGCTTCTTCAGTTTCGGGGTATTGTGCCGGTGCGCTGGTTTTGAAACGGAAAGTCGGTAGCTCGGACGAGGGGCGGGACTCGAGCGGATTACAACGAGCCAATGAGTGGCACTACGCCCTGAACTGGCTCACCAACTATCAGAACCAGCCCTGGGACGAGGTGCCACCCGACACCTGAGCAGGCCGGCCGTCGCCCTGTAACGCAGTGTTGGGTAGCATTTTCTTTGTTAAAAACGCCCAACCCAAGCCACCTCAGACAACGCAAAGCTGCCGCACCCGCTCCGCCTCCACATCGTTGACGTGGGTCACGGGGGTGGCATAAATGCGGAAATCATTGTCAGGGAAACGGGCTTGCAGTACCAGCTCAATGCGGCGGTAGAGCAGGGCTTTGGTCAGGAAAAGCACCCGGTACAGGGGTTGCGTACCAATGGTGCCATCGGCGTTCAGGCAGTGGTTGCCGATGGCCTCGTCGAGAAACACATCCGTAGCCAGATGCTCCTTCAGCACCAGCTCGGTGGCGGTCTGGGCGCGCTGCACGCTCAGCGTAAGCAAGTTGAATAGTATCATAGAGAAGTATGGAAAACGAGTTTGAGTAGCCGGGCGGGTACTAGCGGCGGGGCTCCCGGCGCGACTTGTAGGGGGCCAGGCTGTTGAGGATGTGCCGCACCAGGGGCTCGTGGGTCATAAAGGCGTCGGGGGTGCCCGAAATACAAATCATTAGTACGTGGCCCCGGTGCCGGGCAACCAGCGCATCGTAGCGCAGCTGCTGGCCGTCGCGGTTGCCCGCCCCGGTTGTTTCCAGAAACTGAATGCCGTTGTAAGTGGTAGCGAACTGCTTGTTGACCGTGACGCCGAACTGTTCGGCCAGGTGGTAGAGGGCCTGATTGGGCGTCATGCGCTCGGCGGCTCCGCGCAGCTGGCCGATGAAGAGCATCAGGTCCTGGCCGGGGCTGATGTGGGTAATGGCCACCGTCGTATCGTTGGCCTGGCGCATCTGGTCCCAGCCGGCCGGTACCTGGTATTGCAGCTGGTACTGGCTGCTACGCACGGACTCGTAATGTATTTCGGGTTCGGACTGAGCCCGCACACTCAGCGGCAGCAAAAAAATGAGCAGCAAAAGCAAATTTTTCATGAGTATCAAGTGATAAGGAATTGAGAAAAAGGATGAAGTGCTAACAACGAACTTGCTACTTGCCCCGCAGCGGCGTGAGACTGTCCAGCACCCGGTGTAGCATCGGAGCCTGGGTGGTGAAGGCGGCCGGGGTGGCGTACACGTACACCAGCAGCACGCGGCCCTGGTAGGTGGTCACGCGGGCATCGTAGCGCAGCTCCCTTCCCCCCACGAAGCAGGTGCCGGTACTCTCCAGAAAGTCGAGGCCGTGCGACGACACCCGATGCTCCTCGTGGCGGGTGGCACCCAGGTGGCGCAATAGCCGTTCCAGGGCGCGGGCCGGCGGCAGCGCGGCGTGGCGGCCCCGCAGCTGGCCCACCCACAGCCGGGCGTCGTCCTCGGGGCTGTGGTAGCGCAGCACCTCCACCGTATCGGTGCGCAGGTGCGTGAGGGCCCAGTGCGGGGGCACGGCGTATTTCACCTGGAAGGCGCGGTTCTGCACCGGTTCCAGGTCCTGGGCCGCAGTGGGCCGCCCGTACATCAGCAAAGCGAAAAGCAACAGCAGCAAGGAGCGCATGGCGATAACGAAAAAGTGAGAAGTGAAGTGGAAGAAGCGGCGGCCAGCTCCAGACGGGGTGAGGGCGGGCTCCCGAGCCGGTGCTGCCGGACCTGCGCCGCCCGCGCGAGCAACAGCATGAGCAGCAGCAGCAAAATCAGGCGCAAGGGCAGGCGCGGAGCCGGGCCGGCGGGTCTGGCCCGACCCCTGGGGGCGGCCCGGTACGTGGCTGGCAGGGTCCGTTTCAATGCTTATTGGGCCAGGGTGTTGAGCAGGGGCGTGTTGCCGTCGGTGATGATGGTCTTCGCGTTCGGCGATTTGGCCAGCTCCCGGAACGCTTCGATGGATTTGAAGCGGAGCACGGCCGGGCTCAGGTCGCGGTTGATGAGCTGGTTGGTGAGGCGCACGGCCTCGGCCTCAATGCGCATGGCCTCGGCCTTGCCCCTGGCCTGAATGATGGCCGCTTCCTGCTCGCCCGTGGCCCGCACCACGGCAATGCGCTTCTGGCCCTCGGCCTCAATCACGCGGCGCTCGGCGTCGCGGGTTTCGCGCTGCTTGAGAAACTCCATGCGCAGGGCTTCCTGCTCCGATTCGAGCTTGTCCTCAATGGCTTTGGCCAGGCCGGCGGGCAGGGCAATGTTCTTGAGCAGCACGTTCTCAATCTCGAAGCCGCGCGTGTTGAGCACTTCGTTCATCTGCGTGAGAATGGCCTTCTCAATCACCGAGCGCTCAGCACTGTGCATGTCTTTGGCGAAGTAGCGGGCGCACACGTCGGCGGAGGCCGAGCGGAAGACGGGCAGAATCAGGATGTTCTCATAGCCCAAACCAGTGGTTTGCAGGATTTCGGGCACTTTATCGGCCTTTACCCGGTAGAGAATGGAGATGTCGGAGGCAATCGAGAGGCCTTCCTTAGAAGGTAAGCTGGAGCGAATCTCCAGGTTTTGGGTCGTGACGGGTACCTTGATGATAGTGGTCAGGAAGGGGTTGAATGCCTTCGGGCCCGAGAGTACCACCTGCTGGTCGAGGCGGCCCAGCGTGCGCTTGACGCCCACCTGGCCCTGGCGTATGGTAGTGCAGCTGCTGAGGCCCAGGGCGCTGGCCCCGGCCAGCAGCAGCAGCGCCAGCGAGCGGCGTAATGTCATCAGAGGGCGGTGCAGGCAGTAGGAGCTAAATGTTTCCAGCAGGACGAGCACTTTGTCGCGGCCCAGCACCTGCTCCGCAGCCAGGGCCGTGAGCGGGAGTATGGAACGGAGCGCGGCACGACGGTGCCTACGCGAGCGGGGACGAAAAACCGGCAACTGTACCATGACAAAAGAGATTGATTAGAGCTACCAATATTAATAGCTTTGCTATCACATACAAGAGTCATGGTATTAATGTTGCAGGGCTTCAAAAATATTTTAGTAAAACCCTCCTGATTAATGATTACCGGCCTTTTTTAAGAAGTAAAACTATTATCTAAGAAAGTATGTATAAATTTGCAGCTCCAAGCTGGCAGTTGCCAGCAGGTGTTTCACTGCATAAGCTGCTTCCCTATGTCTATAAAAGTCCCTATTACCGTTGCCGTTGGCGACGGCATCGGTCCCGAAATTATGACCCAGACCCTGCGGATACTGGAAGCTGCCGGCGCGGCTCTGGAACCGGAATTTATCGAAGTAGGGGAGCAGATGTACCGGGCCGGCCACAGCTCCGGCATTGGTCCGGCGGCCTGGGATTCGCTCCGCCGCACGCGGGTGCTGCTCAAGGCGCCCATTACCACGCCGCTGGGCGGGGGCTACAAAAGCCTGAACGTGACCCTGCGTAAAACCCTGGGCCTGTACGCCAACGTGCGACCCTGCCGCTCGTTGTATCCGGCCGTGGCTACCCGCCACCCCACGCTGGATGTGGTCATTATCCGCGAAAACGAGGAAGACCTCTACGCCGGCATCGAGCACCAGCAAACCCCCGACGTGGTGCAGTGCCTGAAGCTGGTGAGCCGGACGGGCTGCGAAAAAATTGTGCGCTACGCCTTCGAGTACTGCCGCCGCCACGGCCGCCGCAAGCTCACGTGCATGACCAAGGACAACATTATGAAGCTCACCGACGGGCTGTTTCATCGGGTGTTCATGGAAATCGGGCGCGAGTACCCCGACATTACGCAGGAACACCAGATTATCGATATCGGCACGGCGCGGCTGGCCGACACGCCGGAGCGCTACGACGCGGTGGTGACGATGAATCTGTACGGCGACATTATTTCCGACGTAGTGGCCCAGCTCACGGGCTCGGTGGGCCTGGCGGGCTCGTCTAATATTGGCGATGGTGGGGCCTTGTTTGAAGCCATCCACGGCTCGGCGCCCGACATTGCCGGCCAGGACATGGCCAACCCTTCGGGCCTGCTGCAGGCGGCGGTGCTCATGCTCATGCACCTGGGCCAGCGCGAAACCGCGGCCCGAATCCACAACGCCTGGCTGTGCGCTTTGGAAGACGGCCAGCACACGGCCGACATTTACGACCCCGAAACCAGCCGTGCCAAGGTCACGACCACGGGCTTTGCCGATGCCGTGATTGCGCGCCTGGGGCAGCTGCCCCGGCAGCTGGCGATGATGTCTGGCACGGCGCCGGCCGGGGTTTCGGCCGCGCCCGCAGTCCCGGTGACCGCGCTTTACGGAACGCCTGTCGTGGTGCAGGAACTGGTTGGGATTGATGTGTTTTTGCGCTGGGACGGAAAGCAGCCCGAGCAGCTGGGCCGGCAGCTCGAAGCCATTTGCGGAGACCGGATGCAGCTGAAGCTCATCACCAACCGCGGTGTGAAAGTGTACCCCGACGGGCATCCCGAAACGTTCTGCACCGACCACTGGCGCTGCCGTTTCGTGGCCGCCAATGCGGTGGTGGGCGCTGCGCAGCTTAAATTTACTCCCGTGCCCTTTGCCGATGTGCTGGCCCTGCTGCACCGCCTAGTGGATAATCGGCTGTACGTCATCAAAACCGAACACCTGTATTTGATGGACGGCCAACGGGTTTTTTCGCTGGGCCAGGGCGAATAGCGCCGTTCCGGAAGGGCTAAAAGTCGCCGAAACGCCTCGTAGGCCGTTTCTTTGGGGTAAATACGTAGCGCGCCACGAGCTTTTAGTTAGTAGTGCCCGGCCCTCTTTCTTGCAATCAATTTGTTGGTCCAGAGAATTTTACAATGCATACTTCCCTTCGCATCGACTTAAACGAAAAGCTGTACCTGCGCGACCCGCAGGACACAGATTTGGGGCGCCGGCTGGTGGCCGAAAGCGTGCTGCTGATTGATGAAATCGGGTTTGAGCATTTTACTTTCAAAAAGCTGGCACAGCGAATCGACTCTACCGAGGCCTCGCTTTACCGCTATTTCGAAAATAAACACAAGCTGCTGGTGTACCTGGTGAGCTGGCACTGGGCCTGGCTGCGCTACCAGATTCGGTTTCATACCCACAACGTGCCCGACCCCTGCGAGCGGCTGCGGCTCATTATGGGCATTATCATCCAAGCCAACCAGGACGACCCGGCCACGACGCAGCTCGACGAGGCCGCCCTCTACCGCATTGTGGTGCACGAGGCCTCCAAAGCCTACCTGACCCGCGACGTGGACGGCGACAACCGCGAGGGGCTGTTTCGGGAGTACAAGCAGTTGGCGGCCGGCATTGTGGCCGTGGTGCAGGAGATTAATCCCGCCTACGCTTTCCCCCAAGCGCTGGTGAGTACGTTACTGGAATCGGCCCGCAAGCAGCTCTTTTTCGCGCAGCACCTGCCCTCGCTCACCGATGCCGTCCCTGGCGGCGGGGCTGAAAACACGCTCCAAACCTTTCTGACGCAACTGGCTTTTGCTACCCTAGCCCAAGCTTCCGGTACTATACCCGACTAATTCGACTTTATTTCCCCCTATGGCGGACCTGCCCACCTCATCCCTCACTCCTGGCCAGCGCCTGTGGCGCCTGCTCGCCTCTGAGCGGCGCGACATTACCTACCTCTACGTGTACGCGGCCCTGACCGGGGTCATCAGCTTGTCGCTGCCCCTGGGCGTGCAGTCGGTCATCAACTTCGTAAGCAGCGGGGCCGTAAGTACGTCGCTCGTGGTACTCATTGCCCTCATCGTAACGGGCACGCTGCTGGTAGGCGGCTTGCAGGTGATGCAGGTCTATCTGGTCGAGTTCATTCAGCAGCGGCTCTTTGCGCGCATCAGCTTCGACTTTGCCCTGCGCCTGCCGCGGGTGCGCACCGAAGCCCTGAACGGGCAGTACCTGCCCGAGCTAATGAACCGCCTGCTGGACGCACCAACCCTGCAAAAAGGACTGGCTACCATGTTAATAGAGTTTTCGGCGGCGGCGCTGCAAATTTTATTCGGCTTGATTCTGCTTTCCTTTTATCACCCCATTTTCATCGTTTTTGGCGTGCTGCTGGTGATGCTGCTGGCCCTGCTGATTCGGGCAACCGGCCCCAAAGGACTGAGCACCAGTTTGCAGGAGTCCAAATACAAGTACAAGGTAGCGGCCTGGCTCGAAGACGTGGCCCGCACCGTGCAAACCTTCCGCCACCCGCCCCGGCAGGAACTGGCCCTGGAGCGCACCGACGCACTGGTGGAGGGGTACCTGAATGCCCGACAGAGCCACTTTCGGGTGCTGCTCGCCCAATTCTGGGGCTTTGTAGCGTTCAAAGTCCTCATTACTGCCACGCTACTTATCATTGGCTGCTGGCTGCTCATCGACCGTCAGATTAATATCGGGCAGTTCGTAGCCGCCGAAATCATTATCATCCTCACCATATCGGCCGTGGAGAAGGTGCTGCTCAAGCTCGATGTCGTGTACGACGCGCTGACGGCCCTCGACAAAATTGGCCATGTGCTCGACCTGCCCTTGGTAGGCGGCGGAGGTGCTACCACACTACCGCTGCCAACCGTGCGCGGCGGGTTGCGGGCCGAGCTGCGCCAGCTCAGCTACCAGTATCCCGGCGGCCTGCGTTCCCCCATCGACCAGCTCACGCTCACTATTGGGGCAGGCGAGCACATGGGCGTGGCCGGTTACGACGGCTCGGGCAAAACCACGCTACTACGCATCCTGGCCGGCTTGCTCACCAGCTACACCGGCGTGGTGGCCTACGATGGCTTGGCTCTGCAGGACCTGGCGCCCTCCTCGCTGGGCGAGCACGTGGGCGACACCATTGCCCCCCAGCACCTGTTTGATGGCACCTTGCTCGACAACCTCACGCTCGGCCAGGCCCGTATCGGGGCCGACGACGTGGCCTGGGGCCTGGAGCTCGTGGGCTTGCGCGATGATGTATATGCCCGCCCGCAGGGGCTGAACACGCCGCTCGGCATTGGCACGCCATTGGCTGAAAGCACGCGTCAGAAGCTGTTGCTGGCGCGGGCGCTGGTGCGCCGGCCGCGCCTGCTACTGCTCGACAACTTCCTGCCGGGTGTAGAGCCCGCCGAGCAGATGCGCATCCTGCGCCGGGTGCTGGCGCCCGAACACCCCTGGACCGTAGTGCTGGCCTCCAACGACCTGCGCTTGCTGACCTTATGCCCGCGCCTGGCGGTGCTGCGCGAAGGCCGTTTGATTGCAGATGGTGCGTTTGCAGCCGTTGTTGAGCAACCGGAAATGCGGGAGTTGCTGGGTTAAGTTTTAAACTAAGAATCAGAATGAGTGACTGAGCGTTGATTCTTCAGTCAGTGTGGTTAAGGCAGTAGTAACGCACCCTGAAGTGCCGCCAGTAGCTGGAGTCACAGTTGCGAGTATTGGTGCCAAGGACCTTTTTTTAACCACTCATTGCCAATTCTTAAGAAGTCATTTTTAAATTATTAATTAGAAAATACATGCCTTTTGCCGAAAACCCGTTGGCTGAATCCAACCCGCTGACTGGGCGCTTCCGCGCGTTTGCGCGGGTGCAAACCCCGCAGGCGGGCCGTACGCTGGCCCGCTGGGCGGCCGGCCTGGGCTTGCTGGTGGTGCTTGGGGGCTTTCTGCCCTGGACGCAGAACATCCGTTCTACCGGCACGCTCACCACCTTGCGCCCCCAGGACCGCCCCCAGACCGTGCCCAGCACCATTGCCGGCCGCATCCAGCGCTGGCGGGTGCGCGAGGGCCAGCACGTGAGCAAAGGCGACACGCTGGTCGACATCGTGGAAGTGAAGGAAAAATACTTTGACCCCAAACTGGTGCAGCGCACCAGCGAGCAGCTCGACGCCAAAATTAGTTCTCTTGGCGAGAATCGGGCCAAGGGCACGGCCCTCAGCGCCCAGCAAACGGCGTTGCGTGCCGGCCTGCAGGTGAGCCTGAGCAAGGCCCGCAACTACGTGGAGCAAAGCCGACTGAAGGTCAATTCCGACGCCGCCGACCTGGTAGCCGCGCGCAACGACTTTACGATTGCCGAGCGGCAGCAGGAGCGCCAGGAAGAACTCTACAAGAAAGGTCTCAAGTCGCTGACTGAAGTGGAGCAGCGCCGGCTCAAGTTTCAGGAAAGCACGGCCAAGCTGCAATCGGCTGAAAACAAGCTGGCTGCCAGCCGCCAGGCCCTCACCAATGCTCAGCTGGAGCTAAGCTCGCTCTCAGCTGAGTATCAGGACAAGCTGGCCAAGTCCGAATCGGACCGGCGCTCGGTGACGGCCTACCAGTTCGACACCGAAGGCCAGATTGCCAAGATGCGCAACGAGCTGGCCAACCTGCGCATCCGCTCGGGCTTCTACCAGATTACGGCCCCGCAGGACGGCTACGTCGTGCGGGCGCTGAAAGAAGGCCTGGGTGAAATCGTGAAGGAAGGCGAGCCCATCGTGACGGTGATGCCCGACGCGCCGGCCCTGGCCGCCGAGCTCTACGTGCAGCCCATGGATATTCCGCTGCTGCGCGTGGGCCGGAAGGTGCGCCTGCAGTTTGATGGCTGGCCAGCGCTGGTGTTCAGCGGCTGGCCCGGCACCAGCTTCGGCACCTTCGGCGGCGTGGTAGCCGTTATCGATAATATTGATTCCCAGGGCCAGTACCGCATTCTCGTCACGCCCGACCCCAAGCAGGAAGCCTGGCCCAAGCCCCTGCGCGTGGGTAGCGGCGTCTACGGCTGGGCCCTGCTCGATGACGTGCCCATCTGGTACGAGCTGTGGCGGCAGGTGAACGGCTTCCCGCCCGACTATTCGGGCGAACCCGCAAGCAACGCCAAAGGCGATAAAAAGGCCGCGAAAGGTGATTATTCTACCGAAGAAGAAGCGAAATGAGGCAGTTGCGCTTTTTCGGGCTGGGCCTAATGCTGCTGGGTATTGCCGGCGGGCCGGCCGCCGCCCAAACAACCAAGCCGGGCGCCCCGCTGCCCGGGCAGTCGCCGCGCACTGCCGAGCAGCTCCGGCGGCAGGCCCGGCAGGACTATCCCAGCGGCCCCCTGGGCGCGCCCGCCCTGGTAACCCGCCCGGTAGCCCTGGCCGATACCGGCCGCGTCTTCGGCCTTGCCGATTTGCTGACCTACGTGACGCTGCGCCACCCCGTGGCCCGGCAGGCGGCCTTGCTGCCCGAGCGCGCCTTGCAGGAAGTGAGACTGGCCCGCGGGCAGTTCGACCCCATGGCAACCAGCAAATACTATGGCAAGGCCTTGGGCGGCAAGGAGTATTTCCACGACTGGGACACCCAACTGCGGGTGCCGCTCTGGTTTGGCGCCGACCTGAAAGCCGGTTACGAACGAGGCACCGGGGCCTTTATCAACCCCGAAAACTCTACTGCTCGTGCCGGGTTGAGCTACCTGGGCATCTCGGTGCCCTTGGCCCAGGGGCTGCTGATTGACGAGCGGCGGGCGGCGGTGCGCCAGGCACGGGCCCTGCAGGGCCTGGCCGAAGCCGAGCGGCGCGGTGCCCTCAACAAGCTGCAGCTCCAGGCAGCCAAAGACTACTGGGACTGGACGCTGAGCTACCAGCGGCAGGAGCTGCTGCGCCAGAACGCGGAGCTGGCCGAGGTGCGCCTGCAGGCCGTGCGCGAGCGGGTTCGCTACGGCGACCTAGCCGCTATCGACTCGGTGGAGGCGCTTACGGAACTACAAAACCGGCAGGCCCAGCTGGTGCAGGCCCGGGTGCAGTGGCAAAACGCCACGCTGCAGCTCAGCAACTACCTCTGGGACGAGCAGCAGCAGCCCCGTGAATTGCCCGTGGGTGTGCGCCCGCAGCCCTTGCCCGGCCCCGCCGGCTGGGTGCCGCTGCCCGCCGATTCGCTGGCCGCCCTCACCGAACTGGCCCGGCAGCTGCACCCGGAGCTGCAAAAAAGCCGCGCCAAGCTGGTGCAGTTGGGGCTGGAGCGCCGCTTGCTGACCAACAAGCTGCTGCCCAAGCTCACCCTCGACTACAATATTCTCCAGGCTGGCCAGCCCTTCAGCCCCGAAACCAGCGCCAGCTTCCAGGGCACCTACCTGCAGAATAATTACAAGCTAGGCGCAAGCTTCGCCTACCCGTTGCTGCTGCGTCAGGAACGGGCCAAGCTGCAGCTCAACCGCTTGAAATTACGCGACACTGAGTTGGACCTCCAGCAGGACACCCGCGCCATCGACTTGGGCGTGCGTACCGTGGCCAACGACTGGGAAGCCCTGCGCGAACAGCTGGCCCTCCAGGAGCAGGTGGTGCTGAACGCCGGGCGCCTGCGTCAGGGCGAGCAAATCCGCTTCGAGAACGGCGAAAGCTCGGTGTTTCTGTTGAACACCCGTGAAGCCAGCCTGGTGAGCGCCCGCGTGAAGCTGGCGGAATTGCAGGCCAAATACGCCCAGACCCAGGCCACGCTGCGCTGGGCGGCGGGCGGCGTCGACTAAGTCTTCCGACTGTGCAAATCTGACCGGGGGCCGGTTAGCAGCCCTGGCGCGCCGCGTCAGGGCTTTTTTTGCGGTTACTTGACCGCCATTACTTAAAAAGAGTGCCGGATAGGTTTTGCTCTACCAAATTGGATACGGTTTACTTCAGCCCCTGGAAGTTCAGATGGGGCATAAGCAATGTCGAAAAACTGCTCAGACCAAAATGCTTCCAGAGGCCAGAAGTGCAGCGGTGGCTTTTGGTGGCTGTGCACTCTACAAACCAGTCCGCTGCCTGATGCTGCGGACTGCACGGGTTTACCTTTGCAGGGTTTTCGCGGACTCTGCTTCTTTCCGGAGGCCCATCTACTAGACTTACCACGTGACATTAACCGAAGGGATACTCTTGGGGCTATGCGTTGGGCTGACCGCCGCGAGCTGGGTGACGCACCGCCTTGCCCACCACCACTGGGCCGTGGCTTTGCTGATGGGGGCCGCGGGCAGTTTGCGCCTCCTGCTCATTGGCCGCGACCAATTCCTTCATCCGTGGGACGAGCAATTTCACGCCTTGGTCGCCAAAAACCTGCTGGACGACTGGTGGCGGCCCGTGTTGCGCGCCAACCCCGTGCTGCCCTACGACTACCGGGCGTGGGCCAACAACTACGTGTGGTTGCACAAACAGCCGTTGTTCCTGTGGCAAATGGCTCTCTCCCTGAAGGCCGTGGGCGTTAGCGAAGCCGCTGTGCGCCTGCCCAGTGCCCTGTTGGGGACGCTCTTCGTGTGGCCGGTGTATCGGCTGGGCCGGTTGGCTGCTTCCGCATCGGTGGGCTACTACTTGGCGGTATTATTCACCTTTGCCTATTATCAGCTGGAACTCACCACGGGCTGGCAAAGCGTTGACCACGCCGATGTGGCCTTCGGGGTTTACGTTGGCGCGGCCCTGTGGGCGTATGCCGAGCAGCGGAGGGCCGGGGCGCGGGCGGGCCGCTGGGTGGCAGCTGTGGGCGTATTTGCGGGCGCGGCGCTGCTCTGCAAGTGGCTGCCGGGCCTGGTTGTGTACGCCGTGTGGGCAGGCGATGTGCTGCTGGAGCCAGCCCGCCGCACCTGGGCCGAGGGCCGGCGGGCGCTAAGCGCCCTGGCCCTGACGGCCCTCGTCGCCTTGCCGTGGCAAGTCTACACGCACTACCGGTTTCCCCTCGAAAGCGCGTACGAGACACGGTACGCCGCGCAGCATTTCGGCCACGTACTGGAAGGACACGGCGAGCCGTGGCACTTTTACCTCGGTCACAACCTGTGGTACCAATACCAATGGCTGGTGGTACTCGTCGGGGTGGGCCTGGTTGCGATGTACTGGCGGCGCACTCCCGGCGGTTGCCGGCGCCCGTTGCTGTGGAGCGGGGTGCTATTTTTTGGCTTTTTCAGCCTGGCGGCAACTAAAATGCCTTCCTACACTTATGTTGCGGCCCCCTGCATCCTCTTTCTGGTCGCGGCGGCGTGGGCCGAAGGCGTGGCGTGGCTGAGGCGCAGCACCGGGCGGGTGGCGCTGCTGCTCGAAGGCGTGCTGTTGCTCGTGGTGGTGGGGGCAGACCTGCGCCCCACCGCCCTGCTCAAGCACCACACCGCGCGTTTTGCCGCGCCCGCCGCGCAAGCCGAACGCATGGCCAAGCAGCAATGGGCCGCCGCTTACCACCGCTTAGACCAAGCGGTGCCGGCTGGATACGTCGTGTTCAATGCACTCAATGGGACCGAAATAGCGGCTATGTTTTATTCGCACCGTGTTGTGTACGCCGGGTGGCCCACCGAGGCAGAATATCGGGTGCTGTCTCAGCAAGGCCTCCAGCTCGCCGCTTTTGCTCCCCGCGAAAACCCGCTGCCCGCCTATTTACGTCAAGCGGCCATTACACTCATTCCGAACCCTGTTCTGGTGGAGGAGGAGAGTATCCCGTGGTAAAAGTGCTTTTTCGTTCTAAGTACCCTAAGTTGCTACCAACATGTCGCCCCCTACGGGGCTGTAGTCGTCAACATGGGTTTGCTACCTGATTCTGACTACTTATTTCGCCGAGCCTTTACGTGTACTGAACCAGGGCAAAATACAGCGGCATGCCCAGCGTAATGTTGAGGGGAAACGTGACGCCCAAGGCCATGGGCAGGTAGAGGCCGGGGTCGGCTTTGGGGGCGGCCAGGCGCATGGCGGCCGGCACGGCAATGTAGGAGGCGCTGGCCGCCAGAATGGCGAAAATGAACCGGTTGCCCACGTTCTCGGTAACGCCATGGCTGACGATGGCCACCACGCAGCCATTGAGCAGCGGTACGAGCACGGCAAAGGCCGTCACGAAGCGGCCGTAGCGCAGAAAGGCGGTGAAGCGTCGGGCCGTAACCATGCCCATTTCAAGTAGAAAAATAGCCAGAAAGCCCTTGAAAATGTCCGTGGTGAAGGGCTTGATGCCGTCGGCCTGCTTGGTGTCGGCAATCAGGCCGATGACGAGGCTACCGAGCACCATGAGCACGCTGCCGTTGGTGAAGGCGTGCTGCACCAGCGGGCCCAGCCGGGGCGCGGCGGCCGAGTCGTCGGCTTCGTAGTGCCGCAACAGCATCACGCCCACGATGATGGCGGGCGCCTCCATCAGGGCCATCACGGCCACCATGTGCCCGTCGAAATGCAGCTGCTGGGCCTCCAGAAACGACACGGCCGCTACGAACGTGACGGCGCTCACCGAGCCATAAGCCGCCGCCACCGCCCCGGCATCGGCCACGCTCAGCTTGCGCTTGAGCACGAAGAAAGTATAGAGCGGAATTAGGGCCGAAAGCAACAGCCCAAACCCCAGCGAGTACAAAATTTCGGCGTTGAAGGGGCTATGCGCCAGTTCCTGCCCGCCCTTGAAACCAATGGAAAACAGCAGGTACAAGGAGATGAACTTGACCGTAGTGGGCGGAATCTCCAGGTCGCTTTTAACGGCGGTGGCGATGATGCCAAGCACGAAAAACAACAGCGTCGGATTGGTCAGGTTGGACAGTAGTAAGTGTGTGTCCATGCAGAAAATGCGAAAATAGAAGAGGGGGAAGTCAGCCCGCCACTACATAAAGCCGCCGCAGGAAAACCCAAAATCGCTGCAAAGCTACTGGGTAATGCAGGTTATACAATCCAAAATAATATATTGGTTATTAAAAAAGATAGTAAAACTATTAAATGAGGACTTGCAGTTGCTTTGATTAACGGGTTTTCGTTCTGTCAGCAGGACTTACGCAGTCAGCCGCTGGCGCGCGTCTTCGACGCGTGGCTTGTTGGCTTGGCGTTTCCAAACGCCGCCGTTCGCCCCCGTCTGGTCTCGTTGGGCCCGCGCGTCGGAGACGCGAAACCAGTGGGCAACGCGTCGGAGACGCGCGCCAGCAACGGAGTGCGTAAGTTCGACGCCCGACAGTTTCGATAGCAGGTTTCGGTTTGCCGCGCGTTTGGTGCACCTGGCCAGGGCCGGCGCGTTAGCCTGCGCATGGACTTTGAAATTGCTCTAATCGGGCCGGAGTAGCACCTTCCACGCTTCCACCAGCCGCCCTTCGGCCAGGAACTGGCGGCCCAGCTGCAGCAGCTGCTTCTTTAGCTCCGGGGCATCGGCGCGGTGCTTATTTAGCAGGTAGGCCACCATGGGCTCGGTTTGGAAGGCCTCGACCTGGGCGGGCGTGGGCAGGGCGTCGCGCTCGATGTTGGCCAGGCGGCCCAGCTCGTTGCCGGTGAGCACATCGGACGTGCGCAGGTGCTCGGGTAGCTGGTCGATGCCGATGCCGATGTGGCGGTTGGGCTTGGGCACTTCGAAGAGGCTGGTGCCGCTGGCCCGGCAATACCAGTCGCCACCGAGGCGGGCCACGGCGTCGAGCTTGAACGGGTCGATGCCGGAGGCGTCGGGCAGCAGAATATCGGCGCGGAAGTGGGCCCGCACCACCCGGCAGATGACGAGGTTGCCAGCGCCGTTGTTCTGGCCCAGCTCAATCACCTGCTCCACCACGCACTCAAACGCGGCCGGGGCTTCGGCCACGCGCGGCGGCCGCACCAGCTCGGAGGCCAGCTCGGTGAGACCGGCTTTGGTGAATTCGTTCACGCCTTTTTCGTACTCGGTGCTGGCCAGCGACAGCTGTTCCACCAAGGCGAAATCGCAGATGTTGATAACGACTTCGGGCACCTCACGCACGTTTTGCAGGGTGTGCTTCTGGCTGTTGTCGCGCACCCGGTTGGCCGGCGAAAATACCAGAATGGGCGGGTTGGAGCTGAAAGCGTTGAAGAAGCTGTACGGGCTCAGGTTCACCCGGCCTTCGGCGTCGATGGTGCTCGCGAAGGCCACCGGCCGCGGCGCCACCGCGCCCACCATAAACGGGTGCCACTGGCCGGGCGTGAGGTCGGAAGGGGTGAGGGAGTGAAAAACGCGTTCGGGAATGGACATAAGCAGGAGCGGAGCCGCTAAGAAATCAGTGAAATAACCGACCAAAGCTAGAGCCGTTTTGGGAATGCCCGCAAGCGGCTGGTAAGGCAAAGGAGCAACTGTGCCCGAATTTTGCTAAACTGCTATATGTTTGCTCAATTGATGTAGATTTAGGCGTTTTTCACCTGATAATTAGCTCATGACTCCGCCTACCTGCCCCAAATGCGAATCGATAGAGGCCACAAAAAGTGGCGTGGTGAACAACCGGCAGCGGTTTAAGTGTAAGAAATGCGGCTACCACTACACGGTTGCCAAAGTAGGCCGTGAAGTCGATAGCTACTACGTTATCAAGGCCCTGCAGCTTTATATTGAGGGCGTGAGCTACCGCGAGATTGAGCGGCTGCTGGGCGTGAGCCACGTGAGCGTGATGAACTGGGTGAAGAAGTACGGGGTGCGTGCCCCGCGCCAAACCGACTATCATCCGACCTATAAAATCATGAATCAGAGCGAACTGTCCGTATTTTTTCAAGTGCCCAGCAACCTGAAAGGCGCCGGGATGGTGGTGACGGAACTGGGCGATAAGTTCATGGTGATTCGCTGGGAGCGGTTTCGGGCGGGGTAGGACGGACGAAGCTATAGGCGCTTAGCAAAACGACTACTGCGGGTAGCTTACGGGGGGAGGCGGGTGCTATTTAGTGCTTGCTAATTCGGTGATGGTGCGTGTACCATCCTGTTTTAGTTAGTTTCCACCCTACTAAACCACTTTCCGCTTATGCGAATTACTCGCTACGCTTTGTCCCTGAGCGGCCTGCTGCTGGCCGCTACCGCCGCTTCGGCGCAAGTGCAGCCGCCGCCCTCCGGTAGCCAGCCGGTGCCACCACCCGCCGCGCCGGTCGCACCGCCCGCGCCGGTTGTTGCCACCGAATCAGTTCCCTACGGGCCGGGCATGAAGGTGAACATCTCGGCCGACGGCTCCAAGTACCTCCGGTTCATTACCTGGCATCAGGTGTACGCCCGCTACACCGAAAACAACACCGGCACCACGCGGGCCTCCGGCAAGCCGCAGAACAGCCAGTTCGACTTTGCCCTGCGTCGTTCGCGCGCCATCATTCTGGCCCAGCTCAACCCGCGTTTTCTGGTATACACGCACTTTGGTATCAACAACCAGACGGCCGTGAACGGGGGCGTTTCGGCCGCCGATGGCAAGAAGCCGCAGCTGTTCGTGCACGAGGCGGTGGTGGAATTCAAGGTGAACAAGTACCTGAACCTGGGCACTGGCATGCACTACCAGAACGGCCTTTCGCGCATGACGCGGTCGAGCACCCTCAACTTCCTGGCCATGGATGCGCCGATTACGAACTGGCCCACCATCGAGGCCATCGACCAGTTTGCCAGGGGAATCGGGGCCTACGCCAAGGGCCGCGTGGGCAAGCTCGACTACGCGCTGAGCGTGAACGAGTCGTTTCTGACCAATCAGACAGGAGGCTTCAGCACTCCGCTGGGGCTGGGCACTACTGACGTAGCCACGGCCACCAACCGGGGCACCAACACGGCGCAGTACAATCCCCAGGGTACCAACCACATCTACCAGGGTTACGTCAGCTACGAGCTGTTTGACCAGGAGTCCAACCTGCTGCCCTTCAACGTGGGCACTTACCTGGGCACCAAGCGGGTGCTGAATTTCGGCGGCGGCTTCTTCTACAACCAGGACGGGATGGTGTCGCGGCCGACCACGAGCGTGCTGGACGCGGCGGGTATTTCGGCCGCTGGTACGGGCATTGCCGCCTTCAACAACGCGGCCAACGGCGTGCAGAAGCACGACATCGGCTTGTGGTCGCTCGACGCCTTTTATGACACGCCGGTGAACAAGGAATCAGGCACGGCCTTCACCTTCTACGGCGTGTACTACAACTTCGACATGGGCCCGAACCACGTGCGCTTCATCGGCTTGGCCAACCCCGGCTACGGCATTGTATCGGGTGATGCTTCGCGCCGCGGCAATGCCGTGCCGCAGTCGGGTACCGGCCAGGTGGGCTACGCCCAGGCGGGCTTCCTGATGCCCAGAAACCTGCTGGGCCCCAAGCTGCGGGTGCAGCCCTACGCGGCGTATCAGCTGGCGGGCTACGAGGGCCTGAAGACGGCTTCCGGCGAGCAGCAGAACGTGAATATTTTCGACGGGGGAGCCAACTTCTACATCGATAGCCACAACGCCAAGTTCACCATCAACTACCGCGCCCGGCCCGACTTCACCAACGTGAACGACGTCAAATACCGCCCCGAAATCACCATGCAGACCCAGGTGTTTTTGTAGGCCCTGGATAGTCATTGAATCATTTACCGCACCCTTAACTCCCGCTTGAAAAATGGAAAAAATAGCTTCCCCCACGTTTGGGTCCCCGGCGGATACCGCGCTTACCCACGACAATAACCAGGTCGATTCCAAAACTATCTGGAAGGTCATCACGGCCTCGTCGGTGGGCACGGTCATCGAGTGGTACGACTTTTACATTTTTGGTTCGCTGGCGGCCATTATCGGCCCGGTGCTGTTTGGGCAGTCCGGCGACCTCACTAAGTCCCTGCTTGGGGCGCTGGCCATCTTTGGGGCGGGCTTTGTGGTGCGGCCGTTTGGGGCGGTATTTTTTGGCCGCATCGGCGATATGGTGGGTCGGAAATACACCTTTTTGGTAACGTTGCTCATCATGGGTGGGGCCACCTTTGTCACGGGCCTGATTCCGAGCTATGATTCCATTGGCATCGCGGCCCCCATCATCGTAGTGATTCTGCGCTTGCTGCAAGGGCTGGCATTGGGTGGCGAGTACGGCGGGGCAGCCACCTACGTGGCCGAATACGCCCCCGATGCCAAGCGCGGCTACTACACCAGCTTTATTCAGATTACGGCTACGGGTGGCCTCATCCTCAGTATCCTGGTTATTGTGATAACGCGCAAGGCAATTGGCGAAGCTGCCTTTAAGGACTGGGGCTGGCGCTTGCCGTTCCTGCTCTCGGGCGTGCTGGTTATTGCCTCGTACTACATCCGCAAGCAGCTGCACGAGTCGCCGCTGTTTGCCAAGGCCAAGGCCACCGGCACTACCAGCAAAAGCCCATTGCGCGACTCCTTCGTGAACCCCGTGAACCGCCGGCTGGTGCTCATCGCTCTCTTCGGCGTCACTATGGGCCAGGGCGTTATCTTCTACACCTCGCAGTTTCAGGCCTATTCGTTCATGAACAGCACCCTGAAGCTGGACATCGTGGATTCGAGCACCATTCTGGTTATCGCCATGCTGGTGGCCACGCCGCTCTTCATTTACTTCGGCTCGCTCTCTGACCGTATCGGGCGCAAGCGTATCATCATGACCGGCATGATTTGCGGGGCACTGTTCACCATTCCGCTCTTCCACGGCATTCAGGCCTACGCCGGGCCAATCAGCGAAATCACGCCGGCCACCGTAGACGCCGCCGGTAAGGCCGTGCCCGCCGTGATGAAAGCCCTGACGCCCAACATCCCCATGATGACGCTGCTCACTTTCCTGCTGGTGTTTTTCGTGACGATGGTGTACGGTCCCATTGCCGCCTATCTCGTGGAGTTGTTCCCCACCAGCGTGCGCTACACGTCGCTGTCGGTGCCCTACCACATCGGCAACGGCGTGTTTGGGGGCTTCGTGCCGCTCATTGCCACCTCTATCAGCGTGTGGGCCGCCGCCCAGCCAGCGGGGACCTTCGCCAACGACCATAAAAGCCTGCTGGGCCTCATTTACCCGGTTGTCATCGCCTTCATCTGCTTCTTTGTGGGCATGGCCTTGGTGCAGGATAAGCGCAACGTGAAGCTGATGGATGACCATTCATCGGCGGGCGCGTAAGAACCTGACAACGTTTCTTAAAAGCCGCTGGTCTGTTGGGCCAGCGGCTTTTCCGTTAAATTGGGGCCGGCCCGCGTCGGGTTGCGCCTCTTTTCCACTCACCAAAACCTGTATCCCATGCCAAGCCGCCCCGAGGACGTTGAAATTCGGCGGGGCCAACGGCTGCTATTCCTCACGGTGCTGTTTGGCGTGCTGCTTACCTATCCGCTGCTGGGCGCTTTCGACCACGACGCGCGCCCCGGCGGCATCCCGCTGCTCTACCTCTATATTTTGGGGCTCTGGATACTGCTGGTAGCCGTGACGGGTTATCTGGTTCGGAAAACGGACCAAAAACCCGAAGAATGAGGTGCCTGAAACGGGCCCATCCGAATTTTTGCCTTCTCGCCTGCACCTGTTCTGTTTACCATGTCCAAACTGCTCGTCGTTGCTTTTTCGTTCGGCTACCTGGCCCTGCTCTTTGGCGTGGCCTACGCCGCCGAGCGCCGGTCGGCCGCCCGCAAAAGCCTGGTGAGCAACCCCTACGTTTACGCCCTGAGCATGGCCGTGTACTGCACGGCCTGGACGTATTACGGCAGCGTGGGCCGCGCCGCTAACCACGGCCTGGAGTTCGTTAGTATTTACATTGGGCCCACGCTGCTGGCGCCGGCCTGGTGGCTGGTGCTGCGCAAAATTATCCGGGTGTGCCGGCAGCAGCGGCTCACGTCCATTGCCGACTTTATTTCGGCCCGCTACGGCAAAAGCACTGCCCTGGGCGCCCTGGTTACCGTGGTGTGCGTGCTGGGCATCGTGCCCTACATCGCCCTGCAAATCAAGGCCATCGCCATGTCCTTCGTGACCATGACGGGCGGGGCCGGGCCCGAAGGCACGCCGCCGGCTACGGCGTTCTATACCACCGGGGCGCTGGCCGTGTTCACCATCTTCTTTGGGGTGCGCTCAGTAGAAGCCACCGAGCGCCACGAAGGCATGGTGCTGGCCGTGGCGCTGGAAAGCGTGCTGAAGCTGGTGGCCTTTTTGGCAGTGGGGATTTTCGTGACTTTTGGCCTTTTTGGGGGCTTTCGCGACTTGTTTGACCAGGCGGCGGCGGTGCCCGCGCTGCGGCAGCTCTTCACCCTGCAAGGGGCGGGCGTCAGCAGTACCGGCTGGCTCACGCTGCTGGTGCTGAGCATGTCGGCCGTGCTGCTGCTGCCACGCCAGTTCCAAGTGTCGGTAGTCGAGAATGTAGACGAGAATCACCTGCGCAAGGCCATGTGGCTGTTTCCGCTCTACCTCATCGTCATCAATATTTTCGTGTTGCCCATTGCGTTTGGGGGCATGCTTAAGCTTGGCGGCAGTGGCATCGATGCCGATACGTTTGTGCTGGCGCTGCCGCTGGCCGCGGGGCATTCGTGGCTGGCGCTGCTCACGTACTTGGGCGGGCTTTCGGCGGCCAGCAGCATGATTATCGTGGAGACCATTGCCCTGAGCGTGATGATGAGCAACCACTTGCTTATGCCGCTGCTGGTGCGGGTGCCCGCCGCCCAGCCCAAGCTGCAAACCCGCTGGTTTGCCTACCTGGGCCGGGTGGCGCTGCAAAGCCGCCGGCTGGCCGTAGTGTTGGTGCTGCTGCTGGCCTACGGCTATTACGCCGAGGTGGGCAAGCTGCTGCCGCTGGTGAACACCGGGCTGGTGTCGTTTGCGGCGGTGGCGCAGTTCGTGCCCGCCGTGCTGGGCGGCCTGTACTGGAAAGGCGGCACGCGGCGCGGGGCCACGGCCGGCCTGCTGGCGGGCTTCGGCGTCTGGTTTTTCACGCTGGTGCTGCCCACGATGGTGGGGCCGGGCAAGCTCCCGGAGTCCATTCTGACGGAAGGAGTGGGGGGACTTGCCGGGCTGCGGCCTTTTGCCTTGTTTGGGCTCGAAGGCCTGGATTACCTGTCGCATGGCCTGTTTTGGAGCTGGTTTTTCAACATTGGCTTGTACCTGGGCGTGTCGCTGGCCCAGCCGCCTACCGCGCTGGAGCTGCGGCAGGCCGACGTGTTCGTGGACGTGTTTCAGCGCCGAAGTCTGGCCGAGGAAGTCGCCGGCTGGCAGGGCCGCACCCCGTACCCCGACGTGCGCGCGCTGCTGCTGGGTTTCCTGGGAAAAAAGCGCACCAACCAGGCCCTGCGCGCTTTCGGCACACGCTTTCCCGATGCCCTTCCCTCAACCCAGCAACAGGAGCAGCAGCAGGAAGGAGAGCTTACGCCGCCGCTCCGCCACTCCGTCACGCTTCCCGCCGACCCGCGCTTGCTGACCTACGCCGAGAAGCTGCTGGCCGGCAGCCTGGGCCCGGCCTCGGCCCGGATACTGGTGGCCTCGGTGGCCGGAGCCGAGCAAATAAACTACGACAACGTGGTGGGCATGCTCCGCGAAAGCCAGCAGCTGCTCGAAGCCAACCGCCAGCTGCAGAAGCAGTCGCGCCAGCTCCAGCGCCTCAGCGACGAGCTGCGCCAAGCCTACGACCAGCTTCAGGCCCTGGACCAGCGCAAGGACGAATTCCTCTACACCGTGACGCACGAGCTGCGCACGCCGCTCACCAGCATTCGGGCCCTGGCCGAAATCCTGGCCGACAACCCCGACCTGGACGAGGCTGAGCGCCAGCGCTTTCAGCTCACCATCAGCCGCGAGGCCGAACGCCTGACCCGCCTCATTTCCCTGGTGCTCGACCTGGAGAAGTTTGAGTCGGGCCAAGCCACGCTGGAGCGCCTGCCCATGGCCGTGCCCGAGCTGCTGACGGAGGCCGTGGAAGCCGTGGGCCAGCTGTTGCGCGACCGGCAAATCGGCTTGGAAATCGACCTGCCCGCGCACGTTCCCGCTCTGCCCGGCGACCGCGACCGGCTGATGCAGGTGCTGGTCAACCTGCTCTCGAATGCCATTAAAGCCTGTCGGGCCGACGGGTCGGGCCGCATTCGGCTGGCCGTGACGTATGCGCCGGCTTTGGGCGCGCATGCCGAAAGCATTACCCTGGTAGTGGCCGACAACGGTAAGGGCATCGCGGCGGCCGAGCAGGAGCATATTTTCGAGAAATTTTTCCAGGCCCGCAACCAAACCACCCGTAAGCCCGAAGGCACCGGTCTGGGCCTGGCCATTACCAAAAAAATTATCGACCTGCACCACGGCCGGCTGTGGGTGGAAAGCCAACCCGACCAGGGCGCGGCCTTCTTCGTAGCGCTGCCCCTGGCAAGCATTCCCGAACCTACCCCGCAGCTCGCCTGATTTCCCTCCCCCTGCCACCCACAAGCCATGAAAACTCCCCACATTCTCATTGTTGACGACGAACCCAACATCGTGATGTCACTCGAATTTCTGATGCGCAAAAACGGCTACCAGGTGGGCATTGCCCGCAACGGCACCGAAGCCCTGGCCGCCATCGCCCAAACGCCCTACGACCTGGTGCTGCTCGATATTATGATGCCCGACGTGGACGGCTACCAGGTGTGCCGCGAGCTGCGCCAGCGCCCCGACCGGGCCGGCACCAAAGTCATTTTCCTGTCGGCCAAAAGCCGCGAGGCCGATATTAAAAAAGGGTACGAAGTGGGAGCCGACCTGTATATTCCCAAACCCTTCAGCACCCGCCAGCTAATGGAAAAAGTGCGGGAGCTGCTGGCCCTTTCGGCCTGAAACCGGTCCTGCACTCCAGCGCTGAAAATGCGTCCGCACATTCTCCCTGCCCATTCTCACCCAATCCCACCCGCCATGAAAACCGCCTGTTCCTACGCTACCACTTATGCCGCCAGCCTGGCCGACCCCGCCGCCTTCTGGCTGGCCCAGGCCCAGCTGCTGCAGTGGCACACGCCCCCCGGCGAAGCCATTATTCAGGATGCCAACGGGTTTTACCGGTGGTTTAATCAGGGCACGCTGAACACCTCTTATCTATGCCTGGATTACCAGGTGCAGGAAGGACGCGGCCCGCAGCCGGCCCTGATTTACGACTCACCCGTGACCAGCACCCAGCGCACCTACACCTACAGCGAGCTGCTGGAAATGACGGCGCGTTTTGCCGGCGGCCTGCGCAAATTGGGCGTGGCCCTCGGCGACCGGGTAATCATCTACATGCCCAATTTGCCCGAAGCCGTGGTTGCCATGCTGGCCTGCGCGCGCATTGGGGCCGTGCATTCGGTGGTGTTTGGTGGGTTTGCGCCCCACGAGCTGGCCGTACGCATCGACGACGCCCGGCCCCGTGCCATCGTGTGCGCTTCGGGCGGAATGGAATTTGACCGCGTGATTCCCTACAAGCCGCTCGTGGACGAGGCCCTGGCCCTGGCCACGCACCAGCCGGCGCATGTGGTGGTGCTGCAGCGCGATTTCGTGACGGCCGAGCTGCAACCCAAACGGGACGTCGACTATCAGGAATTGCTGCGGGCGGCGCCCGTGGCGGCCGTGCCGGTGCCGGCCACGCATCCGCTCTACATTCTGTACACCAGCGGCACCACCGGCCGGCCCAAGGGCGTGGTGCGCGACCACGGCGGCCACGCGGTGGCCCTACTGTTCAGCATGAGAACGGTTTACGGCCTGGCGCCGGGCGAAACCATGTTTGCGGGCTCGGATATTGGCTGGGCGGTGGGGCACTCCTACATCGTGTACGGGCCTTTGCTGCAAGGCTGCACCTCGGTTTTGTTTGAGGGCAAGCCGGTGCGCACACCCAACGCGGGCACCTTCTGGCGTCTCATCGAGCAGCACCAGGTCAACGTCGTGTTCACGGCTCCCACGGCCATTCGGGCCATCAAAAAAGAAGACCCCGAAGGCCTGCTGGCTCGGCCCTACGACCTGAGCAGCCTGCGCCAGCTCTTCCTGGCCGGCGAGCGCTGCGACCCCGCCACCTACACCTGGGCCGGCCAGCTGCTCGGCGTGCCCGTGGTAGACCACTGGTGGCAAACCGAATCGGGCTGGCCCATGCTGGCCACGCTGGTGGGCCTGGAAGAGATGCCGCCGCCCCGCGCTGGCAGCGCCGGCTTCCCCGTGCCGGGCTACGATATTCAGATTCTGGACGAAGAAGGCTTGCCCGTGCCCCCCGGCGTTACCGGCCTGGTGGCGGTGCGGCTGCCGCTGCCGCCGGGCTGCTTCCCCACGCTGTGGAACGACGACGCGCGTTTTCGGGAAAGCTACCTCCAGCCGTTTCCGGGCTATTATTTCAGTGGCGATGGCGGCTACCGCGACGCCGACGGCTATTGCTACATCATGGGCCGGGTCGATGATGTCATCAACGTGGCCGGGCACCGCCTGAGCACCGGCGAAATGGAGGAGATTCTGGCCGCGCACCCAGCCGTGGCCGAGTGCGCCGTGCTGGGCATCGTTGATGCACTTCGCGGGCAGGTACCCATTGGCCTGGTGGTGCTCAAAGACGGCCACGTAGCAGGGGAGGAGTCCCTGGAGCGGGAGCTGGTGAGCCGCGTGCGCGCGCTCATTGGCGCGCTGGCCTGCTTTCGCGCGGTGTTGGTCGTCAAGCGGTTGCCCAAAACCCGTTCGGGTAAAATCCTGCGCAAAACCCTGCGGCAACTGGCCGATGGCGAAGACTTTCTTCTGCCCGCTACCATTGACGACCCAACGATTCTTGACGAAATCGGCGCTGATTTTCGGCGTCGGGCCATCGGGCTTGCTTTTGAGAGGACGGCGTAAACAATTTTCGTTGCCCTGCTTCACAAACTTTATTTCTGCACCAAACCAAACACTCCAATATGGCTGAAACTACCTCCGTGCACGCCCGCGTTCGCACCCTCGAAGAATACCACACGGCCTATCAAGAGTCGATAGCCGACCCCGACGCCTTTTGGGCCGCGGCGGCCGCGCCCTTCACCTGGCACCGCAAGTGGGACACCGTGCGCGGTGGGCAGTTTTCGCCCGAAGGCCAGAGCACCTGGTTCGATGGCGCCACGCTCAACATCACCGAAAACTGCCTCGACCGCCACCTCGAACAGCGCGCCAACAAGCTGGCCATTATCTTCGAGCCCAACGACCCGCGCACCCGCCACCTGCGCCTGACCTACCGCGAGCTGCACACGCAAGTGTGCGAAATGGCCAACGTGCTCAAGAAGAACGGCGTGCGAAAAGGCGACCGGGTAGTGCTCTACCTGCCCATGATTCCGCAGCTGGCCATTGCGGTGCTGGCCTGCGCCCGCATCGGGGCGGTGCACGGCGTGGTGTTCGCCGGCTTCTCGGCCGCCGCCATTGCCGACCGCATCAACGACGCGCAGGCGTCCTTCGTCATCACGGCCGACGCCCTGGAGCGCGGGGCCAAGCAAATTCCGGTCAAAAGCGTGGTGGATGAAGCTTTGGCGCAGTGCCCGTCGGTGCGGCGCGTGCTGGTGGTGGAGCATACCGGCTGGCCCGTGGAAATGGTGCCCGACCGCGACGTCTGGTTTCACGAGGAAGTGCTGGAAGTGGACAAGCACTGCCCCGCCGAAGTTATGGCGGCCGAAGACCCGCTCTTTATTCTGTACACCAGCGGCAGCACCGGCAAGCCCAAGGGCGTGGTGCACACGCAGGCCGGCTACATGGTGTGGGCCGATTACACGTTCCGCAACGTATTTCAGGTGGAGGAAAACGACGTGTACTGGTGCACGGCCGACATTGGCTGGGTCACGGGCCATACCTACGGGCTGTACGGCCCGCTACTCGCTGGCAGCACCACGCTGCTGTTCGAGGGCGTGCCCACGTTCCCGTCGCCCGGCCGGTTCTGGGAGGTAATTGACAAGCACCACGTCACCATTTTCTACACCGCGCCCACGGCCATCCGCTCGCTCATGGCCGCGCCCATCGACCACGTGCTGGCGTACTCGCTGAGTAGTTTGCGCATCCTGGGCTCGGTGGGCGAGCCCATCAACGAGGAAGCCTGGCACTGGTACCACCAGCACGTGGGCAAGGGCCGCTGCCCCATCGTGGATACGTGGTGGCAAACCGAAACCGGGGGCATCATGATTTCGGCCATGGCGGGCATTACGCCCTCGGTGCCGGCGCGGGCGGGCCTGCCGCTGCCCGGCGTGCAGCCCGTGCTGCTGAACCAGGACGGGACCGAAATCGAAGGCAACGACCAGGAAGGCTACCTCGCCATAAAGGGCAGCTGGCCGGGCGTCATCCGCACCACCTGGGGCGACCACGCCCGCGCCCAGCAAACGTATTTTCAGCCCTATCCCGGCTATTATTTCACCGGCGACGGCGCCCGGCGCGACGCTCAGGGCCTCTACCGCATCATCGGCCGCGTCGATGACGTTATCAACGTGAGCGGGCACCGCTTCGGCACTGCCGAAATCGAAAGCGCCATCAACGAAAGCGAGTTTGTGGTCGAAAGTGCCGTGGTGGGCTACCCGCACGACGTGAAAGGCCAGGGCATCTACGCCTACGTCATCTGCCAGAACGGCCTACCGACCACTGATATCGACATTCAGCGCACCGAAGCCAGCATTATCGAAGCCGTGGTCGCCCATATCGGCCGCATCGCCAAACCCGACAAAATTCAGCTTGTTTCGGGCCTACCCAAAACCCGCTCCGGCAAAATCATGCGCCGCATCCTGCGCAAAGTCGCCGAGGGCGAAACCAGCAACCTGGGTGACGTAACCACGCTGCTCGACCCGTTGGTGGTGGATGAAATCGTGGCCGGGAGGAAGTAGCCCGTTTGGTTTTAGTTGTCAGTTGTCAGTCAGGCACTCGCTTGTACTGACAACTGACAACTAAAAACTCACCCAAACACCTTCACCCGCTCGCCCTTGTGCTTGGTGCGCAGGTGCAGGCGGATAATCTGCTGAATGTCCTTGTTATCATTATAAGGCTTAATGACGTCGCGGAAATCGGCCAGCTTGCGGGCTGTGAATGTCTCGTCCACGTACCCAAAGCCGCGGTAGCTGCCGTTCTCGACCAGCACGATGGTTTTTTCCAGCTCGGTGCGGCCCTCGCCAATCACCACGAAGGTTTCGTGCTCGTAGCTGATGCTGTCGATGGCTTCGTCCACGCGCAGGTTGTAGCTCTCGGGCGGCTCCAGGCCCACGCAGGCGCCCTGGCAGTGGTGTACCTGGTAGTCGAAGCAGGCGCCCTGCGTTTTGTAGAGGCCGCACAGCTTCTGGCAGAGGTTGTGCTTGGCCACTTTGTGGTACAGAAATCCCTGCGCTTTGTACTGGTTGCCCAGCGCGATGATGGGAATTTCGGCGTTGCGGGCATCGGCGCGGCCGTAGGCCAGGCGTTTGTAGCCCTGCTCATCAACGCGCAGGTAGATGCCGGCCGGAAACACCGAGCGTCGCTGCGCCCGGTTGTAGGCCGGCTTCATCAGCTTAATCAGGTGCGACTCGTAGAGCAGCGCCACCAGCTCCGAGCCCGTAAGCTCCCAGGTAATATCGGCAATGGAATTCTTGAATTCCAGGCTTTTGCGCGACTTTACATCCACGGCAAAATGCTGCTGAATGCGCTTGTAGATGTTGATGCTCTTGCCCACGTAAATGACCTCGCCGGCCTCGTTGTGGAAATAGTACACGCCTGTGGCCTGCGGCAGGCTGGCCACCAGCGCCGCCGAAACCAGCGGCGGCATCAGCGCCTCCTTTATGGCCGACTGTACCGCCGCCACGCGCTTAGGCGAAGGCGCCTTGGTACCATCGGGCCGGCGGCCGGCCGGGGCCAGGGCATCCACGCGGGACAGGGTGTGGCTGGTGTCCTGGCCGTGGGGCAGGTTTTCGCTCTCGGTCGTGATTTTGAGGAGCCGGCCGAAGAGTACGGCCGTGGCGTGGGCATCGCCGGCGGCGCGGTGGCGGTTTTCGAGCGGAATGCCGATATTCTGGCACAGCTTGCCCAGGCTGTAGCTCGGCTGGCCCGGAATGAGTGAGCGGCTCAGGCGCACCGTGCACAGGGTTTTGCGCGAGTAGTTATAGCCCAGGTCGGCAAATTCCTTCTTCAGAAACGAGTAGTCAAACCGCACGTTGTGGGCCACAAAAACGCAGCCCTCCGTCATTTCCACCACCTTGCGCGCCACTTCGTGGAACTTGGGCGCGTCGCTCACCATATCGTTGGTGATGCCCGTGAGCTGGCTGATAAACGGCGGAATGGCCCGGCCGGGGTTGAGCAGCGTCGCGTACTCGTCCACGATTTTCTCGCCATCGTGAATGTAGATGGCAATTTCGGTGATGCGGTCCTGGGTGGGCTGCCCGCCGGTGGTTTCAAGGTCGATAATGGCGTACAAATCGCGGGGCCGGGAAGGTGGTCGAAAATTGGGCTGTTGGCTGGTAGGTTGTTAGTTGCCAGTTGCCAGCGGTTCATCAGTGACTTAACACCAAAGCAAATAGTTGAGTAGAGGCTACTAAATCCTCTGAAAACCGAAAACTAACAACCAGCAACTAAGTTGCTATCCGGTTCAGAACAGTTCGCTAACAAACTTAGCCAGGCAGAAGGTTGCAAAGAAAAAAGGCAGCCGTTTAAGGCTGCCTTTTTTCTTTGTCGCAGAGTCGGAAGTCACGCTCTTGAAATACCCGTTACGACAGCAAATTTGAAAGCTAACTAATTAGCCATGCTGCTTTTCTGCTGGGTAGCCCAGTTTTTGGCCTCAAGCACCTTGCTGTGTTGCTGCTCAAGCACGCTCTTGGCTTCGCCGGATAGGTTTGGGGTCTGCAGAGCTTTTTCGTAAGCTTCGAGCGCAATGGCGTCGCCGGTTTCGCACTCGCCCAGAATGGCCGAATCGTCCTGGCCGGTGATGGCCGATTTCAGGTTAATCCAGCCGCGGTGCACGGTTGCAGCGGCATCGGTTAGCACGCCTTGCACGGTCGTAGTATCCTCGGGGTTCGCGCCGTGCTGCTTGGCATGTTGCGTGAGCTCGGAAGCAAACTGAGCGCGCTGCTGCGAAAACCGGCTGAGCTCGGCTTTCAACTGGGGATTAGTTACACCCTCGGCGGCTTCCTGGTAGCCTTTGGCACCGGTTTTATTGATTTCAACCAGGTTGTTGTAAGCGTCAGCGGTGGTTTCGTTGGTGGTAGCCATGTGGTTTTAATAAGTCTTAGTGAAAAGGAAAGTATTGTAATCTATACTGCTATGCGGGCCGCAGGGTTGCATAAAATGCCTGGCCACGCACGCGGCTACATGCGTTTTATCATGCGCCAAGCCTTGCCCAAAAAGCTTGGTGTAGCCCCCGAAGTATCCTGCTTGCTATCCTCACCATCTGTAACGTCGCCCAGCAAAAAGCCCCAGGGCTCGGTGGTTTTATTCGAGTCAAACACCACCTTGAGCACCGCCACCAACGGGATGCTCAGTATCATGCCCGGCGTGCCCCACAGCTCGCCGCCCAAAATCAGCGCCACGATGGCGGCCATGGGATTGATGCTCACTTTGGAGCCCGTAATCATGGGCGTGATGAAGTTGCCCTCCAGAAACTGCACCACCAAAAATACGCCCACCACGGCCGCCGCCTTGGCGGGCGAACCGGTTTCGACCAGCGTAATAAGGGCCGGAATGGTGGCCCCCACCAGAATGCCGATGTAGGGAATAACCGCCAGCACCGAGGCGAAAATGGCAAAAAAGATGGCGAATTTTACGCCTAGCACCAGCAGTCCGATGCCGTTGAGCACCGCCACAATCACAATCACCATGAGCAGGCCCGAGATATAGGCCTGAATCACGCTCTGAATGTTGTCCATCGTATGCAGCACGGCCGTGCGCTTGTCCGGCGCCACAAAGCGGAACATGAACTGCCGCATGTGGTCGCGGTAGTACAGGAAGCAGAAAATATAGATGGGCACCAGCGTGAGCACGCTCAGCACCCCAGCCGTGGTGCTGAGCGTGCTGCCCAGAAACCCGCCGGCCGACTTTTTGGCCGTGCTGAGCGAGGAGGTAATCAACTCGTCTTTGCTCATCACCCGCATTCCGAACCGGTCGTGCAGCCACTGCTGGCCCTGGTCGAAAAATACCACCAGCTTTTTCTGAATCAGGGGAAGCTCGGCCTGCAAATCCAGAATCTGACTACCAAATATTACTATCAACCCGGCGATGCCGCCAATCAACAGCAGCAGCGCCGTGATAATAGCTAACAGGCGCGGCCAGTTCTTCGATTCGAGCTTGCTCACCAGCGGCAGCAGCAGCGTGGACAGCAGCGCCGCGAAAAACAGGGGCAGCAGAATTCCATCGAGCTTGTGCAGCACAAAGACTAGCAGCGACAGGCCAATGAGTAGAAACGTGTAGTGCACCACCGGCGCCAGCTTGGCTTCGGGCACGGCTCCGCTTTGCTGAGAAACATTGGAGCGCGGCGAGCCACGATTGATTAGAGGGGGAAACATGCGAAGGGGAATAAATGAAGAAAGAAGAGAACCGGCCGAAGCATTTTTAGTGAACCGGCGGCCGGAAGGCGATGTTGGAAGCTAAATAAATTAGTGCGTTGGTGCTAAAAGAGCTGGCAATTTTTCTTGCCCTGACGCTATTTTGTACGTTATTTTACCCAAAAAACCGGACAACAGTTGCCCCATGAACGACGCCCCCGAAACGGAAGCCCACGAAGTACAAGTCAAAGCCGCCGACCACGGCTATAACGAAGACAGCATCCGTTCCCTGGACTGGCGCGAACACATCCGGTTGCGGCCCGGTATGTATATCGGCAAACTGGGCGACGGCTCGGCCTACGACGACGGCATCTACGTGCTGGTGAAAGAAGTGGTCGATAACTGCATCGACGAACATGTGATGGGCCACGGCCGCACCATCGATATCAAGATTTCGGACTCCCGGGTGCAGGTGCGGGACTACGGCCGCGGCATTCCGCTGGGCAAGGTGGTGGACGTGGTGAGTAAAATCAACACCGGGGGCAAGTACGATTCCAAGGTGTTTCAGAAGTCGGTGGGCCTCAATGGGGTAGGTACTAAGGCCGTGAATGCCCTGAGCGGCTACTTTCTGGTGCAGAGCGTGCGCGAAGGCGTGATGAAAGCCGCCGAGTTTGCCCAGGGCAAGCTCGTGAGCGACCCCAAAGCTCAGAAAACCAGTCAGCGCAACGGCACCCTGGTCACGTTCCAGCCCGACGATACGATTTTCAAGAACTACCGCTTCATTCCGGAATACCTCGAAAATCAAATCTGGAACTACGTTTACCTCAACGCCGGCCTCACCATCAACTTCAACGGCCAGAAGTACTACTCCGAGAACGGCCTGCTCGACCTGCTTTCCCGCAAGGCCGATGTGGAGCACCTGCGCTACCCCATTATCCACCTCAAGGCCCCGGACATTGAGATGGCCATGACGCACGGCAACGACTACGGCGAGGAGTACTATTCCTTTGTCAATGGCCAGTATACCACGCAGGGCGGCACGCACTTAGCGGCTTTTCGTGAAGCGGTGGTTAAAGCTGTGCGCGAGTTTTATAAGAAGGATTACGATGCAGCCGATATCCGGGCCAGCATCATTGCCGCCATTTCGGTGCGGGTGCAGGAACCCGTGTTCGAGAGCCAGACCAAAACCAAGCTCGGCAGCGTGAACATGGGCGAGGACGGGCCTTCGGTGCGCGGCTTCATCGTGGATTTCGTGAAGGAGCATCTTGACAACTACCTGCACAAAAACCAGCTGGTGGCCGAAGCCCTGCGCAAGCGCATCGAGCAGAGCGAGCGGGAGCGCAAGGACATGGCCGGCGTGAAAAAACTAGCCAACCAGCGCGCCAAAAAAGCCAACCTGCACAACCGCAAGCTGCGCGACTGCCGTTTCCACTTGGGCGAAAATGCCAAGGACGGCGCCGAAAAAGAGCTGCTCACCACGCTCTTCATCACCGAGGGCGACTCGGCCTCGGGCAGCATCACCAAAAGCCGCAACGTGGAGCTGGAGGCCGTGTTCAGCCTGCGCGGCAAGCCGCTGAACTGCTTCGGCCTGAAAAAGAAAATTGTGTATGAAAACGAGGAGTTGAACCTGCTTCAGCACGCCCTCAACATTGAAGAAGGTATTGAGCACCTGCGCTACAACCGCGTGGTGGTGGCCACCGATGCCGACGTGGACGGCATGCACATCCGCCTGCTGCTGCTCACCTTCTTCCTCCAGTTTTTCCCGGATTTGGTGCGCAACGGCCACGTCTTCATCCTCGAAACGCCACTGTTCCGCGTGCGCAACAAGAAGGAAACCATCTATTGCTACAACGAAGGCGAGAAGCAGGCCGCCATGCGCAAGCTGGGCAAGAACCCCGAAATCACGCGCTTTAAAGGCTTGGGCGAAATTTCACCGGATGAGTTTGGCAAATTCATCGGTGATAATATCAAGCTCGAACCCGTCATTTTGCAGTCCGACCGCAGTATTCAGCAGGTGCTGACTTACTATATGGGCAAGAATACACCCGACCGCCAGAATTTTATCATCGACAATCTCCGCCTCGAAAAAGACTTGGTTACCAGCGACGTGCTGCCGGTGGCGGAAGTGGTAGAAGCCGATTGACCCGATGCTGACGGGCCGTTCGGTGACTTGGCCAACCTGCTGAACTATGATTTTTACAATAGTGATATATCTGACTGCCATCAGACTAGTCGCGCTTTGAAAAAGTCTGGTTCTTGCGATTGGTTTTTTAGCGATATGGCCCTTTAAATACTCTGAAACCGCGTAATTGCAGCGACTAAATCCGTTCTTTTCGCTTCGGACAGGGCCTGTTCAGCGGAAATATCTCATTTCCTTTTAAGCAGTGATTTTGCATTGCAGGAAATTTTGCGTAGGTTTGAATCGCCGCCTAGGGGTAGACTAGTCGGCACATTCCACGGAAAAGCTCGGGCCTTTGGCTCGGGCTTTTTTCTTTTGGCGTCATCGGGGCTGATTCGCCGGCCTGAGCGGATTTCGAGCCAAGCGGCCTTGGCTATTGTTGTTAGCTTGTATTTTCCCGAATAATGCTGTTATTTGCTTCGGGACGGCGTTTGTGATTTCCATCGCGCTGAGCAAATCACTCTGATAAGCTAAAAATATTAGGAACTTTCCGGCTTGGCTGGGAATTGTAATTTGCTGCGCTCCTTCCTGATTCCGGTACTTTTGATGGCCGTTCGCCGTCCTCTTTTAATTTCGCTGTGGCTACTCTCGATACTCCCGATTCTGAATCCATTGACCAAAACTTTCTGCAGCCCGGCGATTCGCTGGATTTTGACCTGACGGCTTTTTCGCCCGCCGCCGCGGCCGACGCGGCAGAGCCCACCAGTTTCGCGGCTCAGGATGCGGCCAACGCGGCGGAGCCCGCCGATGGCCCGGTCCTGAATCCGGCCGGCGAGGGGAGTGGCCTGTTTGGCGAAACGCCGGCCGTGCATTTGGCCGCTGACCTGGTGCCCGAGCCGGAAACCGAGGAAGAGCCCAAATTCGCGCCCGGCGAAACCATTCACGACGTGGCCACCGTGCGCGGCATGTACCAGAACTGGTTTCTGGACTACGCCAGCTACGTGATTCTGGAGCGCGCCGTGCCCGCCATCGAAGACGGCCTGAAGCCCGTGCAGCGGCGCATTCTGCATGCCATGAAGGAGATGGACGACGGCCGCCTCAACAAGGTGGCCAACATCATCGGCCAGACCATGCAGTACCACCCGCACGGCGATGCCAGCATCGGCGATGCTGTTGTGAACCTGGGACAAAAAGACCTGCTCATTGACCGGCAGGGCAACTGGGGCGACGTGCGCACCGGCGACGGCGCGGCCGCGGCCCGCTACATCGAGGCCCGGCTCAGCAAGTTTGCCCTTGATGTGGTATTCAACCCCGATACCACCGAGTGGCAGCTGAGCTACGACGGCCGCAAGCGCGAGCCCACCACGCTGCCCGTCAAGTTTCCGCTGTTGCTGGCGCAGGGCGTGGAAGGCATCGCCGTGGGCCTGAGCACCAAGATTATGCCCCACAACTTCCGCGAGCTGTGCGAGGCTAGCATTGAGGTGCTGCGGGGCAACGAGGTGCGGCTGTTTCCGGACTTTCCGGCCGGCGGGCTTTGCGATGTAAGCAACTACAACTCGGGCATGCGCGGGGCCAAAATCCGCCTGCGCGCCACTATTGAGAAGGTCGATAAAACGCTGCTCATCATCCGCGACATTCCTTATGGCACCACGACGATGGCGCTGATGGAGAGCATCGTGAAAGCCAGCGAGGCCAATAAAATCAAGATTAAGAAGGTGGTCGATAACACGGCCAAGGACGTGGAAATCCAGGTGCAGCTGCCGCCCGGCGTGAGCCCCGACCTCACGATGGACGCGCTCTACGCCTTCACGGACTGCGAAATCAGCCTCTCTCCCAACACCTGCGTCATCATCGATGACAAGCCGCGCTTTGTGGGCGTGGAGGACGTGCTGCGCCAGAGCACCAAAGCCACCGTGCGGCTGCTGGAGCGCGAGCTGGAAATTCGGCAGGAGGAGCTGTGGGAGAAGTGGCACAACGCTTCGCTGGAGAAGATTTTTATCGAAAACCGCATCTATCGCAAAATTGAAGAGTGCGAAACCTGGGAGGAAATTCTCGAAACCATTGATAAGGGCCTGCGGAAATTTGTCCGCATCGACGGCGAAAAAGCCCGCGCCGATGACCAGCGCATCGTGCTGCGTCGCCCCATTTCTGAGGACGACCTCACGCGCCTCACCGAAATTCGGATTAAGCGCATTTCGAAGTTTGACGGCTTTAAGGCCGACGAGTTTTTGCAGCGCCTGGAGGCTGAGCTGGCCGAGGTAGCCGACCACCTGGGCCACCTCACCCGCTACGCCATCAACTACTTTAAGGGCCTGCTGAAGAAGTACGGCGCGGGCCGGGAGCGCAAAACCCAGCTCCGCACCTTCGACGTGGTGACGGCCCAGAAAGTGGCCGTGGCCAACCAGAAGCTCTACGTGAACTACGCCGACGGCTTTGTGGGCTACGGCTTGAAAAAGGACGAAAACGCCGTCACTATCTGCGACTGTTCCGACCTGGACGACATCATCGCCATCCGGCGCGACGGTACCTTCACGGTGAGCAGAATCGCGGAAAAAACCTTCGTGGGCAAGGACATTCTGCACGTGGGCGTGTACAATAAGAATGACGACCGGCTGGTGTACAATATGGTGTACCTCGATGGCGCGTCGGGTATTGCCTTCGCCAAGCGCTTCCTGGTTTCGGGCATCACCCGCGACAAAACCTACGACCTGACCAAGGGCACCAAGGGCACCAAAACCCTGTATCTCACGGCTAATCCTAACTCTGAATCCGAAATTGTTGGCATTCAACTGTCCGATAAAGCGCCGGCGCGGGTCAAGCAGTTTGATTTTGATTTCGCCGAGCTGGGCATCAAGGGCAAAGGCTCGATGGGCAACATCGTGACGAAGCAGCCCATCAAAAAAATCACCCAGAAGCTGCTGGGCGACTCGACCCTGGGCGGCCGTGAAATGTTCTTCGACAGCGTGGTAGGCCGCCTCGGTACCAGCCACGGCCGCTACCTGGGCACTTTCGATACCAACGACACCGTGCTGGTGGTGTTCCGCGACGGCAGCTACGAACTGACCCCACCCGATTCCGCCATTCATTTCGATGTGCCCAACATCGTGCTGCTGCGCAAATTTGAGCCCGACGAAGTGCTCGCAACCGTGTACATGGAGGGCGAAAGCAAAATCCATTACGTGAAGCGCTTCCGCATTGAAACCACGACACTGGGCAAGCGTTTCCTGTTTATTTCAGAGTCGAAAGGCTCTAAAATGTTGGCCGTGACGGCAAATCCGGAGCCGGTGATGGAAGTGAAACTGCAGAGGGATAAAAAGGCGGAAAAGGAAACCGAGAAAATCAGCCTGCACGAATTTATTGATGTAAAAGGCTGGAAGGCAATGGGCAACAAGCTCAACTACTTCAAGGTGCACGCCATTGAGCTGCTCACCGACGAAGGCGCCGAGCCCCAGCGCCGCGAGGTGAAAAAGCGCGCTGCCTCCGTGCCCGGCAAGCCGACTGATGGCCCGGCACCCACCGCCGAGCCCGGCGGCCCGGTCGACGTTACTGCCGAAGAAGTGGCGCAGGCCCGTGAGCTGCTCAAGCGGCCCAAGGCGCAGCTGGGGCTATTTTAAACGCACAGAGGCTTCGCAGTGCCCGTTGAAACTGGAACGCCCGCGCTTTCGTTGCGGCAGCGGCAGCGCGTTTTGCAGCTTTGGAAAAGTTTGGTGCGAGTCCTGTTGAGCAGTTGTGCAAAAGTAAACGCACATTGACTGGCTGACAATCAATTGATAATCAAAATAAAAGCTTGTAGCTTAAAGCTTGTGGCTTACTGCTTAAATTGCTTTATGTTGTCGTTGGAGTGGTTAGGGCTGCGCGTGTTGCCGGCCCGTGCCCGGGTGCGATGGCTGAGTCTTTTGCTCCTGGGCCTGATGCTGGGGCTGCCTGCTGCGGCCCAATTGCGAACCCGCACCCGCAAGGCTGCTCCTGCCCGGCCGGCGGTGGTTGCGCCACTGCCCGAAAACCCGCCGGCCGTTCAGAAGAAGCTGGACCTGGCGGCCGACCTCGTCAACCAGTTTAAGGATTCCGAAGCCCTGGCAATTTATCAGGACGTCCTCAAAACCAACCCCTTGCATTACCTGGCCCTGTGGCAAGCCGCCGTGCTGAGTGTCAAAATCGGAGCCCGTTATTCCGACGAAACCCGCAAAGCGGCTTATTTCGATGCCGGCCGCCAATACGGCGAGCGCGCTCTCCTGCTTCGGCCCGAAGGCGGGGAGAGCAACCTTGCCGTGGCGCTGGCCCTCTTCAACCAAGCCACGCTGTACAAGGCCGGGGCCCGGCTGAAGGCCTTTAAAGACCTGCGCTCCCATGTGTACCTGGCCACTCAAAATCGTCCCGACATGCCGCAGGCCTGGCAATTGCTCGGCCGCTGGCAGTACCGCGTGGCCCATTACAGCGTGCTCGAACGCCTATACTCCAACCTGGTACTGGGCGGAATGCCGGCCGGCGGCAGTAGCCGGGAAGCCATTGAGGCCCTGGAAAAAGCGCACCGCATGGCGCCCCAAAACCTGCAGTTCTGCTACGACCTGGCGCGCATGTACAAGTACCAGGGCCGCCGCCGCCGGGCCATTGAAATCTTGCGCCACGCCGAAAAAATCCCCCCCGTCACAAGCGAAGACTTGGTGCTGAGCCGGCTATGCCGCAAGATGCTGCCCCCGCTTTTGCGCGCTGATGCCCGACGCCAAAAACGGCTGGCCTCGGCACGTCGCCCGGCCACGCCCAACGCCGGGGCGCCGGCAGATACCACCGGTAATAATGACGGTTCCGACTAGTTTTTTGGCAGGCCCGGTAGGTAATGCAGTGCCGCGTACACCTTCCTTTTGGCTGGCCGCCCCGGGCCGTACCCGGTTTAGCTTCGCGGGTGCTTTTCTTTGCGGTAGCTTGTGGCGTGTCCTTCTATGATGAGTTATCAACGGTTATTTAGGCTAGCATGGGGTGCGTTGGCAGCGTTGGCGCTTCCGGGGTGCTCCACGCAGCCCACCGAGCGTCCCGATACCCTTGTGAACCTGGCCACCGTGCAAAGCGGCCCCCAAGTGCAGGCCGATGAGCTCAACGGCGCAATTGCCCGGGAGCCGCGCAATGCCGCACTTTGGGTTCGGCGCGCCACCTTGCGGCTGGCTGCCGGCGACCCGCGCGCCGCGCTGAGCGACGTGGCCGCCGCCCTGGAAATCGATGATGCCGACGGCCGTACGTACTACGTGCAAGCCCGGGCCCTGCGAACCCTGGGCCGCCTGCCCGAGGCCCTGGCCGCCGCGCGTCAGGCAGCCAAATACGGTTTCACGGGCCCCGAATTGCCTTTATTAGTAGGAGAAACCCACTTGGCCGCGCGCAACTACCCGGCCGCGCTCGATAACCTCGACCGGACTCTGCGCCTGGACCCCGACCAGCCCGCCGCGCTTTTCTATAAGGGCCTGGCCTACGCCGCTACGGCCGACACTTCCACGGCGGTGCAATACCTGCAGGATGCGCTGGCCCGCGACCCCTGGCAACCCGAAATTCTACATCAGCTGGCTTTTCTGTTGAACGCCTGGCGCGTGCCGGCCGACGCGGCGCGCTACGCCGCCCTGGGCATGAAGCTGGACACTACCTCGGGCCTTTTGCGCTACGACTACGGCCGACAGCTGGAACTGCGTGGCCGTCCCGATAGCGCCCTTTGGTATTACTGCCGGGCCCTCGCTCTCGATACCACTGTGTACCGGGCCGATTACCGGTTGGGCCTGGCCGCGGCCAGTGCGCGCCGCCCCAACGAGGTTATCGGGCACCTAAAACGGGCGCTGCGCCGCAATCCCCGGCTGCCACAAGCCCGCGTCCTGTTGGCCGAAGCCCTGGAAACTCAAAACCGCCTGCCCGAGGCCCTGGCGCAATTTCGGCGGCTGGTGGCGGAGAATCCCGGCAATGGCCACTGGACGTTTAAAGTTTGGAAAACTAACGAACGGGTGCAGGCCGCGCTGCCCGATAGCCTGCGCACCTCGCCCCGATATTACTACCGCCGGCCTGCCGGTAGCACCCGGCCGGCGCCTATTGCCCCGTTGCCGCTGCTGCGCCCTAGCGCGCAGTAGCCAACTGCCAACAGCAATACATAAACTGGAATGAGAAAAACCCCAATTTCTCGTTTCAGATTCTTAATTCCTCGTCGGGCAACGCGTAACTTGCGCCTTGCTTTGCCCAGTGGGCACCTTTTACCACCAATCTATGCTCAATATCACCCTCCCCGACGGTTCGGTTCGCCAGGTCGAATCCGGCTCTACGGGCCATGCCCTGGCCAATAGCATCAGCGAAGGCCTGGCCCGTAATGCGTTGGCCGTGCGCATCAACGGCGAAGTGCGCGACCTGCACCGTCCCCTTACCGAGGACGCTACCGTCGAAATTCTAACCTGGAACGACGATGCCGGCAAAGCGACGTACTGGCACTCCTCGGCCCACCTCATGGCCGAAGCCCTCGAAACGCTGTACCCCGGCGTGAAGCTGGCCATCGGGCCCGCCGTGGAAAACGGCTTCTACTACGATGTTGATTTGGGCGAAGGGCGCAGCATTTCCAGCGATGATTTCTCTGAAATCGAGAAGAAGATGCTGGAGCTGGCTAAGCAAAAAAACCGCTACGTCCGGCAGGAAATCTCCAAAGCCGACGCCATTGCCTACTTCCAGGAAAAGCAGGACCCCTACAAGCTGGAGCTGCTCGAAAACCTGGAAGATGGCCAGATTACCTTCTACACGCAGGGCGGTTTCACCGACCTCTGCCGCGGCCCGCACATTCCCGATACCAGCACCATCAAAGCCGCCAAGCTGATGAACGTGGCCGGGGCCTACTGGCGTGGCGACGAGAAGAATAAGCAGCTCACGCGCCTCTACGGCATCACCTTCCAGAAAGCCAAGGACCTTACGGAATACCTGGAGCGCCTGGAAGAAGCCAAGCGCCGCGACCACCGCAAGCTGGGCAAGGAGCTGAAGCTGTTCGCTTTTTCGGAGAAAGTAGGAGCGGGGCTGCCGCTGTGGCTGCCCAAAGGCACGGCCCTGCGCGAGCGGCTGGAGCAATTCCTGCGCAAAGCCCAGGTGAAGGCCGGCTACCAGCCCGTGGTAACGCCCCACATCGGCTCCAAGGAACTGTACGTGACGAGCGGCCACTACGAAAAATACGGCGCCGACTCGTTTCAGCCCATCAAAACGCCCAATCCCGGCGAGGAATTCTTCCTTAAGCCGATGAACTGCCCGCACCACTGCGAAATCTACAAAACCGAGCCCCGCAGCTACCGCGACCTGCCCGTGCGCTTTGCTGAGTTCGGCACCGTGTACCGCTACGAACAGAGCGGCGAGCTGCACGGCCTGACCCGGGTGCGGGGCTTCACGCAGGACGACGCGCACATCTTCTGTCGGCCCGACCAGGTAAAAGACGAATTTAAAAAGGTGATTGACATCGTACTCTACGTGTTGAAAGCCTTGGATTTCCCCGACTTCACGGCTCAGATTTCCCTGCGCGACCCCACGAACAAAACCAAATATATCGGCTCCGACGAAAACTGGGAGCGCGCCGAAGCTGCCATTCAGGAAGCCGCTGCCGAGAAAGGCCTGAACACCGTAACCGTGCTGGGCGAAGCCGCTTTCTACGGTCCTAAGCTGGACTTTATGGTGCGCGATGCCATTGGCCGGCGCTGGCAGCTGGGCACCATTCAGGTCGACTACAACCTGCCCGAACGCTTCGACCTGGAGTACGTGGCTTCCGACAATTCGCGCCAGCGGCCGGTAATGATTCACCGGGCTCCGTTTGGCTCCCTGGAGCGGTTTGTGGCGGTGCTCATCGAGCATTGCGGCGGCAATTTCCCGCTTTGGCTCACCCCGGAGCAGTTCATCGTGCTTCCCATTTCGGATAAATACATCGATTACGCTTACGAGGTGAAAGCCCAGTTGGAGCAGCACGACCTGCGCGGGACCGTGGATGCCCGCGACGAGCGAATTGGCCGCAAAATCCGGGATGCCGAAATGGGCAAAATACCGTATCTGCTGGTGGTAGGAGAGAAGGAAGCACAGGATAACATTATCTCGGTGCGCAAGCACGGCGAAGGCGACCTGGGCTCCATGCCACTTGATGCCTTCGTGCAAAGCGTGCAGAGTCAGATTGTAGAAGCTTATTAAGCTTTAAGCTTTAAGCTTTAAGCTTTAAGCTACAAGCTGCAAGCCATTTCCATTGGGGAGAAGCTTACAGCTTGCGGCTTGTAGCTTAAAGCTTCTCAAGCCGCCTTGCATTTACCAACATAAATCCCGATATTTGCCCCTTGATTGACAGACCCTACCTGGTCAGAATCATATAGACTCTCATTTCTCGCCACTTTTTAGGAGGAGGACCAAACCATAGCAGCCCCGAACCGTCGGTACGTGCCCCGCCAGCAGGTGGAAGAGCCGTTCAAAATCAACCAGAAAATCCTGGCCCGCGAAGTGCGTTTGGTCGGTGATAACGTCGAACAAGGCGTTTATCCTACCGACCAGGCCCGCAAAATGGCCCAGGAACAAAATCTCGACCTCGTTGAGATTTCGCCCACTGCCACTCCCCCCGTTTGCCGGGTTATCGACTACTCGAAATTCAAGTACGAGCAGAAGAAGAAAACCCGTGAGCTGAAGGCCAAGCAGACCAAAGTCGTTCTCAAGGAAATACGCTTCGGCCCCAATACCGACGAGCATGACTTTGCCTTTAAGGTGAAGCACGCTCAGGAGTTTTTGCGGGAAGGTGCTAAAATCAAGAGTTACGTACACTTTGTGGGCCGTAGCATCGTGTTCAAGGAGCGGGGCGAAATCCTGCTGCTCAAGTTTGCGCAGGCCCTCGAAGACCTAGCCAAAGTGGAGCAGCTGCCCAAGCTGGAAGGCAAGCGCATGTTTCTCTACCTAGCCCCGAAAGCGGCTGCCGTTGTGAAACCTGCTGCCAAGCCCGCCGCAACTCCGGACAAGGCCGAGAAGAAAGCCCCTAAACCGGCTGAAGCCAAGGCCGAAGCCACCGAACAGACCTCCGAAACGGCTCCGGTTTCAACCGACGCCACCGAATAGATTTTACCCGGTTGAAAATGGCTTCCCGACCCTTGGTCGGTCAGCAATCAACTATCAACAACCAACCCTCCAACACTTACTACAATGCCGAAAGTAAAGACGAAATCCGGTGCTAAGAAGCGCTTTGCGCTCACCGGAACGGGCAAGGTGAAGCGGAAGCACGCCTTCAAATCACACATCCTCACGAAGAAGACGACCAAGCAAAAGCGTGGCCTGACCCGTACCGGCCTCGTGAGCAGCGCCGACATGAACCGTGTGCGCCAGATGCTCAATTTTTAATTAGTAATTAAAATATTAGCCATTAAGAATTGTGACTCTTGTCTTAATTCTTTTTTTGCTGACTGTTAATTGCCAATTATCCCTCACTAATTAATTCACCAGGCTTCCGGCCTTAAGACTTTAACCCGTCGCCGGCTGCCAAAAATGCTCTAGGTTATGCCAAGAAGTGTCAACCACGTGGCCTCGCGCCACCGTCGCAAGAAAATTATGCGTTTGGCGAAAGGCTATTATGGCCGTCGCAAAAACGTGTGGACCGTAGCTAAGAATGCCGTTGAAAAAGGCCTCTTGTACGCTTACCGCGACCGTAAAGTAAAGAAGCGTGAATTCCGTGCCCTCTGGATTCAGCGTATCAACGCCGGTGCGCGTGAGCACGGCCTGTCGTACTCGCAGCTGATGGGCGGCCTGAAAAAGGCTGGCATTGAACTCAACCGCAAAGTGTTGGCTGATTTGGCCTTGAACAACCCCGGTGCCTTTAAAGGCATCGTGGAGAAAGTGAAGTAATTGCCTTTCAGCGCGATTTAATAAGAAAACGCTGGCCTTTGGGTTCAGCGTTTTCTTGTTTTTGGGCCTTGTTATCCATCACGACCCCGTACTTGTTGTAATCCCATCTTCTGTGGCCAACCCAACTAAGGTCTGTAACTGGCATAAAGCAGAAAAACCGCTTCGGCAGACAGCCGAAACGGTTTTAGAAGTAGCGGGGACGAGAGTTGAACTCGTGACCTCAGGGTTATGAATCCTGTGCTCTAACCAACTGAGCTACCCCGCCGGGTTTTTTGTGGGTGCAAAGGTAACGCTGCAAAAGACCCCGAAGCAAGCGTGAGGGGCAAAAAACATCATATTTATCTCTTGTGACCGGATTCACTCTGTGGTTTGTTCAGGTCCCTTCGTCTTAATCCCTATGGCTGCGCCTGATACTCAAACCAAAACGCGTTTCATTGTTGAATTTCCCATCAACGCCTCGCCCAAGATACTTTTTCCCTATCTGGCAACTGCCTCCGGCCTTTCGCAGTGGTTTTGCGACGATGTGCGCTATGTGGAGGGGCAGCGTCTCAATTTTATCTGGGACCAGGAAAATCACTACGCCGAAATTTCGGGCCAACGCCTGAACCGCGGGGTCCGGTTCGTGTTCCTCGACGAACAGCGGCAGCCGGTGGCCGACGCCAACTTTTTGGAGTTTACGCTGGACTCCTCGCAGGTAACCGATGAGGTGTACTTGCGGGTGGTGGACTACTCTGCCGGCCACGATGCCGAGGAGCAGCAGGAACTATGGGAAAGCCTAGTGGCCAAATTGCGTGAGCAGGTAGGAGGGTAGCGCCCGGCGAAAATCGGTACCAGGAAGCGTTTTATCGTCCGGTACTTTTTCGTGTGGTGTTTCGTTCAACTGCTGGTAGCAGTCCATTCCCGTTACCCTGATTTATGCTCAAAAAGCTCGACAAGCTGATTTTAAAGGCTTTTGCCGGACCCTTTCTGCTCACGTTTGCGGTCGTGCAGTTTATTCTGCTCACACATACGCTGCTAAAATACCTCGACGACATTATCGGTAAGGATTTGGGAACGGCGGTGCTGCTGCAGCTGCTGTTCTATTTCAGTGTGCTCATTGTGCCGGTATCGCTGCCGCTGGCCGTACTGCTGTCATCGTTGATGACCTATGGCAACCTGGGCGAGCACCATGAGCTCACGGCTATTAAAGCATCGGGCATTGCCCTGACCCGCATTTTGCGGCCGGTGTTCCTGCTCACGGTTGGCTTGGCCATTGGGGCCTTTTGGTTTAATGAAACCATCGTTCCACGGGCCAACCTCAAGGCTTACAGCTTGCTCTGGGACGTACGCCAGCAAAAGCTCGCTCTGGACATCCGGGCCGGGGTTTTCTACAACGGGATTCCGGGCTACACCATTAAAGTGGAGCGCAAATCCGGCGAAAATGGCGACCAACTGCACGGCGTTATGATTTATGACCACACCCAGCAATCGGGCAATGCCAAATTGATGCTGGCCGATTCGGGCCGCATGTTCACCCGCTTCAACGGCGGCTACCTCGGCCTAGAGCTATTTAACGGCTATAACTACGTGGAGCAGCCCAATGCGCAAGACCGGGCCGGCGCAAGTTTCATCCGGCAGGGGTTCGACCACAATATGATTACTTTTTCGTTGGCTTCGTTCGGGACTACCCGCACACCGGAAGACCTTTTTAAGGAGAACCGGATGATGCTCAATATTCCGCAGCTTCGCAGCGCGACGGATTCGGTGCAGAAGAAGCTCAACATGGAGCAGGGCCAACTTACGCGGCAAACCAATGCTTACTACACGTATTTCCGGTTCGATACTACCGGGCAGGCCGCCAATCGGCGGGTAGCGGCAATTCAGGTGCCGGCTTCCCGGCTGGCTGAAGCCACGGCGCCCATTCTGCAGCAGGCCGCCAACCGCGCCAACAATATCAAAGCCTTTGCCACCGCCAGCGCCGAGCGCATAAACGAATACGCGCGTAGTTCGGCCTTATTTCGGATTGAGGTTTACCGGAAGTATTCGCAGTCCGTTGCCGTGCTGCTGATGTTTCTGATTGGAGCGCCGCTGGGTTCCATTATTAAAAAGGGCGGTTTGGGGGTGCCCATTCTGGTATCCATCCTCTTCTTTATTATTTATTACGTGCTGAGCATCATGGGCGAGAAGTACGGCCGCGAGTTTGTGATGCCCGTTGGCCTCGGCATGTGGATGTCTAATTTGGTGCTGATGCCTGTAGGCCTCTTCTTCCTCTACCAAGCCTATAACGACTCCGGCTTGCTGGAATTGGATTTCTGGCGGCGGTTGCCACAACGCTTGGGCATCCCTTCTCTGCGCAAAATCACGGAACCAGAAGTAGAGCAAGTAGCCTAAGCTTTGGCTTGTGACGAGCGCAGCGAGTATTGGGGACTGCAAGCGTCAGGCGGTGCGGGTGCCGATAGTCGCTGCGCTCGTCATAAGCCAAAGCTTAGGCCACAAAGCTCTTTCATCCTGTTATTAAATTTCGTACCTTTGCGGCACCCCAATGTGTGGGGTAATCACAATTCTTTTTTTCATCTTTAAATCTAAGACGGGGTAACACCTATCAGCCGATGATTCTAACTACAGACGCAAAACAGGCCATCTTCGAAAAGAACAGCCTGCAAAAAGTGAAAACCGATACTGGTTCGGCCGAGTCGCAAATTGCCCTCTTCACGCACCGCATCACCCACCTCACCGAGCACCTCAAGGTGAACAAGAAGGACCACAGCACCCGCCTGGGCCTTCTGAAACTGGTAGGTAAGCGTCGCAGCATGCTGGATTACCTGCAGCACCGCGAAATCAACCGCTACCGTGCCATCATCAAGGAGCTGGGCATCCGTAAGTAAGTCCGGAATCTGAGAGTAGGGAGCCTTCCAACGAAGGTTCCCTACTCTTTTTTTGTTCGGGTTGGTTTGGCGCCGAGGCCGGCCCGGAAAGCTGTTTATCGTGTTGCATTGTTGTGTTTACCAGAGTAGCGAGAGCCGTGCGCGGCGCTCGTTTTTGGCTGCTCGCCCGCTGTCGCTTATCCAAGCAAATCCCGCTGATGTCCCAACCCCACGCCATTACTAAAACCCTGGCGCTGCCCGACGGCCGCGTCATCTCCATCGAAACCGGCAAGCTGGCCAAATTCGCCGACGGTGCCGTCGTGGTTCGTCTCGGCGATACCATGCTGCTCGCCACGGTGGTTTCGGCCCCGAGCCAGCGCGAAGGCGTTGATTTTCTGCCGCTGTCGGTTGATTATCAGGAGAAATTCGGCTCGGCCGGCAAAATCCCCGGCTCGTTTCAGCGCCGCGAAGGCCGCCTGAGCGACCACGAAATCCTGGTCTGCCGCCTCGTCGACCGCATCCTGCGGCCGATGTTCCCCAAAGACTACCACTATGAGGTGCAGGTAATGATTACCCTCATCTCGGCCGATAAAGAAGTACAGCCCGATGCACTGGCCGCCCTGGCCGCTTCGGCTGCGCTGTCGATTTCCGACATTCCGTTTGCTGGCCCGATTTCCGAAGTGCGCGTGGCGCGCATCGACGGCCAGTTCCATATCAACCCTAAAACTTCCGACCTGGCCCGCGCCGACATGGACCTCATGATAGGCGCTACTGCCGACTCTGTGGCCATGGTGGAAGGTGCGATGAAGGAAGTGAGCGAAGAGGAAATGGTAGCGGCCATTGCCTTCGGTCACGAAGCCATCAAGGCCCAGTGCCAGTTGCAAAAGGACCTGGCCGAGGCCGTGGGCCGCACGGCCGATTCACCTACGCGCGAGTACCCCAAGTACGAGGAAAACGAGGAACTGAAAAAGACCATTCTGGACGCTGTTTACCAGGGTGCTTACGACGTGGCCCGCAGCGGCAACACCAGCAAAGGTGGCCGCAAGGAAGGCTTTGGCAAGGTGAAAAAAGCCGTGCTGGAGCAATTACTGGCCGTAGATGCGGAACTGAACATGAAGATGTTCAGCCGCTATTATGGCTCAGCTGAAAAGAAAGCTATTCGCGACATGATGGTGAAGGAGCGGGTGCGTCTCGACGGCCGTCAGCTCACCGAAATTCGCCCCATCTGGTCGGAAATCAACTATTTGCCCGGTGCGCACGGCTCGGCCATTTTCACCCGTGGCGAAACCCAAAGCCTGACCACGGCCACGCTCGGCACCAAGCTCGATGAGCAGATTGTGGACCAGCCGCTGACCAAGGGTTACTCGAAGTTCATGTTGCACTACAACTTCCCCGGTTTCTCGACCGGCGAAGTGAAGCCCAACCGGGGCGCTGGCCGCCGCGAAATCGGCCACGGCAACCTGGCCCTGCGCTCGCTAAAGCAGGTGCTGCCCTCGGAGGACGAAAACCCTTACACCATCCGCATCGTGTCGGACATCCTGGAGTCGAACGGTTCCAGCTCGATGGCCACGGTTTGCGCCGGCTCGCTGGCGCTGATGGATGCTGGTGTGAAAATCACGGGTGCCGTTTCGGGCATTGCCATGGGCTTGGTTCAGGATAAGGAAACCGGCGAATATGCCGTGCTGAGCGACATTCTTGGCGACGAGGACCACCTCGGTGACATGGACTTCAAAGTGACCGGCACCGAGAAAGGCATTTGCGCCTGCCAGATGGATATCAAAATCCAGGGCCTGAGTAATGAGATTCTGACCGCCGCGCTGCACCAGGCCCGTGCCGGCCGCCTGCACATTCTCGCCGAAATGGCGAAGACCATTGCCGCGCCAGCAGCTGAGCTGAAAGCTCACACGCCACGCTCGCACAAAATGCTGATTGATAAAGAGTTTATTGGCGCCATCATCGGGCCAGGCGGCAAGGTTATCCAGCAAATCCAGAAGGATACCAACGCTACGGTGATTATCGAGGAGAAGGACGAGAAGGGCCACGTAAGCATTTACGCGGCTAACCAAGACGACATGCAAGGCGCCATCGACCGGATTCGGGCCATCGCGGCGCAGCCGGAAGTGGGCGAGGTGTACAAAGGCAAAGTGCGCAGCATTCAGCCCTACGGCGCTTTTGTGGAGATTATGCCCGGCAAAGACGGACTACTGCACATTTCGGAAGTGACGCACGAGCGGATTCAGACGCTGGAAGGCTTGTTGGAAGTGGGCCAGGATATTGACGTGAAACTGGTGGAAATCGATAAGAAAACCGGTAAATACCGCTTGTCGCGTAAGGTGTTGCTGCCCAAGCCGGAAACGGCCGCAGCCAGCAACGGCGAAGCTCAGGCGTAGTTGCACGGACGGTCCCGAACTAATGTCGGAGGAAGCCTGTTGGCTACCTCTGACTTAGGGGCCTGTCCGGACGGCTTTTTCTTACGTATAACCCCATCAGATATTGTTCTTACCTAGTCCCCAATGAGACAGCTAAAAATTAGTAAGCAGATTACCAACCGCGAAAGCCAGTCGCTGGATAAATACCTCCAGGAGATTGGCAAGGTTGATTTGCTCACGCCCGACGAGGAGGTTACGCTTGCGCAGCGCATCCGCGACGGAGACCAGCAGGCGCTGGAAAAATTGACGAAAGCCAACCTGCGTTTCGTAGTGTCGGTTGCAAAACAGTATCAGAACCAAGGGCTTAGCCTGGGTGACCTCATTAATGAAGGCAACCTCGGTCTTATCAAAGCGGCTAAGCGTTTCGATGAAACCCGCGGCTTTAAATTCATCTCGTACGCTGTTTGGTGGATTCGCCAGTCGATTCTGCAGGCCCTGGCCGAGCAGAGCCGTATCGTACGGTTGCCCCTGAACCGGGTGGGTTCGCTGAACAAAATCAGCAAGTCCTTCTCGGAACTGGAGCAGAAATTCGAGCGCGAGCCTTCGCCGGAGGAAATCGCCGAAGTGCTGGAATTGACTACCTCGGAAGTGGTGGACACCCTGAAAATCTCGGGCCGCCATGTATCGGTAGATGCTCCCTTCGTACAGGGTGAGGAAAACCGTCTTCTCGACGTACTTGAAAACGAGGACGAAGAGTCGCCGGATATGGCGCTGATGAACGACTCGCTTCGCAAGGAAGTGCAGCGCGCCCTGAGCACGCTCACCAAGCGTGAGGCTGATGTTATCACGCTCTATTTCGGGCTCAATGGTGAGGCTGCTCTGACCCTGGAGGAAATTGGCGAGAAGTTCAATCTGACCCGCGAGCGGGTGCGTCAGATTAAGGAGAAGGCGATTCGTCGTTTGCGGCACACGTCGCGCTCGAAGGCGCTGAAGCCTTATCTGGGCTAACTTTTAGTTAGATTTGTTATTGAAAGACCCCGACTGTAAGGTTGGGGTTTTTTGTAGCACCTGAGCGGGAGGCTTTGGCTTGCCGTGAGACTTTTATTTAAAAATCAGCTTTAATACGGAAAGCGAAGGCTGACCGCACAACGCAATGTCTGAACACATCAAATGCCTGATTATCGGCTCCGGGCCGGCTGGTTACACTGCTGCTATCTACGCTGCCCGCGCCAACATGATGCCCGTTATGTACATGGGCTTGCAGCCTGGTGGCCAGCTCACAATTACGAATGACGTGGAGAATTTTCCGGGGTACGCTGATGGCGTGATGGGCCCGGAGATGATGGAAGACCTGAAAAAACAGGCCACCCGCTTCGGTACCGACATTCGCTTCGGTATTGCCACGGCCGTGGACTTTTCGGTGCACCCACGCAAAATTACCATCGACGAAAGCCTGGAGCTGACGGCCGATACCGTAATTATTGCCACTGGCGCTTCAGCCAAGTGGCTGGGGATTCCGTCGGAAGCGCGGCTGAATGGTTCGGGCGTGTCGGCCTGCGCGGTGTGCGACGGGTTCTTCTACCGCGGGCAGGAAGTAGCCATTGTGGGCGCCGGCGATACTGCTGCTGAGGAAGCTACGTATCTGGCCAATCTGTGCAGCAAGGTGACCATGATTGTGCGCAAAAGCGAGATGAAAGCCTCGAAAATTATGCAAAAGCGTGTGCTCGACAACCCTAAGATTGAGGTGCTGTTCGATACTGTGACGGATGAGATTTTGGGTGAGCACGCCGTGGAGGGCGTGCGTGTGAAAAATACACTGACGCAGGAAACCCGCGAAATCAAGCTTACCGGTTTCTTTGTGGCCATCGGGCACGAGCCGAATTCCAAGATTTTTCAGTCCTACCTGCACCACGACGAGCAGGGCTACCTGAAGACCATTCCCGGCACGAGCAAGACCAACATCGACGGTATTTTTGCCTGCGGCGACGTGCAGGACTACACTTACCGGCAGGCCGTGACGGCCGCTGGCACCGGCTGCATGGCTGCTTTGGACGCGGAACGTTATTTAGCAGCGCTGGGCGCACACTAAAAACCGCGCATTGACGTGTTAGAAAAGGCGAGCTCTGGAGCTCGTCTTTTCTGACCACTTGTTTTAAAAAGAACGGCACGAGGCGTGGGCTGATTATTCCCATTGCCCTCGGCCTTTTCCCTGTTTGCTTTTGACCTATCTGAAAATAAGTTACTGGCGTCCGGCGCTGCTGCTGTTGGCGCTCCTGGTGCTGCTGGCGGGACTGAACCCGGCGTACGCGCAGCGTCGCAAAGCGCCACGCACCAAAGCCCAGGCCGGCAACGCCACCGGCAATGCCGACTTTTTCCGCATCAAAACGCCAAGAATGCGTTACGTGCGCCCTGATACCACAACGGTTATCGAAACCGAGGAATTAGCTGATGACGATTCTGACGCAGCAAAATCAATCTTCTTCAATCCCGCCAAAAAGCTGAGCATTGTAAGCGAAGACACTTCCCGGCTCAATTTGGGCGGGCAGGAAATCGTGGAAATGTCGGAGGAAGTACTGATTGATTCCTCCTGGGTGAAGGTGGCGGGCTACTATTCCATCTGGGACACGCGCACCGTAAATCCCTACCGCGTGGATGGCCGCACCTACCGCGACTCCCTGCAACTGAAGCTCACCGACCCTTCGCGCGAGCGTTTTGCCAGCATGCCTCTGGTGAAGACCCCTATTACTTCCGGGTTTGCTTTCCGGGGCTATCGCTGGCATTATGGCATGGACCTCGACCTCAACACCGGGGACTCGGTAAAAACCGTTTTTGATGGCGTGGTTCGTATCAACGCCTGGGACGGGGGCGGGTACGGTAATTACATACTGGTGCGCCATTACAACGGCCTGGAAACCATATACGGCCACATGAGCAAGGCGCTGGTGCCGGTGGGTACCTTCGTGAAGGCGGGCCAGCTTATTGGCTACGGCGGCAGTACGGGGCGGAGCACGGGCTCGCACCTGCACTTTGAAGTGCGCTACCAAGGCAACCCCATCAACCCGGCATTGGTGTATGATTTTCCGGACTACAAGTTGCGGAAGGATAATTTCACCATTACCTCGGAGCTGTTCAACTACTACAACCGGTCGTTGCAAACCCGAAGCCGGAGTAGCAGCAGCCGTAGTAGCAGCGGCCGAACCAGCAGCAGCCGGCCTGCCAAGGCCCGGCAGACCGTTACCTACAAGGTGCGCTCGGGCGATACCCTTTCGGAAATTGCCGAGCGCCACGGCGTGGGCCTGAGCACGCTGAAGAGGTTGAACCCCGGCATCAAAACGTTGCAGCCTGGTCGCACGGTTCGCATCAAGTAGTATCACTGATTTTCGCTGATTGGAATGATTACCCTGTTTCGTACCGTAATCCCAGTAGCTCCGTAAATCCTGACAACGGCTTCGATGCCATACTAATAATCAGTGTAATCATTTCAATCAGCGAAAATCAGTGATGAAGCTTGATATCCTGGCCCTTGGGGCGCATCCCGACGACGTGGAGATGTCGTGCTCCGGTACGTTGGCCGTGGCCGCCGCCGCGGGAAAAAAAATCGGAGTTGTGGACTTCACGCGCGGCGAGCTGGGCACTCGGGGCACGGCCGCGACCCGGGCGGAGGAAGCTGCTGCCGCCAGCGTGATTTTGGGTTTGAGCGCCCGCGAGAACCTGGGCCTGCCCGATGGATTTTTTCGTAATGAGCGTGAGCACCAGCTACCCCTCATTGCCGCAATCCGTCGCTACCAGCCCGAGGTGGTGCTGTGCAACGCCATTCGCGACCGCCACCCCGACCACGGGCGCGGCGCTCAGTTGGCGGCTGATGCCTGTTTTTTAGCAGGTTTGCGCATGATTGAAACCCTGGGCGACGATGGCCAGCCGCAAGTACCCTGGCGCCCCCGCAACGTGTACCACTACATTCAGGACCGCGCCATTGTGCCGGCTTTCGTGGTGGATATATCGGCGCATTGGGAAACCAAGTGGGCGTCCATTCAGGCGTATAAAACGCAGTTTTTCAACCCCGACCTCGATGGGCCGAGTACCTATTTATCGAGCCAGGAATTTTCAAAGTTTATGGAAGCCCGGGCCCGCGAGTTCGGCCACATGATAGGAGTGGAGTTTGGCGAAGGCTTTACCACGCACCGGCCGATAGGGGTTAAGGACGTAATGGAGCTTATCTAAGCGCCAGCTGTTTAGGGGGGAAGCGGGAACGGATAGGAAATTTTTCTCGTATCTACGGAAAAACTTCCTATCTTTCGGAACTCACCTTTGCCTGCGCTCATGACTGCTGCTGCTGCTCCCTCTGCTCTTTACACGCCAGCCCTGCTTGGGCTGCAAGCTACCGTAGCCGATTCCTTCGCACTGGTAATGCACGCGCGAACCGGCGTGCTGGCTAAAACGGCTTTCGACGTGGCCGCGCTGCTGCAGTTGAGTGCCGACGAGTTGGCCGATTTGCTGCACACCACCACCAAAACCCTGCGTTCTTACCGGCTGGACAAAAAGCGTCTGGCACCGGCTGCTAGCGAGCAAGTGCTCAAGTTGCTGGCCTTGGCTAGTCAGGGCGAAGAAGTGTTTGGCTCGGTGTCCGCATTCCGGCGCTGGCTCGACAAACCCGCCTACGGCCTCGACAACCAACCACCGCTGGCCTTGCTGGAAACCAGCGGCGGCATCGATTTGGTGGCCGATGAAGTCGACCGCATCGCCCACGGCGATTTCGCATAGGGCCGCGCGTGGAAATTTACCGCATCTGCCTGGCCAAGTATGCTGGCGAGCTGGTGGCCTCCGGCAACCCCGGCCGCTGGAACCTGCGCGGCCAGCTGGTTATTTACGCCGCCGGCAGCCGCGCCCTGGCCTGCCTCGAAAACGTGGTGCACCGCAGCGGCGAAGGGCTCAACAGTCTCTTCAAAGTCATCCGCATCGACGTACCAGAAACGCTTGCAATAGCGGACTTACCGCTGGACCAAATGCCTGCCGATTGGCAATTGCCGCGCCACTACGCCCGCTGCCAGCCCTTGGGCGCCACTTGGTACCAGCGCCAGGAGGCCGCCATCTTGCGGGTGCCATCATCCATCATTGCCCACGAGCACAACTACGTCCTCAACACCCTGCACCCGGATTTCGGGCAGATTCGCATCGTGGGCTGGGAGGAATTTGCGTTTGACCCGCGGATTAAGGAAGCAAACGGATAGTTGCCAGTGCCTACGCCGCTGTTGGAGTTCGCCAACTTGGGGCTATGAGCAGTAGGGTAAAAGCAATCATATTGCGTTTGGTCATGCCGAGCGCAGCCGAGGCCTACCGCTTGCTGCGTTGGACGGTACGAGCGAGAGGCCTCGGCTGCGCTCGGCATGACGGTTTGAAAACTGCGATTATTTGTGCCCGTGTGCTTAAAACATGCTTCTTACCGCACACCCAGCCGGTTGCGCCGCCAGCCCGAAACCTCCGCGCCACCAGTTTCGCCAGTGGCAGGAGCTACTTTGGGTTTCTTCTCGCTAAGCAGCAACGCGCCCAGCGCGGCGGCTATTTTAGCCGTTGCCTCGTCCGGCGGGGTGGGCGCGAGGGTGGTGGCCGTGAAATGGTCGCGGATGAAGTTGGTATCGAAGTCGCCGCTCACGAAGGCAGGGTGCGTTAGTACGTAGGTGCCGAAAGGCAGCGTGGTTTCGATGCCGGTGATTTTATACTCCTCGATGGCACGCAGCATGCGGGCAATGGCCTCGGCGCGGTCGGCCCCGAAGGTGACCAGCTTGGCAATCATAGGGTCATAATAAATCGGGATTTCCATGCCTTGCTCAAAGCCGTCGTCTACGCGCACGCCGGGGCCCTGGGGGCGCACGTAGGTGGTTAGGGTTCCGATGTCGGGCAGGAAGTTGTTTTGGGGGTCTTCGGCGTACACGCGCAGCTCCAGGGCGTGGCCGGTGATGGTGAGGTCGGCCTGTGCGAAGGCGAGGGGCTCGCCCTGAGCCACTTTAATTTGCTCCTTCACCAAATCGAGCCCCGTGATTTGCTCGGTTACGGGATGTTCTACCTGGAGGCGGGTGTTCATCTCCAGGAAGTAGAAGTTGTGCTGGTCGTCGAGCAAAAACTCTACGGTGCCGGCGCCGGTGTAGTCGCAGGCGCGGGCCACGTCCACGGCGCACTGGCCCATTTGGGCGCGCAGCTCAGGCGTGAGTACCGACGAAGGCGCTTCTTCAATTACTTTCTGGTGCCGGCGCTGGATGCTGCACTCGCGCTCGAACAGGTGCACGATGTGGCCGTGCTCGTCGCCCAGCACCTGAATTTCGATGTGGCGTGGCCCGGTCACAAACTTCTCGATGAAAACGGCGCCGTTGCCAAAGGCTGATACCGCTTCGTTGATGGCAAGCTGCATCTGTTCCTCAAACTCCCCGGCATTGTTAACGATGCGCATGCCCTTGCCACCGCCGCCGGCTGAGGCCTTGATGAGAATGGGAAAGCCGACTTCCTCCGCAATCTGCTTGGCCACGGCCACGTCGGAAATGGCCTCGTCGGTGCCCGGCACCAGCGGGATGTTGTAGGCTTTCACCGCCTGCTTGGCCGAGAGTTTGTCGCCCATTATTTCCATGGCCTCCGGGCTGGGCCCCACGAAAATCAGGCCCGCCTCGCGTACGGCCCGGGCGAAGCCGGCGTTCTCGGAAAGGAAACCATAGCCGGGGTGAATAGCGTCGACGCCCAGCTCTTTACAAACCGCGAGAATCTTGTCGCCGCGCAGGTAGCTGTCTTTCGAGGCGGGCGGGCCCACGCACACGGCCTCGTCGGCGTAGCGCACGTGCAGGGCGTTGCGGTCGGCCTCGGAGTAGATGGCCACGGTGGCAATGCCCATTTCTTTGGCGGAGCGGAGAATACGCAATGCGATTTCGCCCCGGTTAGCGACGAGCAGCTTGGAGATTTTCTTCATAATTGAGCTCCAACAGGCAGTCAGAGAGCATTAGGCGGTGGGTGGGAAGCAGTAAGCGCGAACAGTTCTCCAACTAAAAGCGGGAGTCAAGGCGCAAAGAAAGTTGGAAACTCATGGTTATCCGTAAACATCAGGCGCAGAATGACGTTATTAAGCCCATATTATGTACAACGGCGGCCCTTGGCTACCTTTGTGATTGGGCTGACCATGCGCACAGTATGCGCGTTATGTGAAGCCGCTTAGCTGCTTTTACAACCATTCAATTTTCCCGTTTTTTCAGTGGATATTTTCGACCGGATTTCGGCCAACCGCGGCCCCCTTGGCTCGCAGTCGCATTATGCGCACGGTTATTTTGCTTTCCCCAAGCTGGAGGGCCAAATCCATCCCCGCATGCAGTTCCGCGGCAAAGAGGTGTTGACCTGGAGCCTGAACAATTACCTTGGCCTGGCCAACCACCCCGAAGTGCGGCAGGCCGACATCGACGGGGCCAGCGAGTACGGCATGGCTTACCCCATGGGCGCGCGCATCATGAGCGGCAACTCGACGCTGCACGAACAGCTGGAAAACGAGTTGGCCGACTTCGTGCAGAAGCCGGGGGCGCTGCTGCTTAACTTCGGCTACCAAGGCGTGGTGAGCATCATCGACGCGCTGGTGAGCCGCCACGACGTGATTGTGTACGATGCCGAGTCGCACGCCTGCATTATCGACGGCGTGCGCCTGCATCAGGGCAAACGCTTCGTGTTCCGGCACAACGATATGGAAAGCCTGGAGAAACAGCTCCACGCCGCCAAGCGCCTGACCGACGAAAACGGTGGCGGCATCCTCGTTATTACGGAGGGTATGTTCGGCATGTCGGGCAACCTCGGCAAGCTGCCGGAAATCATTAAGCTGAAGGAAAAATTCGATTTCCGCATATTCGTCGACGATGCTCATGGTTTTGGCACGCTGGGGCCCACCGGGGCCGGAACGGCCGAACATTTGGGCTGTGCCGAGGGCATAGACCTGATTTTTTACACCTTCGCCAAGAGCATGGCCAGCATCGGCGCATTCGTGGCCGGGCAGGAAAGCGTGATTGAATATTTGCGCTACAACATGCGCAGCCAGATTTTCGCCAAATCGCTGCCCATGCCATTAGTAATTGGTGCCCTAAAGCGTTTGGAGTTGATTCGCGCTCACCCCGAATACCGCGAAAAGCTCTGGACGATTGTTCGGGCGCTGCAAAGCGGGCTGAAGGAAAAAGGCTTCAACATTGGCACTACCGAGTCGCCGGTAACGCCGGTGCTGCTGAACGGCGAACTTTCCGAAGCAACGGCCCTAACCTTCGATTTGCGTGAGAATCACGGCATTTTCTGCTCCATCGTGGTGTATCCGGTGGTGCCCAAGGGCGTTATTATGCTGCGTTTGATTCCGACGGCCATGCATACGCTGGACGACGTGCAGGAAACGATTGTGGCCTTCGAAGCCATGGGTGCCAAGCTAGCAAAAGGGCTTTACAACAAAACGCCGGCGCCTTTTCAAACCGCTTAAATTCGCCGTAATGGCACTTTGCGCCGGCTTCCCGAAGGGGAGGCCGGCGTTTGTGTTTTGGGATTATCCCAAGAAGTGGTGTGGTCGACAACTTTGTGCAAATGGCCTTTTTTTTGACGAAATAGCCCCCTGATAGCAGGGGAAGGGCTTTTAGAAAAAAAACGGAAAACTTGCTTGCATTTGAAATCCCTGTATATTAGGGCCGGCTTAACACCACTACACTTTCATTTTTCACCCCCAACCCAACCCACAATGAACAATTTTGGCAAATTGAAGGACCTCGTGATGTCGCTCGAAGACGACTTTTCGAAATTCTACGACAAGCAAAACGCTGCTGCCGGCACTCGTGTGCGCAAAGGCATGCAGGAATTGAAGACGATGGCCCAGGCGTTCCGTACCGAAGTTCAGAACACCAAGAACGCCGGTGCTGATGCACCAGCCGCCAAAGCTGCTCCGGCCGCTAAAAAGGCTGCTCCTGCTGCCAAAAAAGCTGCTCCTGCCAAGAAGAAGTAAGGCCCGGCCACGGCTACGGACCTACCCTCGCGGTTTGGCCGGCGCTGTGGAAACCAGCCCAAAGAAAATGCCCCGCTGTGCTCAGCGGGGCATTTTCTTTGGGCTAGGAGTATGGAAGCTGTTTGGAATGCTGAAAAGCTGTCATCCTTCGCTGGGCTTAGGATGGCAAATGGCAAAAAAACCTCACTTGTAATTTACTCCAGCTCAATCAGGAAGTAGTTTTTCTTGCCTTTTTGCGCTACTAAGTATTTGCCAGCCAGCAAGGGGAGGGCTGCGACGGAGGATTCTGGCGAAGCTACCTTCTCGCGGTTGATGCTGACGCCGCCGGCTTGAATCATCTTTTTGGCTTCGCCTTTGGAAGAAAAGATTTTGTGCAGGGTGGCATCGCTGAGCAAGGTCACGGTGTTGAGGGTGGTAAATTCGGAGCGTAGCACGAGGATGTGCGGTACGCCTGCGAACACGTCGAGCAGTGTGGCTTCGTCCAGAGCTTGCAGGGCTGCGAGGTCGCCTTTGCCAAAGAGAACTTCGGAGGCGGCAATGGCGGCCTCGGCGGCTTCGGGGGAGTGCACGCGGGCCGTTACATCACGGGCCAGGGCTTTCTGGAGTATCCGTAGGTGCGGCGCCTGGGCGTGCTCAGCTTCCAGGGCGGCAATCTCGGCCTCGCTGAGGAGCGTGAACACCCGGATGAGGCGCGGCACATCGGCATCGGCGGCGTTGTAGAAAAATTGGTAGAACTGGTAGGGCGAGGTCAGGGCCGGGTCGAGCCAGACGGTGCCGGTTTCCGACTTGCCGTACTTGGTGCCGTCGGCTTTGGTGATGAGCTGGCCGGTGAGGGCGTAGGCTTTGGCGTCGCGGCCCTCGGCGCTGCTGATGCGGCGGATAAGCTCCGTGCCGGTCGTGATGTTGCCCCACTGGTCGCTGGCGCCCATTTGCAGGGTGCAGCCCAGGGTTTTGTTGAGGTGCACGAAGTCGTAGCCTTGCAGCAGCTGGTAGCTGAATTCGGTGTAGCTGATGCCGTCGGTGCCGCTGTCCTCGTTGCCGCTGATGCGGCGCTTCACCGAGTCCTTGGCCATCATGTAGTTCACAGTGAGGTGCTTACCAACTTCGCGCAGAAAGCCCAGGAAACCAATTTCCTTGAACCAGTCGTAGTTGTTGACCACCAGCGCGCCGGTGGGGCCTTGCGTGAAATCCAGAAACTTTTCGAGCTGCGCCCGGATGCCTTCCTGATTGCGGCGCAGCGTAACCTCATCGAGCAGGTTACGCTCGGCCGATTTGCCGCTGGGGTCGCCAATCATGCCGGTGGCGCCGCCTACCAGGGCCACGGGCCGATGGCCGGCCCGCTGCAAATGCACCAGCAGCATGATGGTGGCCAGGTTGCCGATGTGCAGCGAAGCGGCCGTGGGGTCGAAGCCGATGTAGCCGGTGATGGGCGCGTTGGCGGCCAGATGTTCGGCGGTGCCGGGCATGGCGTCGTGGTACATGCCGCGCCAGGTCAGTGCTTCAATGAGATTCAATGCGTGAATGGCTGAATGGGTGAATGGGTGAGTGTGAAAGTGGCTCACCCGCAAATGATGGCCCCAAAGGTACTAGGCGGCTTTACCTTTGTCAGCCCGAAAGAATGGCGCCTAAAAGCCATTCACCCATCCACCCTTCGCTCCTTCACGCATTGATACTCGAAGCCGACGCCCTCCTCAAGCAGCTCCAGCAGCGGCAGTTCCAGCCCGTGTATTTTTTGCAGGGCGAGGAGCCGTTCTACATCGATGCGGTAGCCGACCTGATTGAAAAAACCGTCCTGGCCGAGCACGAGCGCAGCTTCAACCAAGTGGTGCTCTATGGCAAAGACGTGGACGTGACCGGGATTCTGGGCCAGGCCAAGCGCTTTCCCATGATGGCTGAACGCTCGGTCGTCATCGTGAAGGAAGCCCAGAGCGTGGCCGATTTGGAGCAGGAGCGGAGCTGGCCTTTCCTCGAGGCCTACCTGAAAAACCCGCTGCCCAGCACCGTGCTGGTGTTTTGCTACAAGCACAAGACGCTGGACTCGCGCAAGAAGCTGGGCAAGCTGCTTGGCGGCAAAGACTCGCCGGCCGTGCTCATGACCAGCAAAAAACTCTACGACAACCAGGTGCCGCAGTGGCTCACGGCTAACGTGCGCCACCGCGGCCAGCAAATTACCGGGCAGGCTACCGCCATGCTGGCCGAGTACATCGGGGCCGACCTGGGCCGGCTGGCCAACGAAATTGACAAGCTGGTGCTGAACCTCAAGCCCGGCCAGCCCATCGATGAGGAGCTGGTGCAGCAGATGGTGGGCATCAGTAAGGACTACAATATTTTCGAGTTGCAAAAATCCCTTGTGCAGCGCGACGTGCTCAAGGCCAACCGTATTCTGGGCTATTTCGCGGCCAACCCCAAGGCCAACCCGCTCATCCCCAACCTCACGCTGCTGTTCAACTTCTTCAGCAAGCTGCTGGTGCTGCACCAGGCCGGCCCCAACCCTTCGGACGGGGAGTTTAAGAAGCTGGGCATCCTAAACAGCTTTGCCCAGAAGGAGTACCAGCAGGCCCTGCGGGTGTTCCCGCCCGAGCGGGTGGTGGGCCTCATCCACAACATCCGACGGGCCGACGCGCAGAGCAAGGGCATCGAAAGCGGCTCGATGGACGACGCTGAGATTCTGCGGGAACTGGTCTGGCTGATTCTGCACAACGTGCCGGCCGGCGTGCTGGGGTGATTTTCGTGCTTAAAATCTAAAAGATGGAAACCAGCTATAACGTAATGGATGCCATCCATGTGTGGATTGGCGTGAGCGAAAAGACTAGCGACGAGTTCTACCAGTACTTCGCCATCAACGAAACCGACCGCGACGCCGGCCTGGCGGCCAGTGAGTTCGACAAGGACCTGGGAACGGGGTGGTACGACGACGATTTAATCGGGGTCTATTACAACGAAAGCAGCCGGAGCCTGGCCGACGCCCTCGACGAGCTACCCCTGGCTTCCCAGGAAACTGAGCAACAGATAGCGAACCAGTGCCAGGCACTGAATATTAACGCGGCCAACGCTCTGTTTTACTACCAGGATTCCGGCCTGGCGGTAACAGATTCGAACAAGACCTACAACGGCCTCACCTACCTGGGGGCCTTCGACAACCGCTGATTATGCGTGCCCACACCCACTTCCACCACGGTATTCCGCAAAGCGTCAACAATTACCAGGCCCTCGACGGCTTTCAGCAGATGGGTTGGGAAATCGTGCCCTACACCGATGCCGAGCCGGTGCGCGACCACGCGCCCGATGAGGTAGTGGTGGGCCACATCGCGGCCGTGCGCGGCAGCCTGCGGGCGCTGGGCCTGCCCGTGCCGGCCGAGCTGGGCTACCCCGATTCGCTACGGCCGTTTCTGGGCCGGCGGCTGTGGCAAAGCACCATCAACGCCGTGGCGGCCGACGCCAGCCAGTGGCCGGTTTTCGTGAAGCCCGTGTACGATGCCAAAAAATTTACCGGCGTGCTGGTGCGCGGCGTGCGCGACCTCGTGGGCTGTGGCGACCAGCACCAGGACACGCCCGTGTGGTGCGCCGAGCCCATAAACCTGGTGGCCGAATGGCGCTGTTTCGTGCGCTACGGCCAGATTCTGGATGCCCGGCCCTACAAAGGCGACTGGCACGCCCACTTCGACCCGGCCGTGGCAGAAGCCGCGCTGGCCGCTTACCTGCCCGAGGCGCCCGCTGCTTTTTCGCTGGATATGGGCGTGACGGCGGCCGGCCAAACCGTGGTGGTGGAAGTGAACGACGGGCACTCGCTGGGCGCCTACGGCCTGATGCCAATAGCCTACGCCAAGTTTCTGAGCGCCCGCTGGGCCGAGATGACCGGCAGCGAGGACTACTGCGATTTTTAGCAGGCGGGTACTCCACCCGAAGCTGCGGTCGCAGGGTTTGCAGCGCCTGTCCGTGGCTGAATGCGGGCGGCCCAATCGGGCGGTGGGGAGTAGCCGAATGGCATTTAAGGGAAGGTGCGCCCGGCAATGAAACCGGCATTTCTGCGTTTTGTGGGCAACCTACGGGCTTTTGTTGCTACTTTTGGCTACTTCCCGGACCGCTTTCGGTCCCCCATGCAAGGATATTACATGAAGCTATTTCCCCGGCTGGCGTTGGCCGCGGCCCTGAGCGCGGCGGCGCCCGTGGCGGCTTTCGCCCAGCAAACCCAGGTTTTTGCCGCCGACGAGCGGTTCTTTCAAGAAGGGCTGGAGCTATTTGACCGCGGCCAATATGGCGCGGCACAGGAGGCTTTCCGGCACTACCTCGCCATTGAGCCAATACGCAGCAGCCAGGCCAGCCCCATTCCGGCCGACCGCACCGCCGATGCCGAGTACTACTACGCCGTGAGCGGCCTGTATTTGCTGCATCCCGACGCCGAGGGCCTCATTCTGGCTTTCGCCAACCGGCACCCGGCCCACCCGCGCTCGGCGGTAGCCTACTTCGAGCTGGGCAAGTTCTACTTCGACCAGAAGAACTACGAGTCCGCCATCCGCTACCTGCAAAAGGTGGCGCCCGATAACCTCAGCAACGAGCAGCGGGCCGAATCCGACTTCAAGCTGGCGTATAGCTATTTTGAGCAGAAGGAATATGACAAGTCCCGGTTGCTGTTCGACCGCAGCAAGCAAATGGCGGGTCCGTTCAAATACGCCAGCTCGTATTACGCGGGCTACCTGGCCTACCGGGCCGGCGACTTTGCCGCTGCCCGTACCGACCTGGGCGTGGCCGAGCAGAACGACGCCTACAAGCCGGTGGTACCGGCCATTGTGTCGCAGATTTACTACAAGGAAGGCAACTACGATGGGCTGATTAGCTACGCCTCCAAGGCCCTCAAGGACACGCCGCCGCCGCAGAACTCCGACGAAATCCAGCTGCTGCTCGGCGATGCGTACTACCAAAAGCAGCAGTACCAGGAAGCGGCCGAGGCTTTTGACAAGTTCGCGGCCATCCGCAAGGGCAAGATTGAGCCGGCGCTTCAGTACAAGATTGGTTTTGCCAATTACAAGATGGGCGACTACAAGGGCGCCATCGCCAACCTGAAAAACGTGGCCGTGCGCCGCGATTCGCTGGGCCAGAATGCTGCCTATCACCTGGGCCTGAGCTACGTGCAGGCCAACCAGAAGCCCCAGGCCGTTACGGCTTTCGAGGCGGCCCGGCAGGGTGATTTCGATAAAAAGATTGCCGAAAATGCCACCCTCAAGCTGGGCCAGGTGCAATACGAGCTGGGCAATTTGCCCGAGGTGATTGCCGTGCTGCGCGACTTCCGCAAGCGTTTTCCCCGCTCGGCCAGCCAACCCACAGTGGATGATTTGCTGAGCACCAGCTTCCTGGCCTCTACCGACTACGCGCAGGCCCTGGCCTACCTCGAAGGGCTCGACGACCGCAGCGACAAGCTGAACGCCACCTACCAGCGTGTGGCGTATTCGCAGGCGGCTTCGCTTTACAACAACAGCAACTACAGCGCCGCCCTGCCGCTGTTGGACAAGTCGCTGAAATACCCGGCCGATGACGCCCTGCGCGCGGCGGCCCAGGTACTGCGCGGCGAAATTTACAGCGTGGGCCAGCAGTACCCCGATGCCATCAGCGCGTACTCGGCTGCGGCCCGGGCGGCCCGGCAGGGCGGCGTGAGTGCCGAAGAGGTGGAATTTGAGCAAAAAGCCCGGTACGGCCTGGGCTACGCTTACTATAACACCAAGCAGTACGAGCGCGCGCGGCCGCAATTCCAGGCGTTTCTAAACGACAAATCGGCGAAACCCGACGACCCGGACTATTACGACGCCACGCTGCGCCTCGCCGATACCTATTACGTGGCCAAAAGCTACCCGCAGGCCCTGACCCTCTACGACCAGGTGATTCAGGCCAACGCCGCCGACAAGGACTACGCCTACTACCAAAAAGGGCGCACTCTGGGCGCCATGGGCCGCCGCGACGAAGCCACCACCACGCTGGCCTCGCTGCTCAAAACCAGCCCCAACTCGCGCTATGCCGAGGAGGCCGTGTTTCAGCAGGCGCAGCTTTCGTACGAGGCCGGCGAGTACCAGCCCGCCGCCAACGGTTTCTCCCGCCTGATTGACAACCGGCCCAACAGCCCGCTCGTGCCGCAGGCCCTGCAAAAGCGCGGCGTCTCCTTCGCCAACCTGCAACAGCACGAAAAAGCCGTGGCCGATTTCCAGCGCGTGCTGGGCGAATTTCCACGCAGCGAGGCTTCGTCGCAAGCGCTCTACAGCCTGCAGGAAAGCTTGTCGGCGTTGGGTCGCACCGAAGAGTTTGACGCGGCCCTGGCCTCATTCAAAACCCAAAACCCCGACAGCAAGGCCACGGAAAGCGTCGAATTTGAAGCGGCTAAGTCTTTGTATCTAGCTGAGAAATACCAGCCTGCTATCTTGCGCATCGAGTCTTACTTGAAGCAGTATCCCGAGTCGGCCCTCGGGCCCGACGCCCGGTTCTTCCTGGCTGATTCGTACTTGAAAACCGGCGACAAGCAGCAGGGGCTGACCCGTCTGCGCGCCGTGGTGGCCGAAGGAAAAAGCGAGTTCCTAAACCGCGCTGTGGGCCGCCTGGCCGACCTGGAGTTTGAGAACAAGAGCTACGCCGAGGCCGCCAAGCTATACGAGCGGTTGCGCGGCGCCAGTACCAACCGCCGCGAAGTAGCCAATGCCACCCTGGGCCAGGTGCGCAGCCTGTACGAGGCTGGCGACTACCCCGGCACCCGCCGCGTGGCCGAAGAGCTGCGCACGCAAGCCGGCGCCACGGCCAACGCCACCAATGCCGCGCTGCTGTACCTGGGCAAGGCCAGCTACCGCGCCGGCAACTTCGACCAAGCGGCGACCGAGCTGGCCGCCGCCGTCACTGCCGCCCCCAACGACGTGAACGGGGCCGAAGCGCAGTACTACCTGGCTGATACCTACTTCAAACAGAAGAAGAACGAGGAAGCTATTGCCGAAGCACTGAAAGTAAACGCCAATTTCAGCAGCTACACCTTGTGGCAGGGGCGCGCGTTTTTGCTGGTGGCCGATGCCTACGCTGCGCAGGGCGACAACTTCCAGGCGCGGGGCACGCTCAATTCCATCATCGACAATAAATTTCCGGTGGCGGAGGTGGTGGAAGGCGCTAAACAGCGCCTGAAAACGCTGGGTGCCGACCAGCCCGACGAGGCTAGCGAACCCGTCGCCCCCAAACCTGCCCCGGCTAAAACGCCCGCGAAAGTGCCGGCCAAAACCCCGGCCAAGGGCTAACTCACCGCGCCGCGTATTTTTTCATTGAATAATCAGTTGCTGATGAAGCGTTTGTTGATACCAAAGAATAAGCCAATGGCGCGTCCGGTAGCGGGGTGGGTGCTGGCATTGGCTTTGGCGGGGGGCTTTGGGCCTTCGGCCTCGGCCCAAACCACGCGGCCCAAAACCACGGGCAAGATTGAGGAGGCCGAAATTGAAATTGTGAAAGAGCGGGTAAACCAACTGCCCGAAGCCACCCGCAACTACTCGAAAATCAAGCTGCCCGCACCGCCCCCGGCCGAGCGCAAGGTGGCCTACACCTTCCCGGATTTCCGGCTGCCGGCCGACCGCTTGAATCCGTCGGTGAAGGTGCTCACCATCCGCAGCGAGGAGCTGACGCCGCTCACGGGTAACTTCATCAAAGCGGGTTTGGGCAATTACGGCACGTTTTACGGGCGGGGCTATTTCCACAGCACCCGCAATACCGACCACAGCTACGGCCTGGATATCAAGCACGTAAACTCGGTGAACGGACCCGTGGACGGCAAGAATTCCGGGGTTTCTGAGTCCAGCGCCCACCTGATGGGCGAGCTGTACCGGGGCACTGCCGCTTTTGGCGCAGCCCTCGACCTGGGCCGGGAGCGCTACAATTTCTACGGCTACGAAAAGGCCGCCAACCAGCCCGACCCGGTTGTCAGGCCCGAGGCCGGCGATATCAAGCAGGTATTCAACCGCTTTGGAGTGAAGGCTTACGCCCACAACCGCGACCCCGAGCAGGTGCTCACCTATGATGCGAGCCTCGGCTACCGGTACTGGGGCGACAGCTTCGACGCCAAGGAGCACAACGTGACGGTGAATGCCAAAGGCGGCTACGCGCTGAGCGAAACCAGTCGCGTGACCGTAACCGCGGACGCCTCGTTTATTTCCGAAAAGGACCTGGCGCCCGGCACCGCCAACCAGCCCGACCCGCAGCCGTTGATGACGCGCAGCCGCACGTTTGTGCAAGCCACCCCGGCCTACGAATTCATCAACAAGCGGCTCGCCTTTACCCTGGGCGCCACGTTGGGTTATTCCTCCGACACCACGACCAATGTGAGCCGGGGCGTGATTTACCCGGCCTTGCGGGTGGGCTACACCGTTGCGCCCGAGAAATTTATGCTGTACGCCGGCCTGGGCGGGGCCTTGCAGCGTGTGACGCGCTACGACCTGAGCACCGAAAACCCGTGGCTGAACCGGGGGCTGAACGTGGCTGACACTCACCGCGGCCCGACCATTTACGCGGGCTTTACCTCGACGCCGGTGCGGGGGCTGGAGCTGAATGCCCGCGCCACGTATGCCCGCGACCGCAACCTGTATTTCTACCTCAACAACGCCATCGACCCCACCAAATTCGACCTTGTGTATGACCAGAATGCCACGGGCGTACTGAATATCCACGGCGAGCTGCTGTATAATATGGCCGAAAAATTCCGCCTCGGCACGCGGCTGGACTACAATAAGTACGCCCTCAAAAACCTGGCTCAGCCGTTTCACCGGCCCGAATTCCAGGGCTCGGTCTTCGGAACGTACAATGTTTTTGATAAGCTGATGGTTGGCGTCGAAGGATATTTTTACTCGGCCAGCTATGGCATCAGCTACCAGCCCGGCGCCAACTTCGGTGACGTGCGCGTGCCCGACTTTTACCGCGCCACCGACCCGATTATCGATTTAAACCTGCGTGCTGATTACCGCATTACGCCAAAAATATCCATCTTTGTAATGGGTAATAACCTTGCCAATAGTCATTATCAGCGCTTTTACGGCTATCCCGTTAAAGGCGTGAACGTGCTGGGCGGCGCTACCTATACGTTCTAGGTTTCTGGTTACTAGTTGCTTGCCTTTCATCAGAACTTCCTTTTTGGAAATTGATGAGACCGGCAACGCGTAGCCATTTACCCGAATTCTAGTATTCAGTAACTCGAAAAAATGCATCTCGCCGACCACATCCGCCCCTTACTCCGTGACCACGACTGCGTGATTATTCCGGATTTTGGGGGGCTTGTGGCCGATGTTTCCTCGGCGCGCGCGCAGCCGGGCCGCCAAACGCTAAGCCCGCCCACCAAACTGGTGGCATTCAACCAGGCCCTGACGCGCAACGACGGGCTGTTGGTGGATGCGCTGAGCCAGCATTTGGGCCTGTCTATTGCCCAGGCCCGCGAGGCGGTGCGCACCGCCGTGGCGGGCCTTCAGCAGGAGCTCGACGACACCAACCGAACCGAACTGCCAGGCATTGGCATTTTCCGGCGCGCCGCTGGTCGGGGCCTGGCCTTCGAATATACTGGTACCGACAATCTGCTGGCCTCCGCGTTTGGCTTGCCGCCGCTGGCTGCCCGTCCGGTGCGGGCCAACGACGCCCGCACCAAGCGGCCGCAGCCCGCGTTGCGCAGCGGCACGGAGCGCCGTCCGCGCTGGGCGCGCCTGCTGCCCGGTGGGGTAATTGCCTTTGCCGCTGGCTTGCTGCTGCTGGCTAACTACCAGGTGGCCCTTAATGCCGGGTACTTGCCCACGGCTTGGCAAGTGCAATTGCCCAAACTGGAATGGGCCCAACGCTCAGCAGGCGCCACTTCCGTCTCCGAGCCGCAGCTAGCTACGTTGGGCCAGCACAACTTCAACGCATCGGCCGCTCCGCTTGAAGCCGAGGGTATGACGCCGCTCGAAGACCCTGCAACGGCGCCGGTTCCCGTGCTTGCCACGGCGCCCCCTCCGGTTGGTGTTACGAGCGATTCAGAACCAGCCGCCAGTGAGGTAACGACGTCGGTAAATGTTGCCCCGGCGCCCGCCTTGCCGGCAAAAACCGCTGCCAACGTACCGATTAAGGCCGTTGCTGCTGTCGTTGCCACTCCCGCGCCGGTTGTAGTGCCCCCCGCAGCTGTTGCCACTCCCGTTGCCAAAGCCGTGGTAGGCTCCACCACAATTAAGCAGCGTACCGGGCGTTACTACGTCATTGCCGGCGCTTACCGGACTCTGGCTTCCGCCGAAAGAGGCCGCAAGGCGCTGACCAAAACGGGCCGCGCCACCCACGTTATTTTGCCGCCCGCTGGCAGCCGCCTCTTCCGGGTCACGGCGGCTGATTACGCCGATTTGGCTTCGGCTCAACGTGAGGCCCAGCGCTTGCGCATCAGCACGCGCAGCGACTTCAATACTTTGAAATTTTAATCGAACGCATGTCCGCATTCCTTTTGCAAATTGCCGCCGTCGCGGCTGATACTATCAATACCGCCGTTTCGGATGCTCCGATTGTGCAGGCCGAAGTTCCCGTTCTCGACTTGATTCTGCGCGGGGGACTGATAATGATTCCCCTCTTGGCGCTGTCCATCGTCTCGCTCTACATCATGATTGAGCGGTACCTGGCCATCCGCAAAGCTGCCGGCGACCCCGATTCCTTCATGAACAGCATCCGTTCGTTGATGGTGAAGGGGGATTTGGCCGGGGCCAAGCTGCTCTGCGCGCAGACTGCCTCGCCCTTGGCCCGGATGGTCGAAAAAGGCCTGCGCCGCATCGGTTTGCCGCTGAAGGAGATTGAGGCCAGCGTCGAAAACGTGGGTAAGATTGAAATTGCCCGCCTCGAAAAGAACATCAGCATTCTGGGTATTATTGCCGGCATTGCGCCCATGCTGGGTTTTGTGGGCACTATTATCGGGGTTATCAAGATTTTCTACTCCATTGCCGCTACCAAGGAATTTGGTATTCCACAGGTGGCCGACGGGCTGTATGTGAAGCTCGTGACCTCGGCTACGGGCCTTATCGTGGGCATCATCGCGCACGTAGGCTACCACTGGCTCAGCATCCTCGTGGAGCGCATGGTGTTCCGTATGGAAAATTCCGCCATTGAGTTTATGGACATCCTTCAGGATAATTAAGTTAACGAAAGCGAGAAATGAGGAATGAAGAAATTCGGGCACATCGCCAATTCTTCATTCCTCATTTCTCGTTTTAAATTCTAATCAACGATGAATCTTTCCCGCCGCCGCCGCCTCACGTCGCACGTCGAGACCGGGGCCATGAACGACATCATGTTCTTCCTGATGCTGTTCTTCCTCATTGCCTCTACGCTGGTCAATCCAAACGTAATCAAGCTGTTGCTGCCCAATGCCAAATCCAGCGTGCAGGTAATGAAGCAGCCCATCACCATTTCGGTGGATGCTGCCGGCACCTATTTCGTGAATAAGAAGCCCGTGACTCCGGCCATGGTTGAGGCCGAACTGCTGGCGCTGGTTGGCACGGCGCCCGCTACCGAGCAGCCCACCGTAGTGCTGCGGGTCGACAACTCGCTGAACGTGCAGAAACTGGTTGATATTCTGGAGATTGGCAACCGCCTGAAACTGAAAATGGTGATGGCAACCCAGGCCCAGCAGGCGGCCGGGAAGTAGGAAAGCACCACCAGGCAACCGGGCACTGCCGGTTTGAGCGGGGCCGAGCGGATGTTTTTGAACTCGCTTTGGCCTGATGCGTTAAAAAAAACAGCTGCCCCATTACTTCATCACCAATAAGATGGCTATTGATTATCCGGAACCATACCGCCGCGAGGCCCTGATTGGCACTGTGGTCATTCATGGCTTGCTGTTGCTGGTTTTTATGTTCACGTTTTTTAAGGGCCCTGACCCGCCGCTGGCCGCCATTGGGGGCGACGGCGTGGAGCTTAACTACGGCATCGACGAGGCTGGCTCGGGCGATGTGCAGAGTATGGCCACGGCCAATATTTCTCCCAACCGTGAGGACAGTCGCCCGCCTGTAGCCAACCCCGACCCTCAGCCACGCCCCGAAGCCGCCGCCACGCCAACCCCAACGCCTCCTTCGCAGGAGAAAATTATTACGAGCGACGCCGAAGAAAGCCCGGTTTCGGAAGTTCCCGTTGAAAAAGCCGCGCCGCCCAAGGAAGAAGTGAAAGTGGCGCCCAAGCCAGCCCGCAAAGTTGCCGTCACCTTTTCTCCCAAAGGCAGCGAAACCGGCGGCGGCAACGGCGTGAACGGCAGCAGCAATGCCCCCACGGGCAACAACAACGGCGACCGGCCCGGCACCGTGGGCGACCAGGGCGACCCCAACGGCTCGCTCGACGCCAAGGCGCTTTACGGCGCACCGGGCCGCGGGGGCAGCGGCAGCAGTCCCGGCAGTGGCGGCCTGGAAATGAGCGGCTGGCGCTTCGAAAGCACGCCGGTGGTGGATGCCGTGGTCAACAACTCCGGCGTCGTTCGCTTCAAAATCAAAATCTCCTCCGATGGCGAAGTGGAATCGGTTTCGAAAGTGTCGGGCAACGTATCTCCGGCTCAGGAAAAGCTGTGCCGCGACAAGCTGCTTGACGCCGTATTCATAAAAACGAACAGCGCTGCGGGCGGGGCCACCGGGTTTTACACCTTTAGGTTTACAGTTCGATAGCAGCCGGATTTCCTGGTTAAGGCCCCGTGTTGCGCTTCGCGTGCCACGGGGCTTTTGGTTTGAATGAGGCGACTACGCCGTTTCTTTGTGCTCCCTAATAACGCGTTTATCAATTCGCCCGTGACCTACTCCGAAACCCTGGCTTATCTGTATGACCAACTGCCCATGTTCCAGCGGGTGGGCGCGGCGGGCTTCAAAAAAGGCCTTGGCAATACTGAACGGCTGGTCGAAGCCATGGGTAATCCGGAACAGAAATTCCGGAGCGTACACGTAGCCGGCACCAATGGCAAAGGGAGTAGCTCACATTTGCTGGCGGCGGTGTTGCAGGCGGCGGGCTACAAGGTGGGGTTGTACACCTCGCCCCACCTGCGCGAATTCACGGAGCGGGTCCGGGTGAATGGCCAGGAGCTGTCTGCCGATTATCTGGTGGCGTGGGTGGCACGCTGGCAGCCGCTTTTCGAGGAAGTCCAGCCCTCGTTTTTCGAGATGTGCGTGGCCCTGGCCTTTTGTTATTTCGCCGAGCAGCGCGTCGATGTGGCCATTGTGGAAGTGGGGTTGGGCGGGCGGCTCGATTCGACCAACGTCATCACGCCGCTGGTTTCGCTCATCACCAACATCAGCTACGACCACCAGGCGCTGCTGGGCGACACGCTGCCGGAAATTGCGGGCGAGAAAGCGGGCATTATCAAGCCCGGCGTGCCGGCCGTGGTGAGCCAGACCCAGCCGGAAGTGGCGGCCGTATTCCAGCGGGAAGCTGCGGCCAAACTTGCCCACCTCGTTTTTGCCGACCAGATTTACCAGGCCGAATTCACCGACGAGCCTTCCCTGACCACCGGCCGGCGGCCCGTGGCCGTCACCCAGCAGGGGCGGCCGTACTTGCTGAACGCTGAGCTGGGCTTGCCGGGCGATTACCAGCAGTTCAACCTGCCCGGTGTGCTGGCCACGCTGGATGAGCTGCGGGCGCAGGGCTTCCGCATTACCGAGGCGGCAATTCGGACCGGCCTGCGGCAGGTAACCCAACTCACGGGCCTGCGGGGGCGGTGGAGCATCATCGGTACCCGGCCGTTGGTTGTCTGCGATACCGGGCACAATGCCGCCGGCCTGCAGCTGGTGCTGGCCCAATTGCTGCGCCTCCCGCATCGGCACCAGCATCTGGTGATAGGAGCGGTGAACGATAAGGATGTGGGCGGCATGCTGGCCTTACTGCCGGCAGCGGCCACGTATTATTTTTGCGCCGCGAACATTCCCCGAGCCTTGCCCGCCGACGAGCTGGCCCGGCAAGCCGTCGCGCTGGGGCTAAAGGGCTTAGCGTATGGTTCCGTGGCTGAAGCCGTGGCTGCGGCCCGCCGCGCGGCAAATTCCGAAGATGTTGTGTTCATCGGCGGCAGCACTTTCGTGGTGGCCGAGGTCGAGGACCTGTATCGAACTACTTAATCGGCTAGCTAACAGCTGAATAAAAATATTATTGCATCTAATTAACATCACCCTTGCCTCGCGTCAAACTGCACCGTTTCACGGACAATGCCACCCGTCCCGATATTATAGAACCCGGCAAGCCCGAATACGAAAAGCTTGGGGGCCGCTGGCGTACCGATTTTTTTCAGGCGCCGCACCCGCTCACCCTGGAGGTGGGCTGTGGCAAGGGCGAGTACACAGTAGGACTGGCGCAACGGCACCCGAACCGCAATTTCCTCGGCCTCGACATTAAAGGTGAGCGGATTTGGCGGGGCAGCACCCGCGCTACCGAGATGGGCCTGACGAATGTGGGTTTCGTGCGCATGCGCGCCGAGGCCCTGGCCGCCCAGTTTGGCGCCGGCGAGCTCGCGGAAATCTGGATAACATTCCCGGACCCGCGGCCGCGCGACCGGGACATTAAGCGCCGCCTGACCTCGCCGCGCTTCCTGGCCTTGTACGAACAATTGTTAACTCCCGGCGGCCTCTTGCACCTCAAAACCGATAATGACGGTTTGTTCGAGTTTACATTAGAAACGCTGGCGGCCCGGCCTGGTGCCGTGGTGGAGCGCTTTACACGGGACCTCTATGCTGAAAGTAGCGTGGAGTTTACGGAAGCGCAGGCCATTCAAACCAATTTTGAGGGCAAGTACCGCGCAATAGGAGTGCCCATTAAGTACGTGCAGTTTCGACTGAGCTAGTCTTTTTTTTAGTTGTTAGTTTTCAGTTGTTAGTTGTCAGTTATTGAGTAATGGGCAGCTTAACAACTGACAACGAGTAACTAACGACAGCCTAATCAACTTCCAAAGCCTCGAAAACGGCTTCGAGCTGGTCGAAATCGCGCAGGCCGGGTTTTACTTCGTCGCCCGAGGGGAATGCCAGACCGGCCGGGGACAGAGAGGTAATCAGCTCTTGCGCCAAAGCAGGGTCCAGGCCGGGGCCAATCCAGAGTGGGCGCTGGGCTGCTAGTTCGCTCAGTCCTTCGCGTACTTCACTGGTGAGTGGAATTGTTAACTCCACTACGATGCCCACCGGCGCAGCGGGCAAATAGCTCGCCGTAGCGAGTGCGCCAACGGCCAGCTCCAGGTAAACCGGGGGGGCGATTTCGGCCAGCTCGGCGGCGGAGCGGGGTTGGCGCAGCAGCACGGCATCGAGGGCGCAATCGGCGGCGATGGCATTGATTTCGGCGGCGCTTAGCTGGTCGAATTCACCAATCAGCTCCACTCCCGCTATCCAGCCGGACAGCTCTTTCACGGCTTTAATGTCGATGTAGCCGGGGATGGCGGGGTCCAGAACGAAGGTGAGCTTATCAGCCCCCATGCCGGCGCAATAGCGGGCATCGGACAGGTTGTTGATGCCGCGGATGAGAAGAGGAACGAGGTGAGGCACGGAAAATAAAGCGAAGAGCGGAGGAACTGCCAGGCTGAAAACGGGACGTAAAACCACGGGCTGGCCGGCCACAAAAGTAGAGCCGCGCCGCCGCCTGGGCCGCACCGGGCTAGCGGGGGGCAGTGTATCTTCGCGGCCATGAACTCCATTCGCCGTGCTCCCTTGTTGGCTCCCTCGTTTCTGGCCGCCGACCTCGCCAATTTGCAAGCTGAAACCGAGCGGCTTGCCAGCAGCGCCGCCGACTGGCTCCACTTCGACGTGATGGACGGCCGCTTTGTGCCCAATATCTCTTTTGGCCTGCCCGTGCTGCAAGCTGTGGCCCGTTACGCCAAGCAGCCCATCGACGTGCATCTCATGATTGAGGAGCCCCAGCACTACCTCGCGGCCTTTCGGGACGCGGGCGCCAGCATCATTACGGTGCATTACGAGGCCTGCACGCATTTGCACCGCGTGGTGCAGCAGATAAAGCAGCTGGGCTGCCGGGCGGGCGTGGCTCTGAACCCGCACACGCCGGTGACGCTGCTCGAAGACATTGCCGCCGACCTCGACGTGGTGCTGGTGATGTCGGTGAACCCCGGCTTTGGCGGTCAGGCCTTCATCCCGAACACGCTGAAAAAAGTAGCCGCGCTGAAAGAATTATTGATTGATGCCGGCTCCGATGCCCTGATTGAGGTGGATGGTGGCGTGAGTCTGGACAATGCCGGGCCGCTGGTGCAGGCCGGTACCGATGTGCTGGTGGCCGGTAATTTCGTGTTCAGTGCGCCGGAAGGGCCGGTGGCCACGCTGGCCCGCATGCGCGAATACCTGACGGGCATGGAGTTAACCGCGCCGGAACGTTTTGCCCACGAACGTGGGCAATAGCTCCCGGACTGGAACGTTAGCCGAGCACCGTGAAAAAAAGCCTTACCCCGAGTCCGTCACCGTTAATGGGAAGTAAAAAGTTGCGCCTGGGTCCGTTCCGGGCTTGCGGGCTGGTGGTGCTTTTGCTGGCTGCGGCCGATGTCCAGGCCCAGGAACCGGCGCCAGTAAAAGCAGCACCCAGGGCGCTGGTGACGGTAACGGGCACGTTGCGCGACGCCAGCGGCCAGCCCATGGAGCTGGCTGCGGTGGGAGTGGAGGGCCAGCCGGGCGGTACCAACACCACGGCGGCCGGGGCATTTTCATTGCCGGTAAGAGTAGTTGCCCCTGGTCAAACCTACTTTCTGATAGTCCGGCGGCTGGGCTTCCTGCCGCTGCGCATCCCCCTGACGCTGCCTGCCGACGCGGCCGAACCCCTGCGCCTGACCATGCAGCTGGACCCCAAAGCCCTGGGCGGCGTGAACGTGACCGGCCGCTATGACCAGGCCGACACCCGCGAGCAGGTCAGCATCACCCGTATCGACCCGCGGTCAGCTAAGGAAATTCCGTCCCCGTTCGGCGATTTCAACGCCATTCTCAAGACGCTGCCCGGCGTGGTGTCCAACAACGAGCTGAGTAGCACCTACAACGTGCGGGGCGGCAACTACGACGAAAACCTGGTGTACGTGAACGGCTTCGAGATTTACCGGCCGTTTCTGGTTACCTCGGCGCAGCAGGAAGGCCTAAGCTTTATCAATCCCGACCTGGTGAAGCAGGTCGAGTTCAGCAGCGGCGGCTGGCAGCCCAAGTACGGCGACAAGCTGGCCTCGGTGCTGAGCGTGGACTACAAAACGCCCGAGAAGTTTGCCGCCTCGCTCACCGGCAGCCTGGTGGGCGGTGCGGCCCACGCCGAAGCCCGCTCGGCCAACGGCCGCGTGAGCTACCTGGCCGGCGTGCGCTACAAAAATGCCCAGTACGTGCTCAATTCGCTGCGGCAGGCGCAGGGCGGCTACAACCCCACGTTTTACGACGCCCAAGCCTTCGTCAATATCGGATTGGGGAAGAAAGATGACCTGCAGCGTACCACGCTGGGCCTGCTCGGCGTAATAGCGCACAACGACTACCGTTTCGCGCCGGAAACGGGCCAAGCCACTTTTTCGACCGGGACCAACCAGTTTACGCGGGTGTTCATTGCCTACGGCGGGCGCGAGCGGATGCAGTTTGATACCTACCAAACCGGGCTGAGCCTGAAGCACGACTTCACGGCCAACCTGCAGATGGAGCTGCTGGGCTCAGCCGTGGTGTCGCGTGAGTTTGAGTACCGCGACGTGGAGGCCGCCTACACGTTTGCCGAAATCAACCGCGACCCCAACTCGCCCGATTTTAATCAGGCGGTGCGGCAGCGCGATATTGGTTCGCAGTTCAAAAACTCGCGCAACAGCCTCAATGCCCGGATTTTCACGGCCGAAACGCGGGGCCGCTGGGCGCCCGGTGGGGGCCACACCGTGCGTTGGGGCGCCAAAGTTGGGCGTGAGCGCATCACTGACACCCTCGACGAGTACAGCTTTGCCGACTCTGCTGATTTTGTGCCCGATGCCCGCCGCCTGCGCCTGCGCTCCGATTTGAGCTTGCGCAGCACCCGCAGCCAGGGTTTCGTGCAGGACACCTGGGCACTGGATTCGCTGCGCACGTTCACCTACGGCGCCCGCGCCCACTACTGGACTACCAACGGCCAGCTCGTCATCAGCCCGCGGGTGCAGTACTCCCAAATCAGCCGCCGCCGGCCCAACCGCTCGTTTAAAGCGGCCGTGGGCGTCTATTACCAGCCGCCTTTCTACCGCGAGCTGCGCGACCAGCAGACTATTCAGCTGGGCATTCAGCAGGCGTTTCTCAACCCGGCACTACGGGCCCAAAAGTCTTACCATTTTATCGCGGGCAAGGAAATCAGCTTTCAGCAGTTCGGCCGCCCGTTCAAGTTTTCGGGCGAGCTTTACTACAAATACCTCACCGACGTGGTGCCCTACGACGTGGACAACGTGCGCCTGCGCTACTTCGCCAAAAACAACGCCACCGCCTACGCCGCCGGCTTCGATGCCCGCGTGAGCGGCGAGTTTGTGAAGGGCGCCGAGTCGTGGTTTAGCCTGGGCCTGCTCACGACCCGCGAAAATGTGGTGGGCGACTCCGCCAGCACGTTCGATGCCGATGGCCAGCTCATTAATCGGGCCGCCAAAGGCTACATCCGCCGGCCGCAGGACCAACGCCTGAACGTGGGGGTTTTCTTCCAGGACCATTTGCCCAACAACCCCTCGGTGCGCGGTTACGTGAACTTGGTGTACGGTACGGGCCTGCCGTTTACGCCGCCCAACGCGCCCGATTTGCGCGGCACCAACGCGCTGGAAACCAGCTATAAGCGCGTAGACTTAGGCTTTTCCAAGGTTGTGGGCCTGAAAAACAACGACGCCCCCAAAGCTCGGTTCTACAGCTTCGAAAGTATCTGGATGGGGCTGGAGATTCTCAACGTGCTGGGCGCCAACAACGTGGCCGGCTACAGCTACCTGCAGGACGTGAACGGCGTGACGTATTCCGTGCCCAGCTACCTCTCGCAGCGGGTGGTGAACCTGCGCGTGATTGCCCGGTTTTAATGTTGGCGCGGTCCCTAATCAGGGTTGCAGTTCACGCATCTGCCCAATCCTAAATCATCGGTTACGGAAAGGTGAATCAGGATAAGAACCGGAAAGAGGAGCAAGGCCCACCGAATTTCTGACTTGCGCGCGTGTTTGTTATTGCTGACGGTGGAAACCAATCGCAGGTAGGAGGGTATCAGCCCTAAAAAGAGGAAGGCGAAAATAAATCCCTGGCCTTCCAGGTCGTGCATGGCCCCGCCATATAGTTTAATGCCGATGTCGTGAATGGAGACGACGCCAGCAGCTAGTAAAACCAGCCAGAAGGGCCTGAGACGGCGCGTCAGGGACAAAGCGTAAACGCCGATAAAGACGACCACGGGCGTCATAACAATGCCGTTTGGCGCCGAATAATGGTTCAGCATAACATTGGCCGCGATGAGAGCGGCCGTGCCCGAAAGGGTTTGCCACAGGCGCGGCTTTCGGTCCAAAGTATCAGGGTAAGGGTTCATAACGAAGCGTATTTACTTGTGATTATAGTCCCAAATGTCCGGGCCTGAACCGGTGCATTTCATGACAAATGTCATTTTCGCCTCACCCGAAATGCTCCGTCAGTACCGGCGCCGCAGCCGGCTCAGCGTTTCCGGCGCCATGCCCAGATGCGAGGCAATGTGCTGCACCGCCACCCGCTGGAAGATGGTTGGAAAATCCCGTAGCAGTGCTTCGTAACGCTCTGCGGCCGTGCGCGAGCGCAGGTGTTGGGCCCGTTGCTCGCTCAGTACATAATATTTTTCGATGAGCTTGCGCCCGATAAAATTGAACTCGGGAAATTCGCGGTAAAGCCTTTGCAGCTCGTCGAAATGGATGGCGTACACTGTGCCGGTTTCCAGCAGTTCCAGGTATTCTTCGGAAGGCTGCTGAGTGAAAAAGCTCAGGATGGAAATCACAAAATCGCCCTGTTGCATAAACCAGGAAGAAATTTCCCGCCCGTGCAGCAAGGTATAGCCCCGCACCAGCCCGGACTCCAGAAAATAAACCTGTCGCGCCACCTGCCCCGGTTTCAGCAACAGGTGGTGTGCAGGCAGCCGCGTGCGAACCGTCGCCGCCAGAATAGCTTCCTGAAGCGGTGAGCTAAGGGGCTGCAATTCATTAAGAAACGCAATCAATTGGGTCATAGAGCGCGAGATTTACCGCAATTTTGCTTGCTGATTGAAAAATTATTGGTCTTTGGCTAAAACCTTTAAATAGCGCTGTTGGTATCAATTTCCGGAAACCGAATGCCGGATTGTACCCGCCCGTTTGGTTTTCTGTTCTACCTTTGTCGCACCATGAACCGTTTAGCTTCCCTGTTTTGCTCTGATGCGACGGCCGCGCCGGTTCTGTGCGTGCCGGCTGAAAACGCGGTAGTTGTGGGCGCCCATCATCGTCACCACCATCTGTGGGAGGCCGGGTTGTGCGCCGGGTGCTAAGCTAGCACCGGCCGCCCGAGTCTCCACCTCCGCGCTCGGGGTGCGTATCCGCCGGGCTTTACTTTAATCATTTACGGGTAGTTCCGCGGCCGGCCAGTTGGCCCCGTCCGAACCTCACTAGTGCGCCCCGTGCGGCACACCCCGCCTCTTTTACCCTTCATGCTACGATTAGCCATCCAAAAGTCCGGTCGCCTGAGCGAGGATTCCCTGTCCCTCATTCGCGAATGCGGCATCAACTTCATCAGCAGCTCTTATAAGCTGAAAACCGAAGCCACTAATTTCCCGCTCGAAATCCTCTTCCTGCGCGACGATGATATTCCGGGCTACGTGCAGGACGGGGTGGCCGACCTGGGCATCGTGGGCCAAAACGTGCTGGTGGAAGCCGGCTTTCCGGATTTGGAAGTCGAAACCCTCGGGTTCAGCAAATGCCGCCTCAGCCTGGCCGTACCCCGCGCCGATGCCTACGCCTCGATTGCTGCGTTACAAGGTAAAAACATCGCCACTTCCTACCCCAATATTCTGGGCCGCTACCTGGCCGAAAACGGCGTGCAGGCCCACTTGCACACCATCAGCGGTTCGGTGGAGATTGCGCCCAGCATCGGCCTGGCCGAGGCAATCTGCGACATCGTGAGCAGCGGTTCAACGCTGCTCGGCAATGGCCTGCGCGAAGTGGAAACCGTGTTTCGCTCCGAAGCCGTGCTCATCGCCCAGCCCAATCTGTCGGCCGAACAAAGCGAGCTGCTCGACCAGCTGCGCTTCCGGATGCAGGCCGTGCGCCGCGCCAAGCGCAGCAAGTACATCGTGCTCAACGCGCCCATCACGGCGCTCGACCAGGTGCGGGAGCTATTGCCCGGCATCAAGTCGCCCACCGTCACCCCATTGGCCGAAGCCGGGTGGGTTTCGGTGCAGTCGGTGGTGCAGGAAGATGATTTCTGGCACATCACCAGCCAGCTCAAAGCCGTTGGGGCCGAGGGTATTTTGGTGTTGCCTATCGAAAAAATGATTGCTTAAACGTTTGCCATGCAAGCTTATTCGTTTCCCGCGCCCGGCACCTGGCCCGCCCTGCAACAGCGGGCTGCCACCGCCGAAGCTCCCCAGGTAGCGGCCCGCGTCCGCGATATTTTTGCGCAGGTGCGCCAAGGAGGCGATGGGGCCCTGCTGGCCCTCACCGCCGAGTTGGACCGCGCCACGCTCACCACCTTGTTGGTATCTGAGGCGGAGTTTGCCGCCGCCGCCGCCCAGGTGCCCGCCGCGCTGCAACTGGCTATTCGGCAGGCCAAAGCCAATATTGAAGCCTTTCATTCCGCTCAGCGCGAACCCGAGCTGCGGGTGGAAACCATGCCCGGCGTGGTGTGCTCGCGGCGGGCGGTGCCCGTGCAGCGGGTGGGTTTGTATGTACCCGGTGGTTCGGCGCCGCTGTTCAGCACGCTGCTGATGCTGGGCGTGCCGGCTCGTTTGGCCGGCTGCCCGCAGGTGGTGGTTTGCACGCCCCCGCAACCCGATGGCTCGGTGAGCCCGGTGATTTTGTTCGTGGCCCAGCTTCTGGGTATCGAAAAAGTCGTGAAGGCGGGCGGGGCGCAGGCGGTTGCCGCCCTGGCCCTCGGCACTGATTCGGTGCCATCGGTTGACAAGATTTTTGGTCCCGGCAACCGGTACGTCACCGCCGCCAAGCAGCTGGCCGCCGCCGAATTCGGCGTGGCCATCGACATGCCGGCCGGTCCTTCCGAAGTACTCGTCATTGCGGATGCCACGGCCAATCCGGCTTTCGTCGCCGCCGATTTACTGTCGCAGGCCGAGCACGGCCCGGATTCCCAGGTGATTCTGCTTAGCGATTCACAAGCTGTTATCGACCAGGTTCAGGCCGAGGTGACCCGGCAATTGGCCACGCTACCCCGGCGCGACGTTGCGGCAGTGGCGTTGGATAACAGCCGGGCCGTGCTGCTGGCGGATGCGGCTACTATGCTGGCGTTTTCCAACCAATACGCGCCCGAGCACCTTATCCTGGCTACCGACAATGCCGATGCACTGGCCGCTCAGGTCACCAACGCGGGCTCGGTCTTTCTGGGCCACTTCACGCCCGAAGCCGTGGGCGACTATGCTTCCGGCACCAACCACACCCTGCCCACCAGCGGGTACGCCCGGCAATACAGCGGCGTGTCACTGGATTCATTTATTAAAAAAATTACCTTCCAGCGGCTTTCCGCACCGGGTTTGCGCACGCTGGGCCCGGTAGTGGAGACGATGGCCGAGGCCGAAGGACTGGCGGCGCACGCGCGGGCCGTTGCGGTACGGCTTGCTGCGTTGGGCGAAGCTGCATCCCAAACGGCTGGTGCCGGCCAGGAGAATATTTCCGTGCCGTATGCCGGACTTATCCGTCCCAGCGTGGAGCGCATGCAGGCGTATTCTTCCGCCCGCGACGAGTTTGAAGGCATGGCGCCGGTAATGCTCGATGCGAACGAGAACAGCCTCGGCTCCGTGGGAGGCGACGATTTCAGCCGTTATCCTGACCCGCACCAGCGTGCCATCAAAGCGGAGCTGGCGCAGTTGAAGGAGGTAGTGCCCGGCAATATTTTCCTCGGCAACGGCTCCGATGAAGCCATCGATTTACTGGTGCGTCTTACCTGCACGCCCGGCCAGGACAGCATTATTATCTGCCCGCCGACTTATGGCATGTACGAAGTGGCGGCCAACCTCAACGACGTGCGCGTAGAGCGCCTGCCGCTGACGCCGGATTTCCAACTCCCCGCCGATGCCGCTGCGATTTTAGCGGCATCAAACGCCAAGCTGCTGTTCCTGTGCTCGCCCAACAACCCCACCGGAAACCTGCTTGCGCAAGCAGCAGTGGAAACCGCGCTGCGCACCTTCCGGGGAATTGTCGTGGTGGATGAAGCGTACGCGGACTTCGCGGCGGCTCCCAGCTGGACCACTCGTTTAGCCGAGTTTCCGCGTTTGGTGGTGCTGCAAACCTTTTCCAAGGCCTGGGGCCTGGCCGGCCTGCGCCTGGGCGTGGCCTACGCGGCGCCGGCGTTTATCGGCTACCTCAATAAGATTAAGCCACCCTATAATATTTCGGCCGCTACGCAGCAGCACGCGCTGACGGCGCTGGCTGCGGCGCCCCAGCTGCCCGCAATGCAAGCCGAGCTACTGGCGGGCCGGGAAGTATTGGCCGCCGAATTGCCGCAATTGCCTATCGTTGAGCACGTATTTCCTTCGGATGCCAATTTTTTGTTGGTGCGTTTCAACCTTGACGCCACTGCAGTCTACGACCAACTGCGAGCGCGGGGCATCGTGGTGCGCAACCGCACGACCCAACCGGGTTGCGCCGGTTGTCTGCGCCTGACCGTTGGTACGGCCGCCGAAAACAGCCTCCTACTCCAGGCCCTGGCCGAAATCGGCGCCCTTCAGCCTGCTGAATTGGTATCGAACCATTAAAGCTTTCGGTTTGCCCGCCAACCAGCGAGGTACTGCTTCGCTGTAATTTCGCTCACTGTTAATTGCCCATATAATTGAAAAAGGCCCTTTTTATTGACCGCGATGGCACCATCCTCGTGGAGCCCCAGCCTAGCCAGCAGGTCGACAGCTTGGAAAAGTTTGCTTTTTTACCAGGCTGCATTAGCGCCCTGGCCCGTATTGCCCGCGATTTGCCCGAGTACGAACTCGTGCTGGTGAGCAACCAGGACGGGTTGGGAACTGCCAGCTTTCCAGAAGACACGTTTTGGCCGCCACATCGGCTGATGCAGGAGATTCTGGCGGGGGAGGGTGTGCACTTCGTTGCTGAGCACATCGACCGTAGCTTTCCGCACGAGGGCTTGGCCACGCGAAAACCAAGAACCGGTTTGCTGGGCCAATACCTGGACCCGGCCAATGAATACGACCTGGCAAACTCCTTTGTCATCGGCGACCGGCTGACCGATGTGGAGCTAGCCGTGAATCTGGGCAGCAAGGCCATTCTGATAGGAGAGGAGTCCGACTCCCGGGCCGTGCTGACTACCACGAGCTGGGAAGCTATCTACCGCCATCTGCGCTACCCGGCCCGCACCGCAGTAATAGAACGCAACACTAACGAAACTCAGATTGAAGTGAATCTGAATCTGGATGGCACCGGTAAAACGGACATCCATACCGGCCTGGGATTCTTTGACCATATGTTGGAACAACTCGGCCGTCATAGCGGGGTCGATTTACACATAAGGGTAAAAGGTGATTTGCACATTGACGAGCATCACACCGTAGAGGACACGGCGCTGGCGCTGGGGACTGCTTTTTCCCAGGCCTTGGGAGAGAAGAGGGGGCTGGCTCGCTACGGCTTCCTGCTGCCCATGGACGAGGCCCTGGCCCAGGCGGCCATTGACTTCTCGGGTCGCCCGTGGTTGGTCTGGAATGCGGAATTCCGGCGCGAGCGGGTAGGAGATTTGCCCACGGAGCTGTTCTTTCACTTCTTCAAGTCCTTTACCGATAATGCTAAGGCCACGCTGAATATTGCGTGTTCGGGTGATAACGAGCACCACAAAATCGAAGCAATTTTCAAGGCTGTGGCTAAAGCCATTAAGATGGCGCTGCAACGGGATGATTCAGTTGCCATTCCCAGCACCAAGGGAATACTATAGTAACTTTATTTGACAAATGAATAATGTTATTGCTTGTTACAAATGGGTAATATTTGTAGATAATGGAAATTGCAGTAGTTGATTACAAAGGAGGAAACGTGCAGTCGGTACTTTTTGCTTTGGAGCGTTTGGGTGCTCAGGCAACGCTGACCGCCGACCCCGAAATATTGCGCAAAGCCGATAAGGTGCTGTTTCCCGGCGAAGGCGAAGCTTCGTCGGCCATGCAGGCTTTGCGGGCCGCTGGTTTGGACCAGGTACTTCCCACGCTTACACAGCCCTTTCTGGGGATTTGCCTGGGCATGCAGCTCATCGGCCAGCACAGCGAAGAAAACGACACACCGCTGTTGGGGCTCCTGCCCTTTGCAGTGCGGCGTTTCGCAGCCGATGCCACGCACAAGGTGCCGCATATGGGCTGGAACAACCTGCAGGCCTTGCAAGGTCCGTTGTTTGCCGGCCTCACCGATGCCGACCACGTGTATTTCGTGCACAGCTATTATGCCCCGGTGGGGGCCTACACCATTGCCGAATCTACGCATCCGGCCCCGTTTAGCGCGGCGGTGCAGCATCGCAATTTCTACGGCGTGCAGTTTCATACCGAGAAGAGTGGTGCGGTCGGTACCCGCATTCTGGCCAACTTTCTCAATTTATAATTCTTTCGTTTTTCGCGTTTTTCAACTTCAGTGGAAATAATTCCCGCAATCGACCTTGTCAACGGCCAGTGTGTCCGGCTCAGCGCCGGTGACTTCTCCCGCCAAACCACCTATGATGCGGACCCGGTGGCCGTCGCGCAGCGCTTTGCTGATGCCGGAGTAAAACGCCTGCATCTGGTGGACCTTGACGGGGCGCGGGCCGGCCAGCCGGTAAATCTTGCCATCCTCGAAGCCATTGCCGCCAAGACTGCGCTGGATATTGATGCTGGCGGCGGGATTCAAACCTTTGCCGCCCTCACCCAAATACTGGATGCCGGCGCTAACCACGTTACTGCTGGGAGCCTGGCTGTGCGTGAGCCCGCGACCGTAGCGGACTGGCTTACCCAGTTTGGGCCCGATACTATTTTTCTCGGGGCCGACTTCAAGGGCGAGCACATCATGGTGAATGCCTGGGCCGACCAGAGTGAGCTTCGGCTGGTTGATTTCATCTCGAACTATCTGAATACTGGCGCCACGACTTTTATTTGCACGGATGTGAGCAAGGATGGGTTGATGCAAGGCCCGTCATTGGCCATCTACAAAACCTTGATTGCGCAGTTTCCGGCGGCAAAATTCATTGCCAGTGGTGGCGTAACCACCCTGGCCGATGTGGAAGCGCTGGCAGAAGCCGGCATGCACGGGGCCATCATCGGCAAAGCCCTTTACGAAGGGACTTTGTCGCTGGCGGAGCTCCAGCCTTTCCTTTAAGATTTGACCGTTCCGATGTTCAAGCGTGCGGGTACATTTTTAATAGCCAACATGTGTTCATATTACCGTTTTCTCTAGAGTTCCGTGGTTAAGAAACGACTTATTCCCTGTTTGGACGTCCGTGACGGCCGCACCGTGAAAGGCATTCAGTTTGAAGGACTGCGTGATGCGGGCGACCCCATTGCCTTGGCGGCCCGGTACGCTCAAGAAGGGGCGGATGAACTGGTGTTTCTGGACATCACCGCCACCAACCAGCGCCGCAAACCCCTCACCGAGCTGGTGCGCGACGTAGCGCGGGTGCTGGATATCCCGTTCACGGTGGGCGGCGGAATCAGTACGGTGGCCGACGTGGAAGCGCTGCTGTTGAGTGGTGCCGACAAGGTTTCCATCAATTCGGCGGCCCTGGCACGCCCGGCGCTCATTGCCGAGCTGGCTGGCCGCTTCGGGTCCCAGTGCGTGGTGGTGGCCGTAGATGCGCGCCTAGTTGACGGCGAATGGCAGGTGATGACGCGTGCCGGCACGGTGGCTACGGGCCGGGAGGCTGTGGCGTGGTGCCAGGAGGCGGCCGAGTTGGGAGCGGGTGAAATTCTTCTGACATCTATGAGCCACGACGGTACCAAATCCGGGTTTGCCCTCGACCTGACGCGGGCCGTGAGCGACGCGGTGTCCATTCCGGTTATTGCTTCGGGCGGTGCCGGCCAGGCTTCCGACTTCACCGATGTTTTCCGCGCCGGTGGGGCTGACGCAGCTCTGGCAGCCAGTATTTTTCATTTCAACGAAACCGGTTTGCCCGCCCTGAAGCAGTACCTGCACGCTGAGGGCATTCCTGTTCGGCTTTAGTTATTACCTAGGGAATGGTAACGGGCTGGAAGAGCCACCAAAGTCACTATTCCCGGTTGTTTTTTTCAAATTTGCCCATGGTTACTCAAATCTCATCCGCTGCTGACGTCCGTTTTGACCCTGTGACTGGCCTGGTGCCTGCCATCATTCAGGATGCTGATACCGGTCAGGTCCTGATGCTCGGCTACATGAACGCGGAAGCCTGGAGCCGGACCCAGCAGGACGGCCGGGTAACTTTCTTTTCCCGGTCCAAGAACCGTTTGTGGGTTAAAGGCGAGTCTAGCGGCAATTTCTTGCAGGTGGTGAGTTTGCACGTGGACTGCGATGCGGATACTGTGCTCATCCGCGTCATTCCCGCTGGTCCCACGTGTCATCGGGGAACCATCAGCTGCTTTGAGCAGGCCGATGAGCAGCAGGCTCCGGCCGCACCCATCGGCTTTTTGTCCAGCCTGGAACGTTTGATTGTGCAGCGCCATGCTTTTCCGGAGCAAGCGCCAACTTCTTACACGGTTTCGCTCTTCAAGAAAGGCATGCCGAAAATCGCCCAAAAAGTAGGAGAGGAGGCCGTTGAAACTGTCATTGACGCCGTGAGTGGGAGCCGCGAAACCCTTCCGGGGGAAGTTGCGGATTTGTTGTACCACCTGTTGGTTCTGCTCGTTGCGGCTGGGGTGCCAATGGCGGAAGTAATCGCCATTTTGCAGGAGCGTCACCGCTTGCCAAATACCCGGCATTTAAACGAACAATAAAACTATTCTCAACAGCCAGTTGACTAAGGTCAAAACGATAAGGGCCCGTCTAGTAGACGGGCCCTTATCGTTTTGACCTTAGTCAACTGGCTAGCTGCTAGCTTTTAACTGTCGGCTGATTTTCTGTAGCAGGGCCATTGCAATGGCTACATCTTCTTCCTCGTAGATAGATAAGATGGTGTTGACTCCAGGTCCACTCACCTGAATTTGGTATCCTGTGGTGACAACCGGCTGTGGTACTGTTTGTTGGACTGGGCGTGAAACCTTTGCATCTATTGCAGTAAATGGATGCGTTTTAGCAACAGCATGTTCGATTTCGTTCGGAAAGGTGCTATGCGGCACTGGCTTCGTGTCAGCTTCAGGTTGTGTTTTAGCTTCGTCTGGTTCGCTATTATTCATAAGTCCGAATAGACTGGCGATGGCATCGGAGGCATGAATGGGAAAAGTTGTTTGGGTACGGTTGACTGCTGATAAGTCATTACGATTGAGGTTTTTGTCCGCTTGGTTCAAATTAGAGGCTTCAGTATCTCGGACTTGTGGTAAAAGCGACTCAAGTATCTCGGGTGTCTGGGTTTCTTCTCTGAAGGTATTTACAGCAGGTTGAATACTCGCCAGTTCACGTCGGGGCGATTTGTTGGTAGTCAAGGCATCGATATCGGCCACTATATTGTTTTCATCCAGCAGGCCTACCATCCGGCAACCTTCTACGAAGGCTTTTGCTACTCCTTGTGCATTTATTTCTTCGACGCCAAACTCACGAATTAGCATTACATCCAGCATTTGCATTGGTAGCTCCCTTGAGCGGAACTTCCGGCATAGCTGCGTAAAAAGGGGAGGAGTCAGGAAAGCTTCCCGGTGGAATATTATTTCTTCCTGTTTGTCATAAGCGTGTTTGATTCGCTTAAATAACGTGGTGGTCGTGAGCAATTCTCGTTTGCTAGTAAGCAGGCCAAATTTTACTGCGGAGCCAATGATGGCTTTGAATGAGCCACTTACTTTCCGATTAAGCTTGCGTGCTGCAGTCTCTATAGCGCACTTGCCTCCGGTGTCGTCAGTAATTTCCGCTAGTTCCCAAGCACCAGAGTAGGTCGTTCTAGGGTAGTCAATTAGTTTAGGCATCAGCTTGTGTTTATACTTTCTACAATAATACTATTAACGTAGACTATTCCACTCAGTGGAATCTAGGTTTTTATTAAAGTATAAAAAAGTTTATTTCGCTGATATTTTTATACTTTAATAGACTAAGGAGTATAAGTATTTAATGCAAATATTTTCGAAAGTCGAGCGTGTATATTATAAAGGGGTTTAACTAAATCATTAGTATAAAAAGAGACTTAAGCTTCTGAAGCAGCGTGATTTCATTGTTCCTCCTCCTCACGTAATATTATAATACTATTCAGTACAAAAAAGTAAAAATTCGCAGATTTTTTGTACTTTTTTGTATTTTTAATAATTGAAGACCACATGTAGGAGTAAAGGTCATTAGAAATAAGACTACCACAAGCAATAATTGTACACCCACATATTAAACCTATAGCTCAAACCATCATGCTAGAAAAAGTTGAAGAACGCATCCAGAAGCGAGCGAGGACAGATTAGGCGGGAAACATCAGCACAGAGGTAATAACGTTCAAATCGCCATCAAAAGGCGGTGCTAACGGCTAAAAAAAATGACAGACCAAACCGTGCAAGTGGGCTTTATGGACAAAACTATACGATGCCAATCCATAATATCAAAGAACCGAAAGGTAAAATAAATTGGACATCAAAACCGGATGCAAATACAACATAAGAAAGTGTCTTATAATTTATATTATGTTAAATTAACTGAACACTAAAAAGCCCATCCAAACTGGATGGGCTCTCCTATTCAATATCCAGGAACTACTTGCTGAGCGACTTCAACTTAGTACTCAAACGTTCTGAATCAGCAGTACGCCCCAAACGGAAGTAAACCTTTTGCAACGAAGACAATGTGTTACGGTCGTCGGGCTGAAGCTGAAGCGCTTTTTCAAAATACGGAACCGAAGCATCAAAGTATTTTTTTCCTTCAGCTTCAAACTTCTTACCGGAAACGTGATAGGTTTTCAAATCCATTTTACTGGCCTTAGTGTAAGCATCTGCAGCACGGTTATAATTATAAACCCCAAGATTGAATTGAGCGTCAAAATTATCTGGGTCAAGCTCAACAGCCTTACGATAATCAGCCAATGCCAGGTCATTTTTCTTTTGCTGGTCAAACATTGAGCCGCGAACAGCATATAGGTTAGAATTACCGGGGTCAGCGGCAAGGGCTTTGTTGATTTTAATCAAAGCTTCGTCACCTCGGCCGTTAGCCATTGCCACGTTAAGGTCTTCTAACATAAAGGCCTTATTATTAGGGTAAGCTACCAACGCCTGCTGGAGAACTTTCGCGGCTTCTTGCTTATCCTCCTGCTGCTTGGCAATTTGAAGCAAACGCGTAAACAAAGTAGACGATTTATAGTTCATGCCCAGCAACTGGTTATAGCTGGCTTTAGCACCGGCAAAATCCTGTTTTGCCTCGGAAGCGTAAGCCGAATACAACACAGCGGTTGTATCCTGGGGCTTAATTTGGGAAGCCAGTTTATAGCTCGCAATAGCTTTATCGTAGTCTTTAGAGTTGTAGCTGTTTACTGCATTGTTAAATGCAATACCATAAAGGCCCTCAATTTTCGCATCGGCTTGCTTGCCAAACTCGCCCGTTTTGCTGTCAAGCTCAATGGTTTTAGTGTAGGATTCATATGCCTTCTGCAAGCCTTCTCCGGGCTGCAGTTGCTTGCCATAGATAGGATTATCTATCATGCCCTGATAGATTTCGCCGCGGGTGTACCAGGTTTTAGCTTTGCCACTGGTCTTTTCGTTAACAATAGCTTTGTCAATATCAACGCGGGCCTTGTCCAATAAACCGGAACGCTGGTTGAGGATGGCATTGGTGACAGCCGAATTTTGTGCCGAAACTAGTGATGGCAAGCCCGCAGCTAAGGCAGCAGCAGCAGTGAGCGTCAAAAAAGTCTTCTTCATAAAGGAGGAAATGAGTCTTAACATCCAAAAAATCAGTGCAGATTAATTGAATATTGAATTGAGGAACATGAAGGAAAAATAGAGAACACCACGAATTTGGTCTTAAAAACGCGGACAACCGGTGTTGAGTTCGCACAAACTAAACGGGACAAACCAAATGGCTCGCCCCGCTCCTATTCAGCAACTATGCCAATTCTTCTGAGTCGGCCTCGGCTTCAGCAGCCGGATTGATGGGCTCAGCCGCACTGGCATCCATTACACCAGTTGCTGTTTCCAAAGCACTTTCAATCACTGCGGCTTCAGGCTCAAGCTCTTCCTTCTCCTCGGCAGCTACTTTAGCCACCGAAGAAATCTCGTCGTTGCTGCCAATTTTAATCAGACGCACACCCTGCGTAGCCCTGCCAATGGTGCGCAAATCGCTCATACGTAACCGAATGGTAATGCCCGACTTGTTGATAATCATCAGGTCATCGGTGTCATTAACGTCTTTGATGGCCACCAGATTCCCGGTTTTGTCGGTAAGCTTCATGGCACGGACGCCTTTACCGCCGCGGTTGGTTACCCGGTACTCGTCGAGAGGGCTGCGCTTGCCATAGCCGTTTTCGCTCACCACCAACAGCTCCTGCGAAGGGTCCGAAAGGCAAACCATGCCCACCACCCGGTCGCCCGGAGTATCGGAGAGACTAATGCCGCGCACACCCGCCGCCGCCCGGCCCATGGAACGCACCTTCGACTCGTTAAAGCGCACGGCCCGCCCGGAACGTGAAGCTAGCACCACTTCCGCATTCGGCGCGAGCAGCTGCACGTCCAGAATCCGGTCGCCTTCATTGATGGTAATGGCGTTGATACCCGCCGTACGAGGGCGCGAGTACGCCACAAGCGGCGTCTTCTTTACCGTACCCTGCTCCGTGCAGAACATCAGGTAGGTATTCTCGAGGTAATCCGGGTCTTTCAGGCCGCGTACGTTGAGCACGGAACGCACTTTGTCTTCGCGCGGGATTTCGATAAGGTTCTGAATGGGCAAGCCCTTGGTGGCCTTCCCTCCTTCCGGCACTTCGTACACTTTGAGCCAGAACACGCGACCAAGCTCGGTAAAGAACAGCAAGTATTCGTGCGTCGTGGCCACGAAAAGGTGCTCGGTAAAGTCGTCTTTTTTCGAAATGGCACCCCGCGAGCCCGCTCCTCCCCGGCCCTGGGCACGGTACTCATCCAGGTTGGTACGCTTGATGTAGCCTTCACGGGAAATGGTGATAACCATTGCCTCGTCGGCAATCATATCCTCGGTCGAGAAATCGCCGCCGACGTAGTTGATTTCCGTGCGGCGGGCATCGCCGTAGCGCTCCCGAATGTCTTCCAGCTCGGTTTTGATGATGCCGCGCTGCAGTACATCCGACGCCAGCACGGCATTCAAATGGTCTACCAAGCGCATCAGCTCTTCGTACTCGGCCACGATTTTATCACGCTCCAGGCCCGTAAGGCGCTGCAAACGCATATCAAGAATGGCGCGGGCCTGCACTTCGCTCAGTGCGAAACGGGTAATAAGTTGCCCACGGGCTACCTCGGGGTCGCGCGAGCCGCGAATAAGGGCAATTACCTCGTCCAGATGGTCGAGCGCGATGAGCAAACCCTCCAAAATGTGGGCCCGCTTCAGGGCTTCGGCCAGCTCGTACTTGGTGCGGCGAATGATAACCTCCGCGCGGTGCTCAACGAAATAATGAATGAGCTGCTGCAAGTTTAGCGTCATCGGGCGGCCTTTCACCAGGCACACATTGTTGACGCCGAAAGAGCTTTGCAGCTGCGTGTAGCGGTACAGATTGTTGAGCACCACGCTGGGCATGGCGTCCCGCTTGAGGTCGTACACGATGCGCATGCCGTCGCGGTCCGACTCATCGCGCATGTCGGAGATGCCCTCAATCTTCTTGTCGTTGATGAGCGCGGCCGTCTTTTCAATCATCGACGCCTTGTTCACCATGTAGGGAATTTCGGTGATGACAATTTGGTCCTTCCCGGTCTTCGACGTTTCGAAAGAAGCCTTGGCCCGCATGATGACGCGCCCCCGCCCGGTGTGGAAGGCCTGCTTCACCCCTTCGTAGCCATAAATGATGCCGCCCGTCGGGAAGTCGGGCGCCGTCACGTACTGCATCAGCTCATCTACCGTAATGTCGGGATTGTCGAGATAGGCAATGATGCCATTGATAACTTCCGTCAGATTGTGAGGGGCCATGTTGGTGGCCATGCCCACGGCAATACCCGACGTACCGTTCACCAGCAGGTTCGGAAATTTGGCGGGCATCACGCTGGGCTCTTCCAGCGAGTCGTCAAAGTTGGGCTGAAAGTCAACGGTGTCCTTATCCAGGTCGTTGAGCATTTCATCCGACAGTCGCTTAAGGCGGGCTTCGGTGTAGCGCATGGCAGCCGGCGAGTCGCCGTCAACGGAACCAAAGTTACCCTGGCCGTCCACCAAAGGGTAGCGCAGGCTCCAGTCCTGGGCCATACGTACCATGGTATCGTATACCGAGCTGTCGCCGTGCGGGTGGTACTTACCCAGCACCTCGCCCACGATACGGGCTGATTTTTTGTAGGATTTATTATAGCTCACGCCCAGCTCACTCATGCCGTAGAGCACGCGGCGGTGCACGGGCTTCAGGCCGTCGCGAACATCAGGCAGAGCCCGGGAGATGATGACCGACATCGAGTAGTCGATGTACGCGCCGCGCATCTCGTCTTCGATGTTTATCGGTATGATTTTTTCGCCTTCCGCCATTAGGGGGGTTGATTGGCAGCTTTGAAGGGCCGAAACAGGGTCCTTTTAGCCGCTGGGTGAATGGTTCTTTATGTATGTGCGAAGATACAACAAAAAGGCCGCAACGGCAAGCGCTGCGGCCTTTTATAGCCCTTTTGGACCGCTCCCCTTTCCCAACGTAAACGACCTGAAATCGTAGTCGGGCCGCCGGTCCAGGGGCACCTTTTTTGAGATTCCCAAACCGCACGCCGGTGAGTTGCTTACTTCAGCGGCTTACTCTTGTCGCTGGGATGCGTGCCCGACTTGGGATTATGCGTTTTAATTTTTTCGCCAATGGACGGGTTTTGCTTTTTAATCAGCGGCTGCCCACGGTACTTGACGCCGCTGTGCAAGTGCACTTTGCGCACATGGCAGGTATTGATGGGGCACGTACGACAGCTTGCGGCAAAAAACACCAGCAAGCAGGGGGCCAAACGGAGGAGCAGCTTCATGGGCACAAAGGTAACCAAAGGCCCACGGCCACAAGAAATAGGTAATCTGCGCTAATCCAGTCCCTCCCATTCGGCTAGGAACTGCGCTACGAAACCCTCCATGTAGCGATGGCGACTGGCGGCAACTTGCCGGGCGGCGTCGGTGTTGAGACGGTCCTGGAGATGCAGCAGCTTCTCGTAGAAGTGGTTGAGGGTGGGCGCGGCGTTCTTTTGGTAGCTAGCGAAGGAGTCATGCAATACCGGCGGCACGGCCGGGTCGTGCAGCGGCCGGCCCTTGTGGCCCCCGTAGGCAAAAGCGCGGGCAATGCCAATGGCGCCGATGGCATCCAGCCGGTCGGCATCCTGCACCAACGCGGCCTCAATTGAAGAAACGGGCGTGGCCACCCCCGCTCCTTTAAATGACACTTCGCGAATCACAGTTTCGACACGCGCGATTACATCTTCGGACGCGGCCTGACTGCGCAGCCACTCGCGGGCAGCACGCGGCCCGGCCTCGTAGTCCCCGTCGTGAAACTTCCAGTCGGCAATGTCGTGCAGCAGCGCGGCCAGCTCCGTCACCAGCGGGTCGGCTTCGGACGCAGCAGCGGCCAGCCGGCGAGCCATCAGCCACACCCGTCGGATGTGGGCCCAGTCGTGCCCGCTGCCTTCATCAGCAAATTTCTGCTCGATGAAATGAGCGGTGGCCGGTATCAAGTCCATAGAAGAATTAATAAAAAGTGGGAAACAGGCGCTGGGGTATTGTTCAATTTTCGATAGCCGGCAGCACTTTCCGGGCATTAAGCGTCGCGCCCGCGCTAGCAATAACCACCAAAGCCACCGCCAGCCATTGCGTGAAGGAAAGCTGCTCGTGCAGGAAAATCAGCCCACATACCGCCGCCATAGCCGGTCCCAGGCTCATAAGCACGCTAAAAGTGCGGCTGGAGAGCTTGCGAAGCGCGTTCATCTCCAAGGTGAATGGGATGGCGCTTGAGAGCAAGGCCAAGGCAAAGCCCGAGACCAGCAACGCGGGCGTGAGGCGGCCCAATCCGCCCCCGGCAATGGTAACGGGCAATACGGTGAGGGTGGCGAAAAGCATACCAGTTGCGACAACTGCCGGGCCGGAAATCAGTTGGGAAACTCGCCCGCCCAGCACAATGTAAGCCGCCCAGCATGCCCCCGCCAGCAAGGCAAAAAAGCTACCCAACAAATCCAGCCCATGGCCGTCCCAGGGTGCAATCAGGGCAATGCCGCTGCCGGCCAGCGCCACCCACACAAAGTCCAGAACCCGCCGCGAGCTGCTCACGGCCAACAGCAGCGGCCCCATGAACTCCAGCGTCACGCATAAGCCCAGGGGTACACGGGCCAGCGCCAGATAAAAGAACAGGTTCATGGCACCCAGCACCACCCCGTACGGAATAATGGCGCGCCACTGCGGGCCCGTCAGGTTGCGGAGGCTAGGACGGAATACGGCCAAAAGCATAAGGGCCGACAGACCGACGCGCAAGCCGGCAGCGCCCGACGGGCCAACGGCCGGGAAAAGCCCTTTGGCCATGGCCGCCCCGGCCTGTACGCTCAACGAAGCCAGCAACAACGAAGGAACGGGCGGCAAGGCGTCCAGCCAATTTTTGCGCATCACGAAGCGGAGCTAAACCAAACAGACCCCAGAACTCGCCACCGTTTCCGGCCCGACGACTTTTGGGGTCTGCTTCTCACATGGAGCCTCCTGCCGGGATCGAACCAGCGACCTACTGATTACAAGTCAGTTGCTCTACCAGCTGAGCTAAGGAGGCGTTGAGGTGCCACAAAAGTACGCAGGCAAACCGTTTTTGCCAGCTTTATCGGCCATTTATATCACAAAAAAGCCCGACACTGTTCGTGTCGGGCTCCTCTGAAACGGATAAGCTACTGATTCTGAACCAATGTTAGCTGCGAATCATTTTCAGCTGCTTTTTCAGAATTTCGATGCGCGTCTGGCCTTCGGCGATGCGCCCTTCGTATTCCTGACGAAGCTGCGCCGCGTTTTTGGAACGAGCGAAGAAGGCCAGATTGGTCTGCAAGGTGGAATGGTCATTTTCCAACTCGTTGATTTCCTTGCGCAATGCCATTTCCTTGCGCGTAAGCTGCTGCTGCGCCTGCGGGCGGGCTTTCAACCGGGCCACTTCGGCCTGAAACAACAGCTCGGTACGGTCGGCATAGGCCAGGCCGGGCACCTGGTCGAGGTATTTGCCCAGATGGCTTAGCAGCTGCTCTTCGCTGCGGTCGGAAGTACCGGAGCCGGCACCCACGTCGGTGGGGTCAAACTCGGCTCCCCAACGGGCGAGCAGCCCCCGGAACCCTTCGAGGGAGCCAGGGTTATCGGCGGAGAGGGCATTGACTTGCTCGGCAATCTTTTCGAGGTGGCTGGTTTGCTCCACCGACGACAATTGCACTTTCTCCTCACGCTGCCGGGCCTCGTGCTTGGGGCGCTCAAATACGGCGTCGCAGGCGGCGCGGAAACGGTGCCAGAGCTTATCAGCCAACTTATCGGGCACGCGGCCCACGTCCTTCCACTCCTTCTGCACCCGGATAACAACCTGACGCGCGGCATCACCGTCGGCGTTATTCGCCGCTTCTTCAGCCTGCTCAATTAGTGCGATTTTGGCTTTTACGTTGGCCGATTTCTCATTGTCGAGCGACTTAAAGAATTCGTTCTTGCGGTTGAAGAAGCCTTTATAGGCCGCCCAGTACTGCTTGTTCAGGGCATCGGCCTGGGCCCGGGGCACGAGGCCAGCGGCTTCCCACTCCACTTTAATTTCCTGGAGCTCGTCGGTTTTGGAGCGCCACAGATTCACACGGTCCGAATCGAACGCGGCAAAAGGTAGCACCCGTTCCAGCAGCGCCTGCTTCACGGTCAGGTTCGCCTTTTCCACCGTCGAGCGCTGGTCCACAAACTCCTTGCGGCGCTGGTGCAGCACGTCGGAAGCCGCAATAAACCGCTGCCACAGGGGCTCGCGCTGGTCGTTGGGCACTGGGCCGATGTGCTTCCACTCGTCGTGCAGCTTGGTGAGCTCGTCGAGGGCTTTATTAATGCCGGTTGCCTGCGCCAAAGCTTCGGCCCGCTTTATCAGCACTTCTTTGGCTTCGAGGTTCCGCCGACGGTCCAGGTCCTTCATCTCCAGGAAGCGGCCCTGCTTGCTGTAATAGATGTCCAACAGACCGTGGTAGGTATCCCAAATGGCCTGGCTGTCGGTCTGAGGCACGGCCCCGGTGGCTTTCCACTCACCCTGCAGCGCCTTCAGCTTCGCCGAGCTGTCCTTGGTTTCCGCTGCTTCAACCAGCAAACGAAGCTGGTCGAGGAGCTGCTTTTTCTTGCTCAGGTTGTCGCCCCGGCTGGCATCTTCGGTTTTGGCGTCTTTGGCGCGGCTCTCACGGAATTCCTGCAAGGCCTTATTAAGCTCCTGCTGGCCTTCGGGCTGCTGAAAAGCGAAAGCTTCGGCGCCTTCGCCACCCTCGGCAAACTTCTGGCGGGCCGCACTGCGGGCCAGGCCCACATTGGCTTCGTACTGGCGGGTCAGGTCCTGAATCTGCTTGCGGTTTCGCGCAGCGTTGGAGTCCCGCAACAACCCAACCAGATAGGTAGCCTGGGCAGGCAGGTCGAGAGCGGTAAAATCGGGGATTTCAGCTTCGGATACGCTGGGCCCGGTTTCGTGGATTTCCGATTCGTGGGTTTCCACGGCGGGCGCGGCATCCAACGGGGTTTCTTCCGAAGTTGGCAGCGTAGCCAATTCTTCCGGAGCCGTTTCCAACTCCTCGGCCGTGCCGATGTGGGCGGTGGGCAGCTCGGGTGCCTGGTCTTCCACGGTAGCACCGGACTCGGCAACGCCGCTGTCCATAGGGCCGCTAAGGGTTTCCGGGTCGGCAATGGGCGCCGGATGCGCCGTGTCGATGTGGCCGGCGGCAGGCAAGGCTTCGGGATTAGCAATCACGGATTTTTCGGCCGCCGCTGGCGAGGCATCACCATAGTGCGCCAAGGCCCGGGCTTGCGACGCCGATACTTCGTGGCCATCAACCGTAGCAGGATTGGCCACATGGTGCGAGGACTCGATGGCCGCACTGGCTTCCGGCGTACCGGGCTCGGGCGCGAAGGCGCCGTGTGCGGCCGCAACAGCCGGCTCAGCCACGGGCTCGGCGGTGCCGGCCCCGAGGGGCTGGTCGGCGGGCAATTCGGGCGTGCCTTGCGTGGGCAATTCTACCTGACCCTGGTCTGCGTCGGCAGCAGGTACGGCCGCATCAGTGGACGCGGGAGTGCCCTGGATTTCGGCCAGGCGACGTTGCAGGATGGTCATGCGGTCCTCCGCAGACGGGTTGGAACCGTCAGCAAGCGGGGCAGTGGGGTTTTCTTCAGCAGCCATAAAAATTCGAAAAGGCCAGCCCGACAAATTGGACCAGAGGAGAGAGCAAAAAAAGGATGATAATGAAACAGAAGCTACGGTTTGAGACCCAATCAGTTCAAACGGGGGTCTACCGGATAATTGGCCAGCACTTTGTATCGCCCGCCTTTCTCCCGAAGAATCTCACGCCAAAACGCATCAGACGACAAAGTAAACACTTTCCCCGCGCTTGCCGGGTGCCGTATCCAACTCCGCTCCTTGATTTCGCCCGCCAGCTGGCCCGCCGACCAGCCCGAATAGCCGGCAAAAAGTCGCACGCTGGCGGCATCAACCGCGCCGTTCCCGACCAAGCCCAGCAAGTGTTCAAAGTCGCCGCCCCAGTACACCTCTTGCCCCAGGGCCGAAGCACCCGGCAGGTCGGGCTGGCGGTGCAGGTAGTGCAGGGTGTTGGGCTCAACCGGCCCACCAACATAAATGGGCAGCATGGCAGCAGCGACTCCTAGTGGCGGCAGCTCCAGCACATCGCCAAGCGTGAGGGCAGTCAGGCGGTTGAGCACCAACCCAAAAGACCCGTCTTCGGGCTCATCGCGGCACAGCATAACAACGCTGCGCTCGAAGTTAGGGTCGCCGAGGAAAGGTTGCGAGATAAGAAGCGTGCCGGGTCGCATAATAGTCAGGGAACAAAAGAAAAGGGCGAAACAACGACTGGTATACGACGATTTAGCGGGCGAAGGGCAGTCCAAACGGCTTCCCGGTTGTTAGTAACTTGCGCCCCGAAAGGCGCGCTGCTCACCGCCTCAAGCAGGCGTCCTAAGTAATAAACCAATAGCTTTTAGCTGCCCGCTTTTTTGTTCGCAGTTTGTTGAACGTGAACTAGCATGCGTTTAATTCAGGTCAAGAACTTATTCGTTAAGCATTTGATGAATCAGAATGTTGGCGTTTCGTTCTTAAACCGGTAAGAATTTCGCTAAGCACAGCCTACTTATAATAAATACCCCCTCCTCAACCGTCGCATGATTGACCCGCAACTCGCCGACCTTCGCAAGACCTACGCCCAACGCACGCTGGCCGAAGCCGACGTGCTGCCCGATGCCGTGCAACAGTTTCGGGTGTGGCTCGACGAAGCCTTGGCCGCCCAACTCGATGAACCCACAGCCCTGACGCTGAGCACAGTGGGACCAAACGGCCAGCCCTCGTCCCGGGTGGTACTGCTCAAGGGCTTGCCCGAGGAGTGCAGCTTTCTGTTTTACACCAACTACGAGTCGCGCAAGGGCCAGGAGCTGGCCGAGGCGCCACTGGCCGCCCTCAACTTCTTTTGGCCGGGACTGGAGCGGCAGGTGCGCGTGGAAGGCCGGGTTGAGAAAGCCCCCGAGGCAATGTCGACTGAATATTTCCAGAGCCGGCCGCGCAGCAGCCAGATTGGTGCCTGGGCCTCCCCCCAAAGCCAGGTAATTGCCAACCGGGAAGTGCTGGAAACGCGCGAAGCGGAGGTAGCCGACCAATTTGGAGCGCAGAACCCCCTGCCCCGCCCGGAACACTGGGGCGGCTACCTGCTGCGGCCCCACCGCATAGAGTTCTGGCAAGGCCGCCCCAGCCGCCTGCACGACCGCATCGTGTACGAGCTGACCGGCACCACCTGGCAGCGCAGCCGCCTGGCGCCCTAGCAGCTACAAGCCGCAAAATTTTAGCTGCAAGCTTTCAATCGGTTGCAAGCGGTTCAATGTGCGTTTGATTTTGCACCACTGCTTAAACCTCAAATTCGATTCATTCCTTACCAGTTTGGCTGAAATTCAACCCCTGCGCGGCTGGCGCTACAACCCAACGCTGAGCGCCGATATTGACGCGTATGTTTCGCCGCTTTTCGACGTCGTGTCGACGAAGCAGCGGGACGCGCTGTACCAAAACCCGCTCAACTCCATTCACCTCTCGGTGCCCCGGTCCGACGACCCGTCCGCGGCGGCCCTGGTTCGCCTGCGCGAGTGGCAGGCGGCCGGCATTTTGCGCCAGGATGAGCTGCCCGGCCTTTACGTTTACTACCAGTACTTCCGGCTGCCCGGCAGCCCGCGGGAGTATTGCCGCAAGGGTTTCATGTGCCACATCCGCGCCTACGAATGGGCCGAAAATGTGGTTCTGCGGCACGAAAACACCTTACCCGGCGCCGTAAGCGACCGCGCCGCGCTCCTGGCCCGCACGCAGTTCCAGACCAGTGCCACCCACGGCCTATACCGCGACGAGGAGTTTGAGCTGGAGCGGTACATGGACGAAGCCATGCGCGCGCCATTGCTTGAAACCGAGGAGGATTACCAGGGCGCCCGCGACGTGCTGGCCGTGATTCAGGACGCCGCCATTATTAACCGGTTTCAGGAAATAATGGCCGCCCGCCAGGTGATTCTGGCCGATGGACACCACCGCTACGAAGGCTCGCTGGCCTACCGCCACGCCCGGCAGGCGGCCACCCCCGACGCTACCGGCCGCGAACCCTGGAACTACCACCTGATGTACCTGACCAACGCGGCCGCCGACGACCTGCGCATTCTGGCCACGCACCGGCTGCTGCTGGAGCTACCCGGCCACTTGAGCGATGCCGAGCTGCTGGCCCGCCTGGCGCCCTACTTCACCGTTTTACCCAAAGAAAACGCCAACGACTTACCCGAAATTATCGCGGGCAAAAAGTGGGCTTTCGGCGTGTACCTCGGCGGGCAGGCCTACAAAATCAGGCTGCGGCCCGAGGCGCACGCCCTGCTGAATTGGGACACTACCGAAGAAGTAAAGCAGCTTGATTTGACGGTACTGCACTTCTTCGTGCTGGAAAAAGCGCTGGGATTGGTGGGCCCCGATGCCCAGCGCGCCTGGACGGGAGTGGCTTACGTGCGCAATTTCGCGGAGTGCCTGCAACGGGTGGACCGGGGCGAGGCTCGCGCCGCTTTCATTGTGAACGAAGTAAGCATGGCCGAAGTGGAAGCCGTGTGCCATTCCGGGGCCGTGATGCCGGCCAAATCGACCTTTTTCTACCCCAAAACGATTGGGGGCTTCCTCTTCAGCAGCATTGCCGATGAGGAAGACGGCAACTTATTCGCGCACCATTTTCAGGGTATTCTTTCGTGAAATTAATCTTAGCCTCCAACTCCCCACGCCGCCGCCAGCTGCTCGCTGACATGGGCCTGGCCTACGAAATCCGCCTGGTGGAAATCGAGGAAACGTACCCCGACCACCTGCGCCGCGCCGAAGTAGCCGAGTACCTGGCCGCCCACAAAGCCGCCGCCTACGCCGCCAGCCTGGCACCCAACGAAGTCGTACTGACCGCCGACACCATTGTCTGCCTCGGCGAGGACGTGCTGAACAAGCCGGCCGACGTGGCCGAAGCCACCGCCATGCTCACGCGCCTGCAGGGCCGCGCCCACGACGTGTTCACGGCCGTATGCCTGCGCGGCGGCGACGGCCGCGAGGTGGTTTTTTCGGACCAGACCACCGTGCATTTCCGCCCCCTCTCCCCTGCCGAAATCGCCCATTATATAGCCACCGCCAAGCCCTTCGACAAGGCGGGCGCCTACGGGGCGCAGGACTGGCTGGGCATGGTGGGCATCACCCGGCTCGAAGGCTCCTACTTCACCGTGATGGGCCTGCCCACGCACCGCGTGTGGGAAGAGCTGGACAAAATGGGCGCGCTGCCAAAGCCCGAGTAGATGCTACTATCTGCGCGCTTTTTCTGGCTCCTGGGGCTGGGGCTGCTGGCATTGTGCACAGCTTATTCGGCGCTGGTGCTGGGCTCCGCGACCTGGGCCGAAACGCAGGCGCTAGATGCGATTTTTCCGTTTTATGGCGAGCCCATTCGCCGGTTCAGTGCCACCGAATACGCAGCTTTTGGCCGGTCACTTGCCTGGGGAGCAGTGCTGTCGGCGGGCCTCTTTGGCGGGCTTTGCGGCTTGCGCGCCTACCGGGCGGAGCTCCGGGCATTAGGTAAGGAGCTAATTCTTTCCGCCGCCGCCCTGCTCGCCGGCTTTAGTAACCTGACTAAAATCCAGCTGCAACTGGCCTGGGGAGCGCTGGCGCTGCTCACCGGGCTGCGGCTCTATTTCAGCCTTTATAATCCGGAGTACGACGATGCCGTTTCCTACGAGGTGTTCGTGAGCAAAGGGCTGCTGGCCACCACTGCCTACTATCCCATTCCCAACAACCACGTATTTTCCAACACCATCAGTGTGGCGTTCTACCAGCTACATCCCGGCTTTTGGTGGACCATGCGGCTGCCCGTGCTGCTCATTAGCACCGGGGCCACTGTTTTTCTGTTTTTGGGGCTGCTGCGGCTCGCCGGGTTTCGGGTGGCGGGCATTGCCACGGGCCTGTTTAGCTGCCTGCAGCTGAGTTTGTACCACGCCGGAGTGGGCCGCGGCTACTGGCTGATGATATTGCTGGCGGGCATCGTCTTTTTCAGCACCCTGATTTTGGTGGAGCAGCGGGGCCGGCAACGGGCAGCCTGGGCGGCCCTCGTGCTGGCCGGGGTACTGGGCGGCTACACAGTTCCGCCGTTTGCGTACGTGCTGGCTTCCGCTTTTTCCTGGCTTGGGGTGGCGGCGTTGCGGCGCCGCAACTGGCGCCAGCTACTACCTATCGCGGCGGCCGGCGGACTGATTGGAGCGGGAGTGCTGATACTTTACAGCCCGCTGATTTTCGTTTCGGGCCTGAACAAGCTGGTGGGAAACGGGTACGTATCGGCGCTGCCGGCCGCCAGATTCTGGACCGGCCTGCCCGCTTACGTCTGGTTCAACGAGGGCTTTATGGCGGGACAGCGCACACTGGGGGCGTTTATCGCGGTGCCAATGCTCGGGGCGGTGGCCTGGCTGCTCCTGGCGGCGCGGGGCGGCCGGCTGCCCGCCGGGCTCACGCTACAGCTGGGACGCGTGGGCGTACCGGCGCTGTGGTTTGCCGGGCTGCCCTACGCGCTTATTCTGGCGCAGCGGGTTTTTCCGCCCGAGCGCGTGCTCTTGTACAAGGCATTTTTCTCCTTCATTCTCGTGGCCCTGGTGATGGAATGGCTGCGCTGGCGCTGGCCCAGCGGCCGGTTGCGATGGGGCATTACCGCTTGCATCGGGCTGTTTGTAAGCTATCAGGCTTATTCAGTCATTCGGGTAAATCCGGCGGCGCGGGGCACCAATGCAGCCTACCACGCCGGGCTCCAATGGCTGGCCACGCAGGCCCCCGGCCCAGTCCTGATTCCGGAACCCACCCACAACTTGTTTTTTCGCTTTTACGCGCATTCCGAGATGCGGCAGCGCGCCTGGCACATTGATAACGACCAGCACGGTACCACCCGCTACGCCTACGTGGTGGCTTTCCCCAAAAAGCGCGGGTTCTTTCAGCCCGAGTTTAATTTTCCGCCCGCTTATCAAAACCGGGAAGTGGAAATCTATCGGGTTCCCCAAAGGTATTCCTTGCAAACCAAAGCCTGGCGGCACTAAGGGTACCATCTGAATTGATTAGGACTTACGCACTCAGTTGCTGGCGCGCGTCTCCGACGCGTTGCCCACTGGTTTCGCGTCTCTGACGCGCGCGGCCAACGAGACCAGACGGTGCGAACGGCGGCGTTTGGAAACGCCAAGCCAGCAAGCCACGCGTCAGAGACGCGCGCCAGCAACTGAGTGCGTAAGTCCTGTTGATAATCAAAGCCTGCAGCCCGTCGCTTAAAGCTTATGGCTCACCACCTAATGCCCCCGCGCCAGCAAGGCGATGCCCACCACAATCAGGACCAGCCCGCCCGCCTGGGGCATCGACAAGCCTTCGCGCAGCACCAGCACGCCCAGTACGGCCGTCAGCAACACCGAACCGCCCACGATAACGGGCGTGCCCACCGAGGAATCAACGCCGCGCTGAAAGACCACAAAGGTTAGGATTTCAGCCAGGCCAACCCCCAAACCTGCCAATGCCGACAGCATCAGCCCCTTGCCAGTAATGGTCAGCGGCTCGCCCTGCAGCTTTAGCTTCACCAGCCAGATGGCTCCCAGCCCCGCCGCCACCAGCTGCAACACCACGGCGCCCACGGCCGCCGGAACGTGGTTGGCCGCCAACTTGATAAAGAAATTATAGAGGGCCAGGCACAGGGCCGTGAGCAGGGCCAGAGGAAGCCAGTTGAGCATCGCGTTGCCTGGCGGTTGACCAGGGATTACAGAAGTATATAGTTGCGGTATTCGCCCAGGCGGTAGCCCGTGAGCTGCTCCAGCCAGCGCTTGAGCTGGTCTTTGGGGCGGTAGTGGTTGCGGCTCATGTCGTGCTCGTAGCGCCAGTTTTGTTCGGCAATGCGCGGCAGCATCACCTGCGGGTGCGCACCGCCAAAGCGCACCAGCGAATCGACCTGGCTGTAGTCGAACTCGTCGGCGGGCACCACGTTCTGGGCCACCCACTCGTCCGTATGCCAGAACTTGTTGAAGGTTTCCTGCTTGCGCTGCATGGCGGCGGGCGTTTTCACCCAGCCGTAGTGGTGCACGGTGGCATCGAGTAGCCGCACCCGCAGCTTGGCATTATCCGCCAGCCGGAAGCCCTGCGCGTCGCGGTACGAGGCCACGCCGATACCGGGCCGCACAATGCGGATTTCGCGCCGGTACCAACGGTAGGAATCCCCCACGTAGTCGTACGAGCCGTAAAAATGCCGGTAGTTGAGCAGCAGGCCCTGCACCGCCTGCTCGTGCTGCCAGCGGGCCATGCCAGCCCGGATGGCCGGGTAGTCGGCCTCGTGCAGCACCTCGTCGGCCTGCAGGTAAATGGCCCAGTCGGCATCGGCGGGCACGGCCGCCAGGGCCTTATCAGTTTCTACCGCCAGCACCCGCCCGCCCTCGCGCAGTGAGTCGTCCCACACGGTTTCGATGATGCGGATTTTGGGCGACGCGATGCTGCGGATTAACCCCAGCGTATCGTCGGCGGAATTGCCAACGGCCACCACCACTTCGTCGCAGAGCGGCAGCAGGGAATTGATGCTTTCCACCACCGGATAATCGTAGGTGATGGCGTTGCGAACGAAGGTAAAGCCGACGACTTTCATGGCAAACTAGCGCAGCTGGTCCTTTAGCAATTCCATTTCCACGGCGGGCGCCACCTTTTCGTAGAGCACGCGGTAGGCAGCGGTGGTGATGGGCATGTGCACTTTCAGCTTTTTATTCAGTTCGTAGATGCTTTTCACGGCGAAGTAGCCTTCGGCCACCATGTTCATTTCGAGCTGGGCCGATTTCACGGAGTAGCCGCGGCCCACCATGCCGCCAAACGTGCGGTTGCGCGAAAACTGCGAGTAGGCCGTCACCAGCAAGTCGCCGAGGTAGGCGGAGGCCGAGAGGTCGCGCGGGTGCGGGTTGATGGCCTGCAAAAACCGGCGGATTTCCTGCACCGCATTGCTCACCAGCACGGCCAGAAAGTTGTCGCCGTAGCCCAGGCCGTGGGCGATGCCGCCGGTCAGGGCAATGATGTTTTTCATCACGGCGCAGTACTCAATGCCGTCGAGGTCGGAAGCCGGATAGGCGCGCACGTAGCGGTTGCGCAACAGCTCGCAAAACTCCTGGGCCAGCGCCGCATCCGGCGAACCGATGGTTAGGTAGCTCTGCTTCTCCAGGGCCACTTCCTCGGCGTGGCAAGGCCCGGCAACGACGCCCAGCTGCTGACGACCCAGCCGGAAACGCTCGGCCACGTAATCCGTCACCAGCTGATTTTTGCCCGGAATCATGCCCTTAATGGCCGAAACCACGCGCTTATGCTTCAGCGCGTCACGGTCCAGCTTGTCGAGCACGGGCTGCACGTAGGCGGCGGGCACAGCCAGCACCAGCCAGTCGGCTTCTTCCACGGCATCGGCCAGGTCGGTGGTCGGGTACACCCGGTTCAGGTCGAACTGCACAGCCGACAGATAGCGCGGGTTGTGGCGGGTGCGCAGCAGGTGCTGCACGTCGTCTTTTGAACGCAGCCACCAGTCGACGCGGGCGCCATTTTCGCTGAGGATTTTGGTGAGAGCGGTGGCCCAGGAGCCGCCGCCCAACATGGCTATTTTTTCCAAATCAGTGGGGCTTATCAGTTGGGTGGTGAGCCATAAGCGTTACGCTACAAGGCGCAAGCTTTAGTTATGATTGTGACTTGGTTGCAAGTCATTCAAGGTGCGTTTACTTTGGCACCGCTGCTTTGCTCAGCAGCCAGGAACACCCTGCAAAATTGGCCGGCCCCACGCTGCTGCAATAGTAAACCTTACTAGTACCACAGCGTAGCCCCGGCCAATGCGCACGACGTTCAATTGCAACGCAACGGGCGCTAGTTATCCGTCTCGGGCTCTTCTTTAAGGGCTTCCTTGTTGAGACTCTTGGCGTCCTTGATATCCACCAGGGCCCCGTCCTTCAGGGTTTTGGCCACGGCCCGGAAGGGGCCGCTCACCACCTGTGCGCCGGCGGGCACACCGCTCAGAATTTCAATGCTCTGGAAGTCGCTGATACCGGTTTTTACGGGCGTAAGCACCGCCTTGCCATCTTTCACCACAAACACCACTTCCTGAATCTCGGGCTTGGGCGCGCCGGCCACCGCGGCACGGCCGTTCTGCTCGTTGTCTTTACCCTCGCCGGCTTTCACCGCCGCCGAGTCCGAACGGGTGGTTACGGCGGCCAGTGGCACGCTCAAGGCGCCACTTTTACGGTCCGTCACAATGTCGACCGAAGCCGTCATGCCGGGCCGGAAGGGCACGATGGTTTTGCCGCCTACCACGCGCTGCAGGTGGCGGTAGCTCTCGGGCAGCATCTGGATGCGCACTTCAAATTCCGTCACGGCCTCGGCCGTCAGCGCGTCTTTGGCGGTGTTGGCGATGTTGGTCACCAGGCCCTTGAATTTTTCGCCCCGGCTACTGTACGCGTCCACGTCCACGTCCACCGAGTCGCCGATGTTCACGTTGTTCACGTCATTCTCGTTCACGTTCACCCGCACCTCCATGTTGTTGAGGTTGGCGATGCGCATCAGCTCGGTGCCGGCCATCTGGCTGGTACCCACTACCCGCTCACCCTTCTTCACATTAAGCTTGCTAATGGTACCGCTAACGGGGGCGTAAATCGTGGTTTTGTCGAGGTTGCGGCGGGCTTCGTCCAGCGAGGCCGAGGCTGCGTTCACGGTGCTTTGCGAAGCCCGGATGGACTGGCGGGCGCTGTTAATTTCCTCCTGCGAGGCGTTGTAGGCCGCCTGACTGGCTTCGTAATCGGCCTGCGAAATCACCTTTTGCTTGAACAACGAGGCATTGCGGCGGTACGAAAGCTCGGTTTGCTTGGCCGAAGCCAGCAACTGTTGCAAGCGGGCCTGGGCCTGGCCCACGTTGGCGCGCTGGGTACCCACCTGGGCATTTTGCACGGCCACCTGCGCCTGGTAGTTATCCGGCCGGATGCGCAGCAACAATTGGCCCTTGAGCACCGAGTCGCCTTCCTGCACGTACAGCTGAATGATTTCACCGGAAACATCGGGCGAGATTTTCACCTCCGTTACGGGCTGCAACTTGCCCGAGGCGCTCACCTTTTCAACAATAGTGACGGGGCCGGCTTTGGACACCAGCACTTCCACCCCGGTAGGCTTGCCCACCCACCCCTGTTTTTTGGCCACGGTGTACGCCGCGAGTGCGACCACCAACACGCCCACGAGAATGTAGAGTATACGGTTGTTTTTCATTTTTTTGCAGTTAGCCAATAACCATTGGCTTATGAAGATATTATTGGAATGGGCGAGTAGCTATTGACTTAACACTTACAAAGCCAGTGGCTTACCCTGGTAGAATTCGAGCACCTTGCGGCGAAAGAAGAATTCATACTTGGCCTGAATCATGTCCGATTCGGCGGCCGTGAGGTTGTTGCGGGCAATGTTGAAATCGGTGCCGTTAAGCAAGCCGTTATTGAAACGGATTTCGGCGTTGCGGAAAGCCAGCTGCAGGGCGTCGACCTGCCGGGAGCTGGCCGTGAAACGGCGCTGGGCCGCCAGCGCGTCAGCGAAGCTCTGCTGAATGGTCTGGCGCAGCTGCAGGCGCGTTTGCTCGGAGCGCAGCTCAGCTTGCTGCACATTCACCTGAGCCCGCTGCACCCCCACCCGGCTTTGCAAGCCGTTGAGGATGGGGATGTTGAGGCTAAACTGGACAAACTCACCCCGGTTGTCGCCCAACTGGTCAAAAAAATTGTAGGGCAATGTTTGGGTATTAAACTGAGGGCTCAGCAGCACGAACGGCGACGGCGAGTAGCCGCCCGGCGCGGCCGGGTCGCGCTGAAGTACGGGCACTTCTACCGGCTCACCCTGGGTGCGCTGAAACTGGGTGCGCACCGATGAAAAACCGGTTTGCACGCCGCCAGCCACCGTGAGGCGGGGATAATAGGCGCCGCGGGCAATGTCGATGCCCCGACGGGCGCTTTCCACGCGCAAATCGGCCGCCTGCACGTCGGGCTGGTTCTGGCGGGCCAGCTCGTAGGTGGCGTTGGGGTCCAGCCCGTCGGGCGAGGTGGTGTAAGCCGTGGGGTCGGCGAGGGCGGGCACGTCCACCTGGAACTGCGTGGCCGTGGCCGGGTCCAGGTTCAGCAGCTGCACCAGCGTGAGCTGGGCCAGGTCGCGCTGGTTCTGGGCGGTCACGAGCGTACGTTCTTCGCCGGCCAGCTGGGCACGGCTATCGAGCAGGTTGCCTTCGGCCACGGCCCCGGCCTTGAGCAGCTTTTCGCTTTGCGTTACCTGGGCGCGCACCGTCCCGAGACGCGCCTCCGAAGCCCGGATGAGCTCCTGGGCCAGCAGCAGCTGCAGAAAGGAAGAGGCCACGTTCAGCGATAAGTCGTTGCGCGCCTTGGCAATATCAATGCGCGCGGCCTGGGCATCCAGCACCCCCTGCTTCACCGTGTTGCGCAGCTGAAACCCGGAAAACAACGTCAGCTGCGCGGTAGCGCTGAAGTTGTTGGTCCGCACGTTCAGCTGCTGAAACTGGTTGGTGAAGGGGTCGCGGTTGGTACCGAAGTTGAAGCCCTGGGTGCCATTCAGGCCGGCGGTGGGCAGCAGCGCGGCCCGGTTCAGGCGCTGAATGGCTTCCTGCTGCTGGGCCGTGAGCTCGCTCTGGCGCACGGTCAGGTTGTTTTGCAGGGCGTAGTCCACGGCGCGCTGCAGGGTCCAGGGGCCGGTGACGGGCAGTTGGGGCCGCCCCAGCTGCGCCGCCGGCGGCACTGGAGGAACCGCTGAATTTTGGGCATTTGCGGCGGGGGCAAGCGCCAGCAGCACCCCCACAAACCCCGCCAAAGCCAATGGCCGGGCTTCAAAAAGTGGCATAGTCCTTCGTTTCATCTTGCAGAAAAATAGTGCTTGGAAGAGGCGAAAATAACCCGAACAGGATTTGCGGGCGTCATTATTCGAGGGTGGGAATGTAGGTGATGCGCTGTACCCAGCTGAGCTGACGCAAATAAGCCAGCGTTATTTCCTTGATGGGGCTGTCCATTTCGATGAACTGCCGGGCGGCGTCGTTGCGGCCCTTGCGGCTCACAAACATGGTGGCGATGTTGCACTGGTCGTGCGCGATAACCGAGGCGATGAAAGCAATGGAGCCGGGCACGTCGTTGGCATCGATAATAAGCGTGTGCAGCGAGCCGGAAAAATCGGAGGGAAACCCATCCACTTCCACAATGCGGATAACGCCACCGCCCCGGCTCTGCCCCACTATCTCCACACGGTGCCCGGTGCCGCTGTCGTGCAGGCTCAGCTTAATGGTATTCGGGTGCATGGTGGAGGCGTTGCCCACGCTCTGAAACGTGTAGTTCAGGCCGGCTTCGGCCGCATGGTCGAACGCGGTACGAATGCGGGTGTCGTCGGGGGCGTAGCCCAACAGGCCCGCCACAATGGCGCGGTCGGAGCCGTGGCCTTCGTAGGTGCGGGCAAAAGAGTTGTAAAACGTGACGACGGCCTCGGTGGGAATACTGCCCAGCATGCGGATGGCCGCCCGGGCAATGCGCACTACCCCGGCCGTATGCGACGAGCTGGGCCCTATCATCACGGGCCCAATCATATCAAAAATACTGGATTTTTCGGCCATCAACTTGCGCCATACGTGGTGTTATGGGCCTAAAAGTAGCGGATTGGCGCCATACCAGCCCCTACCACGCCCCAAATATTGCCGCCCAGCCACAATGGGCGGGTGGTCGACGGGCTTTCGGGACCGGATTCCCGGCAAAGATGCGGCCGGGGCTTAATCAGTTGCCCCAGCAGTTGCCCCAGGTGGCGCGGCGGCACCTGCCACAAGCCGGGTGGCTCGTTATTTTAACGATATTTGCCCAGGCCCACCCAGGCTGATTTCCCCCATCCACCCACCCCACGCCCATGCCCACCCATCCTTTGCCGGACGAATTTTCGCCGGCCGTATTTGAGCAGCTCCGACGGCTGCAGGCCCGCTACGCCCCCGACGGCCAGGACCTGGCCGCCTACCTCGAAGGCCTGTACCACGCCAAGTACATCAACTATTGGGACTACATCGAGCTCGACACGCTGCTCTCGCTGCAGCGGCCGCTCACGAACCTGCCCGATGAGCGGATTTTTATCATGTACCACCAGATTTCGGAGCTGTACTTTAAGCTCTGCCTCTGCGAATACGAGCAAATCGGGGACCTGAGCGCGCCCACGCTCGGCGAAGTCGTGCTGCGCCTGGGTCGCATCAACCGCTATTTCGACAACCTCATCGACTCGTTTGATGTCATGGTCGATGGCATGGACAAGGACCAGTTTCTGGATTTCCGCATGGCGCTCATGCCCGCCTCGGGGTTTCAGTCGGTGCAGTACCGCATGATAGAAATCGCGAGCACCAGCCTCGAAAACCTCACCGACAAGGCCAAGCGGCAGGCCCTGGGCGAAGCCTCGGCCCACGACTACGACCAGCTGCTGGGCTGCATTTACTGGAAAGCCGGCGCCACCATCGAGGACAGCGGCGCCAAAGCCCTCACGCTTATCGAGTTCGAGCGCAAGTACACCGCCGACCTCGTGCGCCACGCCGAAGCTTACCACGAGCGCAATGTGTGGGCCGTGGTGCAGCGCCTGCCCGCAGCCGACCAGCAGCACCCGCGCCTGCTGCGCGCCATGCGCCAGCTCGACGTGAGCGTGAACGTGAACTGGCCGCTGATGCACTACAAATCGGCGGTGCGCTACCTGCAGCGCAACCCCACCGACGTGGCCGCCACCGGGGGCACCAACTGGCGCAACTACCTGCCTCCCAAGTTCCAGCGCCGCATTTTCTACCCCCAGATTTGGAGTGCGCAGGAGCTCGAAGACTGGGGCAAAGGCTGGGTGGAGCAAGTGCTGGGCGAGACTGAGATTGTGCGCAAACCCCAAAACGTTGTCTCCTAAAGCTATTTGAGGCAGCTTTTAGCACTTCAAAACACGTTTAATTGAACACGAAAACGGTAGGCATCCGTATGGAAAAGCCTGCCGCTTTTTTTAGCAAAACCCATGACCGAAGCTGACCAGAAACTCATCGACACTTCCCTTGCGCAAATGCAAGCCCTGCACACCAACATCAGCAGCTTGTGGGACAGCGACGCTATTGCCGCCTTTTACCACAACGTGCTGACCAGCGCCGTAGCCCGCAACGGCCCCGAGCTGGCCAAGCCGCTCATGGAAATCCTGACTGAGGTTTACGAAAACACAGCCAAATCACACGTCGATTTGGGCCGGCTCACGGCGGGGCTGCCCACGCCCCCGGCAACGCCCGCACCCGGCAGCGGGGAGCCGAAATAGTTTTCCGGGTCTTACCCGGGATTCTTCTTTCAAAAGGGCGGATTGACACGCTAAGCTCTTTTCTGCTTCTGACGTGTCGTTAAACAAGCAGGGCAAAACCTTCGACTCCCAAGCCAAGCCGCTTAGGGAGTGCTCACAAGGCAAAACCGTGCTACAAGCGTAGCGAGGCGCGATAGCGAAAACGAACGTTTGTATCGTTGCTTACGCCGTCGCACCAACTACTTCATCGCATAGCAAGCCAGGAGGCACAAAAGGTAGAAGCCCGCGCTACCGAGTCGGGGGGAGCGTACTTGTTTACCAATCCCCACTGCTGACTAAGGCAAACGTGCCGGGCCCTCCGACTTACCCGAGCGTTATTCGAGGGCAGGAATTTTATTTTGGACCGAACGGTTCTTAATTGTAACTTGCGCCTCATAAGTCCTCCATTCGATGCCGCGTCCCCAGGAATTTGATACCACCGAAGCACTTCGTCAGGCCCTGGGCGTGTTCTGGCGCAAGGGCTATGAGGCCACTTCCGTAACGGACTTGCTGGCGGCGACCGGGCTAAGCAAGAGCAGTCTGTACGCCACGTTTGGCGGCAAGCGGGAGCTGTTTATTGCCGCGTTTGACACTTACCGGCAGGACCGGGCCCGTGCGGCGCACCACGTGCTGGAACAGGGAGCCGTCCGCCCGGCCATCGACGCTTTTTTTCACCAGCTTTTCGCCAGCGTGAACGACGCCGAACCCGCTTATGGATGCATGAGCATCAACCAGGCCGTCGAGCTGGCCCCGCACGACCCGGAGGTGCGCCAACGCGTGGTGCAGGACCTGCAGCTGATGGAGGACCTCTTGACGCGCACCATCGAACGGGGGCAGCAAGCGGGCGCGCTGACCAGCCCGCGGCCGGCCCGGGACCTGGCCAAATTGCTGGTGCTGGCCTTTCCGGGGCTACAGGTGATGGCCCGGGCCGGCTATAGCCCGCAGCAGCTCGACGATTCCCTGCAGCTGCTCCTATCCCACCTGGACGGGTAGCGCAGGTCTGTTCACATTTTTTTGCTTAATTTTGGACCGTTAAGTCCATAACTAACGTTTAGTCACTTAGCCCTGCCTTAGCATGCAGATTCGGTTCAGCGGCTGGGTTAACAAAATGGCCGGACTTCGACCTCATTTGGTCGTCATCCGGCTTTCACCTCCCGGTAAATTCACCGCATATTTTCACCCTAACAAAAAAGTAAAATGAGCAAAGCCCTGATTATTGTCGACGTTCAAAACGATTATTTTGCCAATGGTGCCATGGAGCTCGTGGGCCCCTTGCCAGCCAGCGAAAACGTCAAGCTTGTGCTGGCCAAATTCCGCGAGGAAAACCTGCCCATCGTCCACGTGCACCACCTGGGAGTGTCTCCCGACGCGACGTTCTTCCTGCCCGGCACTGAAGGGGCCGAGATTCACGCGAACGTGAAACCGGAAGCCGGCGAAAAAACAGTGCAGAAATACTACCCGAACAGCTTCCGGGAGACGGACCTGCTGGCGCATCTGCAAGGGCTCGGGGTCAAGGACTTAGTGATTACGGGCATGATGACGCACATGTGCATTGATGCCACCACCCGCGCCGCCCGCGACCTGGGCTTTGAATGCACCGTCATCGGGGATGCCTGTGCCACCAGAGACCTGGAAGTAAATGGTGCGCAGGTGAAAGCCGCCGACGTGCAGACGGCATTTTTAGCCGCGCTATCCTCTTTCTACGCCAAGGTTCAGGACACGACGGAGTACCTGGCTGCCTAAGGGCTTACAGCTAGACCGCAACCAACAAGGGATTGGGGCTATAGTCTCAATCCCTTGTTGGTTGCGGTCTAGCCATTTTTTTTATTTCACCCAACCCTCGTTCTCGGACACTTCTTGAAAAACGCCGCTTTCGGCTTCCATTCAGGACACGGCTGGCGTGGTGCTTTGGCGGGGACCAGGCTCCCTTTGGAAAGTTTACGAAACCCATCTGCCTTGGCCATTTCGTAAACTTTGAATCGTAGACGGGTTTCGTAAACTCGTACCGCCCCTTAGCAGGCACTTGGCCACTTGGTGCCGAGCTACTGCTGGTCCAGACTAACCGCACTATGTGCGCAAGGGTAAATTTGCGGCTTACCCCCTTGGTTCGATGTCGTTACTCACCCACTTAGCCGACGTGCCGGACTTCCGGCGGCAGAATAAAAACTTTCGCCACAAACTATTAGACATTCTCGTTATCAGCGTGCTAGCTGTGCTGAGCGGGGCCGACGATTTTGAGGAAATCGCCTGGTTTGGCCAGCAGAAAGAACCCGTCTTTCGGCGCTACCTCTCGCTGGACAACGGTATTCCGTCCGACGATACCTTCCGGCGGGTCTTTCAGCACCTGGACGCGGCGGCGTTCAACGCGGCCTTTCTGGCCTGGATGCGGCAGGTGCTGCCCGCCGACCAACTCGGCCAGGTTTGTATCGACGGTAAGACCCTGCGCGGCTCCGGCCCGCAGGCGCTGCACGTGGTGTCGGCCGTGGCCAGCGCCCAGGGCCTGAGCCTGGCCCAGGTGGCCACGGCGGGCAAAGGCCACGAACTGGCGGCCATCCCCGACGTACTGGCCCTACTCGACGTACGCGGCTGCCTCGTCAGCCTCGATGCGCTCAGCTGCCAACCTGCCATCGCGGCCCAGATTTGCCAGCAAGGCGGTGATTACCTGCTGGCCCTCAAGGAGAACCAGGCCACGCTCTTGGCCGAGGCCGAACGCGCCCTGGCTCAGGTGCCCGCTCGGCAGACGCTCGAATCCTGGAGCCTGGCCTCCCACAACACCCCGCTCTGCACCCAGGTCAGCGTCCAAACCGACCTGCGCTGGGTCGATGAAGAAGGCCGTTGGCCGGGGCTGGCCGCCCTGGTCCGGGTCGCGACCACCCGCCACCCGGTCGACGGACCGGCCCAGTCGCAGGCCGTGCGCTACTACCTCAGCAGCCGCGCGAGCCTGACCCCGGCCCAGGCCACGGCCGCCGTGCGCGACCACTGGGCCATTGAAAACAAGCTCCACTGGCACCTGGACGTGACGCTGGGCGAAGACGCCCACCGCTTGCGCCAGGCCCAAGCCGTGGAAAACCTGGCCCTCGTGCGCAAAATGGCGCTTAACCTGCTGCAACAGGACCCCACACGGGTCAGCATCAAGAAAAAACGAAAGCGGCTCGGATGGAACGATGCCTATTTAGAAGAGCTGCTGACCCAGATTTGCCACCAACTTGCATAGTGCGGTTAGTCTG
>NZ_JNLX01000164.1 GCF_000715495.1 Hymenobacter sp. IS2118 | reverse complement strand
AAGCGGGCGGGCCAACGCTGGGGCAAAAACGGCGCCCAACGCGTCTTGACCCTGCGCGTCTGCGCCATGAGTAACCGATGGCAACTGGTGCGACAGCAAATTGAACCCTTCAATCCCGCAAGAGAGGCCTAGCGACAATTTGAATTGCACCCATTTGAGCTGTTTGTAGCCCGCTTCGTCCGGGGCCTCCTGGCGCAAGCGTCGCCGGAAGGCATCCAGGCCCTGATTAAGCAATTTTACCACGTGAAACCGGTCCAGTACCAGCGTGGCCTGCGGGAAACAGGTGGCCGCTACGGCCAGATACGGCTGCCAGATGTCGCAGCTAACGGCGGTTATCTGCTGACAAAAAGCTGGACCAAGCCGTTGGAAATAAGCGACTAAGGTTTCTTTTTTGCGGTCTGGCAGAATGTCGACCAGCGTGCCCGTGTCCAGGTTGGTGAGCAGGCAGATAAAGTGCTTCTTGCCTTTGCGGTGGCTTTGCTCGTCAATGCCCAGGCGCCGCAGACCGACGTAGCGCTGGGGCAGTTGCTCGGCCTGCCGGCACTGGTCGAGGACCAGGCGCTCCACCGTTTTGGCGTGCATGCCCACGATGGCCCCCACTTCGCAGTAGGCTTGTTTGCGGCACCAGGCAAATACGTACCGGGCTTGCCGGTGGGTGTAGCTCTTATTGGCATCGGCAAACGGTAGGCGCTCGCTCGGGCAACTGCCGCAGTGCGGGCAGCGAAACTGCCGCACGCGCACCAGCAGGTAAACCGCTCGCTCCGAAATATTTAAGTCACGCACCCGGCGCGTGGTCCGGTCATTGACCACTGTGCATTCTACCCCACAGGAAGGACATAGCGTCCGCGTGTCGGTCAAGGTACAGGCGATTTCTATGGTCGTTTTCGTGACCGTGACGCCCGTCAGGACCACTTGAGGCAAGCCCAGCAGGTCGGTGTAAAAGGATAGCTCATTCATGCCCCAAGGTAAGCCAGCAGCGCTGCTCCATTAAAATTGTCAGACAACCGGCCTTTTTTTTTCAGCGGTGGGGTATTTCTCGCGATAATCCACCAGTAAACAGGCGTTTATGTTTTCCCAGGTTCCGTCCTTGCCCCACTTGGCGAAGTAGTAATGGACCGTGTTCCAGCAGGGAAACTCGCCGGGTAAATCGCGCCAGCCACAGCCGTTTTTGAGTACGTATAAAATTCCATTCATCACTTCTCGCAAGGGCCATTTGCTGCGCCGACGCACCGTAATCAAAGACTCAATACGCTGCCATGCTGCTAAATCTAGGTCAGAGGTATATTTCTTTATTCTCATGTATGACTTCTGCGGTTAATGTAGCCACAAATTTAACTTAAACAGCTTCTTAGACAGCCGCGGTGATAAACCGGGCCCTTGCCTCCGTTTTAACGAATCTCCAGTGTGCTCGGCAGCAACCGGCAACGGCACGAGCGATTCGGGGACCGGCGGGCAACCCGTACCTGCCGGGTCCTGGCGCACCTCCTCGACCGCAACGTCGGACGTCACGACCGGGGGGTGGCCGTAGGCCAGTTTCATCAGCAACGCGTAAGTAAGCGGGCCGTACGCCGGTGCATTCTCCTGCATTTCTGCCAGCGCCGCCACGGCTTGCCGTTGGTAAGCCCGGAGTGCTTCGTCCGCGGTCGACGCGATGGCACTCGGCGCGTCAATGGGCAGGTCCAGCGTGGGCATGTTTAAGACCAGGGCCAGGCCCTGGACCTGGCGCGCGAGACCTTGCCAATCAAAGATGACCACGGTCCCGTGCACCAGCACGTCGGGTTGCAACTGCCGCAGCACCTCGCTCCAGGTAGCCGGACTCAGGGCGGGAAAGTGGCGCTCCCGCCGCGCGTTGGCATCTATCAGCGCCTGCTCCACCAGCCGCGCTGAAGTGTGCGCAAAGGAAATGCGTCGGGGACCGGAATGGGGCGGTAGCAAATCAGGAAGTAGCATTGGCGAAACGCACTGGATTAGCCCGTGTAGTCGCTGCCCTATGCACTTCAAGAGGCAGAGGAATAGCGAACAGGGAAGCGATGGATAAAAATGCAACGAGTGCAATGATACGACAGCGGGAGCAATTAAGGGCGTATACGCCCTTAATTGCTCCCGCTTGGCGTCCCACCTTGCTCCGTGAAAAATCCGGTCGGTCTCCAAGTATTTGCCAACCGGCTTCGGTCATTGCGCCAAGCCCGCGGCTATTCCCAGCAGAAACTCGCGGACATCGCCAACGTGGAACAGTCCACCATCAAGCGCATTGAGCTGCGCCAGCTGGCCCCGACCCTGGATTTGCTTATTTCGTTGAGTCGCGCCCTGGCCCTCGACGTTCGGGACCTGGTCGACGACCCCGCCATCACCCATTCCGACCCCGAGGTGTCACCTGCCGTTGCAAGCAGCCCCGGCTAACCCTCACTTGGGCAAGCAGATGGTAAGATGCCCCGGCACCCAGCACCGGGCGACGAGGCGGCCACAAAAGGGTAGTTCGACGTAGCCGCGCATCGTCAGCTTTAGGAGGCGCGTCACGTGCTCAGAGCCCATGAAACAGCCCCGAACCAACCAGCGGCACGGTTACTCCACCACCAACTTGCGGCAGGCCGTGGCCCCGTCGTGCAACAGGCGCACGGTGTAGAGGCCCGCGGCCAGGCCCACCGTGGGCACGTTCAGTGTATGGGGTCCCGCACCCTGCACCAGTGCATGGGCCGCTGGAACTGTTCACCGAGACGGGCCAATTCGCAGCTGTTCACGCGTTGCGCCGTCCGGTACGGGTCCGACGTCCGGGCCGAGTGGTACCGCTAGGGCGGCGTGTAGCCCCCGCTGCAGCCACCGCTATTCCTTGGTACACGAGGTCGCAGCCCTTGGTCGCGTCATGAATAACTTTGCCAAGTTGTATCAAGGAGAAAACCCGGACTAAATGCGACGGCTACGGCAGTCCCTTTTTCGCTTGCGTGGGGCCATCACCCCTTCGTCCGGTGCCGGAAACAGTTACGCAGGTTTTGCTACTGCTTCCCTGAACTACTTCATTGCCGTTCTTCCACCCCCCATCGCCCGATGAGCATTAACCCGGAATTCCTGGCCGCCGTGCGCGGCCTCATCACGCAGGCGCGCCAGCAGGCGGTGCGGGCCGTCGATGCCGAGCGGGTCCTGCTCTACTGGCACATCGGGCAAATCATCCTGGAGGAAGAGCAGCACGGAGCCGACCGGGCCGCTTACGGCAGCAAGCTCATCAAGGGCTTAGCGGCGGAGCTTGAGCCGCAGTTTGGCAGCGGCTTTTCAGGGCGGCAGTTGCATTGGTACGTGCAATTCTACCGCACCTTTCCAATTGTGACCGCGCTGCGTTCACAATTCAGCTGGACGCATTACCGTAAGCTTATTCAGCTTGATAACGTGGATAAGCGCGAATTCTACGTGGCCGAAGCGACCAAAAACAACTGGTCAGCCCGGCAGCTGGAGCGGCAGGTGAACAGCCAGCTCTTCGAGCGCCTGCTGCTGAGCAATGACGTGGCCGCCGTGATGGCCGTGGCCCGCCAGGAAAAGCCGCCCACAGAGGCCCGCGACATCATCAAAGACCCCATGGTGCTGGAGTTTCTAGGCCTGAAGCGGGAAGCCGCTTACTACGAGCGCGACCTGGAAACTGCCCTGATAACGCACCTGCAGGAGTTTCTGCTGGAACTGGGCAACGGCTTTAGCTTCGTGGCCCGGCAGCAGCGCCTGCACCTGGACGGCGACGACTTCTTCGTGGACCTCGTGTTCTACAACCGGCTACTACAGTGCTTCGTGCTGGTCGAAATCAAGACCGACAAGCTCACTCACCAGGACCTGGGCCAGCTCCAGATGTACGTCAACTATTACGACCGCCTCGAAAAGCTGCCCCACGAAAACCCCACCATCGGCATCCTGCTTTGCGCCGATAAGAACGACGCGGTGGTGAAAATCAGTCTCCCAGCCGATAACCAGACCATTTTGGCCAGCAAGTACCAGCTGTATCTGCCCACTGAGCAAGCATTGATTGACGAGGTGAAGAAGGAGATTGATAAACTGGACCAACTATACAGACTAACCGCACTATGTGCGCAAGGGTAAATTTGCGGCTTACCCCCTTGGTTCGATGTCGTTACTCACCCACTTAGCCGACGTGCCGGACTTCCGGCGGCAGAATAAAAACTTTCGCCACAAACTATTAGACATTCTCGTTATCAGCGTGCTAGCTGTGCTGAGCGGGGCCGACGATTTTGAGGAAATCGCCTGGTTTGGCCAGCAGAAAGAACCCGTCTTTCGGCGCTACCTCTCGCTGGACAACGGTATTCCGTCCGACGATACCTTCCGGCGGGTCTTTCAGCACCTGGACGCGGCGGCGTTCAACGCGGCCTTTCTGGCCTGGATGCGGCAGGTGCTGCCCGCCGACCAACTCGGCCAGGTTTGTATCGACGGTAAGACCCTGCGCGGCTCCGGCCCGCAGGCGCTGCACGTGGTGTCGGCCGTGGCCAGCGCCCAGGGCCTGAGCCTGGCCCAGGTGGCCACGGCGGGCAAAGGCCACGAACTGGCGGCCATCCCCGACGTACTGGCCCTACTCGACGTACGCGGCTGCCTCGTCAGCCTCGATGCGCTCAGCTGCCAACCTGCCATCGCGGCCCAGATTTGCCAGCAAGGCGGTGATTACCTGCTGGCCCTCAAGGAGAACCAGGCCACGCTCTTGGCCGAGGCCGAACGCGCCCTGGCTCAGGTGCCCGCTCGGCAGACGCTCGAATCCTGGAGCCTGGCCTCCCACAACACCCCGCTCTGCACCCAGGTCAGCGTCCAAACCGACCTGCGCTGGGTCGATGAAGAAGGCCGTTGGCCGGGGCTGGCCGCCCTGGTCCGGGTCGCGACCACCCGCCACCCGGTCGACGGACCGGCCCAGTCGCAGGCCGTGCGCTACTACCTCAGCAGCCGCGCGAGCCTGACCCCGGCCCAGGCCACGGCCGCCGTGCGCGACCACTGGGCCATTGAAAACAAGCTCCACTGGCACCTGGACGTGACGCTGGGCGAAGACGCCCACCGCTTGCGCCAGGCCCAAGCCGTGGAAAACCTGGCCCTCGTGCGCAAAATGGCGCTTAACCTGCTGCAACAGGACCCCACACGGGTCAGCATCAAGAAAAAACGAAAGCGGCTCGGATGGAACGATGCCTATTTAGAAGAGCTGCTGACCCAGATTTGCCACCAACTTGCATAGTGCGGTTAGTCTG
>NZ_JNLX01000163.1 GCF_000715495.1 Hymenobacter sp. IS2118 | reverse complement strand
CCCCGCCGTAAGCCAGCACGTAGGCGCTGGTTTCGATAACGGCCAGGGTCCGAAAGGCCATGTTGCGGCGTAAAATGCTCAGCGCGGTGGCAGACAAGCCGTTGAGCAGCAGCCCCAGGCCCATCAGACGCACCAGCGGCACCACCGCCGGCTCGTCGAATACCAGCCGGGCCAGCGGGGCGGCAGCGGCCAGCACCAGCGCACTCACCGCCCCCAGCAGCGCCCCCGACGTGAAGGCCGCCCGCACGTCCTCCTCGCTCATGTCGGGCTTTTGCACCAGGGCCTGCTCCAGCCCAATCTGCGAAAAATAGGTACCGAAGCGAATAACCACCCCCGCCAGCGCCACCAGTCCGAAGGCGGTCGGCGCCAGCAGCCGGGCCATCACGCCGGTGTAACCCAGCTGGAGCACGGCCGTGATTACGGTGGCGGCCGTGCTCCAGCTCATGCTGTGCAGGGTGGCAGTCGTCAGGTTTTTAGCAGCAGCCATGCGGGTTCGGGCAAAATCGTTACTTGTAGTAGCTGTAGGCGTTGCCCTGGTGGCGGTACTCATAGCTGCCGGCAAACCGCACATCATTGATAACCAGGTACACCTGTCTGATTTTTTCTTCCTGATACAGTTCGTTGATGCGGCTCACCAGGCCGCGGTTGGTGTAGTTATAGCGCACCACGTACACCGTGGCGTCGAGGTGCTGCACCAGCACGAAATATTCGGCCACGAAGCCCACTGGTGGCGTATCCAGCACCACGTAATCGTATTCGGCCCGCAACAAATTCAGCAGCAGGGCCATGCGCGGGGTTTCGAGAAGCTGGGAAGGCCGGCCCGGCACCGGGCCACAGGGAATAAAGTCGAGCCCTGGCACCCCGCTGAAGGCCAGGCACTGGTCCAGGGAGCATTCCGCGCTGAGGTAGCTGGCCAGCCCGTGGCGGGAGGGGGCGGCCGCGGGGAAATAGGCGGCCACGGTGGGCCGCCGCAGGTCGGTTTCGACCAATACCACGCGGCGGCCCGAGTGGGCCAGCTCCGTGGCCAGGTTCACGGCGCAGAAGGTCTTGCCCTCGCCGGGCACCGTGGAGGTCACGCCCAGCACTTTCTTGTCGGGGCCGGCCGCCAGGTACTGCAGGTTTACCCGAATGGAGCGAAACGACTCGGCAATAGGGCCTTTGCTGCGATGCGCCAGGTCTTTGGTTTCGGCGCGGGTGCCGTGCGCCACCACGCCCAGCACCGGAATGTTCGTCATCTGGGCCAGGTCTTCCTGGCCCTGCACGGTCTGGTTGGCCTTGTCGAGCAGCAGCACCAAGCCGGTGGGCAGCAGCAGCCCCGCCAGCAGCGCAATAAGGGCCACCAGCTTGAAATTGGGCGATTCCGGACCGGCGCTGCTGAGCTGCGCACGGTCTACCACGCGCTTGTCGGTGGTGTTGGTGGCCAGCGCCAGCGCCGCCTCGTTGCGCTTCTCCACCAAAAAGCTGTAGTTCTTCTCGTTAAAGTCGCTTTCTCCCTTCAGGGAGGCCAGCTGGCGCTCATCTTCCGGCAGCCGGCTGATTTGGCCGCGCACCCGCGCCAATTGGGCGTCGAGGTCGCGCAGGCCAATGTCGGCACTGCGGCTCATGTTGGTCAGGTTTTGAATCAGGGCCTCCTTGGTGTTGCTGATGCGTTCGTCGAGCACCACTATCAGCGGGTTGCTGCTGCTGCCGTTAACGCTCAGGGCCGCCCGGCGGCTGTTGAACTCGTTCAGTTGCAGAATGAGGCTGTTGAGCACGCCATCGTCGATGCCCGCGCTGCTGGGCGACGCCATCTGGCCGCCGCGGTTGGCTTGCAGGTAGGCCAGCAGGCTCAGGCTGTAGCGGCGCATGGTAGCCGCGCGGGCGCGGGCGGCCTCCAGGTCGCCGAGCCGCTGTATGCTCGACGAGGACTGGGCGTCTGCGTCGACCATGCCCCGCGTGGCCCGAAACACCGACAGCGCCCCCGCAGCCCGGCGGCGGCTAAGGGTCAGCCGGGAGATTTCCTCGTCCAGAAACGCCAGGGTTTTGCGGCCGGTCAGGTCTTTGGCGCGGAGGTCGGCAGCTACGTATACGGCCATCAGCGTGTCTAAGAAAGTCTGTCCTCGTGCCGGTAAGCTGTTTTTCAGCCGCAGCTCCACGATGCGCGAGTCGTGGTCGATGGGGCGCACGGCCAGGCCGTTGGCGTAGCGCCCGGCCGCGCCGTCTACGTCGCTAAGCACAAAGTAGTAGCGCCCGGCACCGGCCTCGAACGGCACTTGGGGCACGGGCTGCACCACCACCTGCAACAAAGGGTGTCGCAGGGTGGCACCGGCAACGATGGTCGTATCGAGCTGTACGTTCCACACCTCGCGCAGCAGGCGGCCCGTGGGCAGGTCGGCCAGCTGGCTGCGGGCCGCGGCGGCCTGCAGCCGGTAGCGTCCCGGCCCGGCTGGGGCCACGTAAATGCGCACGTCCGTCAGTTGGGGCACGGTCAGGTCGGCCAGCACCCGGAACGGCATGGCGGCGGCGGGCTGCTCGCGCACCAGTACCGGCCGCAGCCGGTTCAGCCACGAGGCGGGCTCGCGGTAGTAGGCCACGGCGTAGGGTAGGCGGCGCAGGGCTTCCCGCACCACGCCGGCCGAGGTAATCAGGCCCACTTCGTCCTCCATTTTCAAGCCTTTGTCGTGCACTTCCAAAATTTGCAGCAGCTCCTGCGCCCGTTTCGAGCCCGTGGCCTGGTCGCCGAGCAGCATGGTAGCCTGCAGGCCGTACATGGGCGGCGTGAGCAGCAGGTACAGGTAGGCCAGCGCCCCGGCCAGCGCCAGCGCCCCCGCAAACAGCGGCCAGCGCCGCCGCAGCTTGAAAAGCAACAGGCTCAAGTCCAGTTCTTCGACGGCCGATACAGGAGGCGTTTTCATGCGAATGCCAAGGCCCCGGCAGCGGACAAAAAGCCGCCCCAGTCCTATGATTAGTTGATTTTGAGAAAGCTCAGCAGTAGCACCACGGCCGAAATGCCCGAGAAAGCCAGCCCCAGGTTGCCGGCGTTGGCGCGGGCGGTTCGGGCCCGCAGGGGCTCCACATACACGGCATCGTTGGGCAGCAGGTAGTAGTAGGGCGAAGCCAGCAGGGTGGGGTCGGTGAGGTCGAGCAGCACCACCTCCGAGCCGGTGGGGGTTTGACGAATCAGCTTAACTTTTTGACGGTTACCGAATTCGGTGAGGTCGCCGGCCAGGCCCAGGCCTTCCAGCACCGTGGCCTTGCCGTTGTACACGAAATAATGGCCCGGGCTGCGCACCTCGCCCAACACCGTGAGTTTGAAGCTCAGCAGCTTCACTACCACGTTGGCCCCGCGCACGAAGCTGCTCACGCGTTGCTGCACCGCCGCCTGCACGGCTATTATGTCCAGGCCGGCCACTTGCAGCCGGCCCACGGTGGGCAGCATAATGTTGCCGTCGTTGCCCACCGAGTAGCCGCTCAGGAACATCATGCCCGGGTCGCTGCCAAACATGGCGCGCGCATCGGCCACGTTAAAAAGCTCATTGAACTCGGGCTGCGAGCTTTGCACCCGCACCGAAAGCACGTCGTTGGGCTGAATGCGGTAGCTGGGCGGCGTGTTCGCGACGGCCGTGGCGGCGGTTCTCGAATAGCCCGCGTTTTGCAGGTACGGCAGCTGGCTCTGGGTTACGCAGCTGCTCAGCAGCGCCAGCCCTGGCAGCAGGCACCAGATGCAGAGAGAAGGGAGTAAGCGCATGGACGTTCGGAGAAGAAGCCTGAACCACCGGAAATACCCATTCCACAAGGACAAAGCGGGTAGCCGGGTGGCCTGACAAAACTCGTCGCTTCCCGTTTCCATCAAAATGAGGAGCATCACTTTTGGGATTGAGGATGCTCAGTTCATTGACCCGGCGATAAGTAACTAATTGCCAAGGTGATTGGCCGACGTTTTACAATGGCTGCGGGCGGGCGGGCCCGTCCCGCTCCGCACCGGCGGGCGGTGGCGCGGGCCACCAGAATTGAGATGGCCAGTTTTAGTGTGGCCATTAAATATTATTTAATACACGTATATTTACATGTTTATTGATTGTTTTAAATACATCCGATATATTCGAGCACGAATCCCCTATTCCCCGCTGTCCTGACTAACGCTTAATAATTAGTAAAACAGGGCCTTGTAGCAGATTAATAACATGCGCTATGGCTGAGCTCCCTCCACTTCGCTGTCTTATAGCTGACGGAAACGACACCAGTCGGCTCACCCTGTCGAATTTAGTCGGGCTCACCGAGACCCTGGAGCTGGTGGCCAGCTTGCCCGATGGGCTGCAGGCCTTGCGCTTCATGCAGCAGCAACCAGCAGTCGATGTGCTACTGCTCGACATTGAGCAGTCCGAACTGAGCGGCCTCGGGCTGATACCGCTACTGCCGAGCCCCTCGCCGGAAATTATTATCGTGGCTGCGCATCGGGACCTCGCGGTAGAAGCGTTCGAGTTGAACGTCACCGGTTACCTTCTCAAACCGTTGGATTACGGCCGGTTTCGGCTGGCAGTGGACGTGGCCGTGCGCCGCCGCCGGGCCGCGCTGGCACTGGAACTAGAACCGGCTTCGTTGCCGCCCCTACCCGCTAAAAGCAACAAGTTTGACAACTTGTCGGAACTGTTCGTGAAGGTGAACAACCGGCTGGTGAAGCTCAACTTCGACGAAGTGCTTTACATCGAAGCCATGTCGATGTACTCCGTGCTAGTGTTGGCCAATCACAAATACATCGTCCATGCCACGCTCAAGCAACTGACTGAGCGCCTTCCGTTTGCCCACTTCCAGCGCGTGCACCGGTCCTACATTGTCAACACCCGTCTCATCGACAGTATCGAGGACAACCGGCTGGTTGTCGGAGCTTACGAAATTCCGTTGGCCCGGTCCTACCAGGAAGCGCTTTTCAGCTCTATCCGAAGCCTATAGCTGCCCGGGCGGTGTGGTGGCACGGGGCCGGCAGCACGCGTTTGGCGGGGGCTGCAACTGCCGGGCTGGCAGCGGCAGGGCCTGCCCGGATAGCTCGCAAGAACTCGAAAGCAGCCGCGCGCGCGCCCTCCACAGCATAAGTGCTGATGGAAATTTTCGCTCCGCTCATCCACCCCGCCGGAAAATGATATCGAACAGCCAACATATTGATTTTCCTCAATCAATGAGCCTTGTAGCGTGCTGACATTCGCGCTGTAATTCAGTTGTCAAGCAGCGGTGAAAAAATGTATCACCCTCATGCGTGACTGCTTAAAATCAATAGACTTGTTCCTAAATACAAAAAAGTATAAAATCGACGGTCATGACTCGCTTTTTTCGTTTCTGCTTATTCGGGAACAAGTCTAATGTATTGAAGCAATAAACTAACCGCGTAACTGCGCCCGCGCCATGAAACAGCACTTAGAAAGAGCCATCCGGGTGAGCCGCCGGCTCCTGGACAACTACGTGGGCATTCGTGAGTCGGAGGAAAGCATCATTGCCGATTCGCAGGCCTATTGGAACCGTCTCTCCAACCAGGGCCGCGACGGCGGGCCCGCGCACTTTCGCGGCCAAAGCATCTTCGAGCAGGACGAGCGGTGGCTGTCCATTGGCTACAATAACCTCCGGATTCTGCACCGCTTTCTGGGCCCCGACTGGCTGACGGCCACGCCGCGCCGGGTGGTGGACTGGGGCTGTGGCGGCGGTACCAACGCCGTGCATTTCGGCCCGGGCGCCCGCTCGTACTACGGCGTCGAAATAACCCAGGCCAGCCTGGACGAGTGCGGGCGGCAGATGCAGGACGTGGGGCTGGAAAATTTCCGCCCGGTCCTGTTCGACGCGGCCCAGCCCGAGCGGGTGGCCACGCTTATTCCGGAGCCGTGCGACCTGATTATCTCGACGTATGTTTTTTGTGTATTTCCCTCCAAAAACTACGCCCTGCGGGTACTCCGAACGATGCATGCCATTCTGGAGGAGGCCGGCTGCGCGCTGATTCAGATTAAGTACTGCACGCACCAGCTCAACAGTCGCTCGTACCACTGGGGCTACGCCAAAAATATGGGCAATATGACCACCTTTTTCATCGAGGAATTCTGGACCCTGGCCACCGAGTGCGGCCTAGAGCCCCAGCTGCTGTACCTGGAGCCGCACCAGCCGCTGAATGGCGACAATCATTTCGCGTATTTCCTGCTCAAAAAAGCGGCCCCGGAAAAGGCCGCGCCGCTTGCGGCGCGGGCCGGGTAGGGGGCCGCAGCGCCATGCGCCCCAACCACCGGCGGCGGAGATACCGGGTGGGCGATTTCTTGAGGCATCTGATTGTTTAGGCGGCTTTTGGCCAGCGCTTTCCGCTTGCGGGCCGCGCTGTGCAACGCCATTCCATTCCTGATTATGCTGTTCAATTCTATCGCTTTTCTGGTTTTTTTCATCGTAGTCACGGCGCTGTACTATGCCTTGCCGCATCGGTTCCGCTGGCTGCTGCTGCTGCTGGCCAGCAGCGGCTTCTACATGGCCTTTATTCCGGCTTACGTCCTGATTCTGTTCTTTACCATTGGCATCGACTACGTAGCCGGCATCCAGATAGAGCGGGCTCAGGGCCCACGGCGCAAGCACTACCTCATTCTGAGCCTCGTGGCCAACCTCGGGGTGCTGGCGTTTTTCAAGTATTATAACTTCTTCACCGACAACGTGAATGCGCTGGTGGCGGGGCTGCACCTCACGCCCTACGAGCTGCCCTACCTGAATATCATCCTGCCCATTGGCCTCTCGTTTCACACGTTTCAGGCCATGAGCTACACCATTGAGGTGTACCGGGGCAATTTTCCGGCCGAGCGCCATTTGGGCATCTACGCGTTGTACGTGATGTTTTACCCCCAGATGGTGGCCGGGCCGATAGAGCGCCCCCAGAACATTCTGCCCCAGTTCTACAAAGTCCAGCGCTTCGATTTCGAGCAGACGATAATTGGCTTGCAGCGGATGCTGTGGGGACTGTTTAAGAAGGTTGCCATTGGGGACGTACTCGGCCAGTACGTCAATTCGGTGTACGACAATTACCCCATGCACTCCGGGCTGGCGCTGCTGCTGGCCACTTATGCTTTTGCCATCCAGATTTATTGCGACTTTTCCGGCTACTCGGATATGGCCCTGGGCGCGGCGCAGGTGATGGGGTTCCGGCTGATGGAAAACTTCCGCATGCCCTACGCGGCCAAGAGCGTGACGGAGTTCTGGCGCCGCTGGCACATTTCGCTTTCTTCCTGGCTGCGCGACTACCTCTACGTTGCCCTGGGCGGCAGCCGCGATGGCCGGTGGCGCACCTATCGCAACCTGCTGCTAACCATGCTGCTGGGCGGGCTCTGGCACGGCGCGTCCTGGAACTTCGTGGTCTGGGGCTTTCTCAATGGCCTGTACCTGAGCGTAGAAAAGCTCCTGGGTGTGCGCGTAGACGCCCCCCTGAGCGGGCCGGCCAAGCTGGGGCGGATGCTGGTCACCTTCCACCTGATTTGTCTGACGTGGGTGTTTTTCCGCGCCCCGGACTTTTCGCAGGCCCTCTACATTGTGGGCCACATTGTGGCAGCGCCGGCCTCCTTCACCGACGGGCTCCTGCCTACCACCAATATCTGGGTGCCCATGCTGCTTGCCGTGGGCCTGCTGCTGCTGGTAGAGTTTGGCTTTCTGCGCCGCTACACCTTCCAGCAGCTCTCGCCGCGGACTGGGTGGGGGCGGCCCCTGGCCGTGTCGCTGGCGCTGACGGTGCTGATTTTGTGTTTCGGGGTATCCTCAGGCGGGCAGTTTATTTATTTCCAATTCTAAAAAACGAGGCATCATGCGGCCCTTTTTTCTGTTCCTGGCCCTTTTTTCCGGCTGCCTGCTGGTTGTTGACGGCGTGGGGGGGCGGGTACTAAACCATTGGTGGAGCAGCGCGCGCGGCGGGCAAAACGGCGGACAAATAAGCGGCTACCTGGCCCGCCCGGCCCCGCCCGCTGTGCTACTGATGGGCAATTCGCGCGTGGGCTGCAACGTCGACCCGGCCAGCTTTGGGCCGGGCGCGCTCACCATTGCCCACAACGGCAGCGGCCAGGCACTGAGCACGGGACTGGTATCGGTGATGCAGCAGGCGCAGAAGCTGCCCGCAGTGGTGGTGCTGCACATAGATTTGGAGGAATACGCCCAGGAAAGCGACACCGGGCAGCTGCAGCTGCTCAGCTACTTCTATGGGCAAAACGACTACGTAACGCGCCACCTCAACGCCCAGGGCTGGGCCGAACGGGTGAAGCTCCATTCGGCCCTCTACCGGCACAACGGCCGGCTTCTTACCCTGGCCAAAAACTGGCTCCTGCCCGGCACCGCCACCGATTATGGCTTCCAGCCCCTGGCGCCCAGCCACCGCGACAGTCTCAACACGCTTTACTCCAGCCAGCAGCTGCAGCAGCGCCCGGCTAAGCTAAACCGTGCCCCCCTGCAGGAGCTGCAGGCATTCGTTTCCTTGTGTGAGCCCGCGCGGGTGAACCTCATTTGTTTCACCTCGCCCTACTACCGGACGCCTCCACGCCTGGCGCGCGCCGCGGCGCTGGTCGACTCCCTGCTCCGGAAACACGAGGTGCCCTACCTCAACTATGGCCAGCGCGCCATGCCCGCTTTGCAGGGCAGCGCATACCTGTGGCGAGACGTTGGGCACTTGAATTCGAACGGCATTCCCTTGTTCAGCAGCGTGCTGGTCCGGCAAGTCCACGAGCAGCTGAAGCCGGCGGGCGGCAGGGCGGCGCATCGCATCCAGGGCCCGCCCTTCAAGCCAGCCCCACTGGCGGCGGGCGCTAACTAGAGCGGTTTCGGCGTCTGCGCGTGGGCCCGGAGGCGGCCGCTGGGGCCAAGCCCGTGAGGGGCCGGGCAATGCGCAACATTATACCAATTGCCAGCGGCTCAATGGCTTGCGCGGAACTTATAGACACGTGGGTATTCTGCTGTAGGCTTCGGAATAGATGAAACCAGCCGTAAATTTTTATTTAAAATGTTTATAATCATATTTTAAGCTAAACGCCGCTTCTAATTTTCCAATCAATTACAGCGCCTTTTTTCGCACAAGGCCCATTTGCTGTCTCAACCCTTTTTCTCCCTGCATATGAAGCGCGCACTTATCACCGGGGTCACCGGCCAGGACGGGGCCTATCTGGCCGAACTACTCCTCAGTAAAGGGTACGAGGTGCATGGCATCAAGCGCCGCTCCTCCATGATTAACACCGAGCGAATTGACCGCCTGTATCAGGACCCGCACGTGCGGGACCGCCGCTTTTTACTGCACTACGGGGACTTGTCGGACGCCACCAACCTGATTCGCATCATCCAGCAGGTGCAGCCCGACGAGATTTATAACCTGGGTGCCATGTCGCACGTCAAGGTGTCGTTCGACACGCCGGAGTATGCCGCCGACGTCGACGGAATCGGCACGCTGCGCCTCCTGGAGGCAGTTCGCATACTGGGCCTGGCCGCTAAAACGCGCATTTACCAGGCCAGCACGTCCGAGCTCTACGGGCTGGTGCAGCAGGTACCCCAGAGCGAAACTACCCCGTTCTATCCCCGTTCGCCCTACGCCGTGGCCAAACTCTACGGCTACTGGATAACGGTGAATTACCGCGAGGCCTACGGCATGTTCGCCTGCAACGGCATCCTGTTCAACCACGAAAGCCCGCTCCGCGGCGAAACCTTCGTGACGCGCAAGATTACGCGGGCGGCCGCCCGCATTGCCCTGGGCCTGCAGCAAACACTGTTTCTGGGCAATCTGGACGCCAAGCGCGACTGGGGCCACGCCAAAGACTACGTGGAGGCCATGTGGCGCATGCTGCAACAAGACACGCCCGAAGACTATGTAATTGCGACCGGCGTCACGACGACCGTGCGCGAGTTCGTCCGGCTCGCTTTTGCCGAGCTCGGTATTGAGCTTGCGTTTTGCGGGGAAGGCGTCGAAGAGTCGGCGCGCGTTGTGTACTGCCACAATTCCGACTTCGGGCTGGAGCCCGGCGATGTGGTGGTGAAAATTGATGCGCGCTACTTCCGCCCCACGGAGGTGGAGCTGTTGATTGGCGACCCTACCAAGGCCAAAACCCGACTCGGCTGGCAGCCCCGCTACGACCTGGCCGCGCTGGTGCAGGAAATGGTGCAAGCCGATTTGGCCCTCTTTCGCCGCGATGCCTACCTGCATCAAGGCGGCCACGTCACCTTAAATGCCTATGAATGAGGCAATTAGTTGTGCAAAAGCGTGTTGAATGGCTACCAGCCAATTGACACAGGACTTACGCAGTCCGCCGCTAGCGCGCGTCTCTGACGCGTGGTTTCTTGGCTTGGCGTTTCCAAACGCCGCCTTTCGCCCCATCTGGTCTCGTTGGCCCCGCGCGTCACAGACGCGAAACCAGTAGGCAACGCGTCGGAGACGCGCGCCAGCGACAGAGTGCGTAAGTCCTATGACAATTAAAATATTAAAGCTTGTAGCTCACCGCTCAGCACCACAAATGCCCCGTTCTTAACGACCTGCTGCTCATGGAACAAGACGCCAAAATCTTTGTGGCCGGCCATCGTGGCATGGTCGGCTCAGCGCTCGTCCGCCGGCTGGAGCAGGCGGGCTATTTCAACCTCCTTACCCGAACCTCTCAGGAGCTCGACTTACGCAACCAGGCCGATGTGGCCGATTTTTTTGCTGCTGAGCAGCCCGAATACGTGCTGCTGGCGGCCGCCCGGGTGGGCGGCATTCTAGCCAACAACACCTACCGGGCCGATTTTCTGTACGATAACCTGATGATTCAGAGCAACGTGCTTGCGCAGAGCCACCAGCACCGCGTCAAAAAGCTCTTATTTCTGGGGTCATCCTGCATCTATCCGAGGCTGGCCGCGCAGCCTATCAAAGAATCGGCGCTGCTTTCCGGGCCCCTGGAGCCCACCAACGAACCTTATGCAATAGCCAAAATTGCAGGCCTGAAGCTGTGTGAGGCTTACCGTACTCAGTATGGGCATCGGTTCATCAGCGCCATGCCCACCAACCTCTACGGTCCGGGCGACAACTATGACTTAGCAAATTCGCACGTGCTGCCGGCGATGCTGCGCAAATTTCACGAAGCCCGGGAGGAAGGGCACGCCAATGTGGAAATCTGGGGCACCGGGGAACCGTGCCGCGAGTTTTTGCACGTTGACGACCTGGCCGATGCGTGCCTGCATCTGATGCTGCACTACGACGATGGCCAACCGGTTAATATTGGCACAGGCCGCGACATTTCCATTCGCGACCTGGCCGAACTGATTCGGGAAATAACGGGCTACACGGGCGCCATCCGATTCGATACCTCCAAACCCGACGGCGTACCCCGCAAGCTGCTTGACGTGAGCCGCCTGCGCGACCTTGGCTGGGAGTATTCCATTGGCCTGCGCGAAGGCATAGAAGCCGTTTACCGCGAAGCCTTTGTCACCGTCTGAGCGCCACTACTGCTGACACACCCGGCACATTCAGCAGGTTCTAAAGCAAATTCCCGGAGCTGCGACACTTCGCCGGCCCGAACAGCGCACGCGACCTGTTGGCCGGCCCGGCCGGTCAAGGGCTTGCGTGCGCTGGTCCTTAATCAACCAACTGCCCTGATTATTTTGCACCAGCAGCTGAGGGTGCGGAATAAAGAGCCAAAGTTAAAGAGCATTGCGGGTGCAAAGCAATTGGCTACATGAGCTCGGGGTTTTTTTGATTACAAAAAGAGCAACAAAAAGTGCGTCGTCTGGCCCGTTAGGTCGAAAATAAAACTTGAGAAAAGCGGTGCAAAAAATAATTGCCATTGCTGGTGAATTGCCGGGCGTAACAATACCGTATTTTTGCACCGTGCTTCAACCAAAACCCCAGTTAATGAAGCGTGGGACACTGCTCGGCAAGGACCCACGAGAGGACCGGAAGGTCTTTGCTACTGTCGGTTTTTCCGATTTTGCCGCTGGCATTTCCGTTGCTTTTTTGGGTGTTGCCTCGCTACCGTTTCGGATTCCGAAACGGTTTTTTTATGCCCAATGAGTTCGTTGGTGGCTGTCCCGTAGCCGCTTCCGAACGCAAACCAATAGTCCCGACACCCTCACTTTTCCTCAACTCCGGTATGGCACGTAAAGACCTGCTCGACATCGCATCCCTGCAACGGGAGGAAATCGAGTTCCTCCTCGACCAATCCACTTCCTTTAAGCAGCTGTTCACCAATCGTTCGGTGAACAAAGTCCCGGCTCTTGAGGGGAAGTCCGTACTCATGCTTTTCTATGAGGACAGCACCCGGACGCACTCCTCCTTTGAGGTGGCAGCCAAACGCCTTTCCGCCGGGGTAACGAATTTCGACATCGCTCACTCCTCCATCACCAAGGGCGAGTCGGTGCGCGAAACGGTGGAGACGCTCCAGGCCATGCGCACCGACTACATCGTGGTCCGCCACGGGCGCTCGGGCCTGCCCGGCCTGATTGCCCGTCAGACCACGGCCTCGGTCATCAACGCCGGCGACGGGGCGCACGAGCACCCCACCCAAGCCCTGCTGGACGCCTTCACCATCAAGGAAAAATTTCCCGACCCGAGGGGCAAAAAAGTCCTCATCATCGGTGATATTCTGCACTCCCGCGTTGCCCGCTCCACCAGCACCCTGTTGCAAAAGCTGGGCGTCGAGGTCGCTTACCTCGGGCCGGGGTCGCTGGTACCCAAACATGGCCCGGCCACCATCCGCCGCTTCACCGACTACCAGGCGGCTATGGCCTGGGCACCCGATGTGGTGTACCTGCTCCGCGTGCAGATGGAGCGCCAGGATGTGCAGTTCTTCCCCAGCCTGCGGGAATACCACCGGCTCTACGGCATCACCAACGACCGGCTGGCGGAAATTCAACAACGCGGCCTCTACATCATGCACCCCGGCCCCGTGAACCGCGGGGTTGAGCTCTGCGACGCCGTTATGGACTACGAGCGCAGCCTTATTACCAACCAGGTCGAAAACGGCATCGTCATTCGGATGGCCGTGCTCGACTGGCTCACGCCGGGCGGGAAAGCGTCGCGGGCAGAGCCGACGTTCGGCCGGTCTGCTGACCGTCACGCTGAGCTTACCGAAGCTTCTTTACCTCGCAGCTAACCAATACCGTTGCACCGAAGCGGTAGAGATGCTTCAACTTCGCTCAGCATGACGGTCAATTAACTTTATAAGCAGCTTCTTTTTCGCCAATAGCCAAGCCCTCCCAACCCGCTTGGCCAGTTTACAGAAATAATTCCTCCATGCTCTTCCTTCAAAACGCCCGTATTGCCTCCGAAAATTCACCCGTACTTCTCGAAGGCGATGTGCTAATCGTCGAAGGGAAATTTCAGCAAATCGGCCACAACCTGACCATTCCCGAGGGTGCCCGCGTTATCGACGCGCGGGGTCGGGTGCTGATGCCGGCCATGTTTGATGCCCACGTCCATTTCCGCGCCCCCGGTTTTGAGGCCAAGGAAACCATTACTACGGGCAGCGAGGCGGCCATCAACGGCGGCGTTACCGGCGTGGTGATGATGCCCAACACCCGCCCGGCCATCGACTCAGCCATGGTGGTGGCCACCGTGCTCGACAATGCCAAACACCGGTCCCGCATTCCGATTTACACCTCCGGCTGCGTCACCAAAAACCGCGATGGCAAGGAGCTGGCCGAAATCGACGGGATGCGCGAGCTGGGAGTGAAAATGCTGACCGACGACGGCGATACCACCAACGACCCGGCGGTGCTGTTGCGGGCGATGCAGTACGCCACCGAGTTTGGGATGTTTTTCGCCAGCCACTGCGAGGTGCCGGAGCTGGCCGGGCCGCGCGCGCTGAACGAAGGGGTGATGAGCTACCGGCTCGGCATCAAGGGCTCACCGGCCTGCGCGGAGGAAATCATCATCGACCGCGACATTCGCCTGGCCCACGCGGCGGGCGCGCACGTGCACATCCAGCACGTTTCCAGCAAGATGGGCATGGAAACCATCCGTTGGTGGAAATCGCGCGGCGATGTGAAGGTGACGGCGGAAGTGACTCCGCATCACCTCTTATTCACCGAAGAACACATCGGCGATTACGACACGAACTATAAGATGAACCCGCCACTGCGGACACAAGCCGATTGTGACGCGCTGCTCGAAGGACTCATCGAAGGCGTATTCGACCTGATTTCCACGGACCATGCCCCGCATACGCCGTACGAAAAAGCCCAGGACTTCATCAGCGCGCCCAACGGCATCACCGGCCTGGACACGGCGCTGGTCTCGCTCTATCACTACTTCGTGCGGCCCGAAAAATTCGGGTGGGACGTGGTGGTGAAGCGCTATTCGGCGGAGCCCCGCCGCCTGATGGGCCTGCCGGTAGCCACCATCGAAGTCGGCCAAACGGCCGAGTGCCTCTTATTCGATACCGAAGCGGAAACAACTTTCACGCGGGAATTCATGAAATCCAAATCCCACAATACGCCCTTCCTCGACCAGACCTTGAAAGGCTCGGTAGACCTGGTGATTTTAGGCACGGAAATCTTACTGGAGCGCGAATAGTTGAAAAAGGTTGACGGTCATGCTGAGCTTGTCGAAGCATCTCTCCCGCAGTAGTAAATCAATCGACGCAACGAAGTGGTAAAGATGCTTCGACAAGCTCAGCATGACCGTCAAGTAACCTACTTAAAGCAACGAAGCGTTAGAGATGCTTCGACAAGCTCAGCATGACGAACGACTGACCGACTAAATAATACCCAATGACTACTCCTTCTATCCCCGAAACCCCAAAGCCGCTTATCGGCGTTGTCATGGGCTCCAGCAGCGATTGGGACACCATGCAGCACGCCGTGCAGATGCTCGCGCACTTCGGCGTAGCCCACGAAGCGCGCGTAGTGTCGGCCCACCGCATGCCCGACGACCTGTTTGCCTATGCCGAACAAGCTGGCCCACGCGGCTTGCAGGCCATTATTGCCGGCGCGGGCGGTGCCGCCCACCTGCCGGGGATGCTGGCTGCCAAAACCACGGTGCCCGTGCTGGGCGTGCCGGTAGCCAGCCGCCATTTGCAGGGCATGGATTCGCTGCACAGCATTGTGCAGATGCCTAAAGGAATACCGGTGGCCACGTTTGCCATTGGCAACGCGGGAGCGGCGAATGCCGCGCTGTTCGCCGTGAGCCTGCTCGCGCTGCACGACCCGGACCTGGCGGCCAAGCTGCTGGCGTTTCGCGCCGAACAAACCGAAGCCGCCCGCGCCATGACCCTGCCGCTATGAGCGCCGGACTTCACGAGGCCCCGATGACTCCCATTTTGCCGGGCAGCACGGATACCGCCGGCCAGCAAGCCACGCTGGGCGTACTGGGCGGCGGCCAGCTGGGGCGAATGTTCGTGCACGCCGCCCAACGCCTGGGCTACCGCACCGCCGTGCTCGAGCCCGACGCGCAAAGCCCCGCCGGGCAGGTGAGCCACCACCACATCCAGACCGCCTATGACGACCCGGCCGGGCTGGCACAGCTGGCCCAACTGTGCCAGGCCATCACCACCGAGTTTGAAAACGTGCCCGCCCAGGCCCTGCAAACGCTGGCGCTAACGCGGCCCGTAGTGCCGGGCGCGGCGGCCGTGGGCATTGCCCAAAACCGCATCGCGGAAAAAGCCCTGTTCGCGGCCTGCGCCGACAAATCGGGAGTGAGCTGTGCGCCCTACGCCGTGCTCGAAACCCCGGCCCAACTCCAGGCCATCCAAGACGAACGGGCCGATTTGCTGCCCGGCATCCTGAAAACGGCGCGCCTCGGCTACGACGGCAAGGGCCAGGTGCGCGTGAATACCGCCGGTGAGCTGGCCGCCGCCTGGGCCGAGCTGGGCAGCCCCGCCTGCGTACTGGAAAAGCGGCTGCCGCTAGTCGCCGAGTGCTCGGTACTAGTGGCGCGCGGCTACGACGGGCAGGTTGTCAGCTTCGCGCCGCAGCGCAACGTGCACGTAGATGGCATTCTGGCCGCGACCCACGCCTACGAAGGAACTATGCCACCCGCCCTGGCCGCTCGGGCCCGCGCCGCAGCCATTTCCATCGCGCAGCATCTGGGCTACGTCGGGGTGCTGTGCGTCGAGTTTTTCGTGATAGACGATGGCATCGAGTACGGTGGCCTGGTAGTGAACGAAATGGCCCCGCGCCCGCACAACAGCGGGCACTACACCCTGGATGCCTGCGACGTGTCGCAGTTCGACCTGCAGGTTCGTACCCTGGCGGGTTTGCCCTTACCGGAGCCGCGTCAGCATTCCCCGGCCATCATGCTCAACCTGCTGGGCGACGTGTGGTTTGATGCCAGCGGTCAACCGCGGGAGCCGGACTGGCCCGCCGTGCTGCGCCTGCCAGGCACGCACCTGCACCTGTACGGCAAGATGCACGCACGCGCCGGCCGCAAGATGGGCCACCTGACCATCACCGGCTCGGATGTTGGCAGTGTGAGAGCCGTGGCGCGCCGCGCCGCTGGTCTGCTCGGCTTGCCGGGTCTGGATGCTCTTTAGCGGCAGTTTGATTTCAATTCGCTCTACCGTAACCTCACCCCCTAGCCCCCTCTCCAAAAAAGAGGGGGAACTAACCTCTAGCTCTAAAATCAGGTTTTCCGCTTCCAGTCTCAAACCCTTACCACCCCACCATTTTCTAGACTTAAAAACTAGAAACTAGTCCCCCCTCTTTTTTGGAGAGGGGGCTAGGGGGTGAGGTTACCGCCAGAACAACTCATGCCACAAGTAACCCTAACCCTCTCCGACGGCACCGCCATCACCGGCGAATCCTTCGGCGCTTTCACCTCCGCCGCCGGCGAAGTCGTGTTCAGCACGGCCATGACCGGCTACCCCGAAAACCTCACCGACCCGTCCTTCGCCGGCCAGATTCTGGTGCTCACCACCCCGATGGTGGGCAACTACGGCGTGCCCGGCGAAGAGCTGTACGAGTCGATTTCAGCCATTTTCGAGTCCGACAAAATCCACATTGCCGGGCTCGTGGTGAACTACTACTCCGAGGAGCACAGCCACTGGAACGCCGCCAAAAGCCTCGGCGACTGGCTGAAGGAGTACAACATCCCCGGCATCTGCGGCGTCGATACCCGGATGCTCACCAAGAAGCTGCGCGAGAAAGGTGCGATGCTGGGCAAAATCGTGGCCGACACCGACGTGCCCTTCCACGACCCCAACCTCGACAACCTGGTGGCGCAGGTGAGCCAGCCCGGCGTACAGCACTTCGGCAGCGGCAAGCACAAAATCGTGCTCGTGGACTGCGGCACCAAAACCAACATCATCCGCTGCTTCCTGGAGCGCGACGTGGAGCTGATTCGCGTGCCCTGGGACTACGATTTCACGACCCTAGCCTACGACGGCCTGTTCCTGAGCAACGGCCCCGGCGACCCCAAAATGTGCGAAGCCACCATCCGGCACCTGCAAACCGCCCTGGCCCAGGACCGGCCCATTTTCGGCATCTGCCTGGGCAGCCAGCTCATGGGCCTGGCGGCGGGCGGCGACACCTTCAAGCTGAAATACGGCCACCGCAGCCACAACCAACCCGTGAAGCTCACCGGCACCCAGCGCTGCTACATCACCAGCCAGAACCACGGCTTCGCGGTGGATACCGAAACGCTACCCGCCGAGTGGCAGATGCTGTTCGAGAACCTGAACGACGGCACTTGCGAAGGCATCAAGCACACGTCCAAGCCGTTTTTCTCCACCCAGTTTCACCCCGAAGCCGCCGGCGGCCCGCAGGATACGGAGTTTCTGTTTGATGACTTTTTGGCGGCGGTGGTGGATTATAAAGCGGGACGATAAACAGAACGAGCAGAACGCAATAAAAAGAACGTCATGCTGAGCGGAGCGCAGCGAAGTCGAAGCATCTCTACCGCTTCGTTGCCAACGCAAAATTGCTCAAATAGTAAGTAACCAAAAAACTAAAGATGACATCCGTACTTGAAGATTTACACGATGCCACTTTGGTGAATGTCGATTTTATCTGGGTAACCGGCATAGTAGACATTCACCTACGAACTGCCTCAAACCCCGTTTTTCTTTTGAGAATTATCAACGCAACTGCATTGCACGCCACTAGAGATTTTGAATGGGGACCGAGTGCACAAGTAAATGCCGTCACGGTTTCTGAAGAATCGTTTGCCATTGAAATGCAGAGTGGCGACGTTATCAGAATCACAGGAAATATTAACACTCCACTTAAGATTGAAGCAAATTAGAGATACAACGAAGCGGTAGAGATGCTTCGGCTACGCTCGGCATGACGTTGTAAATTCTCCGCAGCATGTACGTCTACATCCTGACCAATCCAACCCAAACCGTCCTCTACATCGGTGTCACCAACGACCTCACGCGTCGACTGTACGAGCACAGCGAAAACCGGGGTAACGCCGGGAAATTTACTGGACGGTATCAGGCTGATTTGCTGGTGTACTTTGAAATAGCACCCGATGCAACGCAGGCCATTGCGCGGGAAAAGCAATTGAAAGGCTGGAACCGCCGGAAAAAAGATACACTGATTGGCGCGTTTAATCCGACGTGGAAAGCCATTGATTTAGAGACTTGGAAAGGCTGACCCCAACGAATTCAACGAAGCGGTAGAGATGTTTCGACTCCGCTGCGCTCCGCTCAACATGACGTTCTGACTGCTCCTGGCAGTCTGTTACCCAACCCTTAGCATGAACAAACCTAACAAAGTACTCATCCTCGGTTCCGGCGCGCTGAAAATTGGCGAGGCCGGGGAGTTCGATTATTCCGGCTCGCAGGCCCTCAAGGCGCTGAAGGAGGAAGGCATCCGCACCATCCTCATCAACCCCAACATTGCCACCGTGCAGACCTCCGACGGCATGGCCGACGACGTGTACTTCCTGCCCGTGACGCCCTACTTCGTGGAGGAAGTCATCAAAAAGGAGCGGCCCGATGGCATTCTGGTGGCCTTTGGTGGCCAAACGGCCCTGAACTGCGCCGTGGCCCTGTACCGCGCTGGCGTGTTCGAGCAGTACAACGTGCAGGTGCTGGGCACGCCCGTGCAGAGCATCATCGACACCGAGGACCGGGAGATTTTCAAGGTCAAGCTCGACCAGATTGGCGTGCTCTCGGCCCGCAGCGTGGCCTGCACCAGCATGGATGCCGCCCTGGCCGCCGGCGAAACCATCGGCTTCCCCATCATCGTGCGGGCCGCGTTTGCGCTGGGCGGGCTGGGCAGCGGCTTCGCCAACAACCCGGACGAGTTGCGGGCGGTGGTGCAGCAGGCCTTCACGACGTCGGACCAGGTGCTGGTGGAAGAATCGCTCAAGGGCTGGAAGGAAGTGGAGTACGAAGTGGTGCGCGACCAGTTCGATAACTGCATCACGGTCTGCAACATGGAGAACTTCGACCCCATCGGCATCCACACCGGCGAGAGCATCGTGGTGGCCCCGTCGCAGACGCTGAGCAACCGCGAGTACCACAAACTGCGCACCATCGGCATCCAAACCATCCGGCACCTGGGCATCGTGGGCGAGTGCAACATTCAGTACGCCCTCGACCCCGCGTCCGAAGACTACCGCGTGATTGAGGTGAATGCCCGCCTCTCGCGCTCGTCGGCGCTGGCCTCGAAAGCCACGGGCTACCCGCTGGCCTTCGTGGCCGCCAAGCTGAGCCTGGGCTACTCGCTGGCCGAGCTGAAAAACAGCGTGACGCAGACGACTTCGGCCTTTTTCGAGCCCGCCCTCGACTACGTGGTGGTGAAGCTGCCGCGCTGGGACCTGGGCAAATTCGCGGGCGTGAACCGCCAGATTGGCTCGGCCATGAAGAGCGTGGGCGAGGTGATGGCGATAGGGAAATCGTTCGAGGAAGCCATCCAAAAAGGCCTGCGGATGCTCGACACCGGCCGGCGCGGCTTCGTGGCCAACCGCCCCGATGCCCTGGCCCCCGAAACCCTCGACCAGCAGTTGAGCGAGCCCAACGAGGAGCGCATTTTCGCCATCAACCGGGCCTTTGAAGCGGGCTACTCGGTGGCGCAGGTGCACGAGCTGACCAAAATCGACCACTGGTTTTTGCAGCGCCTGTTCACCATTTTCAAGCTGGGCCAGCAGCTGGCCACCGGCCGCGCCGGGGGCCTCGATTCTTTGGAAACCAAGCTGTTGCGCGAGGTGAAAAAGGCCGGTTTTTCGGACCAGCAGATTGCCGTGCAGCTACTGGGCGAAGGTGACGTGAAGGCCGACGAGCTGCTGGTGCGTGCCCGCCGCAAGGCCCTGGGCGTGCTGCCCGTGGTGAAGCAGATTGACACGCTGGCCGCCGAATTCCCGGCCAAAACCAACTACCTCTACCTCACCTACCACGGCACCGAAAACGACCTGGACCGCGAAACCGCCAAGTCGGTGCTGGTGCTGGGCTCGGGCGTGTACCGCATCGGCTCGTCGGTCGAGTTTGACTGGTGCGGGGTGCAGGCCGTGCAAACGGCCGCCGAAGAGGGCTACAAAACCATCCTCATCAACTACAACCCCGAAACCGTTTCGACCGATTACGACGTGAGCGACCGGCTCTACTTCGAGGAGCTGAGCTTCGAGCGGGTGATGGACATCCTGGATTTTGAGCAGCCCGGCGGCGTGATTCTGAGTACCGGCGGCCAGATTCCCAACAACATCGCCACCCGCCTCGAACAGGCGCAAGTGCCCATCCTAGGTACTACAGCGGCGCATATTGACGAAGCCGAGAACCGCCACAAGTTCTCGCGCATCATGGACGAGCTGGGCATTGCCCAGCCGCGCTGGAAGGAGCTGACCTCGCTGGAAGCCATGCACGAGTTTGTGCGGGAAGTGGGCTACCCGGTGCTCATCCGGCCGAGCTACGTGCTGTCGGGCGCGGCCATGAACGTGGTGTCCAACAACTTCGAACTGGAAGAATTCCTGAAAGCGGCCAAGGAAGTAAGCGCCGAATACCCGGTGGTGGTGTCCGAGTTCATGCAGGAAGCCAAGGAAATCGAGCTGGACGCGGTGGCCGACCGGGGCGAAATCGTGAGCTACGCCATTTCCGAGCACGTGGAGTTTGCCGGCGTGCATTCCGGCGACGCCACCATGTACTACCCGCCCCAGCGGGTGTACGTGGGCACCATCCGCAAGCTCAAAATCATTGCCGAAAAGGTGGCCCGCCGCTACGAAATCAGTGGCCCGTTCAACATCCAGTTCCTGGAAAAAAACGGAGCCATCAGCGTGATTGAGTGCAACCTGCGGGCCTCGCGCAGCTACCCCTTCGTGTCGAAAATCTCGGGCAACAACCTCATCAAAAAGGCCACCCAGGTGCTATTGGGCAAGAAGGTGGAGCGTGACGAAAGCGAGCGGGTCTATGACCTGCCCTTCGTGGGCGTGAAGGCCCCGCAGTTCTCCTTCACCCGCCTGCCCGGTGCCGACCCGGTGATGCGTGTGGACATGGTGAGCACCGGCGAGGTAGGCTGCCTGGGCGACACCGCCGAGGAAGCCCTGCTGAAATCGATGCTGAGCGTGGGCTACAAAATCCCCGAGAAAACGGTGCTCATTTCCGGCGGCCCCATCACGTCGAAAGTAGCGCTGCTCTCGGCCACCCAGCTGCTGGTGAAGCGCGGCTACCAGATTTACGCCACCCAGGGCACCCACCGCTTCTTCGCCGAAAACAACGTACCCAGCAGCCTGCTCTTCTGGCCCAGCGACCTGCAGGAACCCAACGTGCTGACGTATATCAAGGAGAAGAAAATCGACCTGGTCATCAACATCCCCAAGAACCTGTCGAAAGGCGAGCTGGACAACGACTACAAAATCCGCCGCACGGCGGTAGATTCCGGCGTGCCGTTGCTGACGAACGCGCGGCTGGCCAAGGCGTTTATCAAGGCCTTCTGCACGCTGGAGATGAAGGATTTGAAGATTAAGAGCTGGGGGGAGTATAAGGCGATGTAGGGACAGCGCATCAAAAAGCTGTAGGGCAGTCAGGGTAATGAGCCATGAGGGCTTGCGCCGTCAGTGGCCATGAAGCGGGAAATACGCCTTCCCCTCCTCGTTGAGCATCTAGGGAGAGCATCAAAAAGTATAGGGCAATTGGTTCCGCACCTACCAACACGCTTTTCGGTGGCAGCGGTCAAGAAAGTAGTGAGCGCGACTACCCCATGCTTTTTGAATACTCTTCCATTAGGTAAGCACGGCCGGCAGGTGCTTGCGGTATCGTTTGACGCTGGAGAGACTGATACCCGTCAATTTCACGGTTTCGACCACGGACAGGCCTTATTTGAGCGCCTTTTTTACCTTGGCCAGCTTCTCGACATCCAGCCCTTTGGGCCGGCCGATGTGCTTGCCCTAGGCGGCATCCAGTTGCTGACCGACCTTAGGCTTCTCTAGGATGCTACCAAGGCCGTACTAGGCCAGCGAAGCGAAGATGGAGAGCATGAACTTGCCCCTGCTCATTGAAGGTGTCATGGTAGCCGCGCAACTACTTGATAAACATGTTAAAAACTCAAAAAGCGCCGACCTTTCGGCCGACGCTTTTTGAGTTTTGGTGAAGGACAAGGCATTGCAAGCCCAGCCCTTGTGTTGGGAGTGTGAATTGGAGGAACTGGTGCCCTTATCGGGAATATACCGAGGTATAGGTTGAAACTTTGCCGTTCACGGCCGTATCGGTAAATGTGAGGCGTAAGGTATTCGTATTCAGTTCAGTCAGAGCCAAGTGTCGTGCCTGGTCTGATAGGGTAAGCGTAATCGAATCGGAGGCCGCACTCAACTCCCAATGGCCTGTGATGGGTGTGGCTTCGGTGCCGCCTTTGAGCACCGTTACTACTCCATCGGCCTGAAAATCGACCTTTGCATCGAGCATCCCAGGTTTCACGTGCGCAAATAAATCGGCCGATTCTGATTTATCGCCGCCGACATTGCTCACAATGAGGGCCGTCTGGTGCCAATCCCGTGCGACCAACTGCTCGTAGCGGCTGGCTTTGGTGACTTCCACCTGTGGGGTGGGATTTTCTTCAACTTCCTTCTGGCACGAGGCAAGACTGCATACGGCAGCCAATGAGCCAAGTATTAGGTTTTTTCTCTTCATACAAGCATGGTTAGGGATTCAACTTCACGCACTACTGCGTAGTTCTTCTGCACTTTTTCCTCTTCACTACCACTTCAGTTCCAACTTCACTCCGCTACCCAGTTTACAGGTCGCGGCTATAACCGGAGAGCCATTTCTTTAGTTCATGTTATCACGGTAAAATTATATATTTATAATTTTACTAAAAAAAATTATGCCGTTATAAAAATCCAGTTGCGCCCTGATTTCAATGCTGGAAAGGACCAAAAGATGTGGAAAATCGCCCCTTCCTGAGCCAATCGCCGCGGCGCAGCGGTATACCGACGGGGCTTTGCCACCAGCTGTTTACGCTTCAGACTTGTCTCTTCGTATAGCATTTTGAAAAATGCCATACGAGAAATATGACAACTGACGACCATTAAAGCGTGCAACTCGTCTGGGGTGAGGGCCGCTATAAAGGCCCGCTGGTGAACCACGCCGCCCAGGCGCTGGGCCTGCGGGTAAAGGCCGTCAGCAAGCTGCCTGGCCCAGCGGGATTACCAGACCAATCCACGCAACCGCTAAGCCTGGGGTAAAATTTTTCTCAGCAACTTAAATGCGCAGACGGCTCAGACTAACCGCACTATGCAAGTTGGTGGCAAATCTGGGTCAGCAGCTCTTCTAAATAGGCATCGTTCCATCCGAGCCGCTTTCGTTTTTTCTTGATGCTGACCCGTGTGGGGTCCTGTTGCAGCAGGTTAAGCGCCATTTTGCGCACGAGGGCCAGGTTTTCCACGGCTTGGGCCTGGCGCAAGCGGTGGGCGTCTTCGCCCAGCGTCACGTCCAGGTGCCAGTGGAGCTTGTTTTCAATGGCCCAGTGGTCGCGCACGGCGGCCGTGGCCTGGGCCGGGGTCAGGCTCGCGCGGCTGCTGAGGTAGTAGCGCACGGCCTGCGACTGGGCCGGTCCGTCGACCGGGTGGCGGGTGGTCGCGACCCGGACCAGGGCGGCCAGCCCCGGCCAACGGCCTTCTTCATCGACCCAGCGCAGGTCGGTTTGGACGCTGACCTGGGTGCAGAGCGGGGTGTTGTGGGAGGCCAGGCTCCAGGATTCGAGCGTCTGCCGAGCGGGCACCTGAGCCAGGGCGCGTTCGGCCTCGGCCAAGAGCGTGGCCTGGTTCTCCTTGAGGGCCAGCAGGTAATCACCGCCTTGCTGGCAAATCTGGGCCGCGATGGCAGGTTGGCAGCTGAGCGCATCGAGGCTGACGAGGCAGCCGCGTACGTCGAGTAGGGCCAGTACGTCGGGGATGGCCGCCAGTTCGTGGCCTTTGCCCGCCGTGGCCACCTGGGCCAGGCTCAGGCCCTGGGCGCTGGCCACGGCCGACACCACGTGCAGCGCCTGCGGGCCGGAGCCGCGCAGGGTCTTACCGTCGATACAAACCTGGCCGAGTTGGTCGGCGGGCAGCACCTGCCGCATCCAGGCCAGAAAGGCCGCGTTGAACGCCGCCGCGTCCAGGTGCTGAAAGACCCGCCGGAAGGTATCGTCGGACGGAATACCGTTGTCCAGCGAGAGGTAGCGCCGAAAGACGGGTTCTTTCTGCTGGCCAAACCAGGCGATTTCCTCAAAATCGTCGGCCCCGCTCAGCACAGCTAGCACGCTGATAACGAGAATGTCTAATAGTTTGTGGCGAAAGTTTTTATTCTGCCGCCGGAAGTCCGGCACGTCGGCTAAGTGGGTGAGTAACGACATCGAACCAAGGGGGTAAGCCGCAAATTTACCCTTGCGCACATAGTGCGGTTAGTCTG
>NZ_JNLX01000162.1 GCF_000715495.1 Hymenobacter sp. IS2118 | reverse complement strand
TAATCGTAGAAAGTCGGCGCGGTCCCGAGGGCCTGCAAATCGTTGTATTTTTGCTCGGCCAAGGCGAGATATTCGGCTTTGCTCATGGCGGTGGTGGGGGAGGTAGGCATGACACAAGTTACCAATACGCCGCGACAATTTGAATTGCACCCCTCGGAGGCGGACGATTTACCCCGACGGCTCACGGCGGCCGACCATACGGAAGCAGATTATGCGCCTTATTTCGCCGATTTTCTAAGCAATCCGGGGGATGGCTATATCGGTAACAACTTTGGGCAAGATTTGAGGAACTTCAAGTCTTACCTGCACTATGTGAAAGAGGCAGGAGGCACCACCTTGTTTTTTACATATGGCTGAGGAGTAAGTGATTAAGTTTAGCCCACTCTCACAAGTAAGAGCACCAAATGCTACTAAGCGCTTTCAGAGTGAAAATCCGAAAGCTACCTAGAGTGGACAGACTAACCGCACTATGCAAGTTGGTGGCAAATCTGGGTCAGCAGCTCTTCTAAATAGGCATCGTTCCATCCGAGCCGCTTTCGTTTTTTCTTGATGCTGACCCGTGTGGGGTCCTGTTGCAGCAGGTTAAGCGCCATTTTGCGCACGAGGGCCAGGTTTTCCACGGCTTGGGCCTGGCGCAAGCGGTGGGCGTCTTCGCCCAGCGTCACGTCCAGGTGCCAGTGGAGCTTGTTTTCAATGGCCCAGTGGTCGCGCACGGCGGCCGTGGCCTGGGCCGGGGTCAGGCTCGCGCGGCTGCTGAGGTAGTAGCGCACGGCCTGCGACTGGGCCGGTCCGTCGACCGGGTGGCGGGTGGTCGCGACCCGGACCAGGGCGGCCAGCCCCGGCCAACGGCCTTCTTCATCGACCCAGCGCAGGTCGGTTTGGACGCTGACCTGGGTGCAGAGCGGGGTGTTGTGGGAGGCCAGGCTCCAGGATTCGAGCGTCTGCCGAGCGGGCACCTGAGCCAGGGCGCGTTCGGCCTCGGCCAAGAGCGTGGCCTGGTTCTCCTTGAGGGCCAGCAGGTAATCACCGCCTTGCTGGCAAATCTGGGCCGCGATGGCAGGTTGGCAGCTGAGCGCATCGAGGCTGACGAGGCAGCCGCGTACGTCGAGTAGGGCCAGTACGTCGGGGATGGCCGCCAGTTCGTGGCCTTTGCCCGCCGTGGCCACCTGGGCCAGGCTCAGGCCCTGGGCGCTGGCCACGGCCGACACCACGTGCAGCGCCTGCGGGCCGGAGCCGCGCAGGGTCTTACCGTCGATACAAACCTGGCCGAGTTGGTCGGCGGGCAGCACCTGCCGCATCCAGGCCAGAAAGGCCGCGTTGAACGCCGCCGCGTCCAGGTGCTGAAAGACCCGCCGGAAGGTATCGTCGGACGGAATACCGTTGTCCAGCGAGAGGTAGCGCCGAAAGACGGGTTCTTTCTGCTGGCCAAACCAGGCGATTTCCTCAAAATCGTCGGCCCCGCTCAGCACAGCTAGCACGCTGATAACGAGAATGTCTAATAGTTTGTGGCGAAAGTTTTTATTCTGCCGCCGGAAGTCCGGCACGTCGGCTAAGTGGGTGAGTAACGACATCGAACCAAGGGGGTAAGCCGCAAATTTACCCTTGCGCACATAGTGCGGTTAGTCTG
>NZ_JNLX01000161.1 GCF_000715495.1 Hymenobacter sp. IS2118 | reverse complement strand
TGAAGCCGCCCCAGCGGGCATCGTCTATGCGCAGGCCGACGGGGCGATGCTGCTCACCGACGAGGGGTACAAGGAAGCCAAGTTGGGCCGCATTTTTGCCGCGACGGCCTTGCAAACGAGCGTGGTCGAGGAGCGCGGCGGGCACATTGCCGCGTCGATTTTTGTGGGCCATCTGGGGACGGCAGCCGCGTTTGGGGACAAATTTGCGGCGCAACTCGCCCCCTACAAAGACCAGGGGCGCGACCTGGTTTTTATCAGCGACGGGGCCATTTGGCTGCGCCAGTTCATCGAAAAAACCTGTCCCCGGGCCACGCTGATTTTGGACTTCTACCATGCCATGGAACACATTGGCCAGGCCGGCAAGGCGTGTTGGGGGAGCGGAAAAGCGGCTTCCGGCTGGTTTAAAGAACAACGCAAGCTACTGCTGGACAGTAAATTAGACCATGTCTTAGCCCATCTAAAGCAGCTCGCCATCGCCCCGGCCCTGTGCGAATCGGTCTGTGCTTACCTCGAAGCCAACCGCGACCGGATGGATTACAAAGCCTACCGCAAACGCGGCTTGTTGATTGGCTCGGGTGCCATTGAGGCCGCCCACCGCACGGTGATGCAACGCCGCATGAAGCGGGCGGGCCAACGCTGGGGCAAAAACGGCGCCCAACGCGTCTTGACCCTGCGCGTCTGCGCCATGAGTAACCGATGGCAATTGGTGCGACAGCAAATTGAACCCTTCAATCCCGCAAGAGAGGCCTAGCGACAATTTGAATTGCACCCTCGTAGTGTCCTCCAAACGACTTGCGGCATGAGGTGTGGACCAGACGCACGTCCGTCATATTAGCAGGTGGCAGCGCAAACGAGGGCAATGTTAAACCGCTGTTAAGATAGGTTATTGCTCCGATGCCTGATAGACCGGGTCCGTCAAGAATACCGGGCGAAGAGAGCGTTTTTACCGTGCCGGCCGTATTATCGGCCAAACCAGTGCTAGGGTCGTTCAGTAAAATATCGTAGGTATAGACCTCATCTTCTACAAGTGGCTGGCCAGCGGGCACAACAGCTGTCAGCACTATGATATAGAGCTTTGTGCCAAACTGCATGAGGGATGTGGGAGAACTAGCCGCCTTTATTGAGCCATTTAAATACACTTTTAACCTTAGTGGCCCAGGATTGGTCCGCAGAGCAATCCAAACCGAAACTTGCGTTGGCTCCGTGCGGCGCAAAATAGGTCCAGCTAATACTTGGGGAAGTTTGTCAACTTCGTTACCTATGGAAGTGTAAGGCATAAATTTTTTAAGAGAAAAGTACGCTTTCAACCTACACTCAGAGCACCTATGAATGTGAATGTGGTGGTGAGCAGTGCACGTTTTTAGAGCAGAAGAATGGCAACAAATCCAAATTATAACTGGCTTCTCCTGACGTTTTACGCGTGAATCCAGAACCCAAACCGGGCAAACTGCGCGCCGGTCCACCAGACCCGGCCGCCGTACTCGAAGTTGGAGGCCCCGGCCTGGCTCATTAGCGGCACGCTCACTTGCTCTTTCAGGCGCTTGGCGCGGTGCTGGGCCGTTTCGGGCACGACGGCGCAGATGTGGCCAGAGGTGTTCAAATCCCTGCGCTGCCCGCTGATAATACACACCAAGCCCGCGTTGGCCGCCTGCTGCACCTCGCTCAGGTCCACCGAGCGGCGCCAGCCAAACTCCGGCCCAAACTCCTCGAACCAATTATACAAGCTGTTGGCGTTCAACTCCTGCACGGTGGTGCCGTAGGCGGGGCCCACGGCCTGCCCCGCGACCAGTGCCACGAGGGCCTTGCGGGTCCACCACACCCGCGGCAGGTAGGCACCGGCCAGGTGGGCATAGTCGTGGGCGTAGATGTTGCAGTAGGTTTTGCCCCTCCCGGCGGCGTAGCGCGCCGAGCGGCTCACGCCCAGGTAAGTCAGGATGGCGGCGAGCTGTTGGGCCCGGTCGGCGGGCGCGGGGCCGGGGCGGCCGGGTTGGTTGGTTTCGGTCAGGTCGAATACGCGGGGCCCGTCGCCCGACTGGTTACGGCGTATCGGGTTGGGGCTGGGCAGGCGCGCCTCAGGGATGGTGGGCAGCACCGCCGGCGGGGACGGCACGGGCCCGGCTGCCACCTTCTTCAGCAGAAACGCTTTGACGTAGCCTTCCACCGGGGTGCCCTGCAACTCGGCCCGCACCCGCCGCCAGCCGGCCGGCTGCTGGGCCGTGGCTGGCAGCTCTTCTACCCGTTGCCCTTGCTTGAGCTGGGCCAGCACGGTTTTGGGCACCAAGAGCGGCTGGGCGCGCAGGTTGGCTTCGAGGGGGATAATCTGATAGAGCGTAGCCATGACCGGGAGAAAAAAGCACTGTGAACGCGGGAAACTTCCAACTTCGCAACCCCGGCGTGGCCTAGGTAATGGCCGTGCTGGGCTGAACGGCGTCGGTGACCTGGAAGGCTTTAATTAGTTGGCGGCGCACTTCCTGGTAGCCGGCCCAATCAAACGTGTCGACAAAGGCCGCCGCGGCCCGGGCGCCCTCGGCAAACAGGGCCTGCTTGGCCGCGTCGTCCAGGGAAAAGTCCAGCCAGTTGAACCGGCTGGTGTCGGCGTAGCTGACCAGGTGCCGAAAATCCGGGTTGCGGGCGATGAAGTCGTAGTCGTGCCCGTGCCGGGCCGTGGCGAAGATGTGGCCCAGCAGCTGGGTGAATTTCTCCGCCCGGTTGGGCGTGTTGCGGGGCAGGCCCAGTTTGACGCCGAAGGTGGGGCAGGCGGGCACTTTGTAGTGCTGGTGAAACAGGTCGATGGGAAAGTTGGACAGGATGCCGCCGTCGATGAAATACACGGCTTCCGGCACCGGGCCGCAGTAGCCCGTGCTGGCTTCCCATAACGCGCCGCCCGCGGCCCCTGCCCGCGGCAGGTCCCGCACCTGGTGGGGGTGGAAAAAGCCGGGAATGGCCATTGACGCCCGCACGAAGTCGGCCGGGTGCACTTCCTCCGGGGCGTGGTAATACAGGCCGGCCATTTCGGGAAACACCGCCTTGGACTCGGTCGTCACGTCGGCGGCTACCAGGGCCACCCGGATGGGGTGCACCGGGGCGTAGATGGACCCGTCGCGCCGCCGCAGCCCATCGGCCGCGGTCAGGGTGCGGAGCCGGTTTAGGTCACGTACCGTACGGATGCCCCGCTCGTCCAGGAGCCGGCGCAGCCACGCGTGAAACACATCCCCCGAGTTCAGGCCAAAATCCTGCTGGATGTTGTCGAGCACCTGGGCCCCCTTCCAGAGGTAGCGCAGCAGCCGCCCGTTATCGACAAGTACCTGCACGAAGTCGCGCGCATCGTCGTCGCCGTCCACGAAGTCCTGCAAGTTCTGGGCGCTGAGCCGCTCCAGCAGCCAGTCGGTTTTGGTTTCCTGCACGGGGCCGGCCGCGGCCATGAGCAGGGCATTGATGGAGCCGGCCGAGGTACCGCCGAGCTGCAGAAAGCGCACGCCCAGCTGTTCGAGCACGTACACGTACCCTACCAGGGCGATGCCTAACACCCCGCCGCCTTCCATTACCAAATCCACGTACTGGTGGCCTTCCCCATCCACGATGTCGCTGACCTGCCAGCCGCCGCTGGCGGCTGTGTGGCGGGCGACGGCCGCCCGGGCGGCCGTCAGGTGTTCTTGGGCGGCGGCGTAGTAGGCGGAAACGGACATGGGTAGCATGTGAACGTGAGACCGAAAACCGCGGACGTGGGGCAGGTGGATGCTGCGTCACGGGCGGGCAAAAAAGCGGGTAACACCGGGCCAAGTTCCGCGTGTACCGACCAGCAGTCATATCGTCGGCAGGCCTCCACGGGCCCGGCGCTAAGCGGAAAGAACAAACCAAACGGGAAGGGTATCGCCTGGCAACGTTTACTGGAACAATGGTACAACGCGAAAGCTGTTTTCCAAGTATGGCTGCAAAAAAAATATTCTTATTTTATTACTGCACACTCATCTTAAGTACTTCTTTTTCTTGGCTAATCACTAGAAAAGGGCTGTCTGCCATCCTTAGCTCGTCGCCCCATCCTCAGAAGTATTTTCAGGGACGTTCGGCGTAACAACGTCGTAACCGGTGTATTCTTGACAAGAATACGGACCGCACGCAGCTCACAGACAGTCATTGGGTGCCGATTTCACTGCTCTTTTCCGGCTGTGTGGTGGCGGCCAAAGAGAAGCGGGGCGTTGCCGAAGCCGTGCTCTAGGTGGAGCGCACGGACCTGTCCCTGCCCTGGGGCAGTGCTAGCGGGGACGTTCGTTCGCCCGCACTTGGGCCCACGCGCAGGGGTGGACCCAGGTGCGGGCTGCGCTATCGGCCACCAAGTCGTACACAGTCCACGCCAGCGGCAGGTGCCACTCGATTCGCCCACCGTGCGGGCCCCTCAGCACGCCGCCGGGGCCCGTAAAAAAGGGGCCGCAGGCCTTCGGCTGTAGTCGGGGCGGCTTTTCTATCAGGCTGCACGTGGTCAGTGAGGGAGCTGGCGTGCTGGTCTTTGCCCTTACAGCTGACCAAGCAGGCGATGCCCCATAGGTAGCATGCTTTCCTCTCTGCTGGCCCAGCTAGCGCTGGCCGATACGGCCTACGATTCCGCTGCCATCCAGGCCTAAATTAGCCAAACCGGCGCAGTGGCCGTGATTATGCCCCGGCTGGCTCAACCGCCTCGCCCTCTCTCGTGACCGTAACTAGAGCAGCTTGATAGTTGAGAACACGCAATTTCGAGTACTAAAAAGCACAACCACCCAATCACAAGAGTACCCTTTTATACCCCCTCCCCCCTGCTTCTGAAGCGGCTTCAAGACACTCTGGAAACTAGTGGGGGTTTGTGCTTAATCAACTGATTTATTTAGCATTAAGTAATTATTTTGAAGGTTTTGTGCTAGTTAAAACTTCCAAAATACCCCCTTTAGGAATAAACCAATAAGCCCTTGACAGCGACCATGCTGACTCGATGTATTTAAAGAGCGTTTTTCGGTTATCAGCGTCCCAAAACTCTCTTTTTTCTTTCTTTTCTCTCCCGCGCACCAGCTTTCTCTAGCGGGTCTAACAGGACACGTAAACGGGTATTATCTCATCGCCGCGGCAGTTGTCCCCACCCTTTCCACCGACTGACCCGGCAAGGGCTACAATAACACGCTGCCGGTCCTACACCGAGTCGTTTTGGAGCCACTCCAAGGCCAAATTACTCGGTAGCGGAAGCCTTGCTGAGCTAGCCGGAACTAAACTCGAAATCAACTGGCACATCGTTCATCACAATACCAGACTATGCCGTTCTTCAATTTCTGCTTTCAGAACCCATATTCAAACAGTAGTTCAATTCCATCCGGTTTGGTGAGGTAGTTTCACCAAAGCTTTTTTTGCTGGCTGACCCATATGCGCAAGTGTGCTTACGGTGTGAATATAATTACCTTGTTGAGTTATACTGGTCGCGAAGTGTGTTGCGAACGGAGTCGTTGAAATGTGCTAAACTTGCCCCATGCAAGTATCCTTGACTGATAGCGAGCGGCGGGCGTTGCGGCAGTTGCAAAAGCAACGGCGCGATGACGACGGGTACGTGCAGGTCACGGTCGTGCTCATGCTCGACGCGGGCTGGGGCGTGGCCACCGTGGCCGAGACGCTGGGCGTGGACCAGGCCACGGTCTACCGCTACGTGCGGGCCTTTGCTGACCTGGGCCTGGAAAAGTACCTGGACCACGAGCGCCCCGGCTATTGGGGCCTGCTCAGCAGTGCCCAGCTCGGCCGCCTCTGTCAGGAAGTCAACACCACGCTCTACACCGACGTGAAGGCCATCCAGGACGGGGTGGCGCGGACCTGCCGGGTGGCGTATTCGCTTTCCGGCCTGACGGACCTGCTCCACCGCCTGGGCTTCACCTACAAGCTCACCACGCCCGTGCCCTGCCAGGCCGACGCCGGGGCGCAGGCCGATTTTCTCGACGAGTTGGCCGTGCTCGAAGCCCACGTCGAGCGGGGCGAAGCGGTGCTCTACTACGCCGACGCGGCCCACCCGACCCACAACACGCGCTGCACCCGCGCCTGGTGCGCCGTGGGCGAAGAACGGCCCTTGCTTACGGTCAGCGGCCGCGAGCGGGTGAACCTGAACGCGGCCCTCAACGCCTACGAGCCCACCCAGGTGCTGCTCGATGAGACGGATTGCGTCAACGCGCAGAGCACCCGGCGGCTCTACGAGCAGTTGCTGGCGGCCCACCCCGACAAGGCCCGCATTTACGTTGTCTGCGATAACGCCCGCTACTACAAAAACCAAGAACTGCGGGCCTGGCTGGCCGACAAGCCCATTTGCCAGGTGTTTTTGCCCCCCTATTCCCCCAACCTGAACCTGATTGAGCGCTTGTGGAAGTACCTGCGCCAGAAGATTATCAACACGACTTTCTACCGCACCAAAGGCCAGTTCAAAACGGCCGTCCTCAACTTCTTCGACCGACTCCCCGAGTTCGGCCAAGACCTCGCGTCCCTATTAACCCGGAAATTTCATATTCTCGACGCGCAACTCACTTCGTGACGAGTATAAGAAGACTTTTTGCCCACTCCGTTAGGCACCAGGAACCATTACCACAGTTGGCGGAACCTTTATCATACATAAGCGGAACCGCTACCATTCTTGAGCGGAACTCTTACCACAGTTGGCGGAAGTGTTACCATTTTAGAACGGAACCATTATCACTTTATAGCGGAACCTTTATCATAAATAAGCTCACAACTATTTCATCCCCAGCGGCTACAGCGCCCTAGAAGATAGAAGATAGAAGATTAAAGAAAAGAGAAGATAGGGCTTTGCCCATCATTTTTTTTTAATCTTAAAAAAAGACCGCCAACTCGCATTTTTAGGTCAAGGGTTTAAAGAAAAAGAGTCGTCGGGTTCCGCACGAACGAGGCTCCGCAAGCTGGCAGACCGATGTAGGTACATTGAATAGTGCTGGAAAGTATGGGTCATTGTTTGGCATACCTGTAGGAAAGGCCCTTACAAGCACCGGGTAGCGCATGTATGGTAACGGTTCCGCCAACTATGATAAAGGTTCCGGAATATATGGTAACGGTTCCGCCAACTGTGGTAGCGATTCGGCCAGCTATGATGACGGTGGTCCATGTATGGTAAAAGTTCCGCCAACTGTGGTAATGGTTCCGCTCAGAATAGCAGGTAAGGAGTGAGCACATATATGGTAACGGTTCCGCCAACTATGATAAAGGTTCCGGAATATATGGTAACGGTTCCGCTCAGAATAATGGATAAAGAGTCACCCTATGTATGGTAAAGGTTCCGCCAACTATGGTAAGGGCTCGGCTAAAAAGGGCCAATGCCTGTTATGTGTGGTAATTGAATGTTAAATTACCATAGTTGGGGGACTCTTGTTATCTTTACCCTTATTAGCCTGACAACTCTGCCTAATGGATGCTACCCCAGCGCGCAACGACGTAATATTTCAGCACAACAACCTCATTCGCACCAACCTTCACATGGGCGAGCTGGAAGCCCGCATCATGGTCATGGCTCTCCAAGGCATCCATCAGAATGACGAGGGACCGCTGCCGCCCATACGTCTGAAGATTACCGATATATACCCTGATGCCGGGGGCAAGGCCTACCGCTTGGTGGGCGCCGCGTGCAAGGCCCTTTACGAGCATGACCTGCGGCTGGTGCCGGTGGGCTCTAACCCTCAGAACAGTGAGTACCGCACCCGCATCGTTTCTGATATTGGCATCGACGCCGGTACGGGCCTGGTAACCGGCAACTTCGCCCCGAAGATTCGCCCCTACCTCATGGAAATCACCAAGGTGGTTGAAGGCAGCAAGCCCGGCTTTACCTCGGCCGATGTGAAGAAGCTGCTCGTCATCAAGAATGCGAACTCCCAGCGGCTCTACTGGATTCTCAAATCCTATCAGTCGCTGGGTTCCAAAGAAATCGGGCTCGACCAACTCCAAGAGTATCTTTTTGAAGGTAACAGCCCCTACGGGAAATGGGGCGACTTCAACCGCTATGTGCTGGAGGTCGCCGTCAAGCAACTCGGGGCCGAAGAGGTAGGTTTTCCCTTTTCCTACGAAGCCGTTAAAACGGGGAAGAAGGTTACGGCTATCAAGTTTACCCTCCCGCCGCCGGAGCGGTCCCAAAAGTCCGAGCGCCCCAAAACTCGTGTTGGCCAGGGCCTGCCGATGCAGGATGACACTGACTTTGAAGCCTTCCTGGCCCAGTTTGACGACCGCCGTAAACTAACCTATGGCCTGCTGCTTGAGGACGGCATCGACAAATCAATGGCCCAGCGCATTCTACAGCTTGTAGGGCCTGATGACGATGCCCTGAAAAAGGTCGTCGCTGCCCGTAAAGCCGGCAACCTGGCCAAGCAGGCGGGCAAACTTACGTGCCCGCTTCCGGCGTTCATCATAACCGAACTCCAGCGCAGCTTCCCAGGTCTAAAGTCGAAGAAGTAACAGCTGGAAAGCTGCTCTGAGAACGGAAAAGTGCCCTTGGTAATTATTAAAATGGCCTGATAGGAATAGATTATTGCCTTGCATCGGGAACAAGTTAGCCAACTGCAATCGCTGGAACCCACTTCTGCCATTAGCCGCTGGAGTGCCCCCACTGCATACTGCTTTGCTAACGCATTTACTAACGCATTTACTAACGCACAAGACGGCCCCGCGGTGGGCCCGTTTGCTCGCAACGCCCCAATTGTGGACCGGCTCTGCCGCGAGCACGGCAAAATATACTATGCCACGTCGCTTTCGTGTATTCCCTTTTGCGACGAGTTGCCCCCTGACGACGCGGCCGAAACGGATGCCAAGCTATGCCCCGTCTGTCATGGCCACTTGGCATGGCGCGAACAGGCCTACGCAGTTAAGCCTTCCCTCCTCCCCTTTGCAACTGAAGCCGCTCTCGTTCCTGCTTTGCTGCTGACCTCAACAGCCCCTTTCGCCGTCGCCCTCGGCCACCGCGTGCAGTTCATCGCCAACGCCCCAGCGGCCTCTACCTGCAGCGGCCAGCACAAAGAGCGCCATCTCGCCGCGGGCGTTCAACGCATCAACTTCCACCGCCTTGACAACAGCTGCTCGGATTGCTACCGCGAGCACGAACTGCAAGCCGCCTGGGCCCGCTTCCTCCACACTCCACGCTAGTGGCGGCCAGCAGGTCGTGCCAGCACGAGCTTGAACCTAGCCGACACACGCAACGAGATGGCGCCGTCGACCTAGTAGCCCGCCTCCCCCTATCGAATCGTTTGTTAGTCTTGCGTGCGCAAAGCAGCATCAGGATTATAGCTGGGTAAACTGTTTTACATGTTTAATCCGTATTATTCATTTTAATAATCTCTATCAGTCAGCCATTTTTAGGTTGCGCAATTAGCTAGTTGCATCCAAAAACTCATTGATGAGCTACTGGGTCAGTTAGGCTGGAGAAGCCCGTTGCTGTTCAGGTGTGGCCTTTCCTTTTGAGGCAGTGGGGAAAAAAAATTTCCTATTCGGTCGATTGGCAACGCATCAACCAACTGGGCAAGTTGCTCCCTCGGATAATCTCAAAGTCCACCCGCGAATTCGGCAACGGGTTTGAGCAAGCTTCCGGTCAATCGCTTCCGATGAGGCCTAGGTCCACGCGGTACTGGAACGCATCAATACAACCTGCCAGTAAGTCGCTGACTGGGCCGGATGGAATGACCGGTTTGACTACTGTAAATGCCAAGCATACTACTCCGTGCATGGTGCCGATAGCTTACAGCATATAAACCATATCAATAAGTTTAACTGATTTAACCATTTAAAGTGGGTAATCAAGCATGCGTTGCCCGCAAAACATCTCTTCCTAACCAGGCAAAATGGTTTATATTGTTTTAAGTTTTACTTATTGATTTGCAATGAATTGAAATGTTACAATATGCTTAATACAGCTTAAACATTTTAACTGGCTTAAGAATATAAGCCGAGTGTAATGTTTTATATTGTATGCCCATTTTAGACAGTTACTTTTGTTATGCCTTTCTAATCCCTGAAAACTTCATCCTCCGGCATCCCATGAAAAAGAAGAATCCTCCCGTGAAAGAGAAGCAGCCGCCAGTCATCATTGCGGTCGTTGGCCGCAAGGGCGGGGTGGGCAAGACTACCACCAGCCTGAATCTTAGCGGCGAGCTGGCCAGTCGCGGCTATCAGGTGCTATTAGTGGACCTGGACGTGCAGGGCGATGCGACTTCCGCGCTAACTCGGGAGGAGTACCCCACGAGCACGGGACAGGTGCTGCTGGCGGGAAGTGGGCTTTTGGATGCCCTGGTGCAGACGAAGCTGCCGACACTTTGGCTGCTGCCCACGGACGATGACTTGAAGCCCCGTTCCAAGGAGTTGATTACCCACCGGCCCGATGACTTCCGCTTCGCGCTCCGCGACGTGCTCGCGGCCGAAGCCGGCGGCTTTGACTTCGTTATTATCGATTGTCCGCCATCGTTGGAAGACATCACGCTCATCGGTCTGTGCGCCGCGACGCATTACCTGGCCCCGGCACTGCCGAGCTACTTTTCTCTAAAGTCCCTCAACAAGCTCTCTGAGCTGACAACGCTGATTCAGCAGGAGCCGGGCATGAACCCGAACCTGCGTTTTATCGGCCTCTTTTTCACCGATTTCAACCCCCGGGTGCGCAATACGCTGCACGCCGATATTGTGGCGGCCGCCAATCACCTGTTCCCCGGCCAGGTGATGGCCAATGTGCGCACGGATAAGCGGCTGGGGGATGCCCAGCGCGATGCCGTACCAGCCCAGCTCCGTACCCCGGAGTCCAATGCGGTCGCGGATTTTCAGGTCCTGACCGACGAGGTGCTTTCGCGCCTGTAGCCCCCTTTACATTTAACCTGTTTTTCACTGATGGCTTCTTCCTCCGCCCCCCGCGATATCAACGACCTGCTAACCGGTGCTGGTCGCCCACAGCCTCCTCGTCCCCCGCAGGCATCCTCTCAGGTTGCCCCGCCCGCGGCCCCGGTACCAGCGGCCAAGTCGGAAACTGCGCCCACCACCCGTAAGGGAACTTTCATCCTCACGGAAGCCAATGACGATGCGCTGCACCGGCTGAGCTTTTATACACCCGGTCCGAAAGGAGAGAAGTCGTATTTGATTAACAAGGCGCTCGAAGCTTACCTGGCCCAGTTTCCCGATAGTCAGCGGGCAATTCCCGAGGGGGAGGATGTACGGCGGCGTGGCCGCCGCCACCACTAGGTAGCTGTACTGAAACTACTGCGAGTGGTTTCGGGTAGTGGTCAGGCTTTGAAATAGAACTTAGTTATGGTGGCAAACCGACATGGCTACCCATCTAAATGGGAGTGTTGCAAGGCTGCAAAACCGCATTAACCAGTTTGTATGTATTAACCATATAAACTGGTTAATGCCAATTAATTTTACTCGGTGAACAGTTCCCAGGGTGTAAGCAAGTGAGGGGTCCATCTATGCCGAACACAATTGGAACATAGCTTGGAGGTGTGATTCAAAGTAGGTTGGGACTAAATAGTCGAGGACAGAGTGGAAGCGTCCGGTGTTATATATAGGCGAAGTAGTGACTGATTTTCAACCGAGCTTCGGCCAGCCAAGTCGGGGAAGCTGCCGCCATCGGGTAGTTCTGTCTTGAGCCGACTCCAAAACGATTCAGTGTGGGTCGTACCCGGTAGGCGTTGTCGTAACAGTTGCCCAACCGGGTACGACCCCTGCTACGCCGCAGCTTGCGTGTTGCGGCTTTCCGAGCCCAGAAGCAGGGCTCCGGCCTTAAATGCCTTGTCGTATTTGCGTCGTTTATCGAGTGACGCTTCGCTCTTATTGACGGTCATCACAGAAGAAATATGCGTTCTGCTTCTGTCCGGCTAAACGAGACGACCTCACTGGCTGGTACCTTCACATAGGCAGCTTCTCCCTTTTGGCCGGGACCCGGCGTAACCCCGGCCCTTTTCCGGCGCCCTCATGACTTCCTCTCCGATGCGTGCAACCAGTAGTTCCACCCAAGCGAACAAACAAACCCTGCAGGACCACATCTTAACAGTGGTTCAAGGTAAGCGGCTGGCCGGAGTCGCTGTGGCCATGGGCGTGGGTAAGACCCTCATTGGTCTGCGCGATATGGACCGGGTGCTGACCGAGCACCTGTTGCGCAGGTCGGCCACTAAACCGTTTCTGGTAGCCGCTCCGACCCAGGCCATTCTGGATTCCTGGCCCCAGGAAGCCCACAAATTTGGGCTGGGGCACCTGCTTGACTGCATCACGTTCACCACGTACCGCTCGCTGAGCAAAACGCTCAGCAGTGGGCACTACCACAAACTCTATTTAGATGAGTGCCACGCGCTCAAGGACTCCCACGAGCCAGGACTGAAAGCTCATGTGACTAGGAAGAATAGCATTCTGGGCCTGACGGGCACGCCACCCGCGCAACCAGACTCGGAGAAGGGCCGGCTGGTGGCCACCTATTGCCCCATTCTGGTGGACTACACCACCGACGAAGCCGTTTTGGCTGGCCTGCTTAACGACTACCGCCTTGTCGTGCACCGTTTACCCCTGAGTCCCGTGCGCGATTACTTGCTCACGCTCCCCTCAGGCAGCCAGTTCACCACCAGCGAGCGGGATAATTACCAGTACTGGAGCACGCGGCTGGCCAACGCCGCGCAGGACAAACTCCCCGTCGAGACGTTGCGTCTGCTGCGCATGCAGGCCCTGATGCACTACCCCGGCAAGGGGCGCTACATGGCTCACCTGGCCAGTCAGTTCACCGAAAAGGTGCTGCTCTTTACCTGCAATCAGCAGCAGGCCGAACAACAGGCCGCGCACACCTACCACTCTAAAAACAAGGACAGCCAGGCCAACCTGGTCAAATTCAACAACGGAGAAATCCAGCGCCTGGCCTGCGTTGCCCAGCTCTCGGAGGGCGTTAACATCCCCCATTTGCGCATTGGCATTATCTGGCACGCCTTCGGCAACGAGCGCAAGGCCGCCCAGCGCATTGGCCGGCTGCTGCGCCTCAACCCGGACGAAACGGCGACGGTGCACCTGCTCCAGTACCAGGACACGGTAGACGAGCATTGGGTGGCTCAGGCCCTGGCCGCTTTCGACCCCGCCAAAATCAGCTACGTCGAGGTTTGCCGCGAGTCCCTCGGGTATTGATAGATAGTCGAAACCAACGCCTTGCACCAGTCGCTTCGTTAACACCCCGCTTCTGTCTGTGTTCGCTCCCACGTCTGGCCGCGCGCGTGGCCAACCCACCCGATGAGCGCACCCCTTAAATCCAGCTACAAAAAGAAACTGCACCCGAAACTGCCCAACGAATGCGCGTGGTGTGGCGCCACGGAGAACTTCACCATCGGCCACATCAAACCCCGTTGCTGCGATAGGGCTAGCGAGCAGCACAACCTGCAAACCTTATGCGGCCCTTGCAGCCACCGCGAGCAACCGCGCCGTCCCAAGTCCGTTGCAGACCCGTCCATTCGGTCAGAGAGATGGCTTAAGCGCCGGTAGTGATTCCGCAAGCAGGCCAAGAACAAGGCTTGTAATCTGCACTTATCGATGAATGCATCAGATGGGGTGCGAAATGCTTTTGCTCGACTTGGAATGTCAGGTGCTTGCTTTCGGGGAAGCAATACCCAAATAATTCTCTGTTAAGCGATTCGGACCGACTGCCGGACTGTCAACGGACATCACGCGCAGGCAACGGTGGCCAGACGGTGGCCAGCTGCTGCGCCCGTGCCGCACCAAACAGCTCGGTGGCTACCGGCTCGACCGTTGCCCAGGCCGCGGCGGGCCGGGTGATGGCCCGGCGGACAAGCAGCAGGATTTCGCCCCGCGTCAGGGTCGGCACGGCCAGCAGCGGCAGGGCGGCCACGGGTAGGCCGACTTCGAGCCGGGTGGTCAACTCGTTCAAGGCCTCGTCCTCCAGCAGCAGCCCGGGGTGCAGGGCCTGGACAATCGGCACCACGGAGCGTAGGTGAAAGCGGGTGGCGTCCACGATGCGGCGCACGTCCCCGTAGCTCACGGGCACAAAGGGCGAGTTGGTGTAGGTTTGCTCCAACTCTTCCATGGGCCGGCCCTCCAACCAATCGGCCACCATCAGGGCCCGCTTGGCCCGGCGCAGGTAGGCCGTGGCATCCGGCAACGAGCCCTGGTAGAGCTGCACGATATCGGCCCCCACCTTCGCGGCCGCGTGGTAGGGCCAGGCCTTTTCCTTGGTGCCGTTTTTGAACAGCGGCGTGTAGGTGTCGTCCAGCTCCGGCAGGGCCTGCGTGAGGGCTAGCAGGCGGGGCAGCGTCGCGGTGGCGGGGTTCAGCCGCCGCAGCAGGTGCAGCAGGCGCAGGATGGAGTCGAAGGAGAGCGAGGAATTGGCGCACGCAAAGCCCACAATAGTGAGCTGCAGCAGCGGGCCTTCCTGCTCGGCGATGCCGGCCTGCAGCAACTCGTGAATGATGCGCTCAACCTGCGCATCCATCTGCGGCCGCCAGTTGGGGTTGTCGCGGCTGGCCACGTAGCCCCCGTAGGTGTTGGCCAGCAGCGTGGCTACTTCCGTTCGCGGCACGCGGGCAATCTGGGCGAGCAGGCGCAGCACCCAGGTGGCCAGGCTGCCACTGCTAAACGAAGAGCGCAGGTCTTCGGGCTGGCCCAGCACGTAGCGCCGGAAGAGCTGCTGGCGCTCCAGGGGCGTGCTGGCAATGATGAAGGACTGGCCCCGCTCGTTGTAGCCCAGGCGGCCCGCCCGGCCCACCATGTTCTTGTACTCGGCAATGGTGAACGGGCGCTGGTCTTCCCCGGCGAATTCGGCTTCGCCCAGGATGACGGCCGACGCGGGGGTGTTGATGCCGGCCGCGACGGTGGTGGTTGCCCCCAGAACGCGCACGAGCCCCTGCGGGTCCCGGAAGGCCCGCTCCACGGCTTCGCGCTCCTCGCGCGAGAGGTTGCTGTTGTGAAAGGCCGTGCCGCCGCGCAGGTGCTCGCGCAGCCGCACGGACGAAGAGGACGGGTCCTGGGCGGGCAGCGTGGCTAGCACGGCCTCCGCGCTGGGCAGGCCCAGGTCTTTGGCCAGGTAGCCCGCCACCCCTTCGGCCTTGCCCCGCACGTTGCGGAAGACGATAAGCTTGGCGGTGGGCTGCTGGGCAAGCAGGAATTGGGCCAGCGGCACAATCACGTCCTGGCTGCTGGCCGCTTTGCGGCGCTGTACGATGGCGTGGGGCGGCAGCAGCTGCCGGGTGTGGGCCCGCCCGGTGGCGGGGTCCACGTACTCGAACACGCCGGCGCGGTCAATGACGCCTTCTTCGAGCGGGACGGGGCGCTGGGTGTGCACCAGCGCCCGGCAATGCAACCAGTGCTCGAAGCCATTGGTGTTGCCAATCACGGCCGAGAGCGCCACCAGCTGGGGCGTGAGCCCGCGCTCGCGGGCAGTGAGCAGGTAGGTGAGCAGCAGCTCCACGCTGATGCCCCGCCCCGGGTCCGTAATAAACTGCGCCTCATCGATGACCACCACGCCAATTCGGTTGAGCGTGCCCGGCGTTTTGACCATCAGGTTGAGAAACATCTCGTAGGTGAGCAGGGCCAGGTCGTACTTGCCCCGCACGAAGGCGTTGGTCGCGTCCTGGTAGTCGCCCGTGCACCGAATTACCCGGAGCCCGAGTTCGGCACCGTAGAGGGCGGCAAACTGCTCGTACTTCTCGTTGGCCAGGGCCTTGTAGGGCACCAGGAACACGGCCCGCCGCATGCTGAGCGCCGCCTTGACCGCGGCCAGCTCCCCGATAAAGGTCTTGCCGCTGCTGGTGGGGGCGACGACCAGCAGCGACTGCCCGTCCAGTACGCGGTACTCGTTGACGGCGGCCCGCTGCAAGTCGTTCAGGCCGGTAGAGAAGAGCTGTCCCCAGCGCGTGAGAATAGCCGCCGGCAAGCCAAAGCCGGCCAGTTCCCGCAGGTCGGCGGAGACCAGCAAGCCGGTCTGCTCGGGAAAAGCGCGGTAGTAGTGCGCTCCAGCCCGCAGGGGCGGCATGGTGAAGCCGCCTTCAAAATCCCCCACCCATTTGGGCGTTTGAATGGACCCCAGGCGCTGCGCTTCGGCCCGGACCCGGCCGGTAACGTCGGCCAGCAGGCCGGCCACTTCCACCTCGGCAGGGGCCGCCCGCAGGGCCGCAATCAGCGCGGCCGTCAGCAGCCCGTGGCCAGCCGCTTCCCAGGCTTCTTCCTCTACGTTGGCGGCCGCCAGCAGCACGCGGCCGCGGCCGGTAAAGGCGGTCTCCAGCGAGTACGTACCGCCACGCGCCTGGAGCCCGTCTTCAATCACTCGGGCCGGGGCCCCGCCGCTGAAGCAGCAATCCAGCACCAGCAGGATGTGCCGGGCCTTGCTGCGGCGGAAGCGTTCGGCCAGACTCGCCATCGAGATGGTCGTATCAGCCAAGTCCGCCAGATTCGTATCGTGCGCCACGAGCCGGTGGTTGTGGGTGCCGTGCCCGGAAAACGTCAACAGCACCGTGTCGTGCTCACTCGCCGCGTCCAGCGTCTGGGCGAGCAGCGCCTCAATGGCGTCGTAAGTAGCCTCTTCGTCCACCAGCCGGACCGGAGCCGAGCCGGGCAGCGTGTCCTGCCAGAGCGTCCACAATGCCGTAGCATCCCGGTGTGCGCAGCTCAGTTCGGAAATGCCCGGGTCGAGGTGGCGATTGATGCCAATAAAGCCAGCGAGTAATTGTGGGGTGCTCATGGAGATAAAGTCAGCTCAATGGCTAAAAATGGTGTATCCGAATAGCCGGAGCAATTCTGGTGCTGACGCGTTCGAGTCCCAGGTGTCTCAGGTGGTCTTCGGGCAGCCGCCGGGACTATCCGGTGGAGAAAGGCAGTGGGGGAGGAGGAAACCTATTGGGACAAGGTGCCCGCTGCGCTTGCGTTGCTTAAGCGCTGACTTTTGCCGTCAGTTCCAAATCATGAAGCAGCAGCGGCAAAAAGCGGGCATCAAAGGCGGGTGCTTTGAGGAGCTGGCGCTGGAAGGAGGCTTTCTTTAGCCAGGTCGCCATCGAATCACGCAGGGGGGCGAACACGTTCGCCAACAAGCAGTAAAAACCGGTGTGCAGGTCCGTCGCATCAAAGACGAGCTCCAAAATCGGCTCCTTCTGTATCGTTGCGCGGGCCACCCACACGTACTTGGGCAGCGAACTGACCAGAATCCGGCGCAGGGGCTCGCCTTCCACCGGGCGCAGGCGGCGCAGTTCGTCCTTGTAGTGGTTGCTGTAGTCGAGGTAGATGTCCCACACGATATCAGTCCGTTCGGCGATGGTATCGGTGAATATCTGTTCGAACAGCCCCACTTGCCGGAAGACCTGCTCGTAGGTGATGCGAATGTCCGCGGCCAAGGGCACGAACACGCTGTAGAGCGAGGCCACGCGATGGGCCTCCCAGCGCTCGGCCGTTTCCCAGTCGGCGGCGGGCCAGGGCGTGAGCACCTGGCCCTGCTCCGTGAAGCTGTAGCGGGCGAAAGGGCCCATCTGGTCGTCGTGGGCGTAGAGGCGGTCCAGCGCGTCGGAAGCCAAGGAAATATCCTTGGTGGGCAAGACGCTGGTGGCGGCCAGCCGGTAGCCGGTGACTGTTATCAGGTGGCCTTGGTCCTCGCGCCCGTCGAGTAATAAAAAGAGCAGGACGGGCAAGCCTAGCCGCAGGTAGGCATAAATGAAGCCCTTGGCCCCCAATAGTTGCTCCTGCATTTGGAAAGCCACTTCGGGGGCCGTTGCCGCGCCCCATTCGTCGGCCTGCCGGTAGGTGCGCAGCTCGGCTACCAGGCCCACCGCCTGAATGGCTTCCCCAATCTGGGTCTGGTCGAGCCCGGTGCTGGGAAAAGTGCGCCCCTGGCGGTAGAACAGGTTGCGGGAGGTGGATGTGATGTGATAGGGGGAGGGCAGGGCCGTCTGAAACTGAAACGCCGTTTTATGGAACGCCATCCAGAGGGCGGTGGTCGCACAGGCGCTGACGTTGTTGTCCTGCTCCTGAAAAATCAGCGTCTCGACCACGAGCTGTTTGCCCAGCACGTTGACGGGGTAGGGGCGGCGGACCGGGTATACGCGCTGTTTGTCGGCCGCCGGGGTGTAGGGCCGCAGCAGCGTCGCCCCAATCTGCCGGGCCGGCAGGGGCTTAACGACGACGTAGCCCAGGTAGGAGGCCCACAGGTCATCACCCGCTGCGGAGTCCGTGAGCGCGGTTTCGAGCGCTACCTGGTCGAAAGCGGCCCGAAAGAAATGCACCCGCTTACACAGGCGGGGGTAGGACGTGAAGCCGCGGGCGTAATAATCGGCGTAGTCGGCCAGAAACGACTGGCTCAGGTATGGCGCTTCCACCAGGATGGTCTGGGCTCCCAGGCCGTCCTGCGCTGGGCCGAGGTATTCGGCAAAGTAGTGAAAGTGCTGCTTGCGCCGGGTAGCGGCGGCATCCACCCACTCATTGCTGAGGGCCTCGGCCAGGGTGGTGGGGGAGAACGGGTGGACTGAATAGGCGATGGGCTGCGTCACGCGGAGAGGGGAGAGGAAGCGACAAACTTGCGCATAAAAAAAGCGTCCGTTGCGGGACGCTTGGGGCAGCCGAGAAAAAAGCCGGGCCTATAGGCAGGCCCGCACTTTCAGCCGGTCGCGGTCCACTACGGCGCGTTCCGTCAGGTTTTCGGCCGTGCGCAGCACGCGGGTCACCCGTTCCCGGTAGGCCTGGCTCTGAAACTTGGCCTGGTCCCCGCGAAACTCAATCACTAGTTTGGCTTTTTCAGTTGTTGGCATGGTGGCAGGAGCACAAATGGGAGGGCAAAGGTACGCAATCGGGCGGCCCCTTTCAAACTTGGGCCAATGATACAGCTTCTTACGCAAAAAACAAGCGCGCAGTCAGCTTCGCGTAGTCGCCGCCTGGAGAGCCGCCCGCGGTACCGGACTTTCAGGGAAGGCAGTGGGGTACAAGAGGTGGGAGGAAGAGGCATTCCGGTTGGACATCCGCAACCGTTGCGTACGGCTGGTTCCGGGGGATTCAACGGCTGCCGCCCGGTGCAGGTACTGTTCCTATCTTGCCGGTCTTTCAGCAGGGAGAGAAAACTATGGCAAAACGCGCAGCTGTCTGCATTGGGGTAAACCGGGCCGAAGGAATGACTCCGCTACTGGCCGCGGCGAAGGGCGCACGGGATTTCGCCAACTGGGCCACGGCGCAGGGTTGTGACGTGACGCTGCTGGTGGATGAAGACCAGGCGGAGGTGGAATCCATACAGGTTTTTAAAGCTGTGCGGGCCGTAATAGAGGCCGGCATCTACGAGCAGCTGCTCATCTACTTTTCAGGTCATGGCATCCTGCTGGCTCCTGGCACGGAATACTGGCTCCTGTCCGGGGCACCGCAAAATCCCAACGAAGCCGTTAACCTGCTGCGCTCAATGGATGCCGCGCGTAACGCAGGAATTCCGCACGTTATCTTCATTTCAGATGCCTGCCGGTCGGCCGTACCCGGCGCACCGCTAAACGGCGTGATTGGGGGAAGTATTTTTCTGAACCGGGCGATGGGTCCGCAAAGTGGCGAAGTAGACGTGTTCTTTGCTACCCGACCGGGGGACCCTGCTTGGGAAGTTCCGGAGGCCGAGTCTACGCAACGCTACCGGGGCTTGTTTACGGACTGCCTGCTCAAAGCCCTACACGCACCAGGCAGTCCGCTAGCCGAACAGTTGCCGGGCAGCGTCCCGGTGCTGTCCGTTATTACCTCCCGCCGCCTGAAGCCTTATTTAGAAGAGCAGGTGCCCCGCGAGGCCGCCGCCATCAGCATTCAACTCACCCAGCAGCCGTACGTTCAGGTCGAAACAGCCAGTCCCAAATTCTTTGCAGTGGCGATGCCCCCACTGCCGGGCAAAGAGCCGCCGGGCTATCGCCACGAGTTCAAATACATCTACCGAGGCAACCGGGGGAAAGAAAGCCGGGGTGGGCTATTCTTGCCAGCTGCCGGTAGTGTGCTGCATCCGAAACCGGTAGACGTTGCGGATGAGCTGCTCGCCCTCAAGTTTGCCCGGGAAGTAGCCAAGCTACGGGGCCACCCCGACCGCCTGCCCTTAGAGACGGATACGGGCTTCATTCTCGTGGGTACCGTAATACAAACATTGGTAGCGCCTGGTTGGGAAATCGACCGTCCGATGGGGCGCAACCAAGACGCCAATGCCCAGTACTTTCGCTTGAGACGCCAGCCTACTGCCGCGGCAGCCGGGCTTTCACCACGAACCGTCCTGCTGCAATTTGAAGGCGGTACCGGGGCGCTACTGGCGGTTTTGTCTGGCTTCATTGGGGTCGTAACGGTGGAAGAAGGCCGGGTGCTGAACGTGAACTACATGCCTGCGACAGCCACTGTACGCTACCAGGCCTACGAAGCGGGCGCGGCCGAGCGGGAAGAATCAAAGGCCCGGGCGGCGGTGGATTCGCGCCACGGAGAATTCAATCCCGTTGCCTTCTCAGCTGCTTTGTTTAAATCCCCGGGTGGATTTGACCCGACGTTGTCGCTTTACGTGGCCTATGGGTACGCACAACGCGGAAAGTATTCGGAAGTAGCCACCATCCGGAATTGGCTCGCCGAAGACCATCAACTCCCGCCGCTCTTTGATATGGAGTTGCTGACTGCGCGCTCCCAGGCAACTCCGGTAGCGGCTGCTTCTTTCCCGGCAGCGCCGCAAACGCCCCTGCTGGCCCAAGGTTGGGCCTTATTAACCCCCGATAACCCGCTGTATCAGCCGTTGCATGGTCGGTTGCGGGCTCACCTGGTGCCTGCCTTGTGGACGACCTACACGGCGGAAGGCGTAGCCATTGCTCTCACGGCTTTACAACCCCCTGAAATCCGATGAAACTAGTCATGATACACGGCCGGGGCCAAGCCGGTCAGGATCCCACGCAGCTCAAGCAGGAATGGCTCACCGCGCTGCGCCACGGCTGCGACCGTGCCCAGGTGCAGTTGCCGGCGGACACCGTCGTGGAGTTTCCCTACTACGGCGATTTGCTGGCTCGGCTGGTCACGCAAGTGGAGGCCCCGCTTGGGCAGGAACTCCGGGCCAAGGGTGGCACGCCCGTGCCCAACGAAGCGCTTCAGGGTGAAATCCTCATGGAAATCGCGGCCCGCGCCGGGCTGCGGGAGTCCGACATCCGCCTGGAAGCAGGTAATCTGCCCATCCAAAAGGGCCCCGCCAATTGGGAATGGGTGCAGGCCATCATCCGGGCGCTCGACCATATCCCGGGCCTCAACAGCCGGCTGATAGACGCGTTTACGCGGGATGTCTACGTCTATCTGACGTACGCCGGCGTGCGGGTCCAAATCGACCAAGTCATTGCCGACGCGCTGGGCGACGGACCCTGCGTGGTGCTGGCGCACTCGCTCGGCAGTGTGGTGGCGTACAATGTACTGCGCACCCGGTTGGCTACGCCCCGGTACCCGGGGCTGGTGACCGTGGGCTCGCCGCTGGGAATCCGTGCCATTAAGCAGCAACTGGCCACGCCGCTGGTATCCCCGTCCTGCGTGTCCCACTGGTTCAATGCCTACGACGACCGGGACGTGGTCGCGCTCGTGCCCCTGGATGCCCAGCGCTTCAACGTCACGCCTCCGATTGAGAACAAGGGCGATGTGCTCAACTTTACCGAGAATCGCCACGGCATCGAAGGCTACCTGGCCGACCCGGTTGTGGCGCAGCGGATAGTGCGAGGCCTGCAAGGCCAGTGACCTAGAAGGCTGTCGAAATAAACGCTCTGGAAATAATCATTACAATGTCGCTCCAGGGAAAAGTTTGTAATACAGTGCCTGAAGCAGAAAGGTGCGCCAAACTCCATTCCCCGGAGCAAGATTAAACGAAGGCAGTAGCAGCAGCTATTCTTTTAACAAGCGGCTCAACAACGTATGGAATCCATATTCGCCGTATTCAATTCCGATGCTGTCAGTCGCGACGGCACGTGGTTTTCGCTGACCACCTTAGAGGACATCCTGTGGCAGACGACCCCTGCTGGGGTACCCTCCAACTTTGGGCACGACAGTCACCGGCCGGCTGGGTGGGCTCAGCCGACTGGCCTGTATTTTCAGCCCGGCATAGTGCGCTCCACCGGCCTGCTCCTGCTGCCGGAGACCGCTGAGGAAGAAGAGTTCATCCGCGAGCATCACGCACAGGCCTGGACCCGGCGGCAGCAGGAAAGTGCTGCCCTTTACCTGGAAGATTTGCGGCGCGAACTGCAGGGTCAAATCACGAACGCGGCCCGGTTTCTGACCTGCGAGGCGCTGGCGTGCCTTGAGCCCAATTTGGCTGAGCGGGTTTTCCCAGAGTTGGGGGCCAATCTTGATAAAGCCGGACTTATCTACTTGTCGGACTTGCTGGAAACCTTTACTTACAAGTCTCACGGGGTATTTCAGCACAACAAGCGCCCACTGCTGGTGTTTGCGCATCCCTACTTCCGCCGCTCGCTTTCGCGGGCCAACAACTTTCATTGGGCCTTTCTGGAGGAGCTGTTGCAGCAGGCGGCCAACCCCAACATCCTGGTGCGTATCCGGCTGGACGGGGACATGGTGGGCTACGCGCCTTCCTTCCTGGAGCCGCTGGAGTACGAGTACTGGCACGGTCCGAAGTTCAACGACGAGATTGCCAGTATCTCCGACGGGCTTACCCGGCACACTGCCAAGGACTACGAACACCGCTTTTACGGCATTCAGCGCACGGAATTCATCTGGCGGACCGGGGAAGAGCCGGTTCCGCTGAAAGGTCAGCCACCGCGGACGACGCACACGTTTGAGTTGGAGGAGGTGCAGGACGTCGAACTGCCGGCCAACGGCGCGGAGGATACGTACGGCTGTCGCTACGTGCACTCCATCTACGACCGGCAGTCGGAGACGTTTGAGCACTTCGACGGGGCTATCCGCCTCTACGATTTGGAACAGATGGCCGAGCGCGTGGACACCGACATGGACAAGGCCGGTCACCGCAGCCTGTACACCAAGCTGTTTCGCATCGACGACAAAGGTCGACTGCTGAACAAGCAAACCGGCCCGGGCTTGCCTTGCGCGACTGGAAGAGCTTGATTGCAAATTACCTGCAGGGCAACCCCTTGATTGCGAAATATTTCCAGGCGGAAGAAGAGGAAGAGCCGATGGATTCCGAGGAAAGCACAGAATCGGCGGCTGACGAAGCGGCAGATGCCCAAAACCTCGTGGTGCCCTACAGCATGCAACCGGGCGATGGGATTCGCCTGCAGGTGGCCTATCAAGCGGAACAAGCTCTGGTCGGCCCTGACCGGCAGTTGATTGGCTATAGCGTATTCACCCGCAATGGCCAGCACCAGTCCGTCGTAGAGTATGACGTGGTTGAGTTACGTAAGGCATTGCAACGGCTGGGAACCGACCTGTTCATTCCCGCGAGCCTAGTGCCCTTGTGCAGCGAAGACGGCTATCTTAACATCCCGACCATCTTCCACGGCGGCCCGGATGCCGAGGCCACGTTGGCCACGACGGTGCAGGCGCTACGTAACCTGATGGTGGCGCTCTGCTACCAGCAGCGGGATAAGGTGTGTGCGTTCACCCTAAGCTGGAATGAGGCCGGGCGACAGGCCAGCATCAGCGTTTTGGGACACGTCACCGACTTGCGGGCCTGGTTAGGACAGGCGGGGAACCTACCGATTGTGCGCGCTGAGTTTGTCCGCTGGCTCGAGCGGCAAAAGAGGCACCTGGATGGTTTGCCCAGGACGCGGGCGAATTACCCGCTGGTGGAGAAGGTGGTCAAACCCGACGGAGTATTGTATCTGAAGCGCCAACCGGTGCATCAATTTTCTCCTGCTGAAGCGGCGGCGGGGCAGGCCAGGGGCCTTGCAATGGATGCCACCTGGCAGCCAAAAAAGGTACAGTGCAACACCTGTGGGTCTGACTACTGGCAGTGTCCTCACTCTACAGTGTTGGACGCCGGCGTTGGCACAACCGTTATCGGCGCGGAATTAGTTGGCCAATTTTGGAACGACCGTCCGGCGTAGGAGCGGAGTCATCGCACTGGAATGGGGGTGGCTCTTGGCTCAGCTTGGTGGCTCGCTAAATTGATAATTCCTGTCCGACTTTTGCTAAGCGGTCTGCAAGCCATCATGAGAAACTTCTTATACTGCTCTTCCAGCAATTGGTCCTGATTCCATGATGGCAGCTTGCCCGGAACCGGTCCAATTATTTGAGCGGGAGCGAGCACTGGCCAGTGGTGTTTGGAGGGCATTGTGGAATTATCCGTCCTGTATCAGGAGTGGGATAGCCGCTTTTGATGACCTGCCCAAGGAGTGAATTCGCGAACCTGGTCGGCTATGATTTCTCCGACCGTGGCCATCAGGAGAGTTTGGTACTCGGTCCCGGGAGTAAAGCCGGCGGGGTTATCCCCAGTACTTAGATGTCTCCGACCAGCAGTTGGGCAACGAGTTCGGCGTGCACGTTTGGGCTTACCGGGTAATTATCAATCATCGTTACCGGAGACTTTGCAGAAAGGGCCAAGCGTTTCGGGCAGGGATTTGGGTGTTGCGTTTTCGTGAAATCACAGACTTGAATAGCTGTCGAGTCACCACTGTTTGGAAGGGGCCAAGAACCGTTCGCCTACTTGGCTAAAAAGCCTTGTATGGCGAACGGCTCAGGCACACCAGTCAAAAGAACCCTAGGCTGGTTTAACGGGAAGGATGGCTTCGGGGAAATCCATTCCTTTTTTGCGCAGCATTTCGATGTAGCGTGCGACAGCATCCACCACCATATCTTCCGGTTTACTTATTGCATTCGGGGTTTTCTCGGACATGAGTGCAGCATAACGTAGCGCCCGCTCATGGTCTACAGGAATGCGATAGTTTGTTTTGCCGTATTCGACTTTTGCTTTTCGGCCACTACTGCTTTTACTAAGAGGTGCGTTAGTGGAAGATTCAGAATTTTCAGCCATGGTAAAATAGAAAAAATGTGAAATTGAAAAAAATGAAAAGCCTCGGTGCTGATGAATAAACCCTAGACGGTAGGCAATATAGCGGATGCTTTCACATTTTGAAGTGAAAAGTTGAAAAATCCGTTTTGTTACTTTATCGATAATATCGGAATCATTGTACTTTTTACTTGCTAACTCAGATTGGAGTTGATTATGCTAAATATTAAAATGAGGTTGATTGTCAATTTTGCGATTATTAAAATGCTTTAATCTATTATTTGTAATAGTCAGGGAGCAGGTGAATTGGTAAAATTGAAATGAGTCGTGTTGACATATAAGATGAATTCATAGGTAGGCGATGTGAAGTAGGTTTATGTTGACAATTTATCGGATTGTTTAAAATCAGTATGTTCAAAATTAAATATGATTAAATTGATAAAAAGCATGCTTTTAGCCAAGAAAACAAAAGATTGATTATGGAAGGTAAAGTTTTAAACAATAATGCTATGAGTGGATAGCAGATAGTGAATGCTGAATTAATGAAGCAAACATCGGCTCCATAAAGTATTTTGCTATAAATGAGTAAAGTCAAAAAAAACCAGTCAATCAATGTTGGAGTTATACAAATTCATGATAAGTCAAAATAGATAATCTGCATAATCTCAAAAATGATAAATGAGCTATTCAAGAAATTTACTTTTATTCGCTCATGATTTTCATTGATATATTAAACATTGAAATTTCGTGAGTGAGCATCTACCATAAAGTAGTGTTCGGATGATTATGATATGCTATGCGATGACATGAAACGATTTTTGCTCAGGCTGATACTACGCTATTCTGTATTGTGATGGAATAGGATGTGTGAAGAACGTAATGCGAGGGGATAGGCCAAATGCTAAGTATTGCAAGGAGCGAATGGGGGAGGGAGGGAACTGGTTGGATAGACTGGTAGGGACGTTAAGATAAATATGCGAGGGTAATAGGATGTATGAGGCGGTCTAGTCGTACCTTAGTCCCAACCCCTGTATCGCCAGATGTGCTTGGCGATACGCGCTTCGCGTAACTAGGGCATACTAACGCCTCCAATTACAACTTCAAACCCCTCTTATGAGCGAGCCACCGTCTGATTCTCTGCCCGACAAGAACCACCGCAAAGGGGGGCGTAAGCCGGGCCCCGTAGCTAATAAGCAGCGCCACGTCATCAGCGTGCGGCTGACGGATGCGGAATACTTGCGCTTGATGGGTGAGACCGCTAAGTACAAACTGAGTCAAGGAGAAGTACTTCGCGCCGTGTGGCTGAACCAGCATTCCATCACGAAACTGTCGGTGCCCCCCACGGTAGAACGCGCCAAACAGCGAGTTCAGCTTGTCGGGATGGCGAATGATTTGCAGGCCTTGCTGAAGCGGGGTGGCCATGGCGAGGACACCAACAAGGTGCTGCTCTCCTTGGTGGCACAGCTTACCCTCATGTTAGCGTGATTCGAAACCACGCGGATGCCATGATTATCAAACCAAAAATAAACAAGTCCTTCCCTGCCATGTGCCGGTACGTACTGCAGGTAAAGAACCCAGAGAAGCAAGCCGAGGTGTTGGCCACCTATGGCGTGCGCAGCGACAGCGCTGCACACATGGCTGCCGATTTTGACGCGGTGCGGGCGATGCGGCCGGGGCTGGGCAAGGCGGTTATGCATGTTATCATTGCATTTCCGGCCGAGGAAAAAGGCAAGGTGACCGATAAAATGATAACCAACATCGTGCGGGATTACCTAAAAGAAATGGAAATCAGCTCCGCTAACACGCAATGGGCGGCGGTGCGGCACACGGATAAAGACCATCCGCACGTGCATCTGCTGGTGAACAGAGTGGATTTAGATGGGCAGACGGTGAGTGATTCGTTCTGTCGTTCGCGCAGCGTGGATGCGGCCAAGAAGTTGGAGAAGGCCTACGGATTAGTCATCGCGGACCAAGTGGGCCAGAAGCAGGCCCGTGAAATTGGCCCGACCCCTGCTCAAATTAAGGCTATAACCCCTAAAGAAAAACAGTCGGCTGATTGGAGTCGGGCGCGGCAGCGCATTGGAAGTGCCTTGCTGCCGTGCAAAGGTGTGCAGGGCAGCTTCGCGGAGTTGGGTGAGGTCTTACGGCCGCAGGGTATCGGTGTGGAGTTGACCCAGCGCAAGGGCGGCAGCCGGTTGGGGGTAGTGTTCGTGCTGGACGGGCAACGGGTGAAGGGTAAGCAACTGGGGACTGAGTTTACAGCCGATAAGCTTCAAGAAGGCTTTGACCAGGTACAGGTGGCCAGGCGTCAGGAGCAGCAAAAAGCGGCCGACCAGAAAGCGGCCGACCAGAAAGCGGCCGACCAGAAAGCGGCCGACCAGAAAGCGGCCGACCAGAAAGCGGCCGACCAGAAAGCGGCCGACCAGAAAGCGGCCGACCTGAAAGCGGCGGCAGATGCTTACTCCTTGGCCAAGCTAGGGGAGTCGTACGGACAGGTGCGTGCTAAGGCCCAGCAGCACACAAAAGAACAGCACCGAACTCCATCTAGGGATTTAGGTATCGGAGATTAACATTGTCATCAACTTACAAACAAATTCTATGCAAGAGCTTTTAGACGATATCAACGCCATTCGCCTCAGTATTGAAGCCCTGAACAAGCGTGTTCAAGAACAAGGCCAGCCGGTGAGTGTGGCCAGTTTGGAGAGGGCACTGGCCACTGTGCTGGCCACTGTGCGGGCACAGTCTGCGCCTACTTTCACACTTGATTATGCAAGAATTGCCCAGCAGATACAGGGTCACTTGGCGACGCCGGCCGCACTGGGGGCAGTGCTGACCACGGGCACAAACGAGTTGAACGCGGTGGTAAAACAAATTCCGCGCTCGATAGCCGTTGAGGGGGAGGTCATGGGTTTCACGAACTGGAAATCCGCCGCGCTGGTGTTCTTTGTGCCAATGCTGGTGCTGGTGCTGGGCATGGCCATGGGGGGCGTGTTCTCGCAGGTGAGTAAGGAAAAATACGAGATGCTGCAAGGACAGGCGCAGGGCCTCCAGGATAAGGTATTAGGCATTGAGAACGAGCGGAATTTTTACAAAGCTCAGATTCGAAGTTTTTCCAAGAGCATGAGCACAACGAAGGAAAGTCGCCAAACCACCCAACAGCTCTTTCCAGCCTATCAAGCGCAGACTGGGGGGACAGAATAGCGCAAAGTGCCACACCGGCAGTAGTCCGCACAGGTAAGCTGAAGCGGTACGACTCCGAGTCGGGCGTAATAACCGTCTTTTATGTCAACTAGCGACAATCAGATGGAGGGCGTGCTTTTTGCATTTTCTCGCTGTTCCCCTAAACCTTGTTCTTAACAGCTGCCAAAAAAAGTCCGGTCTACGCAGGTCCGGGCACTTCTGCGCTGGCAGTCAGGCCAAGCGAAACCCATTCGCCAACCACGTGCACGCTCACGGCTTGGGAGGCCACACCGCGTCTAGTGCCGCGCTTCACCTCTTTCCCACCGAGCAGGATAAGGGTCGTAACATCCAAGGTGGCCGGGCCGCCGGGAAGGCTGGCCAGGACGCTGAGTCCATCGCCGGTTTTCATCGTGCGCTTGAATGAGTAGGTGGCCGGGAGCGCCGTCGTGGTCTCGGTTTCGCTGCGGTAGGACACGTAGTCGGCGGCGGAGACGCTGACACGGCACTCGATGGCGGATACACGGGAGCCACCGGGCTAGGGCCTGGCGAATTGGTCTTGGAACTGGCCACCACGCCTAGGGTGAGGGCGGCAAGAGTCAGCAGCCGAAAAAGGAATGTCCCTTGTACGAACAGGTAGCAGGGCGTAAGGGTGAAGTTTAAAAGGGTAGCGCCGTCACTACCGACCCTAAAAAGGTCATTTAATGCCGCCGGCAGCTTAACCGGCTAAGATAGCAAGGGTTTTATCTGAGCAGCTTGGCTTTCTGAGCCTCGTATTCGGCCTGGGTGAGGACTTTTTGGCCGTAGAGCTGCTTGAGCTTGAGCAGTTCATCCGCCGTGCTCAGGGGCGGGATGGCGCTGGCCGGCCCCGCGGCGGCGGAGACGGTCGCGCGCCGGGTGTTGGCGGTGATGATTTCGCCTGCGCCCTCGGCCGCGTCGAGGTCCACGCAGCCGTTGAGGGTGTTGGCCTTGACGACGGCCACGGTTTTGTTGCCGTAGTTTTTGGACTGCTGGAACCGCAGGTCCTTGACCCGCACGGTCAGGTTGCTCATCTGGGAACTGAAGTTGACCTGCTGACTGCCCGTGAACACGTTAGCCGGCACGTAGACGTACTGAAACTCTCCTGTGGCGAGCGTGCCGCGGCCCAGGCGTAGCGTGTCGCCGACATGCACGAGGGTGCCGGAGGTGGTCCGGAACTCCGGCACGGACTTGCCCACAATCTGGGCCTGTAAGGGGTTGGAGTAGAGGCAAACGGCCACCAGGCCGGGTAGGAAATGTTTCATAAACAAAGGCAAGGAATGAATCGGAGGGGGGCCGTGCGGGACGTGGCGGCGGTTGGGTGTGCGGGGCTTACTGGGCGTTTTCGGCTTTGAGCTTGGCGCTGGCCCAGGCGGCTAGCTCGGCTTCGTAGGGCTTGCTCAGCACGTCCAGGCGGCCTTCCCGGCCAAAGCCGGCGGCTTTTTCCGCGTACACGGCCCGGGCCCGGCTCCCCTCCCAGAAGAGCTGAGACTGGCCCTGCGCCAGCCCGGGGCCGAACAGGTAGTTCGCCTCCGGCCGCAGCACGGCCGGGTCGCCAATGGCCACGAAGGCGCAGAATTTGCCATCGAGAAAGGAGTAGAGCTGCCTGGGGACCTGCGCCCGGTGCTTGCCGAACCAGCCGGTGGTTCCCTCGCTGGTGTAGGTTCGCGTCGGGCCAACCGGTACTCCCGGGATGGCCGGAAGCAGCCTTAGCTTGGGAAAGGCGCTCAGCGGGTCACCAAACTTATGGCCCGCGACGCCCCCCAGGGAATCGATTTTGACGCCGAATGGAAAAGCGGGCAAGGGAGGGGCCGGGGCATCCGCGGGCACTGCGGCATCCGAAGCGGTGGTGGGGCTTGGCGACGAGCAACCCGCCAGCAGTCTGCCGGTCAGAAGCAAAAGGGCAGCGGGGCCGAAAACGGAACGAACGGAAACCGACATAGGTTAAAAAAGGGGAAGGGTGAGGCGGGAAACAGCAGGGGCGCACGGAACCGGGCGACGGGGGGCATTCGCCCGGCCCGCCATGCTGGACCCGGGCGAGTGCCGCTACCCGGGGCCTGACACGCCGCGAGCGTGGTCCAACGCCGCCAAGCGTGCGAGGAGGGCAGCCCGGGCCTGGTCCGGGTCCGTGCCGTCGTCCTCGCGCGGGTTCGGGACCTGGGCCCAGTTCAGCTCGTCGGCCTCGGCGCGGGCCCGGAGCAGGCCGGTGACCAGTTGGTAGACCGCCGGGCCGCTGGCCTGCGGGTGGGCTTCCATTTCGGTCAGGGCACGCAGGAACTCGGCCGGGCAGTTCATCGGCTGCCGGGTAAAAAAGAGCTTGCCCCGCCCATACCCCGCCCGGGCGTTGACGATGGCCGGCAGGCCATCCAGGTGTTGCACCAGGCGGGCGAGGTCGGGTTCGTTCAGGGAGACGGTTTGCGGGGCGACCCACAGGTCGGGTTGCAGGGCCCGTATCGCGTTGGCCCACGTCTCCTTCACCAGGGGGGGGAACTGCGGCCCCACTGCTTGCCGGACGGTGTCCAGGGCCTGAGTGACCTGCTCGGGAGAGGCCTGCGAAAAGGGCACGCACACGGCGGTTGGTTCGGCGGAAATAGGGGTGGTGGATGGCATGAAGAGGGAGAGGTGAGGACCCGGGAAGGGCCGCAAGTTACAGGAAAAGGTGTGATTGTAATCATATATGATTACAATCGGGTTAGTTTTTAGTTCCAGCTTGCCGGGGTGAAAAACGAGGTGGTTTTGCAAGCCTTCGGCCAGCACCTGCGCCGGTTGCGCGAGGCGCGGGGCTGGAGCCAGCAGGCCCTGGCCGACGTGGCCGACGTATCCAAGCCGACCATCTACCGGCTGGAGACGGCGCGCTACTCCGTGACGCTCGACGTGCTGGCCTCCCTGGCCCAGGGGCTGGAAATCTCGCTCAGCGAGTTGCTGCAGTTTCCCGTGCCGCCGCGCTCCAGCGCGGACTAACGGCTGGTTCGCAACAGGGCGCCCCCGGTCAGGCAACTCGGCGGACCAGTGGCCCGGGGAACAGCTGCTTCGCAGGGCCAGGACCGGTCCCCGGGACGAGTCCGCCGGGGCTTCCAGGGAATTTGAGGTGGTTCAACAGGCGCTCGATTTCGGCACTGTCCGGCCAGGGCGGCGCGCCCGGCCTGCCCGGTACGAGGGGCGGCGCGCTGGCCAGGTTCCAGCACCAGGCCTTCACCACTTGCTCGGCGAGGGGGCTGGGGTAAACCAGGCGGCGGAGCAACGCATCGAGCCGGGGGCCACAGGCCGTGGCACCCGCCGCTACTTCGCCGAGCGCCCAGACGGCCAGTTCGCTGGCCTGCAGGCTGTGCTGGGCCAGGTGCAGGGCCGGTAGCCCGTAGAGCGGTGGGTCCAGCACGGGCAGCTCCGGGCTGGTAGCCAGGTGCTGGGCGAGTTGGGTCAGGTCCGTTTCAGCCAGGGCCACGACGGAGCCCCGGAGCCACAGGTCGGGGTGGTAGTCGGCCAGGGCACGGGTCCAGGTAACGGCGCGTAGGGTGGGAAAGTGGGTTCCGAGCCGCTGTTGCAGGTAGTTGCCGGCCAGCGTCCGTTGCGCCGCCGTGGCCTGGTGATAGGCGAGGCACTGGCCAGTTGGCGGGGCATGAAAAGGGAAATAATAGGGCATAACAAGGTCATTGACGCGTGAATCGCGAAGCTTATCGTATCATCAGAAGAGGGGGGGAGCCGAGGGATGTGCCGGGGACTAGGATGCGGTGGGTTCGTCGGGTAGGGATTGGTCGGGCCGCGACGGGCTTCGACCCCGCAACGTCTCGCTTTCCTGCCAGTCCTGGCGCAGTTGTCGGGCTTCGGCTTTTAGGACCTGGCGGTGCTCGCGCAGGCCCTGGCCGAGCAGGTCGATGACCTGGACCCCTGCCGTCCGCTCGATGGGCACGGTCAGCGTCCGGGTGGTGGAGTGCAGGGTGATGGCGACGACGCCTTCCAGTTCGAGCGTGAGCAATTCGTGTTGCTGGGCTCGGGCTACTTTGCGGGCCCGGCGGACTTTCCGCAGCTGTTTGCTATACCACATGGCCGGCCGGTTAATTGGTGCGCGAAGAGTTGGTTCGCGGGCACTTGCCCGAGGCACTCAGCATGTTGGCTAGCCAGAGGGCTAGTTGCCCGGCATCTTCACATTCGTGCACGTGGTGGTTAGCCAGTAGTTGCTCTTCGGGCGAAAAGAGCGGGTTGCCGATGATTACGGCAGACAAGGCGTGGCGGAGTTGGCCAAGCACAGGTTGCCCGGTTACATGCATTTTCATGTAATTTTGGGGTAAGGTTTGCAAGAACCCAACCGTAGTGCCTGGTCAAAACAGGTGTTATATTCGGAGGCCATCCCTTGCCGGGGGTGGCCTCTTTTGCTTACTACGGAGTAGGCCGCTCTAGTTGAGCAACACAAAGATACATGATTACTTAGTAAACACAAGTAAATTCTGGTATTTATCAAGTGTTTTTAGGCGTATTACATATGTACTACATTTGCAGGATGAGAAGTGAAGAAGCCGAAAAAAAACCCCGTAAGCCCCAAATTGGGGTTGAAGTTACGGAGGAGGAAAAGGCTCTAATTGGTAAAGTAGCCAAGTACAGAGGTATGAAGGCAGCTACCCTACTCCGAGCCTTAGCACTCCAGGAAGCCCGCAATTTGGGCTTCCTGAAGGATTAAAATTTTGAATAAAGCTCAGGAGACCTCACGAGCGTTTTGACCTATAGTTGGTCAGACTAACCGCACTATGCAAGTTGGTGGCAAATCTGGGTCAGCAGCTCTTCTAAATAGGCATCGTTCCATCCGAGCCGCTTTCGTTTTTTCTTGATGCTGACCCGTGTGGGGTCCTGTTGCAGCAGGTTAAGCGCCATTTTGCGCACGAGGGCCAGGTTTTCCACGGCTTGGGCCTGGCGCAAGCGGTGGGCGTCTTCGCCCAGCGTCACGTCCAGGTGCCAGTGGAGCTTGTTTTCAATGGCCCAGTGGTCGCGCACGGCGGCCGTGGCCTGGGCCGGGGTCAGGCTCGCGCGGCTGCTGAGGTAGTAGCGCACGGCCTGCGACTGGGCCGGTCCGTCGACCGGGTGGCGGGTGGTCGCGACCCGGACCAGGGCGGCCAGCCCCGGCCAACGGCCTTCTTCATCGACCCAGCGCAGGTCGGTTTGGACGCTGACCTGGGTGCAGAGCGGGGTGTTGTGGGAGGCCAGGCTCCAGGATTCGAGCGTCTGCCGAGCGGGCACCTGAGCCAGGGCGCGTTCGGCCTCGGCCAAGAGCGTGGCCTGGTTCTCCTTGAGGGCCAGCAGGTAATCACCGCCTTGCTGGCAAATCTGGGCCGCGATGGCAGGTTGGCAGCTGAGCGCATCGAGGCTGACGAGGCAGCCGCGTACGTCGAGTAGGGCCAGTACGTCGGGGATGGCCGCCAGTTCGTGGCCTTTGCCCGCCGTGGCCACCTGGGCCAGGCTCAGGCCCTGGGCGCTGGCCACGGCCGACACCACGTGCAGCGCCTGCGGGCCGGAGCCGCGCAGGGTCTTACCGTCGATACAAACCTGGCCGAGTTGGTCGGCGGGCAGCACCTGCCGCATCCAGGCCAGAAAGGCCGCGTTGAACGCCGCCGCGTCCAGGTGCTGAAAGACCCGCCGGAAGGTATCGTCGGACGGAATACCGTTGTCCAGCGAGAGGTAGCGCCGAAAGACGGGTTCTTTCTGCTGGCCAAACCAGGCGATTTCCTCAAAATCGTCGGCCCCGCTCAGCACAGCTAGCACGCTGATAACGAGAATGTCTAATAGTTTGTGGCGAAAGTTTTTATTCTGCCGCCGGAAGTCCGGCACGTCGGCTAAGTGGGTGAGTAACGACATCGAACCAAGGGGGTAAGCCGCAAATTTACCCTTGCGCACATAGTGCGGTTAGTCTG
>NZ_JNLX01000160.1 GCF_000715495.1 Hymenobacter sp. IS2118 | reverse complement strand
CGTGTGAGTACGCCCCAGTACTCACACGCTTTTGCGCCAACCCAAAACGTGTGAGAAAACCGCCGCTCGGTCCTATCTTGGGCCGTCACTTTTGCTGCCCCGCCATGCCCGATGCTTCCGTGCTGCCAGCCATCCGGGCCCACTTCGGGCTGCGCCAGGCCGATTTGGTGCCCTGGCTGGCCCTCAGCCGCGACCAGATAGCCAATGTGGAAAACGGCCGCGAGGCGCTGCCCCGCCACGCCCGGTCCTGGCTGCGGCCCTGGGCCGAGGCGCTGGCCCAGGCCGCCGCCGAAGCCGCTGCCCTGCCTGCCGAAGCCTCCACTCCGGCACTGCCCAGCACCGGCCCGGCCCCGGTGCTGGCCCGCCTCGCCGAGTGCTACTACCAGGCCCAGCGCCTGGGGCAGCAGCTGGCCGCCCTGCACGCGGCCCAGCGCGTGGCCGCCGCCCGCTTGGCCGCTGGCCCGCTACTGCTAGCCGCGCTACCCCTGGTATCACCCACGCCCGAGACCACCGCCCTGGCCCTGCGCCGCCGCTGGCTGGCCCGCCTGCTGGCCGCCGCTACCGACGCCCTGGCTCCCGAAGCCCCGGCCGGTCCGTTGGCCGCCGCCCTGTTGGCCGCCCGCCGCCGGGGCCTCCTGCACGAGGCCGCCAGCCTGCGCGCCTGGCTGGCCGGCGAGGCGCTGTTGTAGGGCAGTAGGTCCGGTTTTTTGTTCGCTCGGCTGGCTCATGGCGCCGGCGGGGAAGCGTGCAGGTTGGCGAACCAACTCGGGGGTGGCGCTTGGGGCGAACCGGCAATACGGTCGTCGTAAGCCCAGCTACCACACGCCTGGTTGAAAAACAACGCCTACATTTGAGCCGTTGACAACAAAAAACCGCTTTATGTTAATCAGTTTTAGCGTGCGAAACTTTCGCGCTTTCCGCGAACGGGCCGAGTGGAGCCTTGTGGCTTCGGCCGATAAAACCCGGGAAGAGGACAATGTAATCGACGTGCCCGCCTTCGGGCTGCGCCTATTGAAAAGCGTCGTGGTGTACGGGGCCAACGCCAGCGGCAAAACCAAACTGGTAGAGGCGCTGGGGTTTATGCAGCAATTCGTGCAGGAATCATCCGCGAGCGGTCAGACGGGCAAGCCCACCGGAGTCGAGCCGTTCCGGCTTAACCCCACGGCGGCGGCGGCGGCTTCCGAGTTTGAAATCCAGTTCATTCACCAGGACGTACTGTACCGTTATGGCTTTGAAGTAACGGCCAAGCGGGTAGCGGCCGAATGGCTGTTTATGCGGGCCGCCAAACGGGTGCGCAACACGCCGGAAGTGGAGCTGTTCTACCGCACCGGTCAGGATATTACGTTTCATGCGAAGCAGTTTGGGGGCATCGTGGGCGAGTTGGTGAAGAATGCCGCCGTGCGCGAAAATGCGCTGCTGCTGTCCGTCGCCGCGCAGTTCAACCAGCCCCGCGCCGTGGCGGTGCTGGCGTGGTTTGGGAGGATGATGTTTCTGGGAGTGGGGAATGAAGTTTTGGAAAAGGCTTTAACACTAATGGGGCTTCGGATGGAAATTCTCAAACCGGATATTCTGCAATTTCTGGAAGCTGCTGACTTAGACCTCACCGATGTCCTCGAAGGGAAACAACCCGGCCTTTCATTTCATCAGGACAGTCCCCCAGCCGAAACCAGCGTGCAACTTATGGAATGGATGCAACAGGAGCATACGAGCATAAAAACCGTACATCGTGCCTACACCGACGCGCACGAGCCAGCTGACCCAGTGGAGTTTTCACTACTCCAGGACGAATCGACCGGCACGCAGAAATTGCTAATGCTGGCTGGGCCGGTGCTGGATGCCCTTGCTGTGGGACGGATTCTAGTAGCCGATGAGTTGGACGCCCGCCTGCATCCCAACCTGGTATGCAAAATTGTCCACCTGTTCAACTCCAAAGCCACCAACCCGCTTAACGCGCAGCTCCTGTTCAATACCCACGACACGAATCTGCTGGCTTCTGGCAATTTCCGGCGCGACCAAATCTGGTTCACGGAGAAGAGCCGCTACGGCGAGGCCACCCTCTATTCCCTGGCCGACTTCAAAACCGACCAGGTGCGCAAAGACGACGACTTCGAGGCCAACTACGTGCGCGGCAAGTACGGGGCCGTGCCCTACCTGGGCAACTTCACGGCCCTGCCCACCCCGCCCCCCGAACCCGCGCCCAAGCATGAAAATGCAGGATAAGCGGGCCGCCGAACAGCAGCAGCGTGCCGAGCACCGGGCGCGTATCCAGGCCGATAAGGCCCGCCGCCAGCAGCCTCGCCCCCTGGCGCGGGCCGCCCCGGTGCGCGAGGAAAACCCGGTGCTGCTTATCCTCTGCCAGGGCACGGTAACGGAAGTGGAGTACTTCAACCATTTCGAGCTGGCCACGGCCGACATTAAAGCCCTGGGGCGGGCCTACGACCCCGAAAAGCTGGTGCAGCACGCCCTGGACCTGCGCGAGGCCGCCCGCCCAACCAAAAACCCCTACCAACAAGTATGGTGCGTGTTCGATAAGGACGATACCGGGCCGGGCAATTTCCACGCGGCCATTCAGCGGGCCGAAGCCCAGGGATTGCGAGTGGCCTATTCCAACCAGGCGTTTGAGTACTGGCTGCTGCTGCATTTCGACCCGCACCCCGGCGGCGGCATGAGCCGGGAGCTTTGCGGCCAGCGGCTGGAGGAATTGATAACCGCCGTCGACCCGCATGTGCGCTACCATTCTACCAAAGGCAAACACATCAGTCGGGCCCTGTTCGACCTGCTGGAAGCCGCCGACCCCGGAGCGGCGGGCCAGCTCCCGCGCCGCAAAGTGGCCGTCGGCCGCGCCAGAGCCATTGCCGAACGCTGGGCCGCGCAGGGCATTGAGCCCGCTTACCGGGAGTCAACCACGGAGGTCTACCGGCTGGTGCAGGTGCTGCAACAGCACCTGCCCGCCCATTGAACCGACCGGCGGCCCGCCGTCTACTGCCTAACCCGAGCTGCGAGCAAACCGCGTAATTGCGACGGATGGGTAGAAAACCGCGCTAGTAGCTGATAAAGCCGCGTAGCGGCAGTAGATTTCCATGCGGTGGTTTAAAACGAGGTGGGGTTGGAGAGCTATTGCTCCCTTATCGCGCGCCTGGCTGGCCGGCGAGGCGCTGGCGTAGGGCGAAATAAAATAATCAGCTATTGGAATACCATGGCGCGGCGGGCGGGCGTTAGGGGGGCGCGGCACGCCGCCGCACCGCGTTCACCTCTTTCCTTTTTTCTGTTATGCAGTACCCCATAGCCCTGTTGCTCACCCGCGCTGATTGCCTGGCCGTGAAGGCCGACACCCAGGAAGACATCGACCGCACCACGTTCCGCATCACGGCGGCCACCCGCTCGGCCACGCTACAAACCAACGAGGCCACGGCCGACTCGGCCGAAATCAGCTCCCTCACCGACCAGATTACGCCCCTGGAAACCCGCGTGGCCACCATGCCCGCCGGCGAGGCTCGCACCAAAGAGGAGCTGCGCCTGCGCGGCCTCAAGCGCCAGCGCGAAGAGCTGCAGGACCAGCAGCTCGGCGGGCAGGGCGGCCGCGGGGCCTTCCGCCGCAGCCGGGAGCTGGACGCGGCCCAGCGGCAGCTCGTGGGCTACCAGGACTGCCTGGCCCAGGTGCAGGCCCGCCACGATGCCCTGCCCGCGTAAGTAGCCGCGTTGTCCCACAAAAAAAGCCTGGCCGTCGCCAGGCTTTTCTTGTGGACATCCTGCTCCGATAAGTGTAGGAAAGCGCCTTGGCGCGTTCGGCGCCCGAGAGCGGACCGCCGGAAAACGCCTACCCCTGAGAGCAGACTGCCGGAAAACGCCCAGCCCGGTCGCGAAAGCGAGCATAAACGGGCAGGTTGGTGAGCAGCAGCAGCCCCAGTGCCGCCAGCGACACGGCCCAGGCAGTGCGGTAGAAGGCGTCGGTTTGGGAGGCCGCCGCCGCGCTTTCCAGTTGAATCGCCAAAGCAATGGCCGCCGGCAGTTCGGCCTGCTGGCCCAGGCGCACCAGCACGTACACCGTGGTGATGGCCTGCCCCCCGCACGCGCAGCGGCAGCCGGCCCTGCAGCCGGCTGCTGTCGGTGCCCACGGCCACGCCCGCCCGCCGGCTCTGCCAGCGCTGGGCGTCCTCATCAAAATAAAACAGGGTGTTGTCGAGGCTGGGCCGCACCAGTAGCTGGATGGCTTCGGCGTAGCGGCTGCGGTTCTGCACCCGGAGCCGCAGCCGCAGCCAGAACTGGCGGCTCCGCGCCGGCCGCAGCGAGTTGGCAGCCCCGAAGACTAGGTCCGTATCGGTGCGAACCCTTTCCCAGGAATAGTCCCGGTCAGCCAATACACCGCTACCGACTAAGGCCACGCGGCCGGCTGGGCGGCCGGCAAATAAGGAGCAGGTGTATCCGGTGCGGCGCGGAACGGGCGGTAAGAATCGGAAGCGCAAAGATGCGTCCTTCTGCCTATCGACAGGCAGCCGTACGCGCCGCCCAACGTAGCCCGCCCTCCGCTTGCGCTCCGTTCTGCCTTGCTACTCGCTGTTTAGTTCGGGTTACTTGCCCCTAATACTGCCCAATCGAAAGCAGCACCAGCGTGCAGGCTTCTTCGGTGGCAATGCCGCGCTCGTGGGCCAGGCGCACCAGCTCCGGGTTTTCGGTGCCGGGGTTAAACAGGATGCGTTTGGGTTGCAGGTCCAGAATGTAATCGTACCACGCCGGCTGGTTCCGGGTGCCCACGTACAGCGTCACCGTGTCGATGTCGGATGCCTGCGGCCGGTCGGTGTGGATGGCCAGGCCCGCCACCTGCCCCTTGCGCAGGCCCACCGGCACTACTTCGTGGCCGTGGTTTTTGAGCATGTGCGCCGCGCGGAATGCGTAGCGTTCGGGGTTGTCAGAAGCACCAAGAACGAGGGTCTTTTTCATATGCTATAAGGTAAGTCCGCAGCCTTGGGCCAGCGGGCAGGAGGGAGGTGAAACAAATCGTAGGACTCCGGCTGATACGAAACCTGCCGGCCTTGTGGTTGAAATGAAGCTCGGCGTGTGTTCGGCCGTGTGCTGACTTGATGCTACAGGACCGACGTACTCGGCGGCTGGCGCGCGTCTGCGAAGCGCGGCCCGCTGTCCGGGCGTTTCCAAACGCCCCCGTTCGCACCGTACAAGCGCGGCTTTGGGGTTCGTTCGCCTACGTCGCGTCAGAGACGCGAAACCAGTGGGCAGCGCGTCGGAGACGCGCGCCAACCGCCGAGTGCGTCAGTTCTATGCTAACAACCGACACCCAACAACTGACAACCAAATTATGGCTCTCAGCGGCGCAGGGCCAGCACCGCTTCGGCGCAGCGCTCGCCATCCATCGCCGCCGACACGATGCCGCCGGCGTAGCCCGCGCCCTCGCCGCAGGGAAACAGGCCCCGCACCACCGGGTGCTCCAGAGTGTCCTTGTCGCGCGGGATGCGCACCGGCGCCGAAGTGCGGCTTTCGACGCCCACAATCTGGGCGGCATTGGTGGCGTAGCCGGGAATTTTCCGGCCAAAATCGGCGAAGCCCTGGCGCAGCCGCTCGGCCAGCACCGGCCCCAGCACGTCGTCCATGCGGGTAGACACCAGGCCGGGCTGGTAAGAGGTTTCCAGTAATTCGGCCGACTGCTTCTTCTTCAGAAAATCGCCCAGTAGCTGGGCGGGCGCGCGCTGGGTGCCGCCGGCCGCTTGGCAGGCCAGCTGCTCGATGGCCTGCTGAAAGTGCAGGCCCGCCAGCGCCCCGTACTGCTTCACGTCTAAGTCGGCTAGCTCCACGGCGGCCACGATGCCGGAGTTGGCGAAGCGCGAGTCGCGCCGGCTGGGCGACATGCCATTCACCACTACCTCGCCGGGCGCCGTGGCCGCCGGCACAATGAAGCCGCCCGGACACATGCAGAAGGAGAACACCCCGCGCTGCTCGCCGCGCACTTCCGTCTGGTGCACCAGGGCGTAGGACGCGGCCGGCAGCAGGCCGCGCTCCGGGCGGCGGTACTGGGCCTGGTCAATTAGCGCCTGGGGGTGCTCTACCCGCACGCCCAGCGCGAAGGGCTTGGCTTCGATGAGCACGCCGCGGCGGTGCAGCAGCTCGTAAATGTCGCGCGCCGAATGGCCGGTGGCCAGAATGGTGGCTTCGGCTTCGATGGCCTCGCCGGTGGCCGTAAGTACGCCGCGCAGGTGGTTGTTTTCGAGAATGAGGTCGGTGACCCGCGTGTCGAAACGCACTTCCCCACCCGCCGCGATGATGGCCTCGCGCAGGGCCTGCACCACGGCCGGCAGCTTGTTGGTACCAATGTGGGGATGGGCGTCGACCAGAATATCGGGCGTGGCGCCGTGCTGCACCAGGCGCCGTAGCACCCGGCCCACGTCGCCGCGCTTGGTGGCGCGGGTATAAAGCTTACCATCGGAGTAGGTGCCCGCGCCGCCTTCACCAAAGCAGTAGTTGGATTCCGGGTTCACGAGCTGCTCCTTGTTGATGGCAGCCAGGTCGCGGCGACGGGCGCGCACGTCGCGCCCGCGTTCCAGCACGATGGGTTTCAGGCCCAGCTCCAGGCAGCGCAGGGCGGCGAACAACCCGGCCGGTCCGGCCCCAATGATGAGGACACGGGGTGAATATTCTTTCACATTTGGATAAACAAACCAAGGGCCGAATAAGTCCGTCGGTGGGGGGCTTTGGTAGATGTCTGCCCGAAGGCGAACCAGGGCCTGCCGACCCCGTGCATCGATAGAACGCCGGCGTAAGTGTACAAAATCAGCTTCGCCCGGCGCCAAGCCGGCATGCTGCAAAATAGCCTCGTACCGGGCCAGCTCATCGAAAGCAACTTCAGGGGGGAGGAGTAACTCCAGCTCTTGTTTTAACATTTGTGTAATAAGAAAGGTGGCTATCCTTTAAGGTTATACCCGCTTGTCGGGTATCGCGCCCCAAAGTTACGCGAGACGTATCGGCCCCAAAAAGTCTCGCCTCAAGCACGCTCCTGCCAACTATTCGGCGGCGCGATGTCCGGTTGGGCAGCGCGTGAGCGATGCGTGCCCGCCCGGCACTCCTACAACCTTGGGCGAGTTCAAACAGCGCTAATTTGCCGCATGATTTCACCTTCTCCCACGCCCCCGGTTTCGCGGTTGCGTTCCATCATCAGCGGCTCCATCGGCAACCTGGTGGAGTGGTACGACTGGTATGCGTACTCGGCCTTCGCGCTGTATTTCGCGCCGGTGTTCTTTCCCAGCGGCAGCGCTACGGCCCAGCTGCTCAACACGGCCGCCATCTTCGCGGTGGGCTTTTTGATGCGGCCCTTGGGGGCGTGGGTTTTGGGCGCCTACGCCGACCGGTTTGGGCGGCGGGCGGCGCTGCTGCTGTCGGTGCAGCTCATGGCCGGAGGCTCGCTGCTGATTGCCGTCACGCCGGGCTTCGCCACGATTGGGGTGGCGGCGCCGGCCCTGCTGCTGCTGGCCCGGCTCATTCAGGGCATCAGCGTGGGCGGCGAATACGGCACCTCGGCCACCTATCTCAGCGAAATGGCCGGCGCCCGGCACCGGGGCTTTTGGTCCAGCTTTCAGTACCTCACCCTCATGGGAGGCCAGCTGCTGGCCCTGGTGGTGCAGCTGGGACTGCAGCGCGTGCTCACCGCCCAGCAGCTCGGAGACTGGGGCTGGCGGGTGCCCTTCGTTATTGGGGCCGTGGCCGCTATGGGCGCGCTGTATCTGCGCACGCACATGGGCGAAACGGCCGCTTTCGAGCAGCAGCAGCAGCTGGCCACGGCTGGGGCTGAAGGAGAGGGCCGGCCGCCTTCTGTTAGCCAGCTGCGCCGGCTGATGCAGCACCCCAGGGCCGTACTCACGGTGGTCGGCCTAACACTGGGCGGCACGCTGGCCTTCTACACCTTCACTACCTACGCCCAGAAATTTCTGGTTAATACCTCGGGCTTCAGCAAGGAAGCGGCGACCCTTATTTCGTTTGGCGTAATGGCCATCGCCCTACTTTTTCAGCCCTTGCTCGGGGCCCTCTCCGATAAGATAGGCCGGCGGCCGGTGTTGCTGATGTTTGGCATCGGGGCCACGCTGGGCACGGTGCCGCTGCTGCGGCAGCTGGCCCAGACGCAGGACGCCTGGGTGGCGGCCGGCTTGCTGGTGGCGGCGCTATTCGTGGTGAGCGGCTACACGTCCATCAGTGCCGTGGTGAAGGCAGAGCTGTTTCCAACCGAAATCCGGGCGCTGGGGGTGGGCCTGCCGTTTGCGTTGACGGTGGCCATCTTCGGCGGCACGGCGGAATACGTGGCGCTGCTGGCCAAAAACCAGGGGGTGGAGGAGTGGTTCTACTGGTACGTGACGGGGTGCGCGTTTTTGTCGCTGCTCGTGTATTGGCGCATGGGCGAAACGCGCACCAACTCCCGCATGGCGCCCGAGTAGGGCTTTTTCTTCTAAAAGGGCGGCAGTTACAGCTGGCCGTCCGGGGCGGTTAAGTCGGGCATGTGGCAGGCATCTGCGATGAGCTCGGCGGAGCGGTGGATGGCCGTCGGCGAATGGCCCAGGTTCACCAGCATTACCTCATCGGCCTGGGTGGCAGCCTGGTAGTGGTTGAGCTTTGCCACCACCTGCGCGGGGGGGCCGTGCAGCGTTTTGCGGTGCCAGCTGTCGAGCGTCCGCAGCTCCTGCGCATCGTAGGGTTAGGCTTACGCCTCGGTCGGGGAAGGAATGACGTAGGACTGCTGGTAAATCATCCGCATCATGCTGTGGGGTAAGGCCCACGATTCCCGGTAGGCCTCCTGCGCATCCTCGGCGGCCAACACGGGCAGGCACACCATGGCATAGGGCTTGTCGAGCACGTCCGAGGGCCGGAAGTTGACCATTTGCAGAATGTAAGAGGGCTTAGCGTCGTATTTAAATCACCGTTTTCCTGAACTACACTTCCTGCTAATTGCTACCTTGGCAATCATGAGTATTGAACAAACAGATAAGATTGATTTTATCTCTATCTCTCCCGACTCGGAGGTGGTGCTAACCATCTCGGACCATCTTTCTTGGGAGGAAGACGAACACCTTGCCTTGCTGCAGGGCAAAATCAACTTGTATCTGGGGGTAATTCAAAGTGAGCAATTACTGGAAGTGTACCCTGCGGCAGAAGAACACCCGCGAGTAATCAGCGTCATTATGAAGTTTGACCCCCCAGAAGAAGCCGTCACATTCTTAACCCAAGCCATGGAAGTTCTTGCGGATGGGGGCATTGGATTTCGCTGGGAGGTTGTGAGCGACCAGTAAAGAGTTACGCTCGTAATTCCGAACCGGCCGTGTTTACCGACCTACCGTTTTCTTGAACGAGCCTTCTATTTTCGCCGCATGCACCTCTTCCACATGGCGTTGCTCGCCACTCTGCTAGGCCAAGCCGGGCTCCCGCCGCCTTTAACGCGGTCCGAACGAGCAGCACTGGCTTACCTGCGCACCCAACCTGCTTACTCCGAAGTGTGTGTCCCCCCAGCGGCAACCTGTGTCGGTGGCGACCTTTCAGTCGGAGCTAGCCGCCCGCTGGCCCCGGTACACGATGGAGTACTTGTTCGCGGTAGACCGCCGCGAGTCGCTGGCTCCCCGCCCAACTGCTCAGCCCTCGGCTTGTGCGTACGAGGTGGTGTTCTCGAGCCACCAGTTGAACCAACTGCTAGTATGCGAGGTGTTTCCTCGTGGAGACCGCACATTCATTGCATCGGAGGTATATCTGTTTCAAGTAAAACGACATAGGGTGCTCTTCATCAGCAAAAAGGTGGCTAACTATAATTAACCCCTCCTCCAACTGAACAGGGCGCGTTTACCTTGCCACCGTTTTCCTGAACTAGGCTAATTTACGAAGTCCCACCAGCAGCAAGCCATGTTGGCGATGCGCGGGTTTGGGCCGCAGTGTCTTCAACGATTCAAGCCAAACTTTAAGGCGGTGGCACGTGCATCGACGAAAAGCTCAAAAATGTACTGGCATGCTTCCGACTCTGAGCGAAACGTTTTTCGCTCGTTTTCACCCCCTCGTTCGTCGAAGTAGAATACGTCCCAGCCAGTGTAGTGGGAGAGCAAAATGATGGCGTCAGGTTGTAAAGAACCATCCAAGGAATAGTGACCTCTTCGAACGTTCATCGACGCTAGTCTCACTTGCAGCTCCGAAGTATTCATGGGTGGGTGTTAAGCCAGGGCTCTTGTAGGTTTTTTCAAAGCAACACTCCAAAAACCAAACGCAGCGCGTTTAAGCCAGTACCGTTTCGCTGAACGAGGCATCGAGCAGCTGGGCGGCCAGGGTTAGAATAAGTACAGGCCATCGTGCAGGCGGACCACTTCTTGGCCCAGGCAACGGCGATACTCCCATACCGGTTGGTCAAACGTGCGGTAAGTGCCGCAGGCGAGTGTGCGCGTGTCCACCACGGCCACGCGTTGATGCCCCATATCGCTGACGAACAGATACGCGCCGTCGTACACGACCACGTCCTCGGGGTGGTCAAACTCGCCCGGTACCAACTCTTCGCTGCCACCTACTACGCCTAGGGCCCGGCCGTCTAGGGCATAGCAGGCCACGCGGTGCATCGCTGGGTCGACCACCCACAGGTGCTCGTTCCCATCGACGGCCAAGGCATAGAGGCCCATGCCTGGGTCCACGGAGGTGGGCAGCGCCCGGACGATGGCTCCATCCGGTGCAAACTCGCGGACCACGTTTTCGTGGAAGTGACACCGCAGGCTGTGACCCGAGGGCAGAAATGCCACGGCTTCCCCGTTCTGGTACGGGCCGCCGAGGCCCCGATACTTGGCGGCGTTGTAGGCGGAGGCGGAGATACCAGCCTGCTCCACCAGATTATGGTGGAAGTAGGCTGCCACACTACCCGCTAGGCCGGGTCGCAGCGTTCGGTAGAAGAGCCCTTCGGAGGTGCTCACCAAGTCATATGCATCCGGTTCGGCAGCAAGTTGGGTCAAGACAATAGGATGGGTACGAAATGCACAAAATACGCTCCTTTCACCAAACGACCAGCAGTAGCCGACCAGCAGTCAGACTAACCGCACTATGCAAGTTGGTGGCAAATCTGGGTCAGCAGCTCTTCTAAATAGGCATCGTTCCATCCGAGCCGCTTTCGTTTTTTCTTGATGCTGACCCGTGTGGGGTCCTGTTGCAGCAGGTTAAGCGCCATTTTGCGCACGAGGGCCAGGTTTTCCACGGCTTGGGCCTGGCGCAAGCGGTGGGCGTCTTCGCCCAGCGTCACGTCCAGGTGCCAGTGGAGCTTGTTTTCAATGGCCCAGTGGTCGCGCACGGCGGCCGTGGCCTGGGCCGGGGTCAGGCTCGCGCGGCTGCTGAGGTAGTAGCGCACGGCCTGCGACTGGGCCGGTCCGTCGACCGGGTGGCGGGTGGTCGCGACCCGGACCAGGGCGGCCAGCCCCGGCCAACGGCCTTCTTCATCGACCCAGCGCAGGTCGGTTTGGACGCTGACCTGGGTGCAGAGCGGGGTGTTGTGGGAGGCCAGGCTCCAGGATTCGAGCGTCTGCCGAGCGGGCACCTGAGCCAGGGCGCGTTCGGCCTCGGCCAAGAGCGTGGCCTGGTTCTCCTTGAGGGCCAGCAGGTAATCACCGCCTTGCTGGCAAATCTGGGCCGCGATGGCAGGTTGGCAGCTGAGCGCATCGAGGCTGACGAGGCAGCCGCGTACGTCGAGTAGGGCCAGTACGTCGGGGATGGCCGCCAGTTCGTGGCCTTTGCCCGCCGTGGCCACCTGGGCCAGGCTCAGGCCCTGGGCGCTGGCCACGGCCGACACCACGTGCAGCGCCTGCGGGCCGGAGCCGCGCAGGGTCTTACCGTCGATACAAACCTGGCCGAGTTGGTCGGCGGGCAGCACCTGCCGCATCCAGGCCAGAAAGGCCGCGTTGAACGCCGCCGCGTCCAGGTGCTGAAAGACCCGCCGGAAGGTATCGTCGGACGGAATACCGTTGTCCAGCGAGAGGTAGCGCCGAAAGACGGGTTCTTTCTGCTGGCCAAACCAGGCGATTTCCTCAAAATCGTCGGCCCCGCTCAGCACAGCTAGCACGCTGATAACGAGAATGTCTAATAGTTTGTGGCGAAAGTTTTTATTCTGCCGCCGGAAGTCCGGCACGTCGGCTAAGTGGGTGAGTAACGACATCGAACCAAGGGGGTAAGCCGCAAATTTACCCTTGCGCACATAGTGCGGTTAGTCTG
>NZ_JNLX01000159.1 GCF_000715495.1 Hymenobacter sp. IS2118 | reverse complement strand
AGGAAACGATGGTCTTCTCGTAGCGGGTGGCCAAGCGGCGATACTGCTTCATGCGTCCGAAAAAGCGTTCGATTTTGTTGCGGTCGCGGTAGGCATTCTCGTCCAGGGGCAGCGGTTGGGTGCGGTTGGGGTGGCTGGGGATGACGGCTTGAATACCGCGTTGAGCGCAATAGGCGCGGGTTTGGTCGCTGTCGTAGGCCGTGTCGGCCACTACCTGGCCCACGTCGAGGCCGTCGAGCAGGGGCAGCGCCTGCGGGCTGTCGCCGGCCTGGCCGGGGGTGGCGAGCAGGCGCACCGCGTTGCCCAGCGACTCGACGCAGGCGTGAATTTTGGTGCTCATCCCGCCCCGGCTGCGGCCGAGGCACTCGGTCTGAGCGTCGCTTTTTTTTGGCCCGCCGCGTGCTGGTGCGCCCGCACGATGGTCGAGTCGAGCAGCACCCAGTCCAGCTCCGGCGCTTGGACGACCTGGAAAAGGCGGCGCCAGACGCCTTTTTCGGCCAGCCGGCGGAAGCGTTTGCGGGCCGTGTCGGACTTGCCGAAGCGTTCGGGCAGGTCGGCCCACGGGCAGCCGGTGCGCATTATCCACACCACAGCGTTGAAAAACAGCCGGTTATCGACGGCCGTCGCCCCGCCATCGGCGGCCTTGCCGGAGAGGTGCGGGGCAACCAGGGCCCAGGTAGCATCAGAAATTTCGTGACGGCGCATGCTGAAAAGTAAATAAGCAGTAAACATATAGCTGATTTCTTATTGTCCTCACGCCCTAGTCCCCCCTCTTTTTTGGAGAGGGGGCTAGGGGGTGAGGTGGACGCCTGGGCGGCGTAAGAGCAGTTGTATCGCAGTCAATGGTCGGGTAGCTTTAATTACTTGCCCAAGATTTCGCGTGCGGCCCGAATGCCTTGGTAAAAGCCTTCTTCAAAAATAGAAATTCCGCTGAAATCGGTGTGGGCGAAGAAAATACGGTTGCGCACGGGGCGCATGGCGGCCTGCCGGGCGGCGCCCCACAGCAAGCCCGGCGTGGGCGCCACCATCCCGTGCCCCCACACCCAAATATCGGCCTCGCGGATGTAGGGCGTCACGCCGGGATGGTAGGTTTCCAGCTCGGCCACCACGCGGGGCAGCCAGTCGGCGTACGGGGTTTGGTAGGCGCGGCGGCGGGCCGGGCCGGGCGCTTCGTCGGTGAGGGGCCAGTAGAGGGTGATGACCTTGGCCGCGCCGCTGTCCTGCGCCAGCAGCTGCTGGCTGGCGTTGATGTAGCCGAGCGACTGGCTGCCGTAGCGCACGTTGTCCCAGCTTAGGGGCCGGCCCGGACCCTGCGGCAGGGCCTCCACGGTGAGGTTGGCGATGAGCCAGGGCGCATGGTGCAGGGCCGCGGGCGGCAGCAGAGCATGGCCGGGCACGCGGGCCAGCAGGCGGGTGGCCACGTGCTGCGGCGTGGCCAGCAGCACCTGCCGGGCTAACACGCGGGTACTTTGGCGGGTAGCCACGTCGTAGGTGAGCACTTCCACGCCGGTGGCGGTTTCGCGTAGGTCGTAGGCCACGGTGCCGGTTTCGAGGGGCGCCAGGGCCTGCTGCCGCAGCTGCCGCACCAGAAACTGGTTGCCTTCGGGCCAGGTCAGCACGTCGGCGCCGGTGGCGTTGTGGGCCTGGCCTTTTCGGCTGGCAAAGTAGTGCAGGCCCGCCCAGGCCGACACCTGCGCGGCGGTGGCGCCGTAGTCGTCGCGGCAAGCGTAGTCCAGGTACCAGCGCAGGGCCGGGGCGGTAAATTTTTCGCGGGTGAGGTAGTCGGCAAACGACAGCTGGTCAAGCTGCCGGTACTCGGCATCGGTCGAAGCCTGGTCGAGGGGAATGCGGAAGGCATCGCGGCCATCGGCGCCACGGGCGGTTTTGAGGGTTTCAATGAGCTGGAAAAACCGTGCAAACTGCTCCTGCTCGGCGGGATTCAGGCCGAGGCCGGGCACCAGTCCTTCCTGCCAGTGCCCGCTGATGTTGAGCCGCTCTTCGGGGTCGTGGCAGAGGTGGTAGTCGTTGTAGATGGGCAGGCCGCCGGGCGCGAAACCAGTCAAGGTGCCGGTTTCGGCCAAAAATTCCAGCAGTTCGGCGTTGCGCACATCGGGCACGGGTAGGTAATGGGCGCCCCAGGGGTAGGCCGAGGTGGCGTTGCGGCCGGCGGCGGCGTTGCCACCGGGTTGGTTTTCCAGCTCCACCAGCAGAGTGTTGGTCTGGCCATGTCGGTGCAGCCAGCGCCGGGCCGACAGCCCCGCCACGCCCCCGCCAACGATGAGCACCTCCACTTCGCGGGTGTGCGTAGGGGCCGGCAAGCGGCTGGTGTCGCGTAGCACGTGGCCGGCCGCCGCATTGGCCCCCAGCAGCCGCCCGGTAATGTGGCCCAGGCCAGCACCCGGCTGGCAGCCCGGCAAGGCCGGCAGTAGCAACGCTCCGGTGAGAGCAGCACTGCTTTGGCGCAGAAAAGAGCGGCGGGAAGTCAATTTTTAGTTGTTGGTTATTGGTTGTCGGTTGTTGGATGAAAGTAATTCGGCGTCGGTTCGTCATGCTGAGCTTGTCGAAGCATCTCTACCGCACCGTTGAACGGTCCCAACGGTGCGGTAGAGATGCTTCGACTGCGGCTGCGCCTTCGCTCAGCATGACGGTTTATTTGCCACGCTGCTTTTGTTCAATCAATTAACTACTTGGCAACAAACAGCCGACAACTAACACCAACCTCAGTGCACATACGGGCCCCAATCCTCTTCGAAATAGCGCACCAGGGCCTGGTTGTTGAGCTGGTTGATTTCGGTGGGCACCTCGCTCATGTCGGGGGGGAAGCGGAGCATGTCGTGAATGGTGGCGGGGGTGATGTAGCGCAGGCCCGCCGGCAGCGGCCCGGCGTCGCCGCGCCACTGGGCATCGGGGCCGGCCAGCACAAAACCCCACTCACCAAACGACGGCACGTAGAGGTGGTAGGGAACGGTGTGCAGCCCCACGGCCGCCAGCGTGTGAGCCACGCACCAAAACGACTGCCGGGCCAGGTACGGCGAGGTACTTTGCACTACCAGGCGCCCGCCCGGCGCCAGCCGCCGCACCAGCGCCGTGTAGAAAGCCGCCGAGTACAGCTTGCCAATGGAGTAGTTGCCGGGGTCCGGAAAGTCCACCACGATGGCGTCGTAGCGGGCCGTATCCTGCCGCACCCACTGGTAGGCATCGGCGTTGGTTACCTGCACTTTGGGGTGGTTGAGGGCGCCTTTGTTGAGGGCCAGCAGCAGCTCGTTTTGCCGGAACAGCTCGGTCATGCCGGGGTCCAGGTCTACGAGGTGGATGCTACGCAGGCGGGGGTACTTCAACAGCTCGCGCACCGCCAGGCCGTCGCCGCCGCCCAGCACCAGCACGCGCCGCGCCCGCGGCAGGGCCTGTAGCAACGGATGCACCAGGGCCTCGTGGTAGCGGTACTCATCGGCTGAGCTGAACTGCAGGTTGCCGTTCAGGAACAGGCGCAGCTCGCGGGAATTGCGGGTGAGCGCGATGCGCTGGTAGGGCGTCGATTTCGAGTAGATAACCTGGTCCTGAAACGCCAGGGTTTCGGTGTGGGCCAGCAGCTTATCGGCCAGCACGAACAGGGTGCCCAGCCCCAGCAGCGACACAACAATGCCCGCGGTAAACTGCCGCCGGTAGGGCCGCGTTTCGGCAAAGCGCCCCAGCACCACGGCGGCCACCACCAGGTTCATCGCCCCAAACAGCAGCGAGGTGCGGATGAGGCCCAGCTGCGGCACCAGCACCATCGGAAAGATGAGCGAGGCCAGCAGCGCCCCCACGTAATCGACGGCAAACACCCGCGCCACCAGGTCCTTAAAGCTGTAGCGGTGCTCCAGAATCCGCATCAATAGCGGGATTTCGATACCCACCAACACGCCCGTGAGGCCCACCAGCGCGTAGAGCAGCAGCCGGAACGAGGCCACGTATTCGAAGGAGAGGAACAGCACCGGGGCCATGCAGCCGCCCACCAGCCCCACCAGAATTTCGAGCCGGATAAACCAGCGCAGCAGCGGCCCGTCGAGGTACTTCGACAGCCACGAGCCGATGCCCATCGCAAAGAGGTAGGCCCCGATGATGGTGGAAAACTGCGTCACCGAGTCGCCCAGCAGGTACGAGGCCAGGGTGCCCGCAATCAACTCGTAAATCAGCCCGCAGGTGGCAATCACGGCCACGGCCAGCAGCAGCAAGCCGGGGGGCTGACGGTCGGCGGTCGGGGCGGCCGCGCGCGGCTCGGCTACGCTTTCAACCATGAATGGCCGCGCTGATGATGAGGGCGATGGAAATCATAAACGCCGCTCCCAGAATGGCCAGGGCGTTGTTGTGGTCTTCCATAATTTCCTTGCGCAACGTGCCGGGCGTCAGCTTATTAAAAAGATAAAAGCTGATGACCAGGATGAGGATGCCCAGCAACGAGTACACGATGGACGCCGTAAAGGCTTTGGGGTTGAGGTATTCCATGAGCAGGAAATTGAGGGTTACTTGTGATAGAAGCGGGCGTGGCCGCCGGAGCTACGGCCGCCCGAGCGAAAGCCGTTAGCACCGTTGCCCACGGTTTCGGTGCTTTCATTGTCGTCGCCCAGCAGGCGCGTGCCGGTGGCGGCGCCCCAGGCATACCAGCCCAACGGCAGCAGCATGAGCAGCACGTAGTAGCGAACGGGGCGCAGAAAGTTCAGGAGGTTGTCGAGCATGGGCAAGCGTTTTACTCCGTGGGACCATAGTCGCTCTGGTTCCAGCGCGCGGTTTCGTGGCTGGCCCGGCGGAAGTAGAGCCAGGCCGGATACACGAGCAGCAACAGGAGCACGATAAAAAAATTAGACCATATAACCGGGTTGGCCACTACCCTGACCGTGATATCGGGGGCGGCCGGGCCGGCTTCAGTAAGCGGATAAAAGTTGAGGTGGTAGCGCCCGGCCGGCACCTGCGACAGCACCGCATCGGTGTCGCGGCTGCCTTCGCTCCAGCTTTCGCCGCTTTCCACCCCCGAGTAGAACTCGATGTTTTTGGTGAACTCAAAGCCTTGGCCGGTTTGCTCGTTCACCAAACTCACGGGCAGCTCCAGCCATTGGTTGCTGAGGGTGGTGTTGAGCTCGATGAGCAGCGCGGCCTGCTCTTTCAACGTGAAGGAAGGCGACACAATGACCCGACCAGTGCCGGCCGCTGCCGTTGCATCGGCCTCTACCTTCAGGGTTTCGGTGAGCAGGGCTTCGCGCGGGTGTTGCAGCGAAAACAGCACCTGGCCCAGTAGCAGCAAGGCCACCGCCAAGCCCGTGAGTAGCCGCATTGCCGGCAAGCGGGCGGCTACCGGGTCGGGCTGCACCGCCCCCACCCCTTCCCGGCTGGGCAGGCTGCTCTCTTTCAGCCCGAAGGCTTTGGCTACGGCGTAGGGCTCCATGTGCTCGGCCCGGTACCAGGTGTCGCGGTCTTTGCTTTCCTTAACCAGCATTACGGGCGGGCTGATGAACTCCGCAAACCGCAGCTTGTCATCGCTTTTGATGTCCCAGTCGAACTCACCCACGGCAAATACCACCCGCGACTGGTAGCGGTTATAGAGTCGGTAAGTGGCATCGGGCAGGGTAATACTGGCCCGTCTGCTTTTCGCATTGTCGACCCGGTAGCTACGCTTCGCCGGCCGAATCACCATCCAATGGCCGTCGAAGACCATCAGCTGCGCGTAGTCATTGGTGTTGGGTTGGTAAATCTGGTATTCCAGCCAGTGGTACTGTAGCTTGCCGTTGCGAGTCAGCTCGCCCCGCTCCATCATGCCCACCACCCGGCAGGGCTGGCCTTCGAGAACCCCCAACGTGCCCATCGGCAGCAGCTGCGTTTCGGGTGGCGCGACATTGTCGTACCGGCCCAGCACCTTGGGCGTTTCCTCCCCCGAGTACCGGAAATAGGTGTGGCACTTCGGGCAGGCGTAATATTCGCTGCCTTTCACGTCGTAGTACGTGATGGGGGTGTGGCATTCGGGGCAGTCCAGCTGCGCCGATTCCATTGATGGGGTAAGGGCCTGGCTCATCGGCGCACTTCGGTTTTGGCCTGCTCCGTGCCCTCAAAGTGGGCCAGCGTGGCGGCGTAGATGCCCCGCACCACAGCCGCGTTGTCGCGTCGGAAATTGGAGAGAAACACGTCGAAGGTAGCCAGGCCGTATTCCGGCCAGGTATGAATGCTCAGGTGCGACTCGGTGAGGGCCAGCACGGCCGTGAAGCCGCCCGGCACGTCGGCGCTGGCCGGAAAGCGGTGGTAGGCCTCCCCTACTTTTTCGAGTTGAAAGGCTTGCACCTGCCCATCAAAAAACAGGCGGCAGGCATCGGCATCGGCAAGCAGGTGGGCCGGGGCCAAAAAGGTAGCGAGAATGTGCAGGCCGGGAGTGTACGGAAACATGGGTAGCGGCAGGGTACGGCAATGGCAAGATAGGGCGTCGAGCGCAGTGTTGCCCACGCGGGGCTGGTTTTTCGGTTTGAGGGCGGGTAAAACGGCGCCGTCAGGCCCGCCCGTCGCTCCTCGCGAATGCGACGGGCCCAGCATGCGGCAAAAGCAGTTCCGTGGCAAGAAGTATCAGACACCTTCCAACTTTTTTCTGATTTAGGGGTGATACCTGGGCCAAACCAGGATTAAGTAGTGAGGCCGTTTACCGGGTGGCAGGTCGCCGACGGCTTGCTACGCAGCTTCGGGAGAAGCCCCACGACAAGCCGGATGTACCGATTGGCGGGCGCTGCTAAATTCTTACTGCTTACTTCGTTGAATGGAGACGCCGATGACCAGTCCTTCCCGCCCCTCGTTCGCCGCCGCCCTGCGCGAAGCCCTGCTGGCCAACCGGGCGCAGGCTCTCACGCAGCTTTACCGGCAGGGATTCCCCATGGTGCGCCGCTACGTGTGCCGCCACGGTGGCTCGGAGCAGGACGCGCAAGACGTGTTTCAGGATGCCTTGGTGGTGCTTTACGAGCAGGCCGTGGGCGGCACGCTCGTGCTCACGGCGGCGGCCAGCACCTACCTGGTGGGCACCAGCCGCAACCTGTGGCACCACGAGTTGCGCCGCCGGGCCCGCCTCCCGCAGCAGCCCTTGCCCGACGCCGACCTTGCCGCCGCTGACGCCCCACCCGACACTGACGGAGCCGGTTTCGCCGTGCTCGATTACGTCGAGCGGCTGGGCGAGCAGTGCAAAGCCCTGCTGCTGGCCTTCTACTATTTCGGGCAGCCGCTGAGCCAGATTGCTGCGGCCCGCGGCTACCGCACCGTGCGCTCGGCCACGGTGCAGAAATTCAAGTGCCTGGAGCGGCTGCGCCGGGCCGTGCACGCTGTCGTCCGCCCCGAAACCGTCGAATTTTAACCCCGCCATGCGCTCCGAACTCGAACGCCTGCAACTTATCGAGCAGCGGCTCCTGCGCACCCCGGCCGCGCTCCCGGCCGAGGAGTGGCAGTTGCGCCAACTCTTCGACGGGGAATTGCGGGCCGACGCGGCGGCGCAGTGGCAGCTGTACCGCGGGCTGCGCCAGGCCGGCCGCCACCAGCTACGGCAGGAGCTGGCGGCCATTCACGCCGGCCTCTACCCGCGCCCCTTTGGCTGGTGGCCGCAGCAGGCGCATCGGCTAAGCGGCTGGCTCGGCTGGCTGTTTTCTTTCTGATTTTTAACTCGTTGCGGGCCTGTTACTCCTTTGCCGAAAAAGCAGAGCTGGACCGACTGTGCCCGTTTTGCCAAATCCATTTTTCATTTTTTCACTGATTCCGATGTTGAACAAACAAGAATTCCGCAAGTTCGCCGTGCATGGGCAGGGACTTAGAGCCTATCCGGAAAATAAGGAAGTTGTAGCCGAGCGCGAGAATTTTGGGGTTACCACACCTAACAAATTTCCCGTTGCGCCCGACTACAACCGAATACGAAGCTACCATACACGCCGATTTTTTGCCTTCTCCCGCACTCTGGGCCGC
>NZ_JNLX01000158.1 GCF_000715495.1 Hymenobacter sp. IS2118 | reverse complement strand
GTCGCCTGGCCAAGCCAGGCGCTCACTTTTTTTAGCCGCCGCTGGCAGCTTAGTCGGCCGGCCCGATCGCTGCCCTTCGAGCAGTCCCGCTAAGCCGTGGTCGCCCCAGGCCGTGAGCCAGTCGTGGACTGTAGCATAGCGCACTGCAAAAAAGGTGGCTAACTGAGTTGGCGGTGGTCTAATCTAAGGTGAAATGATTAATTTTAGGGATGGTTTTTACGCAACATTTCTGCGCTGCTTGCGGCAGTGAACATATTCGCCGTAACGGCAGCGCTGGGGGCCATGCCAAATACCAGTGCAAAGGCTGCGGGCATCAAGCCCGCTTTACCCCCGCCGCCGTGGCTAAAGCGGTCCAATATACCCAAGTAGATGAGCTGCTGCGCGAGCGCAATTCGCAGCGTAGCATTGCCCGCGTGACGGGTGTTTCGCGGGTGACGATTGCCAGCCGGATAAAAAAAAGCGCAAGCGGCTTCGCCGGCGCTCCCGCGCTTGCGCCCCAAAAAGGACCAGAAAAAGGAGTGGGAAGCGCTGGAGTTGGATGAAATGTGGACGTTTGTGGGCCAGCGGCGGCGTAAAGTCTGGCTTTGGCTGGCCGTCGAGCGGGCCAGCCGGCGCATCGTGGCCTGGGTGCTGGGCCGGCGGGATGCGGCCACTGCCCGACGGCTCTGGCAGGCGCTGCCCCGCCGCTACCGCTGCCGCTGCTGGTATTTCACGGACGAGTGGAAAGCCTACGTGGGGGTGTTGCCCCGCTGGCACCATCGCCGCTGCCCCAAGGGCAGCGGCGGAACAAGTATTGTCGAAGCCATCAACTGTTCGCTACGCCAGCGCTGTGGGGTGCTCGTGCGAAAATCTTGTTCCTTCAGCAAGTCGCTGAGTATGCACACCGCCCGGATTAAAATTGTAATTGACCGGTACAATACCACCTTGAATTAGACCACCGCCCACTCGTTTTATGTTTTTAGGCTAGATGCATATGAAGCATTGTGGTCCAGCACTACGCCGGTGGTACACCTGGGCCGAAGGCCGGCAACGCGACCAATAGGGCACATCGCTACACAGCGGTCCGAACGTGACGTTGGTGGCTCTGACCCCGACTGGTCTGCAAGTGGCCATGATGATAAGTGGGGCGGTCAACGAAGCGGTATTTGCAGCTTATCTAAGCCAAGTGCTCGGGCCCACGCTGGAGCTGGTATAAAAGGGTGGCTGGGCGCGCCAGCACCAAAAGTCGCCTGTCACAACCCGAAAAAAGTACTGAATTTGATTTTCGGTCAAGGCGGGTTTGAATCTATATTTCAGGTACTGGACGGCCTCTCAGTATTGCATGCTTCGGTTCTTTGTAAGGCCAATAATTACTTGATTTAGAGGTTTTTGCTGCGAGATTTGTGCATGAGAGGCATGTGCTGTAAAACGGTCGTAATTTTGGCAACAAAGTGCTGCTTCATGGGGCGGGAGAGGATTTGCTTGCGTTGAAACCATAAAGTGCAACTGCTCCGTTTTAGGCTCAAACCCGTCAATCGCCCCGCACAAGCTTTTGCCTACCCTCAATACCCTGTTTATTAATTGCCGAAAAGTAGTGAGTTAAAGTGGTTTGTAAATATTTAATTTCATATTGCTTTTATGATATTATGTGTCAATTATAATCAGTTCTGCATAATTAATGCATTTTCATAAACAGGTTATATTTAAATTTTTAACAATTTAGCTCTTAGTAAATGCAGCTGATTTATCCTTGGTTTTTGTTGGGTTTGATGGGTATTGGAGTGCCAGTGATTATTCATCTCTTGCAATTGCGTAGACTTCAGCGCGTGTTGTTTACAAATATTTCTTTTATTAGAGATGCACAATTAATAGCTGCAAAATATCGTAAGGTTAACAACTTACTAGTTTTGTTGACTAGGATTTTGGCAATCACTGGTTTGGTATTGGCCTTTAGTCAGCCATTTATTACTGCTGAAGGCGAAAACGCAGGATTGGGGAGAACAGGAACTGAAATTTTGGTTGATGATTCGTATAGCATGCAGCGTCCTGGCGTACAAGGCACGTTGCTAAGTAGCGCAGTTTCAGAAGCACGGTTATTGGGAAGTGGTGCGCAGCGCGGTGGTAAACTGCGATTGTTGAACGAGGGGAGTAGCCTCATTTCGCAGGAAGTTTTTCAATCTAAATTAGATAGAATTGGTTTGGCTTCGCAGGGTGCTTTGTCGAGGGTTAGTGCCAGCAACGAAATGCGAGATAGTAGCGAGATTACGCGGTTCGTATTTTCTGATTTTCAGAAAACGGGCATTAATATCAAACAGATAGAAAAAATAGCTGCGAAAAGAAAGCTGGTTCTTGCCCCAATAGCAGCAACGCCGATTGCAAATATTTATGTTGATAGTGTTTGGCTGGATGACGCATTTGTGCGGGTGCAAACTAACGTTGGATTACATGTTCGGTTGAGGAATGGAGGAAGTAATGTTGCTTCCAACTGCCCGGTGAAAGTTTTTTTTGGAGCCAAGCAAGTTGCGGCATTTCAGGTGACAATAGCGCCCGGAGAATCGGCTGCTTCCGTATTGCAAGTGCGGTTGGAAGATGACAAGTTGGTGCTGGGGCGGGTAGTGACGGAAGATGCTCCGGTGACTTTTGATAACACCTACTATTTCACCATGCAGCCCGCTGCCGCTATTCGAGTGCTTGAAATTGGTGATACTCCGGTTGCTGAACAGCTTTATGGCAATGAGCCTTTGTTCAGTTACGCGTTTTCAAAGCCTCAAAACCTGAGCTTTGGAGCGATGCGACAGGCCAATTTGGTGATGATTCAGGAGGTAGAGCGGCTGGATGCCGGCTTGCGCGATGGGCTGAAAGCAGTTGTGCAACGGGGGGGAAGTGTGGTGGTGGTGCCAACGGCTTCGGTGGCAGGCCAGGCTTCTTACCAAGCGCTTTTCAAGGAGCTGGGCCTTGGGACCGTGCAGTGGGAGGCGACAGCAACGCCGCCGGAATTGCGCGAGGTGGCCATGCCAAGCGTCCGCGAACCGTTCTTTCGGGATGTGTTTGGGGCGCAGCAACGGGCCGTAACCATGCCCCGAGTGGCGCCGGTGTTGCGGTGGTCGCGCACAGGAACCGATATTCTGCGGTTGCAGGATGGGGAGAGCTACCTGGCGAATTTTACGAGTGGGGCGGGAAGCGTATCCGTCTTTTCGGCGCCTTTTGCAAGAGCGTATTCTGATTTCTTGCAGCATGCGCTTTTTGTGCCGGTCATGTATCGGTTGGCAATGCTGAGCTACCGTAGCGAACAACTGCCTGCTTATCGCCTGACGGCGGGCACGCTGACCCTGCCGCTGCCGCCCACGGCTGGCGCTGGAAATTCGGAGGAAGCGGGCATCCGATTGGTAAAGGATAGTGTGACGTTTATTCCGGTTCAGCGGGTGGTAGGGCCGCAGGTCCGTCTGGATTTGCCCCAGGGCATGGACGCGCCGGGATTTTATCAGGTGCGGCAGCGCGGCAAAGTGTTGGCCACGCTGGCGTTCAATGCCGATAAGAGCGAATCGGAACTGGCGGCTTACACTGCGGCTGAATTACGCCAGCTGCTCGGGAACCGGTCCAATGTCACGGTGCTGGAAGGCGGCCAAAATGGAACCGGGATTGCCAAATTTGCGGCCGAGCAATCGGGCCAGCCGCTCTGGCGCTATTGCGTAGCATTTGCGTTGGCTTGCTTGCTCGCGGAAACGTTGCTGATTCGTTTCGCTAACAGAGCGGCTACCCGCGCCGGGAGCGGGGCAACTGCGTAGGCGCGAATGCGCGGAAAATGGCAATCCAGATGCATTAGCGCGTATCTTGTCGCCTGAATTAATGCCCTGCTTATGGATACTTCCTTTGACCCTACCCCTGCTCAGACCAACGCAACGGCGGGCCTGGCAACGCGCCTGGGGCTGCGTTTTGGGGTAGGAGCGGGGGTGGCGTGCGCTATCTGGATGGTGGTTTTGCAACTCACCGGTAGCAATGGCTTCGGGCCCAAGCAGATAATGGCGCAGCTGTTGGTGCCATTGGCTGCCGTAGCCAGCCAATGGATTTTGCGGCGGCAGCTAAAGCCTGCAAAACCCGGATTGGGGCGTTCGTTGGGAGTGGGGGTGTTCACCGTGCTGGTGGCCGCGTTTATCTCGGCGGGCAGTTTGGTGGGGCTGGCCTACGGGGCCGGCGAAAAGGCGTTGGCGGGGCACCGGGCGGAGGTGCTGGAAATAGTGCGCGCGCAGCAGCGGGAAAATTCCAAAGTGGTGCTGAGTGCGCAGCAAAAGCAAGAGCAGGTCCAGCGCGTCGCCGATTTGTCGGTCGGGGATATGGCAATCAGCAACTTCACGCAATTATTGCTGATGGGGCTGGCCCTCGCGGTGCCCAGCGGAATATTTTTGCGCGAATAATTCGGTTTAACTTTCGGCTCATTCTAATTCACCCTTTTCACTCTCCAACTAAATGGAAACAACAACTACTCCGGTATCGGCCACTTCGGTGGGCTTGCGCTATGGCCTGCTAACCGGGCTAATCAGCGTTATTATTTCGTTCGGCCTGTTTGCGACCAGCATGGAGCAGAGCCCATTGCGTTTCGTCACTTTCGTTGTCTTGATTGTAGGAATCGTACTGGCAATGCGCCAGTTCAAAGAAAATAATCACGGTTTCATGAGCTTTGGCCAAGGCGTAGGTATTGGAACAATGGTTTCGGCAGTTGTGGGCGTGCTGAGCGCTATTTTTTCCTACGTGTACCTGAATATGATTGACCCCGATGCGGTGGTGCGAATGATGGACAAGGCGCGCACTGACATGGAAGCCCAGAGCGGGGTTACGGACGAGCAAATTGAACAGGGCATGGCCATGGCCGGTAAGTTTATGAACGGACCCATGATGATGGTTATCGTGCTGCTGACCAGTATTATTATGGGGGTTGTCCTTTCGCTGATAATTTCGGCATTCATGAAGCATTCAAAACCCGAGTTTGAATAAATCATCCGCTATTTTTCCGGTGGAAATTTCCATCGTCATTCCGCTGCTCAACGAGGCGGAGTCGCTGCCCGAGCTCACGCGGTGGATTGCGCGGGTGCTGCAACCCCGCGCACTCAGCTACGAGGTGCTGTTGATTGACGACGGCTCCACGGACGATTCGTGGGAAGTTATCCAGGCGCTGGCGACAACTGATGAGGCAATCCGCGGCATTCGGTTCAACCGGAACTACGGCAAATCGGCGGGGCTGAATGTGGGCTTCGAGGCGGCCCGCGGCCGGGTGGTGTTTACCATGGATGCCGACTTGCAGGACTCGCCCGACGAGCTGCCCGAGCTCTACCGCATGATTACGGAGGACAAGTTTGACCTCGTGAGCGGTTGGAAGCAGAAACGCTACGACCCACTGTCGAAAACAATTCCGACCAAGCTTTTCAACGGGGCAACCCGTTGGATTTCTGGCATTCGGCTGCATGATTTCAATTGCGGCCTGAAAGCGTATGACCAGCGCGTAATAAAAAGTATCGAGGTGTACGGCGAAATGCACCGCTACATTCCGGTTATCGCGAAGTGGAACGGCTTCCGGCGCATCGGCGAGAAAGTAGTGCAGCACCAGGAGCGCAAATACGGCGTGACTAAATTCGGGCTGGAACGGTTTATTTTCGGCTTTCTCGATTTAATAAGCATCACCTTCGTGGGGCGGTTCCGGCGGGCCCCGATGCACTTTTTTGGCACCTTGGGCACCCTCTCGTTTTTGGTCGGACTCTTAATTACGCTGTGGCTGACGGGCGAGAAAGTGTGGCTGTCGCTGCACAACCTAAAGGCGCGGCAGGTGACGGAGCAGCCCCTGTTTTTCCTGGCCCTGACGGCCGTAATTGTGGGCGTACTACTTTTTGTGGCAGGTTTTCTGGGCGAGATGATTCAGCTTAACGGCCCCAGGCGGGACGACTATTTAATTAGGGAAAGGCTGAATTAAAACTGTTTATCAAGTTGCATTTGACAAACTCGGTAAGCGCTTTGTGATAAGCTATTAATCAGTCGTGCATGAGCAAACGCAATACGCTGACTTTTGAGCGCTTGCTTAGATGTCAATTGGTAAGTGTTAAATGAACTATTGAATCGATGCGAGTAGTCATCATCGGGCCGGCTTATCCGTTGCGGGGCGGGCTGGCAACGTATAACGAGCGGTTGGCGCGGGCATTTCGAGAGGCGGGCGATGCGGTGCGCATCGTCACGTTTTCGCTGCAATACCCGAACTTTTTATTTCCAGGGCAGACGCAATTCAGCACCGAGGCGGAGCCGGCTGATTTGGATATCGAGGTGAGCCTGAATTCGGTGAACCCGCTGAGCTGGCTGAACGTGGGCCGGAAACTGCGGCAGGAAAAGCCTGATTTGGTGGTGTTTCGGTTCTGGCTGCCGTTTATGGGGCCGGCACTGGGCACGGTGGCGCGGCTGGTGCGCGGCAACGGGCACACCCGCATAGTGGCCATCACCGATAATGCGATTCCGCACGAGGCACGGCCGGGCGACGGGCCGCTGACGCGCTATTTCCTGCGTGCCTGCGATGGATTCGTGACCATGAGCCGCGCGGTGCTGGGCGACTTGCAGCGGCTTGGTTTTGGCAAAAAGCCGGCGCTGTACCGGCCGCACCCACTGTACGACAATTTTGGCCCGATACGGCCCCAGGCGGCAGCGCTGGCGGCGCTGGGATTGGCGGCCGATACGCGCTACCTGCTGTTTTTTGGGTTTATCCGGGCCTACAAGGGGCTTGATGTGCTGCTCGAAGCCTTTGCCGATGCCCGGCTGGCAGTCCTGCCGGTGAAGCTGATTATCGCAGGCGAGTTCTACGAAGATGCCGCGCCGTATGAGGTGCTCATTAAGCAATACAACTTAGAGAGCCGGCTGGTGCGGGCCACCGATTTCATTCCCAACGAAGCGGTGGCCGACTATTTCTGCGCGGCCGACCTCATCGTGCAGCCCTACAAAAACGCTACTCAAAGCGGCGTATCCCAGATTGCCTACCACTTCGAGCGGCCCATGCTAGTGACCGATGTGGGCGGCCTGGCCGAGCTGATACCCGACGGCGAGGTGGGCTACGTGGTGCCGCCCACCCCAGCCGCCCTGGCCGACGCCCTGGTCGATTTCTGCAACCATCCCGAAAAACAGGCGCTGTTCGAAGCCGGCACGCAGCGGGTGAAACAGCAGTTTTCGTGGCCCGTGATGGTGGCCGCGCTGAAAGAAGTGGCGCAAGTGCGGTAAGCTTTAGCTTGCCGTGCCACTCCCATACGGCAAGCTAAAGCTTACCGCACGACACTTTCGCGCACGGCCGCCAGCACTTTGGCTGCCGGCAGGTCCTCCATGCAGCTGGTGCCTAGCTGGCAGGTGCCCCGGTAGAAGCACACGCAGTCCTTGTTGGGCTGCACCAGCTGGCCCCGGCCGTAAAGGTCGAATTCGTGCGGATTGAAGATGTTATTCATCAAAATGGTGGGCTTACCGAGGGCAATGCTGATGTGCATGCCCATGGTCACCTGTGTCACAATGCCGTCCATCTGGTGCATCAGGTTAATAAACCGGGGGAGGGGAAACGTGCCCAGATAGGCGGCTCCGGTGGCGGCGTGCAGCTCACGGTTGCGCGGGTCTTCGGCCTCGCCACCCAGCAGCACGGGCACGTAGCCGGCCGCCTGCAGGCCGTGGATGAGCTCAATCCACTTTTCGGTGCTCCATAAGCGGGTGGTCCAGCGGTCGCCGCAGCCGGTGTTGAGGCCGATGCGGAGGCCGGTACCGGTGGCGGGCAGGGCGCTCCAGTCGTAGCCTTTGTCCTGGTGGGTGTCGAAAACGTATTCTTCGCCCCGAAAATCGAAGCCGCAAAGCTCGAAGATTTCCTGTACGTAGGGCTTGGTATTGGCCTGGCTTACCTGGTCGAAGATGCCGGTGAGGTACTTGTGCTCGGCCAGGGCGTTTACGGGCCAGGCCACGCCGTCGTGCGGGCGCAGGGCGTAGCCGAATTTCTCCGGCGCCTCAATGGTATTTAACAGCGCGCAGGCTTCTTTCTCTTTATCGAGGTTGATGACCACATCGAACTGTCGGGCCTGCAGCTGGAGGGCGCTGGCAAAATCAAACTTCAGAATCTCGTCCACCGCTTCTTGGGGCAGGATGGCGGGCGTATGCGTGAGCCAGGTAATGAAGCAGGCTGGCCGCTCCTGCCGCAGCCGCCGCAGCAGGGGCGTAGTCCGAATCACATCGCCAATGGCCCCGAGCTTAATAATCAGAATCCGGCTCGTGACCGGGGCATACACCGGGCAGCCCGCGCACACGTAGCCGTGGGTTTTGTTGGGGCGGCAGGGCAGGTCGCCGCGAAAGTGGCGGCAGTCGGGGTGAACGGAGACGTTCGAAAGGTCGGGCACGGCTAAAAAAACAATAGGTAGGCAAAAGTAGGGGATTGTTCAGCCTACAAAAAAAGCTGCTGCTCAGCAGCAAATGAATACTTTAATTGAGTAGCTGGCGCGCGTCTCCGACGCGTTGCCCCCTGGTTTCGCGTCTCTGACGCGCTGCGCTAACGAGACCAGACGGGGCGAACGGGGGCGTTTGGAAACGCCAAGCCAGCAAGCCACGCGTCGGAGACGCGCGCCAGCGGCTGAGGGCGTAAGTCCTGTACAACTTGAAAAAGCCAGTCGGGCAAGGTCGAACCTGTCATTGATAAAAGTCTTCACGAGTTCGACACCCAACCCTAGCGCCCCACGTAGCTCGCCGGCGTGATGCCGCGCAGCTCGGCCCGCACGCTTTCGCTCACGGCCAGCCCGTCGATGAACGCGCCGATGCTGGCTGCGGAAATGGCCTCGCCCGTGCGGGTGAGGGCTTTGAGGGCGTTGTAGGGGTCGGGGTAGGCTTCGCGGCGCAAAATGGTTTGGATGCCCTCGGCCACCACGGCCCAGTTGGCTTCGAGGTCGCGTTGTAATGCCGATTCATCCAGCGCCAGCTTGCCCAGACCGCGCTGCAGAGCACCGAGCGCGATGAGAATGTGGCCCAGCGGCACGCCCAGATTGCGCAGCACCGTGGAGTCGGTGAGGTCGCGCTGAAGGCGGGAAATGGGCAGCTTAGCGGCGAAGTGTTCGAGCAGGGCATTGGCGACGCCCAGGTTGCCCTCGGCGTTCTCAAAATCGATGGGGTTCACCTTGTGCGGCATGGCCGACGAACCTACCTCGCCGGCCTTGATGGTCTGCTTAAAGTAGCCCAGCGAAATGTACTGCCACACGTCGCGCGCCAGGTCGAGCAGAATGGTGTTGAGGCGTTTGAGGGCGTCGCAATGGGCTGCCAGGTGGTCGTAATGCTCAATTTGGGTGGTCGGAAAGGAGCGGCTCAACCCCAGCCGCTCGTTTACGAACGTGCCGGCAAACGCGTGCCAGTCCACCTGCGGATAGGCCACGAAGTGCGCGTTGAAGTTGCCGGTGGCCCCGCCAAACTTGGCTCCGAACGGTACCTGCGCCAGCAGCGTCACCTGGGCATCGAGCCGGGCCACGAATACCTCAATCTCCTTGCCCAGGCGCGTGGGCGAAGCGGGCTGGCCGTGGGTGCGGGCCAGCATGGGCACCGCGGCCCACTCCTGGGCGCGGGCCGCGAGGGCATTGCGCACCTGCGCGTAGGCCGGGAGCAGCTCGCCCATCAGCGCATCGCGGAAGCTCAGCGGAATGGCCGTGTTGTTGATGTCCTGCGAGGTGAGACCAAAGTGGATGAACTCCACGAAATCCCCCAGGCCAAGGGCCGTGAACTGGTCGCGCAGAAAATATTCCACGGCTTTTACATCGTGGTTGGTGACGGCTTCGTGGGCCTTGATGGCTTCGGCATCGGCCTCGGTAAAGCCTTCGTAGAGGCGGCGTAGGGCCGGAAAGCTTGTGGCCGCTACGCCCTGAAGCTGGGGCAGCGGCAGCTCGGCCAGACCAATGAAATACTCCACTTCCACCAGCACGCGGTAGCGCATGAGGGCCATTTCAGAAAAGCGGGCGGCCAACGGAGCCGTGGCGCGGGCGTAGCGCCCGTCGAGGGGCGAAAGAGCGGTAAGGGGACTGGGCATGGGGCAAAAGTACAGGCAGAACGCGGCGCGCCGTCACCTTTGGCTCCTCCGTAGTGCGCCCATTATCCGTATAGCACCCTTGGCGCGGTAAGGAACGAGCTGCTTCCCGCGCCCGTTTTTCTTACCTTTGACGCTGGCGAACCCGCCCATTCTATTTTATTCCGTGACTATATCGCCTTCCACCAAACGACTTATTATCGGCATTCTGGGCAGTGTGGCCTTGTTGCTGCTCGTGGCTTTCGCCGTGTTTCAGTGGAAGCGCCAGCAGCTGCTCACTTACGCGCTGGAGCGCGTAAAAGCCAAGGTTGAGAGCAAATACCCCGTTACGCTCACCCTGGGCCCGGCCCGATTTACGGGCTTCAAAACCGTGGAAATTACCGGCATGAGCCTTGTGCCCCGCGCCACTCCCGCTGATACCCTGCTGACCGCCCGGCGCCTGCAGGCCAGCCTGAGCGTGCGCTCGCTATTTGCCGGCCGGCCGGTATTCAGCGGCCTCGAAATCATCGCCGCCCGCCTCACCGCCCGCAAAACGGCCACCACCGACAATTTTGGGTTTTTAGCAAAAAAACAAGCCCCTAGTACCGTTCCGGTCGACACCTCCAAGGGCACCAACTACGGCCTGCTGCTGAACCGGATGCTCGAAGCGGGGTTCGATAATGTACCCGGCGAGGCCAGCTTTCGGGACTTTTACGTGAGCTATTCGAGCCCGCGCCACCGGGCCATCCTGCAGTTGCCGGAGCTGAGCATTCAGGACGGCGACATTTCAGGCCGGCTCACGGCCAACATCGATTCGGTGGTGAACGAGCTGGGCATCAGCGGCCACATCGAGCCGGCCGACTATGCCCTCACGGCCAGGGTCTTCGGCCGGGGTTCCTCGGTGCAGGTACCGTATTTGCCGCGCCGCTTTGGCGCTATGGTCAGCTTCGATACCGTGCTGGTGCGCCTCGACAGCAAAGACTTCGACAATGACGACACCGGCGGCCAGCTGCTGGTGCGCGGCTCGGTGGCGGCCCGCAACTTCAGCCTCTACCAGCCCAAGCTGGCGGCCGATGAGATAGAAATCAAGAGCGGTGCGCTCGATTTCGTGGCCCGGTTGGGCCGTGGTACCGCGTCGCTGGAAAAGGGCAGCCAGGTCACCATCAACAAGCTGGTGCTGTACCCCGAAATCAGCGTGCGGCTGAAGCCCAGCCGGGCGGTAACCATCAACGTGACGTCGGCCGAAACCGTGGCCAACGACTTCTTTTCGTCGCTGCCCACCGGTATTTTCGATGAGGTGCGCGGCGTGCGCGGCACCGGCACGCTCACCTACCGCATGAGCGGCAGCCTCGACCTGGCCCAGGTAGACAGCCTGAAGTTCGATTCCAGCCTCCAGGGCAACAAGTTCAAGCTCACCAGCTTTGGCAAAGAAGACCTGAGCAAGCTGAACACGGCCTTTGAGCACACGGTGTACAACGACAAAGGCGACTCGGTCCGCACCTTCCAGGTAGGGCCGCCGAACCCGGATTTCGTGTCCTACAACGACGTGTCGCCCTTCCTCATTCACGCCATCACCACGGCCGAAGACCCGCGCTTTTTCAGCCACAAGGGCTTCATGGAGAAAGCCTTCGTGAAATCGGCCATTCAGAATATCAAGGAGAAGCGGTTTGCCCGCGGCGGCAGCACGCTCTCCATGCAGCTGGTGAAAAACGTGTTTCTGACCCGGCAGAAAACCGTGGCCCGCAAGATGGAGGAAGCCCTGATGGTGTGGCTACTCGAAAACAAGCAGCTGGCCAGCAAGCAGCGCATGTTTGAGGTTTACCTCAATATTATTGAATGGGGACCCAGCCAGTTCCGCTGGCCCAGCGGCAAGCGCGGCGTGTACGGCGTGAAGGACGCGGCCCTGTTTTACTACGGCAAGCGCCCCAACGAGCTAAACCTGTCCGAAAGCCTGTACCTGGCCAGCATCATCCCCAAGCCCAAGTACGCCCGTTATTCTTTCGATGCCTACGGCGACCTGCGCCGCAGTACCCGCTACTTTTTCCGCCTCATTGCCGACATCATGGCCACCCGCGGCCTCATCACCGACAACGACCGGCAAAGCCTGCCCTATTCGCTGAGCCTGAACGGGCCGGCGCGGCGCTACATGAGCTTTGCCGCGCGCCCCGACACCACCCGCCTCACCCTGCAATCCGATTCGACGCAGTTTGAACCCCTCGATTTGTTGGATTTGCTCAACACCGGCGCGGCTCCCGATGCCGGTGTGAATACCGGTGCCGCCGAAATAGTGCCCGGCAAAGTGCCGCAGTAGTAAACCGGCACACAAGCTGCCACACAAGCTGGCGCGCGTCTCCGACGCGCTGCCTATTGGCTTCGAGCCTCTGGCTCGTGCGTAGAATGACGTTGCCGCCCCGCCCGCAGACGGCTAGCCTGAGGCTCGAAGCCAGTGGGCAGCGCGTCGGAGCCGCCTGCCAGCCGTTTTGCGTCAGAAGGGTGATGCGTAGTGGTTATTGGCTCACGTTTTACGCGGCAGGCGTATCAGCCTCCTTTTTGGGCCATATCACCGAGGCCAGCACGCTCAGCAGCAGCAGGCCGCCCACTACGCCCAGCGCCACCGGCATCGGGATGGGGTAAATGCTTTCCAGCAGGATTTTGGCCCCGATGAAGACCAGAATCAGCGAGAGGCCGTAGTGCAGATAGTGGAACAGGCGCATCATGCTGGCCAGGGCAAAGTACATGGCCCGCAGGCCCAGCAGGGCAAACACGTTGGAAGTGAAGACGATAAATGTGTCGCGCGTGATGGCCAGAATGGCGGGAATGGAATCGGCAGCGAACACCACGTCGGTGGTTTCCACCATCACCAGCACCACGAACAGGGGCGTGGCGAACCGCACCCCGTCGCGCCGCACGAAGAACTTGCCGCCCTCCATCTGCCGGGTAATGGGCAGGTGGCGGCTCAGAAAGCGTACCACGGAGTTGTTTTCGGGGTCTATTTCCGGGCCGTCGCCGCTGAGGCCCATGCGCACGCCGGTGTACATGAGGAAGGCGCCGAGCAAGTAAATCAGGAAGTGGAACTTGGCCAGTAGCGCGCCGCCCACCAGAATGAACAGGGCGCGTAGAACCAGCGCGCCCAGCACGCCCCAAAAAAGAATGCGGTGCTGGTACTGCGCCGGTACCTTAAAGTAATTGAATATTAGCAGGAAGACAAACAGGTTGTCGACGCTAAGCGCCTTTTCCACCAGGTAGCCCGTGAGCCATTGCAGGCCCGCCTCGGGGCCCATGGTGCGGTACACCAAAAAATTGAAGGCCAACGACAACGCCACCCAAAAGACACTCCAGCCCAAGGCTTCACGTAGCTTGATGGCGTGGGCTTTGCGGTTGAAAACCAGCAAATCGAGCAGTAGCAGCCCGATTACGAAGACGTTAAAAACGAGCCAAAACAGGGGAGTATTTTCCATGCGTTGGGGCAAGATACGCCAGGGCTAGCCAGCTGGTTGGCTTCAGCGCGTGTAATAGCAGTTTTGATTCGGCAACAAGGGAAAGAAACGGCGCCTCGAATCAGCGGCCGACTACGGGTTTTTGCGAATGAAACCAGCTGCTGATTTTCATTTGCAGCACGCCGAAAAACGCTTCTTTCACAATGCCCGACGACATCTTGGAGGTGCCGCGGGTGCGGTCGGTGAAAATGATGGGCACTTCCTTGATGCGAAAGCCCAGCTGGTAGGCCCGCCACTTCATCTCAATCTGAAAAGCGTAGCCGACGAATTTGATATTGGATAAATCGATGGCGCGCAGCACCCGCGCCGTGTAGCATTTGAAGCCCGCGGTGGCATCGCGAATGGGCATTCCCGTTATCAGGCGCACGTACCACGACGCGTAGTAAGACATCAATACCCGCGACATGGGCCAGTTGACCACGTTTACGCCCTGAATGTAGCGCGAGCCAATGGCCAGGTCGAAGTTTTCCTGACGGCAGGCATCGTGCAGGCGCAGCAGGTCTTCGGGGTTGTGCGAGAAGTCGGCATCCATCTCAAATACGTACTCGTAGCCGTGGCTCAGGGCCCACCGGAAACCGTGGATGTAGGCCGTGCCCAGGCCCTGCTTGCCCTGGCGCTCCTCCAGAAACAAGCGGTCCGGAAACTCCGTCTGCAAGCCGCGCACGATATCCGCCGTGCCATCGGGCGAGCCGTCGTCGATAATCAGCACATCGAAAGCCCGCGACAAGCTCATCACCTTGCGAATGATAAGCTCCGCGTTTTCGCGCTCGTTGTAAGTAGGAATTAAGACGAGGCCTTCACTCATGGGCTCAAAGATAGGGTTTCGCCGTACGAAGCTGCATGCTCCAACCGGTGCCCGGCTAGTAATTTGGTTTCCTAATAATAACGCTGCGGCTTTGCTACCCTCATTTAGCAGCCCGAAATAGTTATTGCCCAGCAGCTAGCGTAGCCGCCACCTGCCGGGCCCGGCGAATGCAGTCGGGGACGCTGACGCCGGCCCGCCAGTTGGCCACGGCCACGATATTTTCGGTTTCGAGCGCGGCGGCGGCGGCGTGGGCGCCCACAATACGGGCATCAAACTGGGGGATGCTGCGCGGCCAGAAATAACGCCCCTGCCAGCGCGGCGTCCCCGAAATACCGTAGAAACGGCTTAGCTCGGCGTGCACGGCGGCCTGCTGCGTGCCCTGCGGTTGGCTGGCAGCCGCTTCGTACTGCGAGCCGCCCACAAACGTGGTGAACAGCACCTGCCCCGCCGGCACGCGCTGCGGGTAGATGGCACTGGTCCAGATGGAGCCCGCCGCGTACGTGCCCTCCACCTTGGGATGCAGCGCCCCAAAGCCGTTGAGCGGATGCGTCACCGCCGCCCGGTCGTAAGCCGAAAATACCACGCTCATGGGCGGGTAATGGACGGCAGCCAACGCCGCCGCCGGCTCCGGAAAAAGGGGCTGTAGGAGCGGGGCGGCGGCGTAGGCCGGCAGCGCCAGGGCCACGTGGCTATAAGCCACGGCCGCCGGGCGGGGTTCGCCGGGACCGATGGCGGGCCAGCAGGCCGGGCTGCCCGCGGCCGGCGAACGCAGCTCGTAGGCGCCGGTAGCCGTGCGGATAATGCCCGACACCTGAACGCCGGGGTAGTAGTTGGTGAGTTTGGCCGCGATTGTATCAGTCAGGGTTTGTACGCCGCCGGCGAGGGTGACGATGCGGCGGCGGGGGGCGCCCTTGCCGGTTTTGGCCAGCCCCCGCAGCACCGAGCCGTATTGTTGCTCCAGGGCCGCCAGCTGCGGAAACGTTTTGTGCAGCAGCAGCTTTTCGGGGTCGCCGGCGTAGATGCCGGCCATGAATGGGTTGACGGCGTAGTCCACGATTTCGGGGCCGAACCGGCGGCGGAAAAACTGGGCCACGGTTTCGGCTTCATCGACTGGGGCGGCGGGCTGGCGGAATTCCTTCAGTAGCTGCCACTTGGCTTTCAGGCTGAAAAAACCGTTGGTGAGCAGGGTGGGGGGCGAGCCGGGCAGCTGGCGGTAGCGGCCGTCGCGCAGCACATAGCGGTGTTTGCTCACGGCGGCACTGTCCTCAATTTGTCCGGTCATACCGAGTTCGGCGAGCAGCTCCTCCAGTTCCGGGCTCAACTGTAGAGAGTTGGGGCCGGTTTCCAGCAGGTAGCCTTCGGGCGCGGCCCAGGTGCGGAGGTTGCCGCCGGGCTGGGCTTCGGCTTCAAACAGGTCGTAGGGCACCCCGGCTTGCTGCAGGTACCAGGCCAGGGTGAGGCCGCTGATACCGCCGCCAATAATGGCAATTTTCATAGTTTGAGTGCGAAAACGAGGGCTGCAAAGGTACCGCCACGGTCCTGGGATTCTGCCCGTAGCTTTGTACCGATGACAACAAAGAACAAAGCGATTTTTCTGGACCGCGACGGGGTTCTAAATGTGGAAATCGGCACTTACGTGTGGGAACCGGAGAAATTTGTCATTTGCGATGGGGTGCCCGAGAGTCTGGCCCGCCTCAAAGCGGCCGGCTACTTGCTCATCGTTGTCACCAACCAGGCTGGCATTGCTAAGGGCCTCTACACCGCCGCCGACGTGCAGGCCTGCTACGCCAAGCTGCAAGCTGCCTGCGCCAATGCCCTCGATGCCCTCTATTTCAGCGACGCCCACCCCAGCGTGAGCGAATCCATCCTGCGCAAGCCAAACTCCGCAATGCTGGAAAAAGCCGTGGCCCGCTTCAACCTCGACCCGGCGCAGTGCTGGATAGTGGGCGACCGGCTACGCGACATGGCCGCCGGGGCCGCGGCAGGCGTGCGCGGCATTCTGGTGGGAGAGGAGCCCGGCGAAGGGTTCGCACCGCATGTGGCGGACCTGCGGGCGGCCACCGATATTATGTTGCTGTAGGAACGCGCCTCGGCGCGTTTAATCTTTCAACGATTTTGCCTATGATGCCCTGCCGCCGAACGCGCCAAGGTGCGTTCCTACAGCACAAAAAAGGCCGGCTCCCCGTGTGGAGAGCCGGCCTTTTTGTAGTCAAAACCCAAGATTACTGGCGCTCGGCAGGAGTAGCGGTGCTAGCCATAACGGGCGCGGCAACTGGCTTCGCTACGGTGTTGCTGGTGTAGGCAGGGCAAATCTGGCGGTTGCAGGCACCGAGCGAGAGGGTCGCGAAACCGGCAGCGAGTAAAATGAGCTTCTTCATAATGATAAAAAAACGAGTGAGGATGGCGAATTTGGACTTCAAAGATAAGCAGCTACGCCTGCATTTCTCAAAAAATATGCCAGCGCTAAAATTGTATTTTTAGTACCCGAGGATGCGCATCATGCTGGCCGCTTCCTGGGCGGGCGCGAAAACATGGTCGGAGAGGGTGCCGTCCTCGGCGCGGTCGATGATGATGTGCTGCGGGGCGGGGATGAGGCAGTGCTTGATGCCGCCGTAGCCGCTCAGGCTTTCCTGGTAGGCGCCGGTGTGGAAGAAGCCCACATAGAGCGGCTGCGCATCGGCGGGTTTGCGCTCGGGCAGGAAGGTCTGGTAAATGTGCTTTTCGGAGTTGTAGTAGTCCTGCGAGTCGCAGGTGAGGCCGCCGAGCTGAATCTTCTTGTACTGCTTCTCCCAGCCGTTGAGCGCCAGCATGATGAAGCGCTGGTTGAGTGCCCAGGTGTCGGGCAGGTTGGTGATAAACGAGCCGTCAATCATGTACCAGAGCTCCTTGTCGTTTTGCAGTTTTTCGTCAAGGATGCTGTAAATCGTAGCCCCGCTTTCGCCCACCGTGAAGATGCCGAACTCGGTGAAAATATGGGGCTCGGGCACGCCTTCTTCCTTGCAGATGCGCTGGATGGTGCGCAGAATTTCGGCCACCATGTAGGGGTAGTCGTAGTCGGGCTGGATGCTGGTTTGGATGGGCAGGCCGCCGCCGATGTCAATGGTGGTGAGCGTGGGGCACACCTTGCGCAGCTCGCAATACTTGTGCACGAAGCGGCTCAGCTCCGACCAGTAATAGGACGTGTCCTTGATGCCCGTGCTGATGAAGTAGTGCAGCATGGTGAGCGTAAAGCGCGGGTCGTCTTTGATGCGCTGCTCGTAGATGGGGATGGCGTCGGAGTAGCGCACGCCCAGGCGCGAGGTGTAGAACTGGAAGCGCGGCTCCTCATCGGAGGCCAGGCGCATGCCGATGTTCACCTTCTCCGTCACGTGGTCGTGGTAGTATTCGATTTCGTTGGGCGAATCGATGATGGGCATGCAGTTCACGAACCCGTCGTTGATGAGGTCGGCGATTTCCTTTTTGTAGGCGTCGGGCTTGAAGCCGTTGCAGATGATGTGCTTCTGCTTGTCGACCTTACCCTGGGCGTGCAGGTTGCGGATGATGCTAATGTCGAACCACGACGAGGTCTCGAGGTGAATATCGTTTTTCAGGGCCTCCTCCAGCACGAAGCGGAAGTGCGACGACTTGGTGCAGTAGGCGTAGGAATAGGTGCCGGTGTAGCCGGTTTCGGCAATACCGTCGGCAAACCACTTTTTAGCCCGCTGAATCTGGGAGCTGATTTTGGGCAGGTAGGTGAGGCGCAGTGGGGTGCCGTACTTCTCTACGAGGGCCATGAGGTCGACGTCGTGGAAGCGCAGCTCGTGGTTTTGCACCGTAAAGTCGGCGGTGGGGAAATCGAAGGTTTGGGAAATCAGGTCGTGATAGGTATCCATTTTTAGTTGTCAGTTGCTGGTTGTCAGTTTTTAGCTGTCAGTTGCTAGTTGTTAGAATGTTTTTCACTAACAACGGACAACGAGCAATTGACAACTAACGGAAATTTCCGACCTTTACGGCGGGCAGTACAAAAGTACCGCCGGGGTCAGGATATAAACCGGAGAACTGCGCATTGTTCTTTCGGAAATCCGCCCTGCATCGTGACGATGGAACAGTAGCGACTTGGCTACGGCAGACACTTCTGCCGCAAGGCAGCGTGATTCTAGCTTTTAGCTCTCAGCTATTAGCCGTTAGCTTCTCCAATAATAAAGGGAGCCAACAGCTAACAGCTAATGGCTAACAGCTAAAAAGAACGGTGCCGCCATCCTGCTATCCCAATTCCCACCCGATGAAACGCATAAAATTACTGGAAGTCCGCTCCGAACTCGGGGCTGGCACGCGCGGCGCCAGCATGGGCATCGACGCGCTACGCGTGGCCTGCCTCAACAAGGGCTCCGATTACTTCCGCCGGTTCAACTCCGTGGTGGTGCCCGACCTGAACCACGTGCTGTTCGACAAAAACCACTTCCCCTTCGCCAAGCACATCGACAGCATCCACACCGTGCAGAAGGGCATAGCAAATGCCGTGGAGCAGACGCTCCGCTTCGGCGAGTTCCCGCTGGTGCTGGCCGGCGACCACAGCAGCGCCAACGCCACCATTGCCGGCATCAAGGCCACCTACCCCCACAAAACCCTGGGCGTGGTTTGGATTGATGCCCACGCCGACATTCACTCGCCCTACACCACGCCCAGCGGCAACATGCACGGCATGCCCCTGGCCGCCGCCCTGGGCCAGGACAACCTTGCGCACCAGCGCAACGTGCCCGAACCCGAAACCGAGTTTTTCTGGCGCCGCCTGCAGGATTTGGGCGAGCCCGGCCCCAAGCTCACGCCCAACCACCTGGTGTACGTGGTGGTGCGCGACACCGAGGAGCAGGAAAACGCCATTATCGACGAGCTGGGCATCAAAAACTTCAAGCTGCCGGAGTTCCGCGCCAAAGGCCCGCGCCAGGTGGCCCGCGAGATTTACGAGCAGCTGCGCTACTGCGACATGGTGTACATCTCCTTCGATGTAGATTCGCTGGATTCGCGCTTCAGCAAGGGTACCGGCACGCCGGTAGAGCTGGGCCTCGACGTGCCCGAAGCCATTGCCCTGTGCCGCGCCCTGCTCGAAAACGACCGGGTGGTGTGCTTCGAGATGGTGGAAATCAACCCCACGCTCGACAGCGAAAACACCATGGCCAACAACGCCTTCAACATCCTGGAAGCGGCCACCGAAGCCATTGAGCAGCGCCTGCGGCTGGACGAGGTGGTGAGCAGGTAAGCCGCGTTGGCTCCTACTTTTGGCCGATGCCCGACGCCACGTTCTACCGCCGGCCCAGCGGCCCGGTTTATTTCCCCAACCTCAACGGCTTGCGCTTTGTGGCCGCGGTGCTGGTCATCATCAACCACATCGAGCAGCAGCGCCTGTTTCACGGCCGCCCGTCGCTGAGTGCCTGGCCGGTGGTGCAGCGCATTGGGGATGAGGGTGTAACGTTGTTCTTCGTGCTCAGCGGCTTTCTCATTACCTGCCTGCTGCTGCTGGAGCAAGAGCAAACGGGCCAGCTGGCGGTGGGGCAATTCTACAAGCGGCGGGCGCTGCGCATCTGGCCTCTGTACTATGCCGTGGTGGCGGTGGCCCTGCTGGTGTTGCCGCACGTGCCGCTGCTGCGCGAAAATTTCTTTAGTGCCGCCATCCCGCAGCTGCCTGAAAAGGCCCTGCTACATGTGTTGCTGCTGCCCAACGTGGCGCTGGCGCTCTACGGCGGCATTCCGTTCCTGTCACAGGCCTGGTCCATTGGCACCGAGGAGCAGTTTTACCTGGTGTGGCCGTGGGTGCTGCGCCAGGCGGGGGCGCGGGTGCTGCCGGTGGTGGGCGGTATTTTCCTGCTCCTGATGGTAGCTCAGCGCGTCATCGTGGTGGCGTTTCACGCCGCCCAGCCCGCGCCGGGCCTGGTACTGGGGTTCGCCTTCAACTTCCTCTACTTCTTTCGGCTCGACTGCCTGGTGATTGGGGCGGTGCCGGCCATCCTGCTTTTTCAGCGCCGCACGGCCGTGTTGCGCTGGCTGATGGCCCCGGTCACGCAGTGGCTGTGCCTGCTGACGGTGCTGGGCCTGTTGGGCTGGGGCCGGGTTTTTCCCCTACACGAGCAAGTGTACGCGGCCTTGTTCGCGGTGTTGATTCTGAATTTGGCCGCCGCCGCAAAGCCGATTATCAGCCTGGAAAATAGCTGGCTCAACTACCTGGGTAAGCTGTCGTACGGGCTCTACATGCTGCATTACCTGGCGGTGGCCCTGGTGCTGATATGGCTCGGCCCCTGGCTCGACGCGCAGGTGGGTTGGCTGCGCTGGCTCCTTACCCTGCTGGCCAGCCTGGGGCTCAGCGTACTACTGGCCATGGCGTCGTACTACGGCTTGGAGCGGCCGTTTCTGCGCCGCAAGCGCCGCTCGTAACTCAGGCGCAAACCCCACTCCTAACCCCTCCCCTCCGGGAGAGGGGGACTAGAATTAGTTCTAAAAATCTAGTCGTCAAAAGTTAAGACTATGGGACTTACGCCCTCAGCCGCTGGCGCGCGTCTCCGTCGCGTTGTAGGGGGGGTATTACAAAGAGTTGAAATTAAAGGGGTGCACGAAGTGCAACGATATAGGGGTTAAGTAGCTGAAAATTCAGCCATTGTCGTAAATTTTCGCGTACCCTTTCGGCAATTCAATTTGTTGAAGGTACTCCATTTTACTACAGTCAATTGTTAATTATCCGAGCTAAAACCCCGCTCAAAAGACTAGACACTTCAATTTTGACCTGAACAATGGTCCTTAACTCAACGAAACGGGCCTAAAAACCGCACTACGTGGTTTCTGGGCTCGTTTCGTTGGTTTCCATCCAATGAGTTTATTGAGGTGGTCCTGTGCCGTTTACTTTCAGGTGCTCAGATAGCCATTCGTGCAACTCGTAATGCAGGGGTGTATTCCTGACTGCTGTTATCATGCTTGGGAACTGCTCAACAATGGATGTAACCATGTTAAAAATAGCCGATTCCAGCCCTTCTAACTGAGGTTGAAGCTTGCCTAGTGGTGCGGTTAATTCGGAAATTTTGGCGGCTGCCTGGGGCATTGTTGACTCCCCATCAATTACTTGGTCGAGCACCTTATCTATTTGGCCTTGAACGGCTTTATGCAGGCCAACCAATATTTGGTCTGAGTAACGACCGAGCTGCCCGGTCAAGAAATAGTCGTTTAGGGTAGCTGATACGGCTTCGGGGTGGCGCTTGTATAGTTTGGCCTCTGTCACGCGGCGGTCTGCCCAGCGGCGGCCGGCTTCACCACCCACGGCGCGGGCTTCCGCAAAGTTGTGGATACCGTCCGCTTTCAACAAATTGAATTGCCGATTTTCTTCTTTTGAATCGGGTGGGTTTATTGTGCTTTCCCCTGTTTTTATTGTCGAAGATTGAGCCGGTAGTGTGCTTGGGGGTGTGCTTAGGGGTGTGCTTAGGGGTGTGCTTAGGGGTGCATAAAAATCCTGCTTTCTTTTATACATTTCTGCCATTTCGACACCCGAATAATTCATATTTCTGCCGAGTAGGCCAACGCCTGTCAGAAGCCATGTTGCATCAATATCTGGGTAAGTTGTCACGATGCCCTCAAGAAGTTGGGAATCGGGCTTATTCCGCCCCTGTGTGATGTTCGCAATTCGTGAAGATGTAGTACCTAAACTCTTCGCAAACGCTGCTTTTGTTAAACCTAGGTAGGTTATCAGAGCACTGATTCGGTCGTTAATTGTATCCATTTGTCAGATTTTTTCTTTACGATGAGTACACATTTCTGATTAAGTCAGAAATCTTTCTTATACTTGTGGCAGATTCCTTAAAAAACGCTGCAAGTTATGTTGAATCGTCAAGAACTCAGAGAATCGTTGCCCTACGGGGCGCTGACTGAAATAGCTAACCGCGCCGGGGTTTCCCCTGCTATGGTCACTAATTGGTTTCGTTCACACAGCAATAACTTAAAGGTGCAACAAGCGGCCTTGGAAATTCTGGCGGAACGAAAAGCCTTCGAAAAAGCCGCTCAGCAGCAATTTGAGGCAGCAATGCAAGGCGAGAAGATATGAGCACGGGCCTGGTACTCATAGGAGGCCAGCCTTATGTGAGCCGGGGGCTGCTGACGGACAGCGGCGTACCCTTGAACACCGTGAAGTCTTGGCGCACCTCAAAGCGGATAGAAAAACAGTCGCTGGAAAGCGGGCTGCATTACCGCTATGAAACCCTGCCCGATTCTGCCCGTGCCAGCCTCCCTTACGTGGATGCAGCAGCAGCGAAGCGGGCTGCTATGGGTGCGCAAGCGGCTGCCGATGCTCAACAGGCATTAGCTCTAGCGGAAGGTCGGCAACTGCAACTTGTTTATGACTTGCGCCAAGCCGTAGAAAAGGGCTGGGCAGCCTACAAACAGCCGTTTGTACTGGCGCTGGGCATGACGAATGAAGGCCACGCGGCGGCGGAACCACTGGCCCGGCTGCAAGCGGCCCTGGAATGGTGCTTGCAGGAAGTGCCCCGCGCCTACAGCCTGCGCGAAGTATTGCCCGCGTTCCAATCGTTGGGGCTGATTTTCTGCCCTGAGCAGGGCGCACGGGGCGGCGAAGGGGCTTATGCCAGCCTTAGCCGCAAACTGAGCCAGTACCGCGCCGCGCCGAATAAAACAGCCTACCTGCTGGCGAAACGAGGCGCACCCCGTGGCAATCGCAACCGCCGCAAGATGGAGGAAGCGCATATGAAATGGCTGATTAAGTACTTCAAAAAGGACGAAAAGCCCACCAAAGAGCAAACGCACCTGGCGTACCTGGCCTACCGGGAAGCAACGCGGCCCGATTGGCCCGTGCTGAGTGTGCGGACGGTGGGCAACCTGCTGAAAGAGCGCAAACCGGCCTGGTTTGGAGGCCGCCACGGCAAGGCCGCCGCGCACAAAGAACTAGGCTACAAAATATTGAAAAAGCTCCCTGGCTTCCCTGATTTGCTGATTGAATTTGATGGCACCAACGAGCCCCTGACGTTCATTAACGAGGCGGGCAAGGAGGTAACCAACCTGTATTCGGTGCGGGTGTGGGACGTGCATTCTGGCTGCATTGTGGGCAGTGCCTACGGCTTCACGGAAACGGCGGATTTGGTGCTGGCGGCGCTGCAAGACTACTTCACGCGCTGGGGCCGGGTGCCCCGCCAGTTTCGTTTTGATAAAGGCGCGGCCAACACCAGCGGCCGGGTGCAAGCCCTGCTGGAAAAAACCGGGGCCATTGCCTTTGCCAGCGAAGCCGGCCGGCCCACGGCCCGCCGGAGTGAGCAACTGCTGGGGCAGTTTCAAAAAACGGTACAGCGCAAGCTGCCCTGGTGGCGCGGGCCGAACATTACGAGCAACGCCAACCTGGATTTGCAGGCCAACCCCGAACGGCTGGCGGCAGCCCAGCAGGAGCGGGTATCGGTGGCGGCCGTGGTGGCCCGGTGCCGGGCCTGTGAGGTGGAATGGAACAACCGCTGCCCCGGTGCCCGCGCTGCTGAGCGCCGCTCCCCAATGGAACGCTACCTAACGGGTGCCGAAACGGCCGCTAAACTGACGCTGGGCGACCTGGCAAACCTGCTGTATGTGAAGCGCCAGCGGCCGGTAACCTTCACCAGCACGGGGCTAAAAATAGAAGTGGAGGCAGTGGACTACGTGTTTGAGCCGCAAGACGCGGACTTTGCGCCGGACCAGGCCGCTTGCTTCGCCGCCAACGGCCACGCCTTTGAGGTGTGGGAAGCCCAGGATGGCAGCCGCGAACAAGTGCTGGTGCGCCGGGCCGATGGCAAAGGCGACTGGCAGGTAATGGGCCGCAAGTACGCTTACTCGGAAAGCCTGCTGGAGCTGCGGCCGGGCGATGCGGAACGCCGCCGCCAGACGGTGGCGGGAAGCAAAACCCTGCTGGCGGACCTGGCAACGGTGGAACCGGAACCGGAACCCGCTGAGGCCCTGGGCGCGGCAGAGCTGGGCCACACGGGCCTAAGTAAGAACGACTGGAACGCCGTGAATGCCGAAGCCGAAACGGCTCGGGCGCTGCCCACGGGCCGCCGCCAGAAGCCGGCCACCGTTGCGGCCGCGCTCCCGGTGGCCCACCGCTCCATGAGTGGCGCGGAATGGGACAGCGGCCCCGAAGGCAGGCTAACCGACCTGGAAGTAATGGACTGACCCCAAAAAAGGAACGCGGTCGGGGATGAAGGCCCGGCCGCGCTACCACTTCAAAAGGCTTTAAATCTCACTTAAACACCCTTTCAAATGCCAAAGCTAGAACAGCAGCAGCAAATTCAGCAGGGGCTACAGGCCCTACTGAGTAAAAAACGCCTCTCGCAAAACGAGCTGGCGCGGTTGGCCGACGTATCGGCAGCCAACATCAGCCATATTCTGAACGGCCGGGCCGATAAGCCTATCAGTGAGGAACTATGGAACCGGGCCGCTGCCGTGCTGGGCGACCTGGGCAGCCAGCATATCATCAACACCAGCAATTTTGACGCGGTGCGGGCTACCTGTGAGCAAGCCCGCGAAGAATGTTCGCTGGCTATCGTGCTGGGCGAACCGGGCTACGGCAAAACGTCGGCTTTGTGGCACTACTACAGCCGCCAGCCGCACACGTATTTCGTGGCGTTTCGCTACTCGGACAGCCGCCGCGAATTCTTCCTGCGCACGGCCCGCGCCCTGGCGGTGGACACGGGCAAGCGCCCAACGCTGGCGCAACTCATTCAGCTTTGCGCCGACAAACTGAACGCCACCACGGGCAGTCTGCTACTCATTGACGAGGCCAGCACCATGCAGCCCGAAAAGCTGAACTACGTGCGGGAATTGCGCGAACTGACGCAACAGAACGCGGGTATCGTGCTGGCGGGGGCCACCTACTTTGAAAGCCGGCTGAAACGCTACACCACCCGCGAACGGGACGGGATACCCGAATTTGTGAGCCGGATAAGCCGGGTAACAAAACTGGCCACTCCCACCAAACGGGAGCTGCTGGCCGTGGCCCGCGCCAACGGGGTGCCCAGCGAGGCAGCGGCGGAACTGCTGAAAAATGCCCCGCTGCTGCCCGAATACCGGGGCTTGCGCCACCTTATCCGGGGCTACCACCGCACGGCCACCGCTGCCCAGCCCGCCGAAACGATTGCTGCTGTCTGAGCTATGGCCGCCCGCAAGAAAACTCCGCCCCCGTCCTGCCTCGACTGTCAGCACCTGCTAGCTGAGCTGGCGAAGGTGCAACGCCAGCAACGCAAACAGGCCGCCGAATTCCGAGAACTCAATACGCAAACCCAAAGCCTATTGACCGCCCTATCAGCAGCCCGTGAAAAGATTCAACACCTGGAAACGGCGCTGGATTACCACCGCTTCACGCAGCCTTATCTACTTCACCTGTTCGGGCAGCACTTGCCGCAAGGCAACGCGCTGGCAGCCGGACTTTCTCACTTCAACTAACATCTAGCCATGCACGTTTCCCCCCTCCTTCGCCCCGTGAGCGGGCTTGCTCAGGCCCTGGCGTTGAACGCGGCCGAACTCGATAATAAGCAGCGGTTTGCCCAGTTGCACGCCCTCAAAAAAGACGTGCCGTTTGGCTGTGGCCCGGCTGAGCTGGCCCCGCAAGCCTACGACCCGCACCCCGAAGCCGCTGCCTGGCAGCGCAACCTAGAGGGCTTTTTGCAGCGGTTCCATACCGTGGACCGGAGCGCCAACCCCTACAACGACCACCGGTTTTTTACCCATGCCCCCGTGCTCAGCAGCGGGTGGGCCGAAGCACCCGAAGCGGCCCGCTTCACGGCCCTCAACAGCAGGTGGGCCACCGCCGCCGACGTAGCCCGCGCCCTGGTAGCGCCCGGCCGGTCGGACGGTGGCCCACACAACGCGGCCCTGGTGAATCGGTTTCGGCTGCTACTGGAAGTGAGCGGCTTTGATAAGCGGTTTCCCGTGCTACTCGACCGGAACGGGCTGCTGCTGGACGGCTGGCATCGGCTGCTGGCGTGTGCTCAGACGGGCCAACGGTACTTCTTTCTTCAACTCGATTTCTAAGCCTTTCTGTTTTCACCTGTAAAAACCTATTTCCAGATATGAAAATGTCCCCCGCCCAAAACAAGCGCCTCAATGCCTTGCTGACGCAAACCGGCATGAACGGCGAAGAAGAAAAGAGCGCCCTGGTGCTCTACTTTACTGCCAACCGTTCCACCTCTCGCAAGGACCTGGAACCGCACCAAGCGCAAGCCCTAATAGACCACCTTGCCAGCGTGTCCGGCTTGCCCGGCTACACCCCACCTCGCCACGCGGCCCCGGCAGCTCAACCCGCGCCCGTGGTTTCGGCTCCCGCCGCGAAGCCCAGCAGCAGCCGGGCCAGCAAGCCCAAAGCCGTGCCCAGCCCCGAAGCGGCCAACCGGATGCGCCGGAAAATCTTTGCCATTGGCCGGGCTATCGGCTGGCTCAGTGGCGACACCGACGAAGACCGGGCCATGAACCGCGCCAAGCTCGACACGTTTCTACGGACCAAGAGCTACCTGAAAAAGCCGCTGAACTACTACGCCCCGGCCGAACTGCCCAAGCTGGTAGCCCAATTTGAGCTGATTGAAAAGCACTACGCCAAGTCGGCTGACAACCGGGCCGCTGGGGATGCCGTGGCCGAGCTGTTGGCCGGCCTTGATTTGTCGGTAGCTGCCCAGCCGGCCCGCCGCGCCCGTTCCACCCGTAAGCCCGCTCTCTAATGGCTCAATCTAAAAACGCCGCCCGTGCCCGTGCCTTCACCCTTTACTGCGAAGGCACGCAACAGAAACAGATTGCCGCGATGGTAGGCGTCACCGAAAAAACGGTGAGTGGCTGGAAGCTGACGGATAAGTGGGAGGAACTGCGCGGTCCGGCTACGCTGCTGGGCAAGGTGCCGGCCTGGGGAGTACGGGTACTGCAACTGCTGGGCGAACAACAGACGGAGCTAGCCCAACTTCACGCTACCGTAGCGGCCCTTAACGCCCGCCTGGCGTCACTCTTGCCCCCCGCTTAACTGCCCGCAAGTGTCCCGTTTCCGCCCGTTCCGCTGCCCAGCGGGGCGGGCGGTTTCGGTAGCTGCTGGGCGCAAAAAAGGGCAGCCCAGTGAGCCGCCCTTTTCACCATGTATAAGACTGCCGGGAACCAATCCGACGGGCAAAGCTAAAAAAGCCTTGCCTACAACGACGGAAGAAAGGAAATTGCCATCGTTTTTACCCCCGTGCCGTGGGGTAAATAACTACACCAGTTGTATTTAGGCTGTTTCTGGATTCGCTTTATGGTAAACTGGTGTAGTAGTATTGTCCATTCATTGTAAGAATAGTTTTTGCTCATGCCCCGAATTAATCCGCTGCAATTAAAACGCGAAGCCGATATCAAGGCCCTGTATCTGCAATTGAAATCGGAGAAGAAATTTTCCGACGATTACATCCTGGACACCGTGGGCGCAAAATTCTACTTGGCCCCCAAAACGATTAGTCGGATTGTCTGGGGCGAGTACGATTACAAACGTCAGAAAAGAGCACAAGCCGCTAGGGCGTGAGGACATTAAGAAATGAGTTATTCATCTAAGCCAATCAAGTGCTGCTCCGATATGCCAGAACGCGAGGAAGGAAACGATGGTCTTCTCGTAGCGGGTGGCCAAGCGGCGATACTGCTTCATGCGTCCGAAAAAGCGTTCGATTTTGTTGCGGTCGCGGTAGGCATTCTCGTCCAGGGGCAGCGGTTGGGTGCGGTTGGGGTGGCTGGGGATGACGGCTTGAATACCGCGTTGAGCGCAATAGGCGCGGGTTTGGTCGCTGTCGTAGGCCGTGTCGGCCACTACCTGGCCCACGTCGAGGCCGTCGAGCAGGGGCAGCGCCTGCGGGCTGTCGCCGGCCTGGCCGGGGGTGGCGAGCAGGCGCACCGCGTTGCCCAGCGACTCGACGCAGGCGTGAATTTTGGTGCTCATCCCGCCCCGGCTGCGGCCGAGGCACTCGGTCTGAGCGTCGCTTTTTTTTGGCCCGCCGCGTGCTGGTGCGCCCGCACGATGGTCGAGTCGAGCAGCACCCAGTCCAGCTCCGGCGCTTGGACGACCTGGAAAAGGCGGCGCCAGACGCCTTTTTCGGCCAGCCGGCGGAAGCGTTTGCGGGCCGTGTCGGACTTGCCGAAGCGTTCGGGCAGGTCGGCCCACGGGCAGCCGGTGCGCATTATCCACACCACAGCGTTGAAAAACAGCCGGTTATCGACGGCCGTCGCCCCGCCATCGGCGGCCTTGCCGGAGAGGTGCGGGGCAACCAGGGCCCAGGTAGCATCAGAAATTTCGTGACGGCGCATGCTGAAAAGTAAATAAGCAGTAAAC
>NZ_JNLX01000157.1 GCF_000715495.1 Hymenobacter sp. IS2118 | reverse complement strand
GGGCGCCCGCCGCGGCGTGAAGGGCGCCCGCCGCCGCGTGGAGGGCGACGGGGCCAGCGTGGCGGGCGACGGGGCCGGCATCCTCGTTTTCCAACGCGCCCCCCGAATCAACGTAATCAATTCAATCAGCGGTAATCAGCGATTTATGGCAGCCAACCCCGAACTGCAAGCCCTCATCAATGCCCTGCCCCACAAGCCGGGCGTGTACAAGTATTTCGACGACGAAGGCATCATTTACGTGGGCAAGGCCATCGACCTGCGCAAGCGCGTGAGCAGCTACTTCACCAAAAACGACCACAACAAGAAAACCCAAACGCTGGTCCGCAACATCAAGCGCCTGGAATTTACCATTGTCGATAGTGAATCGGATGCCTTTCTGCTTGAGAACAACCTCATCAAGCAGCACCAGCCCAAGTACAACATCCTGCTGAAGGACGGCAAAACCTACCCCTTTATCTGCATCACGAATGAGCGGTTTCCGCGCCTCATTCCCACCCGCAACAAGATTAACGACGGCTCGCGCTACTACGGCCCCTACGCCAACGGCACGGCCCTGAACGTGCTCCTGGAGCTAATCAGGGCGCTGTACCCGTTGCGCACCTGCAACTACAAGCTCAGCGAGGCCAATGTGGAAGCCGGCAAGTTCAAGCCCTGCATCGAGCTGCAAATCGGCAACTGCAACGCCCCCTGCGTGGCTCGGGAGGAAGAGGCCACTTACAACGGCTACATCCAGCAGATTCGCAACATCCTGAACGGCGACCTGCGCATTCCCAAGCAGTACTTCCGCGAGCGGATGAGCGCCGCCGCCCAGGAAATGCAGTACGAGGTAGCGCACCAGTTCAAAGTCAAGCTCGACAAGCTCGAAGCCTTCCAGGCCAAAAGCACCATTGTGAGCGACACGCTCACCAACATCGACGTGTTTGCCATCGCCAGCAACGAGAAATCGGGCTTCATCACCTACCTCAAGGTGATGAACGGCAGCATTATCCTCACCCAAAGTCTGGAAGTGACGAAAAAGCTTGATGAGGAGGATGCTGAAATCCTGGCCCCGCTCATTATGCAGCTACGCCAGGAATTCGAAAGCGAGTCCAAGGAAATCCTGACCAATGTGGCCATCGCGCTGCCCCTGCCCGGCACCACCCTCACCGTGCCCCAAATCGGCGACAAGCGCAAGCTGCTGGAGCTGGCCATCAAAAACGTGCTCTACGCCCGCAAGGAGAAGGAAAGCATGAACGAGAAGAGCAAGGACAGCAACGAAGTGCGCATCATGGAAACCATTAAAAAGGACCTGCGCCTAACCGAGCTGCCCAAGCATATCGAGTGCTTCGACAACTCCAACTTCCAGGGCGACAACCCGGTGGCGGCGATGGTATGCTTCCGCAACGCCCGGCCCAGCAAGAAGGACTACCGCCATTACCACATCAAAACCGTCATCGGCCCCAACGACTTCGATTCCATGTACGAAGTCGTATCGCGCCGCTACCGCCGCCTGGTGGACGAAGGCGCCAGCCTTCCCCAGCTCGTCATCGTCGACGGTGGCAAGGGCCAGCTCAGCATGGCCGTCAAGGCCCTGAAAGACCTCAACCTGTGGGGCCAGATTCCGGTCATCGGCATCGCCAAGCGCCTCGAGGAAATCTACGTACCCAACGACCCGCTGCCCATCTACATCGACAAACGCAGCGAGTCGCTACGCCTCTTCCAACGCATGCGCGACGAAGTGCACCGCTTCGGTATCACCTTCCACCGCTCCCGCCGCGACGCCGGCACGCTCAAAACCGAGCTCACCGATGTCAAAGGCCTCGGCCCCGTCACCGCCGACAAGCTCCTGAATAAGTTTAAGTCCGTCAAAAAAATCCGGGAGCTGACTGAGGTCGAGCTAATCGCCGAAGTGGGCAAGGCCAAAGCCCGCATTCTGCAAAACCACTTTGCCCAGAACGCGCCCCCCTCCCACCCCATGCCGCCGCGCCAACTCCCCAGCCAGACTTAGCCAAAACCAAGAAGGCCACCGCACTACTGCGGTGGCCTTCTTCATTATTCCGGTTTCGACTACAAAATCCGTGTAATCCAGAAAATCTGGTTAAATCCGTGATTCTAGAAGGACCACAGGTTGTATTCGTACTCAATCAAGTCAGCCGCAGTCTGCTGAGCGGCCAAGATGCCTTGCTGTGCACCACCGTAGATGTCGTCCAACCGGCTATCGCCCGCGTTTGATACTTTGGTGATGTAGGAGTTGAACAACCACAATTCGAAGGCATCAGCCAGATTCTTGTGCTGCGCATCGTTCTCAGGATTGAACCAGATGGCATTCTCCGGGTTGGCGCGGAACACTCTTACGAGGTCGCTGTACTTGAAAGTGCCTATTGACTTTTCAATACCCGATACATTCGAAGGCAGCGTCGAAGGAACCATCAGGGTAATGGATTTGATGTCGTGATACATTCTCGACCGTTTCTTGTCGAAAATCATATCCTCCTTTATTTCCATCTCATACAAGTCCTTGTAACGATACATATTTAGGGCCGGAGCAGGAGGGGGAGGCGGAGCAACAGCAACTGTTTCCATAATCACTTGTCCCCTCCTATCTCTCATTTGTCGACCATTGGCATCAAGCCTTGGACGACGAACGGTACTAGCCCTAGCTCCCGCGCGCGGTGCTGGGGCTCCCCAATCATCATTCCTTGTTAAGCCAGCAGCACGTTCATCTGCCGATAATTCCTCCTTTTGGTCAGCAAACGACGCATTGCCAGTTACTTCCTCCGAATTGAAAGTGGACGTTAGCGAGTCGTTTTTGTATGCCTGCAACTCCCCGCGCTTAACCGCTTCTAATATAACGCGGGTAATTTCCTTGCCCTCAGAGAACATTGGCTTGTTCTGCTTTTCGCGCAGGTCAACCTGACGCCAGATGCTCTTACGAAACATTTGGTCGGAAGGCGGAATTGGCCGGTGTGAACCGGTGCTGCTCGCCGTAGTGGCTTGCTCCTGGGCCGAAGCAGTGAGCGACAGCGATAAGCCCGCCGCGATGGCGGCCAAAGTGTGGATGGATTTCATAACGGGCAAAAGCAGATTTACTTTAAGATAGTTCGCTAACGTGGCAAAAGCCGATATTATTACAACAGGGGCACGTTGAACTGCTTGGATACGTTCACCGACTCCACATTACCCTGAAAGTTCAGGCGCTGCACACCTTTCACTTCGATGTAGATGCGGTCACCTTCGCGGTAAGCATTCACGATATCGCTCAGGTTGGCCTCAGGACCATTGATGGTGCGCGGAGGCAACGCGGGGCGACGGCCCCGGACCAACGTCACTTCATAGCTCGACACGCGGAACTTGGCATCGTCGGGCAGGAAGGTGGCGAAACCAGCATCCGGAATTGCGCGCAGAGTCATCGAGCGCACGGCGGTACCAGGGGTACCCTGCTTCTCGTTCACTGGACGGCCACCCACATAGCATTCAATGGTAGGCTTGGGAATTGGACGCACCTGGAAGGTTTGCGAACCGATGGCGTTGCCGGAGCTACTCACGTTCAGGGTTACTTCTTTCGAGTTAGGCACCAGCGTCACGTCACCGACTTTGCTACCGGCAATCACCGAAGCACCGGAAGCGGAGAAGCTAGGCTTGTACTGCGCGCCAAGGGCCGGAACCGATACGCTCAGCTTGTTGCCGCACTTGAAATACAGCGCCTGCACCGAAGCCGACTGAATCTGCATTACAGGCTTGGTGATGGTATAAGGTACCTTCACCGTAAACGTAGTATCGCGGCCGTTCTGATTGAATTTGATGGTACCGGTCCACGAGGCTTTCGCATTACCGGAAGCATCAAATGCGCCGGGGCGAGCAGTAAACTCAACTTTGCCCTTGCCATCAGGACCAACCGACAGTGGACCACCGTTCAGGGTCATGCGCGGGCTGATGCTGCTGGCCGATGCCGTCAGGAACAGCTCAGCTTTGTACTTGGTGCCGGCTGCTACCGTGTTCGACTCGGCGCTGGCGAAAGCCCCGATTTTATCGAACACGATGGTTCTGGCACCCACTTTCTCAGCCTGTTTCTGGAGCGCCTCGGCTTCCAGTTTCAGAATTTCGGTCTCCTTTTGCGAAATGGTAGCCAAAGCGGCCACTACCGGCGTATTCTCGAAGTTAAGCTCAGCAAAGTTCTTGCCCCGCTGGTCTTTGGTTACACGGGGGTCTTGCTTACCATCAAGCGCCAAAGGAGTAGCATCGGCCACGAACTGCTTCATGTAAGCCGCGTACTCATTCAGTTTGGGCTGCATGGTGGTATAAGCAATACCGTTCTTTTTCCCGCCCAACATAGTGATGGCTACTTTGTCCTCACCACTCATGTTTTTCAAATCAGTAGCGGTGTTTTCCGTAGCTTTCAACAGGTCCTGGCGCACTCCACGCAGGTAAGAAATCAGGTCTTTGGTCTTCTGACGAATTTCTTCGCTTTGGGCCAGAACTGCCTTATCACGGGCCTGGTTCTGATTTTTCACCACTGCTGCCTGAATGCCTTTTACGGTACCATCGGCCGCTACTGAGGTCTTGTCGTTGACACTCAGCAAGCTGTCGTCAATGAATTTAAACTTCAGCAGAATCGCTGAGTTCACTTGAAGCGCCAGAAGAGCCGTTAGCACGAGGTACATCATGCCAATCATCTTCTGCCGCGGGGTTTCTTTTCCGCCTGCCATTATCTGTTTCCGCTAAAGTTGGATGGAGAACTGCGCTGTGCTGCTTAGCAACTAGCCCTGGGCCGGGGCCCGCATGGCGTTCAGCATGTTGCCGTACACCCGGTTGAGCGACGTGAGGTTGCCCGTCAGGTCAGCCACCTGCTGCTGGAACTGCTCGGTGTCTTTGCCGGCCTGGGTCATGTTATTCATGGCCTGGCTGAGCGTACCGTAGAACTGGTTCATGGACTTGAGGTGCGTATTGGCGTCCTGCAGTTCCATTTCATACACTGCATTCAGCGCGCCCAAGTTTTTGGTCACGTTCTGCACCTGCATGTGGTACTCCTTGGCATCGGAAGTAGCGTTCGACATAGCCGAAATGGCTTCTACCGTATTGCCGTAAGCAACGTTGATTTTATCGAGCGAGTCGGCGGCCGTGCGCACTTTCTTGGTGTACTCGTCGGTCACGTTGGTAGCCTCGCCCAGCTGCGACAGCTGTGAGGTAGTAGCGCTGAGACGGTTCAGGCCCTGGCCCAGGTTGGTGAGGGCTTCGGGCGTAACGTTAGCATTCTTTAGCATGTCGTCCAGCTTCATGGTCAGCCCCTTGCCATTGCTGCTCTCCAACGAGTTATTGCCGGTCGAAGGGTCATAGCCTTCGTTCAGCTCGGGGTAAACCAAAGACCAGTCGTGCTCTTTCGACTGGGGCTGGAACGCACTCAGGAAGAAGATAACCGCCTCGGTGCCCAGGCCCACAATCAGCATTTCATCGGCCCCTTTCCAGTGCTCGATTTTGAACAATGCGCCAATGATTACAACGGCGGCACCGATACCATAAATTTTGGGCATCAGTACATCATAGAGAAAACTTCCTTTAGCTGCCATGAGAATTTAACTTTGAAAGGGATTGAAGAAGGTGTTGCAGGGAGGGTAATTCAACAGTAGCCGAAGCCAATAAATAGTATTTAGTTAAGGGAGCTGTTGCTGCCCATTCCAATTTGAATCATGGAGCACCGGAAGCCAATGTAGGAACGAGCCGAGTCTTGGTATTCAAAATTGCGGGTGCCCGTTTCGAGGAAGTAAGCAATGTCCTTCCACGAACCGCCCCGAACCACTTTACGAGGCTCGTTATCATCTGGATTGGTGGGGTTCAAATCCCAAACTACCGGCACCGAAGCTTCCATGTAAGCATCATCGCACCACTCCGAAACGTTGCCAGCCATGTCATAAAGGCCAAAATCGTTAGGGAAGAAAGAACCAACTTCCGAAGTGTAGGCATAGCCATCGGAAGCATAATCACCACGGCCAGGCTTGAAGTTAGCGAGCATGCAGCCCTTGCTATTACGCAAGTATGGCCCACCCCAAGGGTAAGTGGCCAAGTCACGACCACCGCGAGCGGCATATTCCCACTCAGCTTCGGAAGGCAAACGGAAGTTGGGGTCGTTGGCGTAACCGGCTTCTTCGCGTGCTACGTTTCGGAACTTGGTGCGCCAGTTGCAGAAGTATTTGGCAGCGAACCAATCCACGCCAACAACTGGATACTCGTCGAATGCGGGGTGTGTATAATAATATTCTAACAACGGGTCGCCCATGTGATAGGTAAAGTCCCGCACCCAAACGGTGGTATCCGGGTACAGTTCCGTCATCACATACTCTTCCCCCAACACATCCAGGGAGTCCAACTTGATGGCATCCATGAACTGGCGATATTCGTTGTTGGTGATTTCGGTTTCGTCCATGTAAAAGCCGGCGATAGTCACCTGCTTGTTCATATTGACCATCGAAGCAGAGATATCCTGGTCAGTCTGGCCCATATGAAAGGTACCACCCGGACAAGGAGCCATGCCAAAAGGCACCTCCTGAGGGTTGAAGATTGGACGGTCATCAGAGCCAATTAGCTCACCCTGAGGACCCTTGCCAAATCCGCACCCACCCAATAATGCTCCGGAGATAGCGAAGAGGGATATTGCTAGAAGCTTGTTCATGAGAGGTTAATTTCTGTTTTAATTGCCAATACTGCTAAAGTACAGTTGAATGGGTTGACAAATCTACACTTTTTTAGGATGAGGTACAATACCTGCCTTTCCTCGCAGGCGACGAAATGAGCAACAAACACGCTGAATGGCGTGAATAACTCGGTTAATCCGTTTTGAAAGTAAAGTGGCAGACTGGAATTTATCCTAACTTACGATAAAAACCCGCGTCTTTATAGCGGAATGATAAAATAGGAGAATTAGAAGCTGTAGCGTGGCGTTCGGATAGCCGGGCGAGTAATCAAACTCGGTTTCGGCAGTCGATAAGATAGCATAATTTCGTGTGAGCTAAATGCTCGGGCATCCTGGTTAAAAGCTATAAAATCGAAGGCATATCCAAATCGTATCGCGTTATCACTTCCAAAACTTAGCCCAAGCAGCGCTGATACTGATTCTTCGTGTCGGTAATTGACGCCCGCCCAGTACTTGTCATCAAGCGTGCCCCGGATGCCGCCTTCTAAGGAGTAGTTCTTCGCGTCATTAAATTTGCTACTACTGGAGAACTTGCCTGGCAACACCGCTTTTACCAGCACGGTAGGTGTCACGACAACGTTGGATGACGCGTCTATATTGTACCCAGCCGTTAAATACGCGTGATTTTCAGCCAGGTACTGGCTAGGGGTACCTTCGGTGCCGCCACTCTTGAAAGTGTATTCGGAACGGAGCAGGTTGTTCACGCTCAGGCCAGCATAGAATTTAGGGGCTTCGTACCAAAGCCCGGCACCCATGTCAAACTTGCTGTCGGAAGCATTTTTGGGCACGTTGATGTCGTCTTCGTCGATGGCGATGTAAGTACCTTTTCCCAAATAAGTATAAAGGCCTTGCAGACCGATACCCAGCGTTCCGGAACCCAACTTGACGTGTTGCGAGTACGAAAGGGCTGCATTGGTCATTTTGGCCATACCGGCCTGGTCATAATACACGGCCAGCCCCACGCCGCCGTTGGTAGCCAGCACCGGCAACGACCCGGTGATGAGCCCGGTGCGGGGCGAACCGTTGGCGTCGCCATATGTCCCGTAGTTCAAGTACTGGTAACGCAGAATCATGTTGACTTCTCCGTAACCTTTGACGCCGGCGTAAGCCGGGTTGAGATGCATCCCGTTCGTCCCGTATTGGGTGAACTGCGGCTGTTGCTGCGCAAAAGCGGTACCCGCTACAACAGAGAGCAGCAGCGTCGCGAAAAACGTTACTTTCATAGTGTAGGGATAGACGAGTAGAAAAAGAAGAGACGGAAAGGTAGTACCGAGGGAGAACAGCTACCAAATGTAAGCCAAAAACATTCTTTAAAGAAACGGTTCCCGAGTGGCTTGCGCCGCAGTCTGGTTATTCGGGCATACCGGCCACTGGAACTGGCGTTTTTGGGACTCGCCTTGCCTGTTTAGCTTTGGGAATGCTGCCGGATGTAGGCTTCAATGGCGCCGGTCATCGACGGGGCATTGGGATGAGGAGCTTCGATGTCAAGAATTAGGCCGGCATCAATAACAGCTTTGGCCGTGGTGGGACCGAAAGCCGCCATACGCGTGCCCTCCTGCACAAAATCGGGAAAATTGATGAAGAGCGAGCTGATGCCCGACGGACTGAAAAAGGCAATGCAGTCGTACTTGACATCTGAAAGGTCGGATAGGTCGCTGGCCACGGTGTGGTAGATGACTGCCTCGGAGAATTTCAGGTTGTTGGCCCGCATGAATACCGGTAAGTCGTCTTTGCGGATATCGGAGCAAGGATACAAAAACGTTTCGCCTTTGTGCTTTTTGATGACATCGAACAAATCCGCTGCCGTGCGTTCGCCCACAAATAGCTTACGCTTACGCAACACGATGTACTTCTGCAAATAGTTCGCAGTCTGCTCCGAGATGCAGAAATACTTCATCTCGGCGGGCATTTCCAGCTTTGCTTCCTGACAGATGCGAAAGAAATGGTCAACGGCATTGCGGCTGGTAAAAATAACCGCTGTAAAGTCCAATATATTTATCTTTTCGCGCCGAAAGTCCTTGTAGGACACCGGCTGCACTTCGATAAACTCCCGAAAATCTACCTTAATGCCATATTTTTCGGCAATTGCGAAGTAGGGAGATACGTCGTTGGTGGGCGTGGGCTGGGTAACCAGGATACTCGTAATGCGCTTGGCATGCCGGCCTGTGCCCGGCTTATCTGCACTCTCGGCCATACAGGAGTTGAAAGGGTAGTATTAGAACAATAAGGAGAAGCAAGATGAGCTAATGCGAAGTATGAGGCGAAAGCTTGTCAGTAAGTAAAAACAACAACCTTAAGCAAAACCAATAAGGGCAGTACTTCAGTTGCACAAAGGTAGGCAAACAAATGCAGATTCAGCAGGGAGGCATGGCGGTGAAGGGTGTGGCCAACGCGCAGTACAGTACCGACAAGGACGATTCCAATGGCGGCGCTGGCCGCCCAAGCCACGGGTTGCGGATAGCTGCTATTCAGGCTGAGGTAAAGCAACAGCACCAAGGGCAGCGCCAAACCGGCCAGCAGCGTAGTTCGCAGAAATTCCCGGTATTGCATATTCACAAGTGATTGCAGGCCAAAAATGTAGCCCAAAACCCCTATGTACAAGTACTTGCCAAAAACAAAGACAGCTATAATGACGGTGTAGAGCAGCACCCGCACCGCAATCGCGGTTTCGGGCACATTGAAGAAACGCCGCAATAAAGGCAGGTTCTGCAGGTCGGTGTGGATGGCAGTGAGCAGCAAACCAAACGACAAGGAGAACAGCCCCACCAAGAGCAGATTAAGCAGGGTGAATGCCGGTTTGCTTAGAAAGGCCTGTTGGTTGCTGCCGTTCCCAAATAGCTCCTCAACCTGAAAAATACGAGCCATGCCTAGCTGATAGGTGGAACGTACCGCCCCATACGAGAGGCCTATTACCAGCAAGAAGCCCAGGTAAACGTTCTGGCCCTGGGGGCTGGGTAACCGGGGCTGTGCTTCTCCTACCCGCGCTTTCGCCTGGCCATCGACGAGGCCGCGGCTGCTCACGCCCAGGAAAGAGGCCAGGGCCGGGTTGCCTTCCGGCTGCCAAACGGCCAGCAGGTGCCGGCCGGGTGCTAGCTGCGCCGGCAATAGCTGCGCGATGTCAACTGCATACGTGGCGGCGGCACGGGCCGTAAAAATCAGCTGGTTGTCCAAAAACAAGCTCAGGCCCGGCTGGGCGGCGAAGGACAGCGGAAATGGCTGGTTCCGCTCGACCTGCACCCACTGGTAGTAAGCATGGGCAGGCTGGTGGTAGCCCGGCAGGTACAGAATAAGCCGGTTGCGGACGGCATCGTGAATGAGCCACTCGGCGGTGAGGGCCGTGGGCGCGGCAGGAGGCAGCTGGCGGTACTCGCTGGCCCGCGCCGGACTCCGGGCCGTCGCTAGCGCAAGCAAGAGGCTGCCGAGAAACAGGCAAAAGGTGCGCAAGGAGCCCGGAACTGCCATGTGGACGGAAGTGGTGGCTAGCTTACCGGGGTTTCGGCGGCCAGCAGCTGGCGACGGGAAATGCGACTTTGGTAAACGCCAAAGAAGATGCTTAGCAAGGCGGAGAACCCAGCCAACGCGGCGATAAGCACCGTGTTGCCAAGCGCGGCAAACCGAATCACGAACAGAATGACCAGGATATTGAGCAAGCCCAGCAGGAGCACGGTGCTGATTTGCTGAAAGCCCATGGCCAGAATGCGGTGGTGAATGTGGTTTTTGTCTGGGGAAAAGGGCGAGCGGCCAGCCAGCATCCGCAGCGAAAAAACCCGCAGCGTATCAAACAACGGCACAAACAAAATTCCGACGGCTACCGACGGCGCGGAGGAGCCAAACGGCTCGCCCACCCGCAGGCCCATCTCAATGAACTGAATGGCCAGCACGGACACGATAAAGCCGCAAACCAGGGAGCCCGTGTCGCCCATGAAGATGGATGCGCGATGGAAATTATACCGCAAAAAACCCAGCAAGCCCCCAATCAGGCAGACGGACACGTAGGCGTAGTTGCCGTAGCCGGAACCACCGTAGGCATAGAAATAATAGCCGAAAGTGCTGCAGATAATCAATACGATAGTACCCGCCAGGCCATCGAGGCCATCGATAAGGTTGATGGCGTTGGTGATGCCCACGATGACGCCCAGGGTGAAGGCGTAGCTGATGCCTACCGGCAAGCTATGCACACCCAGAATCCCCTGAAAGCTGGTGATGCGGACATCGGCCATTATCATCACAATGCCGGTTGCCAGCAGTTGGCCCACGAACTTTTTCGATACCGACATGCCCACCAAATCATCTTTCAGCCCGACGAAGAAGAGGATGATGCAGCCTGCCAGCAGCTCTTTGGCGCCGTTTTCGAGCGGGGCAAAGATGGTGAGGGCCGACATAAAGCCCGCAAACACCGCCACGCCGCCCAGCCGCGGCGTGAGCGACATGTGCACGGTGCGCCCATTGGGCGTGTCGAGCATGTTTTTGAGGTGGGCAATGTAGATGATAGAAGGCACGGCAAAGAGCGACACGAGAAGTGCCCACATCCAGGACAGGCCCAAAGGAATATCGAGGTTATTCATAGAGTGATTTTTATGTTCTAAATTAATAGTATCTGATTGATTGTGGTGCTGACCGCCGGCTAGCCGTGCAATACCCCAGCCCGGTCGAGCAAAGCAATGGGCGTGCAATTGCCGGCCACGATGGAATCCGGCACAAAAATAAATTTCTTATCAAAAATCTGAGGACCAACGTAATAACTCACCCAATACTGATTATTAAGGTGAAACAAGGCGGCTTCGATGGGCTCGATGGGGACGGCCGTATGGGGCTGCACTTCCTCAAAAAGGTAGCGTAGCGTGGACGTACGCACCGGTTCCCCATCTTCGCGCTGGCCGTAGCCGTTGGCATTCACGATGACATTTTGCAGGGGAAAAGCATTGTGGTTCAGCAAGTAGACTTGCCAAATGGGCTGTCCATCGGGGGTCAGGGCTTCATCGTCGGGGACGATGGCGACGGAAACGCCCGCTACTGGCTCGAAAAGAATGTCTTGTTTCACAAAATCAGTATTTTAACTCGCTTGCGGTAACCGTGCCGAGAGCCGGCAGTCGGCTACGCTTTTGAAAAATCGGAAGCAGATAAATCGGCGCCCAGCAGCTCGGCCAGGTGGGGCAGCAGCCGCTCCTGCACTTCGGCCACGGTGACGGGTGTGGCAGTTCCCAACTCTTGTGCCAGAGAAGTCACGGCCTTGTCGGTAATGCCGCAGGGCACGATGTGGCCGAAATAGGCGAGGTCCGGATTCACGTTGAGCGCGAATCCGTGCAGCGTTACCCAACGGCTGCATTTCACGCCGAGAGCGCAGATTTTGCGCGGGTTGGGCGCGCCTTCTTCCCAATCGAGCCATACGCCGGTGAGGCCGGCAATGCGCCCGGCGCGGAGGCCGTACTCCGCCAGGGTGCGGATAACGGCTTCCTCCAACGTGCGCAGGTACCAGTGAATATCGGGCCGGAAGTTGTCGAGGTCCAGGATGGGGTAGCCCACCAGCTGGCCGGGGCCGTGGTAGGTGATGTCGCCGCCCCGGTTGATGCGGTGGAAGCTGGCCCCGTGCGCTGCCAACGCCGCCTCATCGAGCAGCAGGTGTTCGGGCTTGCCGCTTTTGCCCAGCGTGTAGGTGTGCGGGTGTTCGCAGAGCAGCAGGTGGTTGGGCGTCGGGGCTGGTGCGGCGCCGGTGGTTTCTGCCTGCCGGTTTTGGGTTTTGATGGCGATGGTGGCTGCCATCAGTGCTTCCTGACGGTCCCAGGTGGCCACGTAATCTACCAGGCCCAGGCGCTGCACCTGCAACGAGCGGTTGGGCCGACTGCTGGATTCCTGCACCTCATCGGCGGCGCGCATTGGAGACGGTAACTGTCCGACGGAAGCAGCCATGAATTAGGAATAGTGAAACGGGACACAAAGATACTAAGCGTAGTAGGCATTGGCACCCCCTCCCTAATGGCGGCTCAATAACCGGCCCGGACATCTGCGCGCCAGCGGCTAGCTTGCGGCTGGTTCCTCACTGGCCGCATCAGTGGCTCTCCTCGAATGCTGAAATGGCCCATGCGCCCCACGAGTTAGGCCAAGCCGGCGAAACGGCAGCCGCCGAATTTTTCCTCGCCCAGGGGTACCAGGTGCTGGCCCGCGGCTACCGCCACGGCCGGGCCGAAGTAGACCTAGTGCTGCAGTTGGGCACGGTATTGCTGGTGTTCGTGGAGGTCAAAACCCGCTCTTCCGGCCAGTACGGCCCGCCCGAAACGTTCGTATCGGCCCGCAAAAAGGAGTTATTCCGACTGGCCGCCACGCACCTGCAGGAAGAGCTGGACTGGCGCGGCGACATCCGCTTCGACATCGTGGCCCTGACGCTGCTTAGCAGCGGCTTCCTCATCGAGCACTTCGAGGACGCTTTTTATTGAGCCTGGGCTAGCGCTTTTTAGGAGCCACTTTGCTAGGCGCGCGGCGGGCCGGGCGCGGCGTGTAGCCGGGGCGGCGGGTGGCACCGGGCCGGTCTACGGCATCGGGCTCACCGCGTTTGTCGATGTTCTTTTCCTTGTCGTAGATGACCACGAAATTGCGGTTGTACTCCCGGATAAGCTCCGGCTCGGCTATTTCCGGGTCGTAGCCAGATTCGGCGTACTGGTACTCGTAGTGGCGGCGGCCGCGGAAGCCCCAGTATTTGGTCCAGACGCCCACGCGCCGACCGTTCTCGAACTGGCCGCGCCAGTCGGGCTGGCCATTGTCCAGAAACTTGGCGTAGTCGCCTTCCAGCTTGCCGTTCACGTAGGGCACTACTTCGTTGATTTTGGCGCGGTCCTGGCCGTAGTAGCTCACGTTGGCATCGCGCGGAAAACCCATTTCGTAGTGCACCTTGGTCAGGAGAACCCCGTTGCGGTCGAACCGCTCCCAGCGCAGGTGCCGGGTTCCCAGCGCGTAGTAACCAGTTTCGATAACCTGGTTATTTTGTAGCTTTTTGTAAGGGCCGTGCAGGATTCTGAGCGTGGGCTCGTCTTCTTCGGCGGCGGCCAGCTTCAGGATGCGGCGCTTTTTGGTATCGTAGTAATAGTGCGCCGGGGCGTAGTCATTGAGCGGCATCGGGAACTTGAGGAAGTAGAATACCTCGATAATCTGGCTCCGGCCTTTGGGCCCCGATTTGGTGTAGGCCCGCTTGATTTTCTCACCCAGGAAAACCTTCTTTTTCTTTTTGGGCTTGCGCTGGGCTTCCTTTTCGGCCTCTTTGGCGGCGCGGTCCTGCTCCTTGGTCAGCACCACTTTGCGGGCGGTGCTGAGCGACGGCTGGCCATCGAGCGTGTCGCTGGTTTGGGTCAGCGTATCGGCCCCGGACGCCAGCGCCACAGACTGTTCGGGGCTGCTGTTGAAGGAAACAGCCTTGCGGGTACAAGCCCACGGCAGCAGCGTGCCCAGCACGAGTATCAAAGACAGAAAACGTAGCGGCCGCAGCCCCAAACGGAAAATACGCATGAATCGCACAGATTGATTTCGCGGCATCAACGCAAAGGTAGGCCGGTTTGGTGCCCCAGGAGTGACTGCGTAGCGGAGTAACTGAGTGAGGCGAGTTTACATTAACAGGGCTTACGCACGGTATTTCTCGCAGAGGTCCGCAGAGGTAAAACGCGGAGGTTCTCCGAGGTCAGATAGCCAAATCTGCGAACCTCCGCGTTTTACCTCTGCGGACCTCTGCGAGAAAGCTCGTTAGAAAGGCGGTTGCGTAAGTCCTGATTGAGAAGTCACTTCGCCACTCAGCTACTCTGCTACTCAGGCACTCTCAACTGTAACTGTTGGCCGGCTACGAGCAGGTGCAGGCGCAGGCCGTGGCCGCTAATCATCTGGCCGTCGGGCAGGCCGGGCAGGTTGTTATGCGTGACTTCGGAGGCGTCCACGACTACCACTACTTCATCGCCAAAAACCTGCATGGGCTGGCCGGGCCGGATGATAATACCGGTTTCCTCGCTCAGGCCCACGCCCAGCAGCTCGGGCTGGGCCAGCACCGCGTGCAGGAGGCGAGGGTAGCGCCCGCGCTCGGCAAAGTGCTGGTCGAGCACCACGCCGGGCAGCAGGCCCAGGCCCGGCTTCACCGCGATGTGGCCGCTTTTGAGGCTGCGCCAGCCGTGGCCATACACCAGCATGAACTCGGCAATGGCCGAGGCACCAGCGCTGGTGCCGGCCAGCACGAAGCCGGCCTCGTGCTGGTATTTATCCTTTAGAATGGTCAGAAACTCGGTATTGAGCAGGAAGTCGGTGAGGCGCTCCTGGTCGCCGCCGCTCAGGAAAACGAGCGTGGCCTTACGCAGCCGGGCCAGCGTGGCGGGGTCGTCGGGCGGGTGGGTTTCGTCCACGCGCAGGTGGCGCACGTGGGGGCAATCGAGCTGGTGCCAGGAGTGCGCGTAGGCGGCAGCAGTGCGGGCTGGCTGGCGGCGGGTAGCCGTGGTGAGCACTTCAATAATGGCCGACTGGCCGGGTATCAGGCCGGCCAGCAGGGCCAGCATGGGGTCGTCGTCGCCGCCGCCAAATAGCACGAGCGTGCCCTGCGGCGCAACAACAGAAGAAGGAAACAGCATCAGCAAGGGATTGAGGCGGCAAGATGGGGGTTTCGAGGTAATAATAGCGTCGCCAGCTTCTGCCTAACGGTTATTTTTGACCTGAAGCTGCGCTTTCGGCCTACTTTTGTGGGGCCGCCCTCCCTCCTCTCAATCCTGCTTGCCTAGCGAAGCACCCTCCCTCCTCCTTACATGCAGCCGCAGACCGTGGAAACCATCACGTCCCTGATTCAGGAGGGCGAATTTTTCAAGCTGAAGCAGGTGCTCCGCGAGTTCCAACCCTCGGAGCTGGTCACGCTCATTGAGGAGGAAGAAGAACGGGAGCAGCTCATCATCTTCCGGCTGCTGCCCCTGAAGCTGGCCACCGAGGTGTTTGAGTACCTGGACCTGGAGATTCAGCGGCATTTTCTGGATAATTTGGCCCAGGATAAGATGGCCGACATCCTCAACGAGATGTCGCCGGACGACCGGACCACCCTGCTCGAATTCCTGCCCGCCAACTTCGTGGCCGAGCTGGTGCAAAGCCTCTCCGAAGAAGAGCGCAAAGTGACCCTGCAGCTGCTGGGCTACCCCGAAGACTCGGTGGGCCGCCTCATGACGCCCGACTACATCGCCATTCGCGAGACGTGGACGGTGCAACAGGTGCTGGACTACGTGCGCCAGCACGGCGGGCAGTCCGAAACGCTGAGCATGCTCTACGTCACCGATGCCCACGGCGTGCTCATCGACGACATCCGCATTCGGGAGTTCCTGCTCTCGGCGCCCACCATTCGGGTGCGCGACCTCATGGACCGCCGCTTTGTGCAGCTCACCGCCGTGCAGGACCAGGAGGAGGCCATCGACGTGTTCCGGCGCAACGACCGCAACGCCCTGCCGGTGGTATCAGACCAGGGCATTCTGCTCGGCATTGTCACCATCGACGACATCCTGAGCATTCGGGAGCAGGAAGACACCGAGGACATGCAGAAGCTGGGCGGCTCCGAAGCCCTTGACGAGCCCTACCTGGCCACGCCCCTGCTGAGCATGCTGAAAAAGCGCGCGGGCTGGCTGGTTATTCTGCTGATTGGGGAAATGTTTACGGCCACGGCCCTCAAGTCCTTTGAGGAGGAGATTGCCAAAGCGGCGGTACTCACGCTCTTTATTCCGCTCATCATCAGCGCGGGCGGCAATGCTGGTTCGCAGGCCACGTCGCTAATCATTCGGGCCATGAGTCTGGGCGAGCTGAGCCTGGGCGAGTGGTGGCGCGTGATGCGCCGCGAGCTGGCCACAGGCTTCATGCTGGGGGCCATTCTGGGCGTGGTGGGCCTGGCGCGCATTCTGCTGTGGTCGAAGCTGTTTCCGGGCGAGTACGGGGCCTACTACTGGGGCGTGGGCCTCACGGTGGGGGCGTCGCTGGTGGGCATTGTGCTGTGGGGCTCGCTGTGCGGCTCCATGCTGCCGCTGCTGCTCAAGCGCCTCGGCGCCGACCCGGCCACGTCCTCCGCTCCCTTCGTGGCCACGCTGGTCGACGTGACGGGAGTGGTTATCTACTTCGCGTTTGCGCTTTTGTTTCTGAGCGGCACGCTGTTGTAGCCTTTTTATTTAAAGGCAAAATGGGGCGATTTGTGTGGGTTGTAGAGGGCTACAGCGTATTTCGTCAGGCCGATTCGTCTGCTGCCAGCGTTACCAGCCGCCCTACTCTACCCGGCGGCGATTAGCTTTCTTCTCACCGTCTTTTTTCTTGCCTTCCAGGCGTTTGCGCACGGCGCTTTTGCTGGGTTTGGTGGCCTTGCGGGGCTTGGGGCGCCGCAGGCTCTTGAGCAGCAGGGCGTGGAAACGGGCCAGCACAATTTCCTTGTTACGGAACTGGCTGCGGTCGTCCTGGGCAGCCAGGAGCAGGAGGCCCTCGGTGGTGAGCTGGTTCGTGAGCTTCTCCAGAATCAGCAGCTTCTGCGGCTCCGTGAGCACCTGCGAATCCAGCAGGTGCCAGCGCAGCTCCACGCGCGACTCCACCTTGTTCACGTTCTGCCCGCCCGGTCCGCTGGCCCGGCTGGTCTGGAAAGTGATTTCGGGCAGAAAGGCGGCGGCGGGCGGAAGCATTGGGTTAAATTAAAAATTAAAAAATGAGGAATTAAAAATGGCTGATAGGTTTCTCCCAGAAATCTGCGGCACTCAATTTTTAATTCTTCATTTTTAATTTTCAATTCTTTTCCAGCAGCATGGCGCCGTAGGAATACCCGCCGCCGAACACGGTAATAATCACCTTGTCACCGCCCTTAAGCGTGTCCCAGACTTCCGAGAGGCCGATGGCAGCGCCGGCGCAGCCGGTGTTGCCGAGGCGGTCGATGTTGTTCACGGCCCGGCTGGGGTCGAGGCCCAGCTGCTTCACCACGTTTTTGGAGATACGCAGGTTGGCCTGGTGCGGAATGAGGTAGGTCAGGTCGGCCATGGCTATTTCGTGCTTGTCGAGCAGGGTTTGCGTCACTTTAGCCATGTAAAGGCAGGCTTGCTGGAACACGTCGCGGCCGAAAGGCATCACAATCCCCTTTTCTACTGGCTTGAGCGTCACCGACTCGTCGGCCTTGCTCACGGGCGCGGCCCCGCCGGTGATAACCTCGGCAATGCGCATGTCCTCGGGGCTGATGCGCTCCTTGGAAATGAGCAGGGCCGCGGCGCCGTCGCCCCACAGGTGGCCGGCCATGGTGTCCTCCTCGTTGTTGTAGGCGGTGTTGTGCTCCGTCACTACCACAATGGCGCGGGTGGCTTTGCCCATGGCAAAGTAGCCTTCCACGATTTCGACGGCGTTCAGCAGCGACGAACAGGCCGAGGAGATGCTAACGGTGGGGATTTCGTTGATGCCGAGGTAGCGCTGCACGGCGTGCGCGGCCGTAAAAATGGTGTCGTGCGGGGTATAAGTACCCACCACCACCAAATCAATCGACTCCTGGGCAAAGGCCGGGGCAGCGGCCAGCACGGCGCGGGTGGCCGCAATGGCCATGGTGTTAGCATTTTCGCCGGGCGCCGCCTTACGACGCTCCTGAATGCCGGTTCGCTCTATTATCCACTCGCTGGCCAGGCCGTTGAGGCGGGTGAAGTGGGCATTGGTTACGACTGCCTCCGGGAGGTAGGCAGCCACATGATGAAGGTACACAGGTTGGTGTTGGGTGGGAATCTATTGCGCGCTTGGCAGTCTGGCAAAGGTACGGCACCGGGCATCCGGCAGCCTGAATAGCCGCTAATATGCCCGAATTTTACACGGCATCAACAGTTAACGGTTAATGATGAATAGTACGGAGTGTTCACCATTAACCCCTACCGACTGCGGCCCAGGTACTGAATGCCCCAGCCCAGCAGCTCCGCAAAAAAGGGCCGCACGAGCTGGCCTTGCGTGGTAAGGCTGTAGTCGACGCGGGGCGGCACGGTCTGGTGCACGGTGCGGGCCACGATGCCATCGGTTTCCAGGTCGCGCAGCTCCTGAATGAGCATTTTCTCGGTGATTTCGGGCATGAGGCGGCGCAGCTCGCCGTAGCGGCGGGGCCCGTCGAGCAGGTAGGACAGGATGAGCAGCTTCCACTTGCCGCCCAGCACATTGAGGGTCGTACGAACGGGGCACACCACGCCATGCCCGGCCGGAATGTCCGCCCAGTGGGCTTCGGCGTTTTGCTGCTTAGTCAGTTTACTCATAAAATTATCCGGTTGATTTTCAGTACTACTATATTTTAAGTAGGCACCCTACTTTTTAGTAGGTACTTGCGAAATGCGAAGTTAGCCGACTTCCTTTGTAAAACCAGGAGCAACCCCGCCCCGGCTCATCATTTTTGTTCCCATGTCCAAGAAAATCACCGTCGTCGGCGCCACCGGCAACATCGGCACCGCCTTGGTTCATCACCTGCTCAGGCAGGGCCACCACGTAACCGCCGTGGCCCGCCCCAGCGCCCGCCTCGACGCCCTGACTCAGGCCGGCGCCGCCACTCACGCCGGCGACCTGCACGACGCCGCCTTCCTTACCAGCGCCCTGCGCGGGGCCGATGCCGCCTTTCTGATGGTGCCGCCCAACATGGCCGCGTCCGATGTGCTGGCCTACTACGCGCAAATCGGCGAAGCCACAGTTCAGGCCGTGCGCGAGTCCGGCCTGAAGCAGGCCGTGAACCTGAGCAGCAACGGCGCCGACCTGTCGGCCGGCACCGGCCCCATTCTGGGCGTGCACTACCAGGAAGCCCGCCTGAATGCCATAGCCGGCTTCGCGGTGGCCCACCTCCGACCCGCTTATTTCATGGAAAACCTGCTCAGCAACGTGGGCATGATTCAGCACATGGGCATCACGGGCGGGGCCATGCGCCCCGAGCTGTCGCTGCCGATGATTGCCACCAAGGACATCGCGACCTACGCCGCCCAGCTGCTCAATGGCGAGCCACTGGCCGGCCGCTCGGTGCACAACCTATTGGGCCCGCGCAACTACTCGCAGCAGCAGGCCACGGCTGCCATCGCCCAAGCCATTGGCCGGCCGGAGCTGCCCTACGTGCCTTTCTCCTACGACGACGCCCACAAAGGCATGACGGGTGCCGGCCTGAGCGAGGACATGGCCAGCCTCTACATTGAAATGACCCGTAGCCTGAACGAAGAGAAACTGATGGTGCACGAGGCGCGCACCGACGCCAGCACCACGCCCACCACCCTGGAGGAGTTTGCCCAAGAGGTATTCGCGCCAGCGTTCCGGGGCGCTACGGCCGCGGCATAAATAACGGCCTGACTCGGCCTGCGCGCCGTGGCGATGGCCGATGTGCGCGCCCGAAACAGGAATAGCAGCCAATCGTTCCGGCCCGACCGGAACGATTGGCTGCTATTTTTGCCCCATGTCCTCTCTCCTTCATTACCTCGACCAGGGCCAGGGCCGGCCCCTGGTTATCCTCCACGGCCTGTTTGGCACGCTTGATAACTGGCAGACGCTGGCGCGGCGCTGGGCCACCGAAGCCGGCCTGCGCGTCATCAGCGCGGATTTGCGCAACCACGGCCGCTCGTTTCACAGCCCGGAGCACAGCTATGAACTGATGGCCCAGGACGTGCTGGCCCTGTTCGACCACCTGCAGCTCGGTGACGACGTTACGCTGCTGGGCCACAGCATGGGCGGCAAAGTGGCCATGCGTTTCGCCCTCGACTACCCCGACCGTCTGGCCCAGCTTATCGTAGTCGACATTGCCCCGCGCTTTTCCGACATGGAGCACCAGGACGATATTCTGGCCGGCCTGCAATCGGTCGATTTCACTACCTGCACCAACCGGCAGGATGCCGATGCCGCGCTGGCCAAGTACGTGCCCAATCTGGGCACCCGCCAGTTTCTGCTGAAAAACCTGTACCGGCAAGAAGACAACACGTTTGCCTGGCGCATCAACCTGGAAGTGCTGGCCGCGCAGCTACCCGGCGTGGGCGAGGCCACCGTTGGGCAGCCGTTTCTGAAGCCCGCGCTGTTCGTGCGCGGTGGCAAGTCAAACTATATCACCACCGACGACAAGCTCCACGGCATCCCGGCCCTCTTCCCCAACTCGCAGGTAGAAACCGTGGTGGATGCCGGCCACTGGCTGCACGCCGAGAAGCCGGAGGAGGTTTTCCAGCTGGTGCAGGCGTTCGTGCGGCAGTAAGGCAGTAAGCACGAGCCAGAATGAGGTACCAAGCGGCCGGGCCGTTCCTTTGCGCGCTCAACTCCCCGCTGCCCTATGCCCGCCACCCTATACCTCCTGCCCACGCCCCTCGCTGAGGACACCGCCCCGCAAGTGCTGCCGCCGCAGCTGCTGGCCGCCGTGGCCGCCCTCCCCTACTTCCTGGCAGAAAACGCCCGCACGGCCCGACGCTTCGTGAAAAGTGTGGCCTCCGCCCGCATCATTGAAGATATTCGGTTCACCGTCATCGACAAAGACAGCACCGATGCCGAGGTACGCGCCGCCCTGGTGCCGCTGGTGAAGGAAGGCATCGACGGTGGCATCCTCAGCGAGGCTGGCTGCCCCGGCATTGCCGACCCCGGCGCGGCGCTGGTGCGCGAAGCCCACCGCCTGGGCCTGCGCGTGGTGCCGCTGGTGGGCCCGTCGTCGCTATTGCTGGCCCTGATGGCGTCGGGCCTGAACGGGCAGCAATTTGCCTTCCACGGCTACCTGCCCATCGAAAAAGCGCCGCGCATCGCGGCCATCAAAACGCTGGAGCGCGAAGGGCAGCAGCGGCAGCAGTCGCAGCTGTTTATTGAGACGCCCTACCGCAACGGAGCTTTGTTCGCCGATTTGGTGGCGCAGCTGCAGCCCGGCACCCGCCTGTGCGTGGCGGCAGACGTGACCGGCGCGGGCGAGTTCATCAAAACCCTGCCGGTGAGTGACTGGCGCCGCCTGCCGGCACCCGAGCTGCACAAGATTCCCACAGTATTCGTGATTGGAACTTGATAAGCCAATAGCTTTTAGCCATTAGCTGTTAGCTTTTCTCTTTACATTCAATGCGTTGGGCCTGAAGCCTTGCCATTACGAAAGAAGCTTGCGGCTTAATGCTTGTGGCTCGTTGCTTAGTACGGTTATTCTCACCCCTACGCCTCACCCGAAGCGGATGCTGAAAACGGTACGGCCGTTTTCCTGCGATTGCAGCTGAAAAGCGAAGCCGTGGGCCATGAGAATATCCCGAACCAGCGTCAGGCCAATGCCCTGGCCATCGCGCTTGGTGCTGAAAAAGGGCGTAAAGAGGCGTTGGCTAACTTCCGGCGAGAGTTGGGGACCGTCGTTTTCGATGAACACGGCGGGCGGCTGGGCCGTGGTACGCACCCATACGTTGCCATCGTGCCCGATGGCTTCCAGGGCGTTTTTGGTGATATTGAGCAGGGCCTGTTCCAGCTGTTGGGCATCGAAGCTGAGCACGAGCGGGCGCGCGGGAAGCTCCAGGTGCCAGGCAATGCGGCGCTCCTCGCTTTGGGGCTGCAGCAGCCGGATGATGCCACGCAACAGGGCGTGCAAGTCGGTGGGCCGGGGCGCGGGCGGCGGCAGCCGAACCAGGTGCGCAAAGTTGGCAATGAAGTTGGCCAGCTGCGTATTGCGCGTAATGCTCACGTCCAGGGCCTGCGTGAAATCGGGCTGGTCGGCGGCGTGGAGTTGGGGGGCGTAGTGGTGGAAGCTGTGCAGAATGGAGTTGATGGCCCCGATGGAGTTGTTGATTTCGTGGGAAATCATGCGAATCAGCTTGCCATACGCCTCTTTTTCCTGCTGAATCAGCTCCTGCGTCAGCTCTTCCAGCAGGATAAAGCGGCGCACAAAGCCCCGGTCAAGGAAATGGGCGGCGTGGGCCCGGAACGTTTGCAACCCCGACAGGCGCAGGGCCTGGGGCTGGTTGTCGGCGAGGCCGGCCAGGGCGGGGCCCCAGGCGCCGGGCAGCTCCGCCGGCAGCTGGCCCAGCAGGGCTGCGGCCGGCTGATTCAGGAATACCTCCGCCGCCGCGTTCACGCCTTCAATGCGCCCATCAAAATTCAGAATGAGAATGCCCGCCGGCGAGGCCTGAATGAGGCGTTCGAGCAGGAAGCTCTTCTCGTGCTGGCTCACCCGCTCCTGCCGCAGCGCGTCAATCATCTGATTATAAACGTGAATGAGCTGGTCCATCTCGCGCTGGCCCACGGGCACAAACTTCATCGAGAAGTCCTTGGCCTCGATAGCGGCCGTGCCCGCCGCAATCAATTCAAACGGCCGCACGAAGCCCTGGTAGAGCCGCACGGTGAGGTAAACACTTACCAGCAGCAGCACCTCGGTCCCCACAAACAGCGTTGGATTAGTCAGGCGCAGCTGCGCCGCCAGCGCAATAAGCACGGCGTGAATGATGACTACAAAAAGCAGAAATTGAGTACGAAGCGTCATGCTGTAGGAATGCGCCTTGGCGCGTTCAATCGTTGAATCTGGCGCGCTGCGTTCAGTCGCGGAACCCAATATGGCACGTTCAACGATTGAACGCGCCAAGGCGCGTTCCTACTCGAATGGAATGGCGTGCTTTTCCAGCCTTCGGTAGAGCGCGCCGCGGCTCAGGCCCAGGGCTTTGGCTACGCGGCTGATGTTGCCGTCGTAGTGGGTCAGGGCCTGCCGAATCATGTGGGCTTCCAGTTCGTCCAGGGTCATGGTGCCGGGCGCGGGCAGCTCGCCGGGCGCGGGTGCGCGGGCGGTGAGCTGCTGAGCATTGGCCTGGAAATCTTCGGGGCCCAGCTCTTCTTTGCCGCTCACGAGCACGGCGCGCTCCACCAGGTTTTTGAGCTCGCGGATGTTGCCGGGCAACGGCTGTTCGCGGAGCCAGTGCAGGGCGCGGGTGCTCACGCGCAGGGCCGGACGGTGGTAGGTGGCGCGCAGCTGGTCCACGAAGTGCTGGGTGAGCAGCGGCACGTCGGCCGGCCGCTCGCGCAGGGCGGGCAGGCGCACCGTAATCAGGTTGATGCGGTAGAACAGGTCTTCGCGGAACTGGCCCTGGGCTACCATCTCGGCCAGGTTGCGGTTGGTGGCGGCGATGACGCGGATATCGAGGCGGCGGGGCTTGCTGTCGCCCAACACTTCGTAGGTGCGGTCTTGCAGCACGCGCAGCAATTTCACCTGCGAAGCCAATTCCAATTCCCCGATTTCATCGAGGAAGATTGTGCCGCCGTTGGCCAGCTCGAAGCGGCCCACCCGGTCAGTCTTGGCATCGGTAAAAGCTCCGCGCCGGTGGCCAAACATCTCGCTTTCAAACAGCGAGGCCGAAATACCACCTAGGTTCACCTTCACAAAAGGCTGCTGGCGGCGGTGGCTGTTGTGGTGAATAGCTTCGGCAATGAGCTCCTTACCGGTGCCGCTTTCCCCTTCAATCAGCACTGAGGCATCTGTAGGAGCTACCTGGCCTACGTGGCGCAGCACGTGCAGCAGCTGCGGGTCGTGCCCGATGATGCCAGCCAGGCGGTACTGCTTGTCGAGCTGGCGGCGGCTGGCAGCAGCGCTTCCAGTTGCCGGCAGTTCGGTTTCGCTGGCAGTCAGGCTGGTGTTCAGGGCCAGTACCGTGCGGATGGTTTGCAGCAGCGCCTCGTTGTCCCAGGGCTTGGTCACGAACTCGGCCGCGCCGGCTTTCATGCCCTCCACAGCCAGGCCGATGGAGCCCCAGCCGGTGATGAGAATCACGGGCATATCGGGTGCCAGCAGCTTCACTTCACGCAGCAGGGCCAGCCCGTCGGCGCCGGTGGTAGCCAGCGAAAAATTCATATCCATGAGCACCAGCCGGGGCGGCGTTTCACGCACCACAGCCAGCGTTTCGGCGGCGGTGGCTACGGCCTGCGCCTCGTAGCCAGCTTGCTTCAGCAGCAGCTTGAGGGAAGTCCGAACGGCGAGGTCGTCGTCGACGATTAGGAACATGAGGCAGTTTTTTTTGCTGATAGCTATTAGCTGATAGCCGTTAGCTTCAAAGATGGCTGACAGTTTGAACTGTTTGAATCAATCAAGAACGGTCATGCTGAGCGCAGCCGAAGCATCTCGCTCGCTTCGTTGCACGGCCACAACGAGGCGAGCGAGATGCTTCGGCTGCGCTCAGCATGACCTTCTTATAAGGAGCTTTCGGCTAACCGCTAACAAAGCTACCGGCTGCGGACGCTGCCGCCACTGCTGGTGTGCTTGGTTACCTGGGGCGCGGCGGCGTAGCGCACGCTGCCGCCGCTCGATGCCTCGGCGGTGAGCTGCTCCTGCGTGCCGATGGCAATGGCGCCACCGCTCGAAGCCGACGCCTCGCAGGTGGTAGCCTGCACGTCGCGGCCCCGGAACTCGCCGCCGCTGGAGGCCCGCACGTCCAGGCTTTCCACCTTGCCGTCGAGGGTTACCACGCCGCCGCTACTCACTTTGGCTTTCACAGCTTTAGCGGTGAAATCGGGAGCCGTGACGGTGGCGCCCGACGACACCTCCAGCACGAAATCGTTGGCGGCGTAGGCGCTTTTCATTTCCACCTTTGCGCCGCTGCTGGCTTCGATGCCGGCGAGCGAGGGGGCGGTGATGTTCACGCGCAGGTTGCGCACGAAGTTTTTCTTGCCCCAGGCTTCGTTCATTTTGCGGTCGAAGCTCAGTTTTAGCACGCCGTTTTCTACTTCGCTTTTCAGCCGAACAAGGTTTTCGGGCGTGTCGGCGCTCACTTCCACGCGCTGCGTGGGGCCGGTTGTCAGGGTTACTTCGATGCCGTTGGAAACGTCGAGGGATTGGAAGGCGGCCAGGGCGCGCACTTCGGGAGCGGTTTGGGCCAGGGCGGGCACCAGGGCTAGGAGCCAGAGCAGGGCGAGAGTGGTGATGTTTTTCATGCGGAAAAAGAAAAAAGGATGAGAAAAGGACTGCTTGCTTATTCCCTCAGATGCGTACTGATTGCGACGGGTTGCCTGGGTTACCGTCGCTTTTCCGGTTCGTTACAGCGGCTCCTGAAATAAGCTGCGAAGCTGGCTTCTGTGGCCCGCCTCACTCCTCCCGGAGCGCCACGGCCGGCCGGATGCGCGCGGCCTGCCAGCTCGGCTGCACCGCGCACACCACCGCAAAGCCATACACCAGCGCCACGGCCAACGCCATGCCCACGCCGTACACCGCCGCGGGCTGCCCAAAGATGCCCAGCAGCGGCAATTGCGCCGCCAGCAGCAGGCCCGGCACCACGGCCAGGGTGGTGAGCGCCAGCGTTTCGACCACAAACTGCCGGCTGATGCCCGGTCCGGTAGCGCCCACGGCCCGCCGCAGCCCAATCTCGGCCCGGCGCTGCCCAATGGCTTGCCACAAGGCGCCAAACAGCCCCAGGGCCACGTTCAAAAACAGGAAGGCCGCCACCAGGCCCACCGCAAACACGGGCGCCAAAGCCGTTTCCAGGCCGGCCGCGCGGCTGTCGGTGAGGGAAATGGCGCTGGTGCTCCAGGTTTTGGTTTCGGCGGCCACGGTGCGCACCAGCTGTTCTTCCAGGGCCGCGCCGCTGCCGGGCCGCACCCGCACCAGCAGCGTGTGCGAAAACATGGTATCGCTGCTATCGGGCAGCACGGTACGCACGAAAACAAACGGGGCCGGCGCGCCCAGGTCGCCCCCGGAGCGATACGAGCCGGTGACGCCGACCACCCGCCCCTCATTCATTTCCTTGGGGTTGGAGGAGTGGCTGGAGCGCACGAGCTGGCCCAGTGCGGGGCCGTCGGGGAACAGCGCCTCCCGCATCTCCCGGTTGATGATGACGGGTGGCACAGCGCTGGCATCGTCGCGCGCGTCGAACCAGCGGCCTTCCAGCAGCTCCAGGCGCAGCAGGGGGCCGAAATGGTCGTCGGTCTGCACTTCGTTGCCCTCTACTACCGGCCGGTTGCCGGCCCGCACGTTGCTGTTCATGCTATAGGCTGAGAAGGGCGTGCTGAACGAAGACCGGCTGACATCCACCACGCCCGGCACGGCCCGCAGCTGAGGGAGCAACCGGCGCAGAGTGGGGTTTTGGGGCAGCGGGTCGTTGTTGGTGGTCAGGCGCAGCTCCCAGACGTCTTCGTAGGCGAAGCCCGGCGGCTGGCGCATGGCCAGGCCCAGCACGGCCCCCAGGCTACCCAGCCCAAAGAGCACCATGAACGAGAGAAAAAGCTCGGTGATGAGCAAGGCATTGGCTCGCTTGCGGTTCCAAATCAGCTTGAGGAGGTGCTTTATCATGACTGAGCGTTTTTAAGGGCTTCCATGGCGGGCAGCCGCGCCATGCGGTAGGCCGGGTACGCGCCCGAGAGCAGGCCAAAAACCAAGCTCCCGAGCAGGGCCCAGCCAAAAACAAGCAGGTTGGGTTCGATGCGCCCGTAGGCGGCCAGGTGGCTGCCGGCCAGCCCGCGCAGCACCGCCGTGGCCAGCGCCAGGCCCACCACGCCGCCCAGCAGCGTCAGCAGCAGCGTTTCGACCATGAACTGGCCCGCCAAGGCGCCGGCGGTGGCCCCGAAAGCCTTGCGCACCCCAATCTCCGTGGCCCGCTCGCTGATACGGCTCACGTTCATGGTTATCAGGTTGAGGGCCGGCAGCAGCAAAAGCAGCAGCACGGCGCCCACGCTCAGCCCCCGAAACAGGCGGGCCGGGTCCTGCGTCCAGTTGTAGCGGGCCAGCACGTGGCCCGCCACCGACTCGGCAAACGACTGTAGGTGCAGGTCCAGGGTCATGCCGGGTTCCATGGGCACCGCCCCTACGGCCCGCTCAAACGCGCGGTGCACGGCCGGAATGGCCGCCGCCGTGGGCACCAGCACCAGCGCTTCGGAAGTACCGAAGGCATTGTCGGTCTGCACGTCCATCGAGCCGGGGTCGTAGGGCACCCACACATCGGCGTGGGCGTGGAAGCGCACGGCCGGCACGTCTTCGACCACGCCTTGCACCCGGTAGTTTTTCTGGTCGATAACCAGGGTGCGGCCTACCACCCCGCGAGCCGCGCCAAAATAGGCCCGCGCCGTGCCCGCGCTGATGACCGCCGGCCGGCCTGCCCCCCGCTGCCCGGCCGTGTAAGGCCCGCCTTCCAGAAACCGAAAATTCAGCACCTGCCAGAACCCGGCGTCGGCGGCTTTCACGTTCAGCGGCAGCTTGCGGCCCCGCACGTAGGCCACCACGGGCAACGGCTCGGTACTGGCAATGCCCACCACCGCCTGGGCGCGCACCGGCGCCAGGGCTTTGCTCAGCAGCCACTGGCTGGGGCGCGTGCGCATGGGGCCGCCGCCCATGTCCAGGGTTACGAACGTGCTGCACAGCAGGCGGTCGGGGTGGCTTTCGGGGCGGTGCGGGCCGGCGGCGGCGTCGTAAAGTGCCACGGCAACGAGCAAGCTCATGAGCGTGGCCCCGATGCCGACCAAACTCAGCAGAGTAAAGAACTTGCGGCGCAGCAAGACTTTCCAGGCCATTTTGAGGTGATGAAGCAACATGGGCAAGTAGCGGTAAGCTGATGGATTTTGGAAACGATGCAAGCCGGGGCCGGCCGGCGCGGCTCACTCCTCCCGCAGCGCCACGGCCGGCTGAATGGCCGCCGCCAACCGGCTGGGCTGCCAGGCACACAGCGCCGTGATGACGTAGACCGCAATGGTGGCCGCCGCAATAGCCAGCAGGTACGGCTGCACGGGCAGGTCGAAGGCGCCCAACAGCGGAAACTGCACCGCCAGCAGCACGCCGCCCAACACGCCCAGCGTGGTCACGACCAGCATCTCGCCCAAAAACTGCCGGCCAATACCCGCGCCGGTGGCGCCCATTGCCCGGCGCAGCCCAATTTCGGCCCGGCGCTGGCTGATGTTGTACCACAGCACGCCAAAAAGCCCCAGCGCCACATTCACAATAAGAAACAGGCCCATGATGGACAGGCCCACCACCGGCACCAGCGTGTAGCGCCGCTTGCTGAGGCGGTCGTCGTTCATCACGCGCACTTCGGTGGTCCACTGGCGGGTGACGCTAGCCACGGTACGAGCAATTTTCTCCTGGAGCTCGCCGCCCTGGCCGGGGGCCACGCGCACCAGCACGTTGGCCGTTTCCCAGCTAGTGGTATCGTGGGGCAGCAGGCGCTTCCACACGCCGGGCTCGGCCGCCGCGAAGTCGTTGGCCATGCGCACATTATCGACCACACCGGTCACCAGAAATTCGTCTTCGGGCTTGGTGGATTTGGGGTTCTGATGGCTCCAGGTGAAGATTTTACCCAGCGCCGGGCCGTTGCCAAACAAGGTTTCGCGCAGGTCCTGGCTGATGACCACCGGGCGGTGGTTGCTGGCGTCGTCGCTCGGCTCGAACCAGCGGCCTTCGCGCAGGTGCAGGCGCATGGCGTCGGTGTAGCGGTCGTCGGCGTCGTACACATTGGCCACCATGATTTTGTCGCCGTAGCCAAAAGTCGAATTATTGGTGCTGAAAATGAACGGCAGGTTGCCGCTGGTGAGGGCCACGGTGCGCACGCCGGGCAGGGCGCGCACCTGCCGCAGCACCTCGTCGAGCTCGGAGCGGGGCATTTGCAGGCCCTGGCCGGCACGCACCTGCAGCCGCCACACGTCGGCGTAGTCGAAACCGTGCGGCGCCAGGTAGTTCTTGCCAACGGTAATGAGCACCGCCCCTACCCCAAAGAGCACCACAAACGAGAAAAACACTTCGGAAATCAGCAGCATATTGGCCCGCTTGCGATTCCAGATAAGGGTAAAGATGTGGCGGAACATGGGATAGGGTGTGAGGGTAAGGGGGTAGGAGGGTGGGAGGTTGGGAGGGTGAGGGTATTGGAATAAGGCAAGCAGCTAAAATGCTCCTACCCTCCCACCCCCTTACCCTCACACCCTCCTACCCTGAAAAAACTCATCTGCCGCGCAGGGCCACCACGGGGTTGAGGCGCGACATTTTCCAGGCCGGGTACACGCCGCTCATCAGCCCGAACAGCAGCGTGAGCACCATACCCCAGCCGAATACCCGCCAGCTGAGGGCGAAATGCGCATAGGCCACGGTGTGGGCCTGGTTGAGCAGCGCCAGGGCGCCGGCGGCCAGGCCCAGACCCAGCAGCCCGCCCACCAGGGCCAGCACCACGTTCTCGACCAGAAACTGCCCCACCAAATCGCGGCCCGTGGCCCCGAACGCCTTGCGCACGCCAATTTCGCCCGAGCGCTCCAAAATGCGAGTCACGTTCAGGTTCACCAGGTTCAGGGCCGGCAGCAGCATAAACAGCAACGCCAGACCGCCCACTACCAAGTAAAATGAGGTGATGTTGTCGTTGTCCACGGTCCGGTCCTGGTAGTTCAGCAGCTCGCGGGTGAAGCCGGCTAGCATCGGGTCGGCGTAGGAGAACAGGGCTTTCACGTCCTTCGGGTTCGGAATTTCCACCCGGCGCATCATCTGGCGGTATTCTTCGCGTACGGCCGGCACCGCCGCAGCCGAGGGCGCCAGCATCACCACCAGAAATTCGCCTTCGATTCGGTTATCCTTGTAGTACTGCGGGCTCAGGGTGTAGGGTACCCACACGTCGGCGTAGGCATACAAGTGGCCGGCCGAGACGTTGCGCACCACGCCCGCCACCCGGTAGCGTTTCAGGTCGATTTCAATGGTGCGGCCCACCACGTCGGTGGTGCCAAAGTAGCCGCGGGCGGTGGCTTCGTTCAGCACGCACACGTGCTGGGCGGCTTGCACTTCGGTGCTGGTAAAGGCCCGGCCGCCCAGGAAATCAAAATCCATGATTTGCCAGAAGTCACCGTCGGTGTAAGAAAGGTCTAGAGGCAAAAGCTTGCTTTTGGTGAAAGCCGTGGCATTGGATGACGCGGTGATGATGCCCACCTTTTCCGGGGTTTTCAGCTTGCGCACGTAATCGTCCACGAAGTGGATGCTGGCCGGCATGTTCATCCAGCCGTTGCCCTCCGCCATCTGGTGCCGGATGGTATTCACGAACAGCATCCGGTCCACGCGCTTAATGGGCGTGCTGGGCCCCACCAAGTGGTCGAACAGGGCCATCACCACCAGCAAAATCATCAGCGTGAAGCTCACCCCAAACAAGCTGATGAAGGCGAAGAACTTGCGGCGCATGAGCACCTTCCAGGCAATTTTTAAGTAGGAGAGCAACATGGGCAAACAGTGGTAAACCGATGAATTTGGGAACGATGCCCGCCGGGGCTGGCGCGGCTTACTCCTCCCGGAGCGCCACGGCCGGCTGAATGGCCGCCGCCAGCCGGCTGGGGTAAAAAGCGCAGCCGATGGCCAGCACGTAGAGTATCCCGGTGGCCAGCAGCATGGCCAGGCCGTACACGCCGGGGGCCACGTCGAACACGCCCAGCAGCGGAAACTGCACCGCCAGCAGCAGCCCCAGCAGCAATCCAAACGTGGTGAGCACCAGGAGTTCGCCCACCACCTGCCAGCTGATGGCCCCGGCCGGGGCACCCATGGCCCGACGCACGCCCAACTCGCCGCGCCGCTGATTAATATTCAGCCAGAGCACCCCGAACAGGCCCAGCGCTACATTGACGAGCAGAAAAACGCAGATTACGGCCATAATAGCGGGCGGAGTCAGCCGGAACTTGAGCTGCGTGAGGCGCTGGTCGGGCAGGCTGGTGACGCTGCTGACCCAGCCCCCGCTCACGGCCCGGATTTCTTCGCCGAGGCGCTTTTCGAGGGCCGCGCCGCTGCCCGGCTGCACCCGCACCATCGGGCTGGTCCAGGCGTGGGCCGAGTCCTGCGGGCCCACGTAGGCCAGTACGGCCGGGTAGGGCTCGGCTAGCTCGCCCTGGGCGCGGTAGGAACTGATAATCCCCACTACCTCATAGGCATCCTGGTCGTTGTCGACCAACGTCTGGCCTACTGCCGATGCCCGGCCTTTGGGAAATAGACTAGCCTGCATCAGCTCGGTAATAACCACCGGCTTGCGGCGGCCGGCGGCCTCGTCGCGGCGGTCGAACCAGCGGCCCGCCACCAGACGCAGGCTCATCACGTCGCGCAACTCCGGGCCAACGTGGTAAAACTCCGCCCCCACCTTCAACTTATCAGTCCCGTCCTTCACCTGAAACTCCGTAGAGCTGTCGTTGAACGAGAAGGGCGTGTTCTCGGAGTGGCGGGCTACGCCGACCACGCCCGGCATGCTGCGCACCCGCTGCAACACCCGCTGCAAGGTGGCAAACTGCTCGCGGCGGGGCTGATTGCCGGGGCTCATGTCCACTTCCCACACCTGCTCGTAGGTGAAGCCCAAAGGGGCGCGGTAGTTGGTCCAGTTGTACACGGCCACGCTGCCCACGGCGAAGAGCACCACGAAGGCCAGCACTATTTCGAGCAGCAGCAGGCCGTTGGCGCGCTTGCGGTTCCACATCAGCGTAAACAGGTGGCGTATCATGCGGCGATTTCTCCTTTCAGGGCCTTCACGGCCGATAGTTTCGATATTTTGTAGGCCGGGTAGGCTCCCGACAGCACTCCGAAAAACAACGCCATGCCCAACCCCATCGCATATACCCGGCCGTTGAGCTCAAACTGCGAGTAGGCGAAGAAATGGCTGCCGTTGAGCAGCGCCAGCACTCCCGCCGCCAGCCCCAGACCGAGCACCCCGCCCAGCAACGTCAGAAAGATGTTCTCCACCAGAATCTGTCCCACCAGCCGGCTCGCCGTGGCCCCGAAAGCCTTCCGCACCCCAATCTCGGAGCTCCGCTCCAGGGTACGGCTCACGTTGATGTTGACGAGGTTGAGGGCCGGCAGCACCAGAAACAGCAGCCCCAGCCCCAACAGCACGCGCAGGAAGCCGCCCACGCCGCCATCGGCCCCGGCATCGCCGTTGTACTGCGCCGTGATGGAAGCCAGCAGCGGATGCGCCCACGCGTTAATTTTGCTAAACTCCTTCGGGTCGGGCAGCGGCACGCCGGCCAGCACCCGCTGAAACTCGTCCTGCACGCGCGGCACTTCGGCCGGGGTGCGGGCCAGCACAATGGCCTGGAAGGAGCCCTGGTAGTTAGGGTCACGCAGGTTGTAGGTCGATACCGTGTTGGGCAGCCACACATCGGCGTAGGAATGAAAGCGCGCGAGGCCCACGTCATGCACCACGCCCACCACCCGGTAGCGCACAGCATCGAGCACCACGAAGCGGCCCACCGCCGTAGCCGCATCGGGGCCGAAATAGCGCCGGGCGCTGGTTTGATTGAGCACGGCCACGTGGGCGGCTTCGCGCACCTCCTGCAGGTTGTAAGGCCGGCCGGCCACGAAATCAAAATCCAGCACCTGCCAGAATTCGCCGTCCGTAAACTTGAGGTCCAGCTTCAGCACCTGATTGCCCACGTACGCCACCGCCGGCTTGAAATTGGCCAAACTGAGCGACACCTTTTCGGGTGTTTTCAGGGTACGGACCCACTTCTCCAGAAAAGCGTAGCCCAAGCTTGAGTTGCCGGTGCCACCGTCGCGGTACACCAACTGAATACGACTGATGAACATCAGCCGGTCGGTGCGCAGCTCGGGCCGACGCGGGCCGGCCGTGTAGTCAAACATGGCATAAACCACCAGCAGAATCATCAGCGTGAAGCTGATACCAAACAAACTAATGGCGGTAAAGAACTTGCGGCGCATCAGCACCTTCCAGGCAATTTTTAAGTAAGAGAGGAGCATGGGTTTGAATTAAAAATTATGAATTAAAAATTAAAAATGAGAGCAAATCGAGCCTGTTCAGAATCGTCCTGTCGACTCATTTTTAATTCTTCATTTTTAATTTTTAATTATCCTACCCCACCTGGCTGCCGTCAAAAAACCGCACCACGCGCTGCGTTTTCTGGGCCTGCTGCTCGTCGTGGGTCACCATCACGATGGTCACGCCGTCCTGGCGGTTGAGGCCCAGCAGCAGGTCCATAATTTCCTCGCCCATCACCGAGTCGAGGTTGCCGGTGGGCTCATCGGCCAGAATGATTTCGGGGCCGCCGGCCAGGGCGCGGGCAATGGCCACCCGCTGCCGCTGCCCGCCCGAGAGCTGGCCGGGAAAGTGGCCGGTGCGGGCGCTCAATCCCACTTTGTCGAGCGCAGCCATTGCCCGCTGCCGACGCTCCTTGCCGCCCATGCCGGGCCGGTAGAGCAGTGGCACTTCCACGTTGTCCACCACCGACAGGTCGTTTATCAGGTGGTAGCTCTGGAACACGAAGCCAATTTTGAGATTGCGCAGCCCGGCCAGTTCCCGGTCCGAGTACGAAGTCACGAGCCGGCCATCCACGGCAATGGTGCCGCCGGTGGGCTCGTCGAGCAGGCCCATGAGGCTGAGCAGCGTGGACTTGCCGCAGCCGCTGGGCCCCATAATGGACACGAACTCGCCCCGGTTAATGGTCAGGTTCACCCGGTTCAGCGCCACTGTTTCGATGGTGCTGGTCTGGTACACCTTCTCGATGTTGGTGAGCTGAAGGACCGGCGTTTCCGCAGCGGCCGGGCCGTTGGGCAGCAGCTCCGGGTGGGTATCGAACGAGGTGGCGAGCAGGTTTTCCATATTAAAAAATCAAATAGTGAAAGGTGCAGAAAAGGTGAGAAAAGCGCGAAGAGAAATCAGGTAGTTTGGAGCTGTCATGCTGAGCTTGTCGAAGCATCTCTACCGCTTCGTTGAAATTAGTTGCGCGGTAGAGATGCTTCGACAAGCTCAGCATGACAACTTACTTATTGGCAATCAGCGAGTAGCCACGATGGGCACCTGTTTATCAAAGTCGTATAGCGTGAGGGCGCGTAGGCGGTAGTGGGCTACCCAGCACGCCCGTAGCGCGAAAATGCGGGTGCGCTTGGCGCTGTCCTTGGCGTTGGAGGCCAGGCTCAAATCGGTGAGGCTGAGGCGGCCCAGCAGGTAGGTGGCCCGCGTGATGTCGTAGCGGCGCTGGGCCAGCGAGTCGGCCCGCTCGGCCAGGCGCAGCTGCTCGGCCAGGGCCGTAAACTGGCTGGCCTGCGTGAGCACGGTTTGCTCGAAGCTGCGCTCTTCCTGGGCTACGGCGCGCTGCACTTGGTCGCGGGTCAACTCGGCGGTTTTCACAATGGATTTGCGGCGGCCCCAGTCCACGAGCGGAGCGGAAAACACCAAGCCCACCTGCTGCTGGTTTTGCAGGTTGGCGTAAGTATCGGTGAAGGAAGTGGCTTGATTCACGTAGCCCAGGTTGGCCGTGAGGGTGGCCCGGAAGCCGGTGGTGCCCCGCGCCTGGGCCACGTCGCGCTCGGCCTGCAGCAGCCGGCGGCGGAAGGCCAGCGTGGTGCTGCGGTGCTGCCGGGCCTGCTCCAGCGCCCGGGCCGGCAGCACTACCGGCTGCGGCGCCGGGGCCGGCTCGGCCAGGGCCGGAGCTTCGGTCAGGCCGGTGTAGGCTTGCAGCTCCACGGTGGCGTTTTGGGCGTTGAGCTGGGCCTGCGTCTGGGCCTGGCGGGCGTCGAGCAGGTTGAGCTCCAGCTGCAGCAAGTCGCTCTGCGAGAGCCGCCCCAGCCGGTATCGCTCCTGGCCAATACGCAGCAGCTCGGCGGTGGCTTCGGCGTTTTGGCGGGCCACTTCGGCGTTCACCTGCTCCAGCAACACGTCAAAATACAGCTCCGTGACGCGCTGGGCAATGGTTTCGCGCTCTTCCACGTACTGGCGCTGGCTTTCCTGGTAGCGCAGCGGCTCGATGCGCCGGGCCCAGCGCAGGCCGTTGAACTGGCCCAGCGGCTGCGTGAGGCCCACGGCAAAGGGCTGGTTATTGTAGCGCCGCAGCTGGCCATTGAAATCATCGAACCGCTGCACCACCGACCCCACGAATACCTGCCCGCCGGTGAGGCCAATGTTCTGGCTCAGGGTTAAACCCAAATCCGAGTTATTGATGCGTACCGACTGGAAGCTGGTGGTACCATCGGGCTGCACCACCGGCGCAATGGCCCGGCTGAAATTGGGCAGCGTCCCCTGCAAGCCCAGCTGCGGCCGGTAGTTGGCCTGGTAGCCGCGCCAGGCCCAGTAGCTGGTTTCGCGGGTGGTATAGGCCTGCTGGCCCACGGCCGACTGGCTCAGCGCCAGGGCAATCACGCCGTCCAGCGTGAGGCCGCCGGGGGCGGTCTGGGCCCCGGCCGGCAGCTTGGGCAGCGCCAGCAATACGAGCAGAAAAAGAAGTCGAATTTTCATCACCGGGCCGTGTTATTCCTTAATGAGAAGCTCCGGCGTTTCGGCGTGGCTTTTCATGTCCGACACCACCACCTCATCGCCAGCTTGCAGGCCGTCAATAATTTGCACGTGGTCGAAGTTGCTGTCGCCGAAGCGCACGGTGCGGCGCACGGCCCGGCCGTTCTGCACCACGAACACAGCCTGCTCCTTTCCTCCCTGGTAAAACGGACCGTTTTTCAAACGCAATACCCCGTGGTGGGCGCGGGTCACCACAAACACATCGGCCCGCAGGTTGGGCCGCAGCACCGGGTGCCGGGGGTTTTCCAGTTGGGCATAAAAGGTAACCACGCCCTTGTCCACACTGGGGCTGATGCTGGCAACGCTGCCGCGCAAATCCGTGTCGTTGATGCGCACCACCACCGGGTCGCCGGCGCGCAGGGCCTCGGCGTAGGAATCCGAAATCGTGGCCCGCACCCGGAAGCTACTCAGGTCGGCCACGCGGGCCAGCGGGTCACCAGCCTGCACCGTGGTACCAATGTTCTCGTTCACCCAGGTCAGCACGCCCGGCTGCTGGCTGCTGATGTTGGCCTGCCGCAGCTTGGTGGCCAGCTCCGAAATGCTGCGCTGCTGCATCGACACGGTGTAGCCCAGCTCGCGCACATCGGCCGCGTTGGACCGCTGCTGGGTTTGAATCTGGCGGGCCAGGCGCTGGGCTTCCAGCTGGGCCACGGCTAGGTTCAGCTCGGCCTGGCGCACGTTTTCGGCAGTGCCGCCCCCTATTTTTAGTAGTTGCTCTTCGTCGCGCAAGGTCGATTGCAGGCTGCGCACTTTCACGGCCTGCACCTGGGCTTGCACGCGCAGGTCGTTGAGGCTGCGCTCCAGGGTCAGCTGCAGCTGCGAGTTCTTGTTTTGGTTACGCAGCTGCTCGTCGTCGAGCTTGGCCAGGGCGGAATTGGCCAGCTCCTTATCCAGCTCCAGAATGGTTTCGTTGGGCTGCACGCGGGCGCCCACCGCCACCGCCACCCGGCGAATCGTGCTCTGGATGGGACTGGTCAGCACCGCTTCCCGGCCCGGAATGATGGTACCCGCGGCCGTTAGCGAGGCTTCCACATCACCGGTCTCTACCCGCGCCGTGAGAATGTCGTTGCGGCTGATACTAGGTTTCAGCACCGTGCGAAAGGCCAGCACCGCCACCAAAAGCACCGCCACCACGCCCGCCCCTAGCAGCCAGCGGCGCCGCTGTCGTTGGCTTTGAATTGATGGGGCAATGGCTCTGTCCATTTTCGGGCGGGAATAGGTATGATTCCACTACCTATTGCCAAGGCCCGTGCCATTTATATAACCATCTGATTACCATTAAATAACATATAATTAAGCCGAGTTGGTTCTCCTAAAAAGTGTCCGTTACCGGACAACTGCTTTTAAATCGGACAGTACGCCCGCTTACTCCCATCAGCCGAGCCCCACTCACGCAGGCTCCAGGCCCGGCTCGTCGCCATATAGGTTGTCCTTTAGCGCCCCTTTTATGAATTGTTTGTCGTAGTGACGGTTGCGCCGGCTTTTTTTAGCCTCGGCCCGCTTGCCGTTGCGCTTGTCCACCACAATTTCGCCGAGCCGGTTGAGGTCGCCAATTTCCCTAATGTCGTTGGGCGAGTTACGCTTGGCCATGGCTTTTCCTTCCCGAACCCGGCCACGCCCGAAAAGTTAAGCCCGGCCCTTTCGGCGCACGTTATGGGCTGTTAGGCCAGCATCTGGTACACCGCCAAGGCCGCCACGTAGGCCAGCCCGGTCATGTACACCAGCTGAGCCATCGGCCACTTCCAGCTCTTGGTTTCGCGGTACGTCACGGCCAGCGTGCTCATGCACTGCATGGCAAACACGTAGAACACAAGCAGCGAAAACGCCCGGGCTGGCGTGAAGAACGGCTGCCCGTTGGCGTCTTTCTCGGCACGCAGCTTGTCCTGCAGCGTGCCCATGTCGGCGTCCTGCCCCACGCTGTAGATGGTGGAAATGGTGCCCACAAATACCTCCCGCGCCGCAAACGAGGTGAGCAGTGCAATGCCAATCTTCCAATCGTAGCCCAGCGGGCGGATGGCCGGCTCCAGGGCCCGCCCAAACGAGCCAGCGTAAGAGTTTTCGAGACGGGCTGAAGCCACGCGACGGCTGGTTTCCTCCTCGTTCCAGCCCTGGGCGGGCACTTGCTGGCGCACCTGGGCTTCGGCGGTTTCCTGCTTTTGGCCGGGGCCGTAGGTGGCCAGCACCCACAGCAGCACCGAAATGGCCACAATCACCTTGCCCGCCTGCATCACAAAGGCCTGCACTTTCTGGTAGATAGTCAGGCCCACGTTTTTCCAGCGCGGCCACTGGTACACGGGGAATTCCATGATGAAGTAGCTCCGCTCCCGGGCTTTGAGCACGATTTTCAGCGCCCAGGCCGAGCCCAGGGCCGAAAATAGGCCCAGCAAATACAGCCCCATGAGCGTGACGCCGCGCAGGTTGAAGATGCCCCACGCAGCTTGGTCGGGCACCACCAGCGCCACCAGCACCGTGTACACCGGAATGCGCGCCGAGCACGACATGAGCGGCGTCACAAAGATGGTTATCATCCGGTCCTTCCAGCTCTCAATGGTGCGGGCGCCCATAATGGCCGGCACCGCGCACGCCAGCCCCGATATCATCGGCACCACGCTTTTGCCGCTAAGGCCAAATGGCCGCATCAGCTTGTCCATCAGAAAGGTAACGCGGGCCATGTAGCCCGTTTCCTCCAGCACGGCCAGGAAGCCAAACAGCAGCGCAATCTGCGGAATGAATATCAGCACCCCACCCAGGCCAGCCAGCACGCCCTCGGTGAGCAGGCGCACCAACGGCCCGTCGAAATTGTCCTGAATGGTGGCGCTCAGGGCCGCAATGCCCTGGTCAATCCAGTCCATGGGGTACTGCGCCCAGGCAAAAATGGCCTGGAACAACAGGAACAGAATACTCAGAAAAATCAGGTAGCCGCCGATGCGGTGGGTCAGCACCTTGTCGATGCGGTTGCTAATCGGCTCACGGGTTTCGGTGCGCGTCACCGTCACGGTTTCGAGCAGAATGTCGTTGATGCGGCCGTAGCGGGCAATGGTTTCAGCCGCTTGCCGCGCCGTAGCGTCGAACTCGTACTTGTGCGTCAGCTCCTGCAAATACGCCTTGTCGTCGGCGCTCAGGAAACCGATGTGGCGGTACTGCTGGGCGTAGTGCAGGGCCAGGTAGTCGTTATGCAGGTCGAAGTAGTAGCGGATTTGCCGTACCAGCGGCAGCAGCGCTTCATCGGGCTCCCAAAAGCGTTCCGGCGCGGCATCGAGCCGCTGGGCCATCACAATCTTGAGGGCCGCCACGCCAATGCCCTTGCGGGCATTCATCGGGATAATGGGCACGCCCAGCTCCCGCTCCAGCGCCGGCAAATCGATGCGGATGCCGTGGCGCTCGGCCACGTCCATCATGTTCAGAGCCAGCACGGCGGGCAGGCCCAGGTCGCCGAGCTGGGTGAAGAGCAACAGACTGCGGCGCAGGTTATTGGCGTCCACCGTCACCACCACAAAATCGGGGTAGTTACCCGCGGCCCGGTCGTAGAGCAGGTCCGTAATCACCTTCTCGTCCAGGCTCTTGGGGTAGAGCGAGTAGGTGCCCGGCAGGTCCACAATCTCGGCCCGCTGCGCCGGCGTGAGCTGCGCGAAGCCCGACTTGCGGTCCACCGTCACGCCCGGAAAGTTGCCCACCTTCTGGTTCAGCCCGGTGAGTTGATTGAATAACGACGTTTTGCCGCTGTTGGGGTTGCCAATGAGGGCAATGCGCAACGGCTGCGGGCCGGCAGCCAGCCCGGCCGGCGGGGCGAGGGACTCGGCCGTCGCGGGGGTGCGCTCTGTTGCCGCCATACGCTGCGCTTTACTCTTTCAATAAAATGGTAGCGGCCTCACTGGCCCGAACCGACAGCGTGTATTCCTGGTCGCCAAGCACCAGCATCAGCGGGTCGCCCAGGGGCGCCCGGCCGCTCAGGCGCACCTGCACGCCGGGCACGCAGCCCATCTCCAGCAGCTTAAGTGCCATTTCGGGGTCTTCGAGGCAGCAAATGGTGCCGGATTCGCCCAGGCGCAGGTCTTTGGCAGTACGGCGGGCGGCCACACCGGCAGCAACAAGCGGAGAGGAATTGCGGAAAAATGCCACGGGCAGGAAACGGGGAAAGCTTATTTAGAAAGAATACAAACAAAGGTACAATGCCAACCGCTTATTCGCCACCAGGTTTTTTTGAAGCAAAAAATGCCACTTTGCGGGCCTCCAATAAGGTTCATGGCCTTACACTCAAAAAGAAGGGTTGTTTCTCCCGAAATTTTACAATAACTTTCACCCCACTATTTGTAATTTTGTGCTTTCTACCCCTAATAATATGAGTTCACGCCTACTTCTTATAGCATTATTCTCAGTCATCACTGCAACGTCAGGTTGGGCTCAGCAGAGTCAGATAAAGGGCGTGATTGTGGACAAAGACACCAAAGAGCCATTACCCTTCACGTCTGTTGGGCTCAAAAGTGAACAAATTGGCGCGCTCAGCAACGAGCACGGCCAGTTTGTGGTACCCACGCCCAGCAAAAATGCGGAAGACTCCTTGGTCGTGGAGGCGCTCGGCTATTCCCGGCGGACGGTGCTGGTGCAGCGCGGCGTGGCCGTAGCCAACCTTACCATCGAAGTAGCCAAGCGCGCGGTTCAGCTGAGCAACGTGGTGGTGAAGGCGGGGAAAATCAAAAACTTAGGCCTTGGTGCCAAGTCCAATGACCCCGGCGAAGGCATGATTCAGGGCCTGCCCGGCAGTCAGTACGCCTTCTTTGTGAAAAATGATAAAAAGAAGCGCCTGGGCAGCGTGCGCACCGTATCCTTCTACATCGGTGAAAATGGTTTCCCCCGCGAGCCCTTCCGGGTGCGGCTTTACAAAGCTGACGGCAACTACAACGCCCCCAACACCGACTTGCTCACCGAAAACGTGGTGGTTTCCGCGCCGCAAGGCGGGCAGTGGTACACCGTCGACCTGACGCCCTACAACATCATGGCGCCGGAAGAAGGCTTCTTCGTGGCCATGGAATGGGTGGTGAGCGGCGATAAGTTCTTCGCCACCAACTTCATGGACGACTACACGCCCTACGGCCAGATTATGCGGCCCACCTTCGAGTTTAAGGAAAGCCGCACCTGGAACTACTCCATCGGCAAGGGCTGGAGCCTCATCACCGCCGCCAACAGCCAGGGCCTGCGCTACAACGCCATGATTAAGGCCGAAGTAGACATGATTAAATAAGCTTGCAGCTTTTGACTTGTAGCTTATTTAGAGAATAACACTTTGCTTGGCTTGTCCAAATCAACCAGCCACTGCCGAATCGTTTCCTGTGCCACAGGCGAAAACAGGGGACTCAATTCGCCATTCATCAGTGTCCATTCCGATTTCGCGGGCTGAAAAAGGTGGTTGACGCCCGGCAAACGCTTGGCAACCGTTTGGCGATTGAAGCTTTTCAGCTCTTTTTCCAGCGCTACCTGATGCAGCTCGGCGGGAGCCACTTCATCGGCAGTGCCGCTGAGCAGCAGCACCGGGCAGCGCACTTCGTTCAGGTCCTCCAACGGGTCGAAGGCCAGAAAAGAGCGCTGCCAGGGCGTCAGCAGCTGTGATGCCGCCTTTTGAATAGCCTGAGCATCAAGGCCGGGCTGGTCCTGGCGCAGCATGTTGCTCACAATGGCGCGGGCCTGCGCCGGATTAGTTAGCCGGATGATGCTGTACATCGTACGCCGCCGCTCGTAGGCCGCCTGCATCGCAGCAGGTTCCAGTTTCTGGGCGCGCTGCTGCATCAGCAGCTGTTGCAGCAACGTTTGTTCGCCCGTGAGGCCGTAGCCCGCCAACGAAACCACGAAGGCTGGCGGCAACGGCTGCCCCGCAGCCAATAAGGCCACGTTGGCGCCTTCGCCGTGGCCCACCACACCAATGCGGGCAATGTTGACTTCCAGCCGGGAGCGCAGAAAGTTGATGGCGCCTTGCACGTCGCTCACCCGCATGGCGGTGGTGGCGGTGGCCGTGCTCCCGCCCGACTGCCCCACCCCCCGGTCATCATAGCGGAGTACGACGACGCCCCGGCGGGTAAGGTAATCAGCCAAGGCGCCCATCATGCGATAGTTGCCCACGGTACCGTCACGGTCCTGAGCGCCGAGGTCGCTCACCAGCACCACGGCCGAGAAGGGCCCGGTGCCGGGCGGCACCGTGAGCGTGCCGCTAAAATTTAAGCGCGATACGGCATTATCAAATGCAACCTCCTCTTCGCGGTAGGGCGGGGCCAGGCGTGTGCCGGGTCCGCTGAGGCTTGGCATTGGCGCGTACCGCAGCCGCAGCGGGGACTTTACCCCGCCCTGGGTCCAGACGCCAATCAACTCCCGCTTGGCGGCATCGAAGCGGGCGGCGTAGCGGCTGCCCGCCGCCGGCATGTACAACAGCACGGAATCGCCGCGAACGGTCATTTCCGTGACCATGCGGTTCACCTTTTGGGCGGGCACGTCGAGGGCGGCAAAGTACTGGCCGTTCGCCAACGGCACCACGCTGATGGTCAAATCCAGCTGCCCCCCTAAAACGGACAGTTTCCCCTTCCATAAGCCCCCCAGAGGCAGGCTTTCTCCCCTCGGCGCGCGGCCGTTGGCCCAGGCAGTACCAATGCTGCATCCAGTCAGCAACAGTACCACCCAAATTACCCACCTTTTCATTGTGCACTTGTTGTAAATAGACTTATGGCACCCGAAAGATAAGCAATAGCATAACTCCCGCCGTAACCAGCGCCACCGCCGGGCCTTCCGTCTCAGCAACAAACGCTTCAATCAGTTCATTATAAATATATTGCATTAAATATTTAACATCACCTTCGCAGCCAAGCCAAAGCCCGTCTATGGTACCCGCCCTGTGCCGGAAGCATTGGCCCTGATGTCCCTTGATGCAAGTCGTGCCAATCCGTTTTCAACCCTGCCACGTAATGAATTTCGAAGCAATTACCGGCAAATAAGGAAAATGTACTGTGGTCGTAAAACTCTGGTTAGGCAGAAAAAACACTTTTCGTTACTTTCGATGTGCAGTACCGGGGCCTTTTTTTTCAAAACCTAAAGGCTTGATTAATAAATTTTTGCCCAATATTTATCTTCTTTTTAATGGTATTGGCCCATTTAATTTGGATTTAACAAATCATTTGTTGCGCTCCCTGGCCATGGATGGCGATATAATGACTGAGAACTAGTAAATTTGCCAAACTACATCCATTATTATTATCTCCGGCGATGATGAAACGCATACCTGTTCTTGCATTTTGGGCTTTGTTGCTGTTGCCAGCACTGGGCTGGGCACAGGAAAACCGTGTTACGGGCCGGGTTGTGGATGCCAAAACCAAAGACCCGGTTCCCTTTGCCTCCATTAGCCTGCGGGAAGAGGGCACGGGCGCACTAACCAACGAGTACGGCTACTTTCAGCTGGCCGGCCTCGAAAAGGCGAGCCAGGATTCCCTTATTGTTATGACGCTAGGCTACGCGCGCAGTGCCGTCGTAATCAAGCGTGGCGGTACCGAAGACCTTATCATCGAACTTGATAAGCGGGTTATTGAGCTCGCCAACGTGACGGTTAGAGGCGGTAAGGTGAAAAACCTTGTGCTCGGCTCCAACTCAAACAACCCCGGCGAAGGCATGATTCAGGGCTTGCCCGGCAGCCAGTACGCCTTTTTCGTGAAAAACGAGAAGCAGAAGAAGCTGGGCAACGTGCGCACGGTGTCCTTTTACATCGGGGAAAATGGTTTCCCCCGCGAGCCCTTCCGGGTGCGTATCTACAAGGCCGACGGCAACTACAACGCCCCCAACACCGACCTGCTCACCGAAAACGTAGTGGTGTCGGCTTCGCGCGGCGGCGAATGGTATACCATCGACTTGAGCACCTACAATATTCCAGCGCCGGAAGAAGGCTTCTTCGTGGCCATGGAGTGGATTGTGGGCGGCGACAAGTTCTACACCACCAACTTCATGGACAACTACACGCCCTACGGCCAGATTATGCGTCCCACCTTCGAGTTCAAGGAAAGCCGCACCTGGAGCTATACTATTGGCAAGGGCTGGAACCTGCTCACGTTGGCTAACGACCAGGGCCGCCGCTACAACGCCATGATTAAGGCCGAAGTGGATATGATTAAATAAATCGCTGATTAGCGGTGATTAACCGTGATTTCGCTGATTGAGGGCGTCGTGTTTAACCATTGGTTTAGCTACACCGATAGTTCCTGTAAAACCCTGGTTCTACCGAGCCAGGGTTTTTTTATTACAGTTGATAGTTGCTAATCAGCGACTAAGCAGGTGTGCATAAGTAATCGTATTAAATTTGGGGCTTAGGAAGCAAACTTGGTTAGAGGGGCTGTTGGCGAAGTAATTTAAGGAGCAGTTTATAAAGGTCCTCGTAACGATGATTGAAGCGAAATTCAGACTCTTTCAGGTGCAGCAAAAAGGTGTGCTTGGGTACGCCCTTGAACTGCTGAAGGCGGGCTTTGGCGAAGCTCCAGAAGGATTCAATGACATTGATATGCGAAGCGCCGCCCACGAATTCGTTCTGGCCGTGGCGGACGCGGAAGTGGCGGTCAAAGCCCACGTCCACCAGCCCGTCGTAGCCGCGCCAGCCGTCGGTATTGACCATGGCGGCCACGTCGATTTTGCCGCGTATGATGGCCTGCAAGGTTTTTTTCGAGCAGTCGGGTACGATTTCCGTGTACACCTGCCCGCCACGTTTGAACAGGCCAAAGACGATGGTTTTACCGCCGGCCCCGCGGCCCCGTTTGCCGCGCACCCGGCGCGGGCCGAAGTAGCTCTCGTCGAGTTCGACGGCCCCGTCGAGTTCAGCCGGCACGGGGCTCCAGGCCAGGAGCCGGTGGCGCAGCCGCAGGTAAATTTCATTGACAGCCCGCACGCTCAGGCCCGTGAGCCGGGCCGTATCCGAGGCCGTCAAATCCAAGGCAAACAGGCGCAGCAAGTAGCGAAATTTGACCTCTGAAATTTTGCTGCACTTATAATAGCGGTTAGCTGATTGCATAACAGTAAGTTATGCCCCATTTTCTGGTTTTTGCTTCCTAAGCCCCTAAATTTTAACCGTCATGCTGAGCTTGTCGAAGCCTCTCTACCGCCTCGTTGAACAACTCCAACGGTGCGGTAGAGAGGCTTCGGCAAGCTCAGCATGACCCGCTTTTTTGCTACGGTTACTTTTGCACCACTGCTTAAATAATCGCGCACATGAAGCGTGTTGCGTGTGGTCATGTCGAGCGCAGCCGAGGCATCTTGCTCGCTTCATTGAGCGGTGCGAGCGAGATGCCTCGGCTGCGCTCGACATGACAGCCTGGAGGCTATGCTTACTCGTGCGTGCTCACTTATCAACCGTGATTTCGCTGAAGGAGAGTGGCACGCTCGACCACTGTAGAGCAGTGCTGCCAGCACATAAAAAAATCCCCTGACTCTACCAAGCCAGGGGATTTTTGAATCAGCGAAATCAAGGTTAATCACCGAGAGTCAGTGATTATTTTTTGCTCTGCGCCACAATCCATTCCCGGATAGTTTCCTCGGCTTCGGGCGAGAAGTTGGGCTGCTGCTGGCCGTTGATGATGGGCCACTTGGTAGCCTCCGGCTGAAAGAGGTGGTTGACACCGGACAATTTCTTGGCCGTCACATTCTTATTGAGCGCCAGTCCTTTTTGCAATGCTTTCTGGTTAGCATCAGCATTGATGGTCAGGTCGTTGGTGCCGTTCAGGAGCAATACCGGGCAGGAAACGCCCGTGAGCTGCTGCACCGGGTTGAAGGCGAGGAAAAACCGGTAGCGGGCCGACGTCATCTCGGCCGCGCTCGATTGGGCGGTAGCATTGTCGATAGCGGCGTTGTTCTGCTTGAGCATGTTGGCCACAATGGCCTGGGCCTGGGCGTTATCGGTCGTTTGCCGAATGATTTCGAGCATGGCCTGCTGCCGCTTGGTCGCGGCCTCAATCTGGTTGTTGTCGGTGCCCAGGGTGCGGAGCGTGGTAGCCTGTTGCTGCACCACAATTTCGCGGCCCGGCAGGCCGTAAGCGGCCAGGGCCACTACAAAAGCCGGCGGCAAGGGTTGCGCCGCCGCCAGCAGTGCCACATTACCGCCTTCGCCGTGCCCAATCAGGCCCAGATGTGCCAAATCAATTTCGGGACGGGTGCGCAAGAAATTCATGCCTGCCTGGGCATCGCTCACCAAATCGGCGGTGCTGACGGCAGCCGTACCGCCGGATTTACCCACGCCCCGGTCATCAAACCGCAGCACGGCGATGCCCCGGCGCGTAAGAAAATCAGCCAACAGGCCCAGTGGGGCAAAGTCGCCCACGGTGCCGTCACGGTCCTGCGGGCCAGCATCGCTGAGCAGCACTACGGCCGGAAACGGCCCCTGGCCGGCCGGAATGGTGAGCATGCCGCCGAGCCGCGTGTTCACGGTGAGGTTGGTGAAAGTGGCTTCCTCCTCGCGGTAAGGCGGGGTGAGGCGCACATTTTTAGCACTTATATCGGGCATGGCGCTGAAATTCAGCACCATTGGCGTTTTAAATCCCGGCGATTGCCAGGTGCCGTTCATCTGCTTGCCATCGGCAGAGAGGCGGCCGATGAAGCGGGTAGCGGCTTCCTCGGCGTAGAGGCGCACGGTATCGCCTTTCACTTCGGCTTTCACCGCCATGCGGCTCACTTTCTGCTGGGGCACGTCGAGGTCGCAGTAATAGTCGTTGCCCATCAGCTTACGAAGCCGAAAAATGACTTCGAGCTGCCCGCCCGGCACTTTCAGCTGGCCCTTCCACAGGCCATCGAGGGCCGGGGCATCGTCGGTAGCGGCCACTGCGACCGCGGCCGGCCGGGCGGCGGCCGGCAGAACGCCCGCGCAAATGAGATAAAGAATAAGACCGCCCGTCAGGCGGGATAAGCGCAGAGTATTAATTGACATAGTTAGAAAAGAAACGCTTTAGGACATGATAGCAACCCAAAGTTATTAAGGACGCGGGACGCCGACTGTAAAGTAGCAAAATAAATACCTTGCCAACATCTTATTTAAATGAGCACTCCGTGAATAATCACGGAAAGCGCCGGCCAAAATCAGCTGTACGCACCGCCCACCGGGCATTAATTCGGCCACCTACGGGTGAGCAGTGGCAAATTATCTTTCACGTTGAAGGTGCAGCAGAGAGCGCCGTTGCCCGCGTACGGCCAAAACCACGTGGCAAAATTTGTGCCGCTACTCGCTCACGAACACGCGCTTCACCCGCTCGCTCACGTTGGTCAGCAGCTCGTAGGCAATGGTGCCGATGCGGCCCGCCAGCTCCGGAAGCGGCAACCCCTCGCCGAACAGCAGGGCTACGTCGCCAGCCCGGGCCTGGGCAATGTGCGTGACGTCGACCATGCACATGTCCATGCACACCGAGCCCACCACCGGCGCCCGCTGGCCATGAATGAGCGCCAGGCCCGCCCCGTTGCCGAAGCGCCGGTCGTAGCCGTCGGCGTAGCCAATGGCCAGGGTGGCAATGCGCCGCTCGCTGGCGGCCGCCGCCCCACGGCGGCCGTAGCCCACGGTGTGGCCCGCGGGCAGGGTTTTGATTTGGGAAATGGTAGTGCGCAGCTGGCTCACGGGGTGCAGGGCCGCGGTGTCGCGGCCGCTGGCGTCTACGCCGTAGAGGCCGATGCCGAGGCGCACCATGTCGAAATGCGCAGCGGGAAACCGCAGGATGCCGGCGGAGTTCAGCGCGTGTTTCAGCACAGCATAGCCCAGGGCGGTCTCCAGCGCGGTGGCCATGCGCCGGAACGCTGCCAGCTGCGTTTGGGTGAAGTCGTCATGCGCGTCGTCGTCGGCGGCAGCCAGATGCGTCATAATGCTGGCGATGGGCAGCCGCGCGGCTTGCTGGCCCAGCAGCGCAACCAGCGCCGGCAGGTCGGCCTCATCGAAACCCAGGCGGCGCATGCCGGTGTCGAGCTTGAGGTGAATGGGCGGCCCGGGGCTGGCCGCGGGCGGAAAGGCCGCAAGGTATTCAGCCAGCATCTCGAAAGAGTAAATCTCGGGCTCCAGGCGGTAGTGCTGCAGCGCGCCGAAGGAATCGGGGGCCGGGTTCATCACCATGATGGGCAGGCTGATGCCAGCTTCGCGCAGGGCCACGCCTTCGTCGGGGTAGGCCACGGCGAGGTAGTCGGCCCGCTGAAATTCGAGCAGGCTGGCCACTTCGTAAGACCCCGCGCCGTAGGCAAAGGCCTTCACCATCACCATGAGCTTGGTGGCAGGCTGCAGCTGACGGCGGTAGTGCTGCAGGTTGTGGGCGAGGGCATCGAGGTTGACTTCCAGCACGGTGCCGTGCTGCTGGGCCTGCAGCGCCGCCACAATGCGCTCGAAGCCAAACCGCCGGGCACCCTTTATCAGGATGACTTCGCGGGCGAAGGCAGCGGGGTCGAGCTGGGCGAGGAAGGCCTCGGTGGTGGGGTAGGTTTCAATTAAAAATTGAGAATTAAAAATTAAAAATGAGTCCTGATTAGTCGAAGTATTCGGGGTATCGGGACCTTCTTCAATCTCACTTTTTAATTTATAATTTATGATTGTTAATTCCCTCGAAATCTCTTCTCCGATGCCTACCAGACGTGTGACGCCTGCGGCGGGTAGCAGCGCGGCTACGCGGGAGTACAACTCGGCGCCGCTCAGGCCCGACTCCAGCACGTCGCTCAGTATCAGGGTGCGGCGGCCGGGGCGGGACTGCCGGCCCAGAGTATTGAGGGCCAGCGCCAAGCCGGCCAAGTCGTTGTTGTAGGTATCGTCGAGCAGGTAGGAATCGTGGCGGCCCAGCTTCATTTCGAGGCGCATGGCCACGGGGTGCAGGCGGGCGAGGCGGCGCTGGATTTCGGCTGGTTCGAGCTGGCGGTGCAGTAGTACGGCCAGGCAGTGCAGGGCATTTTCTACCGAGGGCTCATCGGAGAAGGGCAACGTGAATGCGGCTCCCAGGCCCGTGCCGGCGTAGCGGGCGTGCAGGCTGGTGCTGCCGCTGGTGCTCTGGTCGAGGGCAAAATAGATATCGGCGGGCTGCCCGGCGTGGCGCGTCCAACTGAAGCCGGGCAGCTGCTGGGTGGCCACGGCGTGGCGCACCAGTTCCTGGTCGTGGCAGTAGAACAAGCGCTGGAACCGGGGGCCTTGGAACAGCTGCAGCTTTTCGAGCAGCTTCTCCTGGGCAGAGGCAAAGCCGGCGTCGTGCGCCGTGCCCAGCGTGGTGAATATCCCTTCGGTGGGCTGAATGACCGTGGCCAGGCGGGCCATTTCGCCAACCTCGGAAATCCCGGCTTCGAAAATGCCTAGGGTGTGGCGTTCGGGTAGCAGCTCCCACACGCTGAGAGGCACGCCCACCTGGGAGTTGTAGGAGCGCGGCGAGCGGCAGATATCCTCGTCGGGGCTCAGCAGCTGGGCCAGCCACTCCTTGACAATGGTTTTGCCGTTGGAGCCGGTGATGCCGAAAACCGGGCCGGCAAACGTGGCCCGATGGGCGGCGGCCACGGCTTGCAGCGCGGCCAGCGGGCTTGGCACCGCCATAATGCCCGCCTCCGCATAAGCGGCCAGGCCACCGGGCAATGCCCGCCCATCCTCCACGATGAACAAGCGCACGCCCTGGGCGTAGAGTTCGGGCAGGTAGCGGTGGCCATTGTGACTGGGGCCGCGCAGGGCAAAAAACAGGGCGCCGGCGGACAGGCCCACCCGCCGGCTGTCGAGCAGCAGGTGGCGGACTTCGGCGGTTGAGGCAGCTGGGGCTTGCAGCAAGCGGCCGCCAAGCAGGCCCGGGAGAGCAGAGAAGAAGAACACAGCGCAAAGGTCGGCGGTGGGTGGGAGAATGCGACGCAGGCCTTACGTCCACCTCACCCCCTAGCCCCCTCTCCAAAAGAGAGGGGGAACTGGGTTTTAGCTTTAGCCTTAGAAATTAAGGTTAGTCCCCCCTCTCTTGGGGAGAGGGGGTTAGGGGGTGAGGTGGGCGTTAGCTCAGTCAGCAACTACTGCAAGTGCAAGATTTTCTGTGACTTTGCCAAATATTACGTAAATCGGATTTACTTTCTTCACCCACTCCACACCTTTTTCCTATGAAACAATACCAAGTATTGGGGCGTGCCCTGCTGTGGGCACCGGCGGCAGCGCTGGCGCTGGTACCTGCAGCCCCAAAACCAGCACGGGCGTAACGGCGGCTTCGGCAACCAGTGCCGCACCAGCGGCAGCGCCGACTATGGCGACAGCGCCGGCCGGACCCGCTTTCCAGATTCCGGTGGACTACTACACCCTGCCCAACGGGCTGCGGGTAGTGCTCTCGCCCGACCACACCGCGCCCACAGCCACCGTGGCTGCGTACTACGCGGTTGGCTTCCGCACGGAGCCGCGCAACCGCACGGGGTTTGCGCATTTGTTTGAGCACCTGATGTTTCAGGGTTCGCAGAACCTGGGCAAGAACGAGTTTATCGGGCTGATTAAGAAAACGGTGGGGCGCTGAACGGCTCCACGCGCTTCGACTTCACGAACTACTACGAGGTGGTGCCCGCCCACAAGCTCGAAACCATTCTGTGGGCTGAGGCTGACCGGATGCGCGGGCTGGCCATCACCCAGAGCAACCTGACCAACCAGCAAGAGGTGGTGAAAAGCGAAGTGCGCGTGAACGTGCTCAACCAGCCCTACGGAGGCTTTCCGTGGCTGATGATGCCGCAGAAGGCCAACAAGAACTGGAACAACGCCCACAATTTCTACGGCGACCTCAAGGACCTCGACGCCGCCACGCTCACCGACACCAAGGACTTTTTCAAGACCTATTACGCCCCCAACAACGCCGTGCTGGCCGTGGTGGGCGACTTCGAGCCCGCCGAGGCCAAGGCCTGGGTAGAAAAATACTACGGCAACATCCCCAGCGCCCCGCAGCCGCCCAAGCCCGACCTGGCCGAGCCGCGCCAAGAGCAGGAGCAGCGCTTCGTGGAAGACGACAAGTTGGCCACCAAGCCGGCTCTGGCCTTCGCCTACCACATGCCCGAGCGCAACACTCCCGAATACTACGCCCTGATAATGCTGGACCAGATTCTGCTGCAGGGCAACGACAGCCGCCTCTACCAGGCCCTGGTGCAGAAGCGCGGCTACTCCGATGGCGTGAGCGGCGGCATCAACTCGGACCTAGGCAACCAGTTCAACTACAACGGGCCCATGCTCTGGATGGGCAGCCTGGTGTACGACCCCACCGTGCGGGCCGATTCGGTGGTGCGCGTGCTCGACCAGGAAATAGACCGCCTGGCCCGCACCGGCATCGACCAAGCCACCATGGATTTGGCGATGGTGAAAATCCGCTCGGCGTTTTACGACCAGGTAAGCGGGTCCGACAACTTCGGGCGGGCCGATTTGCTGGCCGCGTTCGCCTTGTTCGACAACGACCCGGGCCGCATCAACCGCCTGGAGAGCGAATTCCGCAAGGTGACGCCGGCGCTCATGCAGGCTACCATCCGCGAGTACCTGCGGCCCTCCAACCGCACCATCATCACCATCAACCCGCTGGCCAAGAGCTAGCCCTCCCTCCTTTCGACATGAACAAGCTAGTGATTGGGCTGCTCAGCACGGCCCTCGTAACTGCCGTCCCGGCAGCGTGGGCCAGCTTCCCGCCCGGTCCCGCCCCCAGCATCGAAGTAGCCAAGCCCGTGAACAAAGGCGAGGTGCTGACCCAGGACCGGCCCAACGCGCCGCAGTCGACCATTGTGGTGGGCCTGCCGGTCGTCGACCCCAGCCACCCGGACTACATCCGGCTGCGCGTGATGAACTCGCTGCTCGGTGGCTCGTTTGGCTCGCGCATCACCCGCAACATTCGGGAGGACAAGGGCTACACGTACTCGCCCTATAGCTACCTCGATACCAAATACCGCACCTCCAACTGGACGCAAAACGCCGACGTGACCACGGCCGATACCTACAATTCGCTGCGCGAAATCATGAAGGAAGTGGAGCTGCTGCAAAAAACGCCGCCTTCGGCCGACGAGTTGCAGGGCATTCAGAACTATGAGGGCGGCATGTTCGTGCTCCGCAAGTCCAACCCCGGCGGCATCATCGGCCAGCTCAATACCCTGGACCTGCACGGCCTGCCCGAAACCTACCTCACCGACCAGGTGAAAAACATCAATGCCGTGACGCCCCAGCAGGTGAGCGAAACGGCCCGCAAGTATGTGCGCCCCGAGGCCATGACCGTGGTGGTAGTGGGCGACAAAAAGGTGATTGAGCCACAGATAAAGAAGTTTCAGGCCGAGCGCAAAAAGGCACTGTAGCGCTGGCTGCCTGCTGATTTCGCGTGCATTGTTTCGTTCCTTTCCGTGGCAATTCGAAAGATTTGCGGCGGGAAGGAACTTTTTTTGCGTGGCAATTCCCATTTGGCCCAGCCTTTGCCTTGGCAGCTACTGCCTCACTCGGCTACCTGCCACGCCCACTTATCCCTATGAAAACACCTGTCCGCACCCTCTTTATAACCGTCTTCACCGCCGCGTCCGGACTAATTGCCGCTTGCTCCGATAAGGCCAAGGACGAAGCCCCCATGCCCGCCGACCCCACGCCGGCACTGCAGATGAGCAGCTACTTCGACTTTGTGACCATCACCCCCGCGGGCGGTACCGCCCATTCAGGCTACGGTACCGGCTACCGGCCAGCCGACATCAAAGGCACCGCCACCCTGGGGCCGCAAGTATTGGCGTTGGATTTTGAGGCAGGCACCGACAACACCTACTTTGAAGTAGACCGCGCCAAGATTTCGGCCAAGTGGACGGGCACCTACGCGCTGCAGTGCCGCAACCGCCCCACCGACCCGGTTTTTACCTCCTATATCTACACCGTGCGCACCGCCACTGGCAGCAGCGGCGCCATCTACCGCTTCAGCGAAACGACCCGCGAGCTCACCGGCAACGTCACCATTACGGCCTACGACGCCAAGCGCCAGCTGGTAAGCGGCACCTACGAAGTGCGGGCCCCCGAGCAGAATGAGCCCAGCGCAACCATCACGTTTGGCGGCCCCAAGTGCACTATCATCATGGAAGGCAGCTTTGAAAACCTCAAGGTGAAGGGCCAGTAAGCAGTCGTTACTTGTTTTCAGAAAAGCCGTTTTGAGCAATCAGAACGGCTTTTTGAGCAGTAATACCAGCAACTGTGAGTTCCTTCAGAAGCTGCAAGCGTGGAGATGCATGCGTTTACTGGTTGCGCGCTGGCCGGTGTTGCAACAGCAGCCCGCGCACAACCAGCGAACGCACGCAACGCCTGGCCTGACATACAATGTCAAAAGGTATCAGTTGGGATTTACCGAGGCCGACAGCGCCCCTATGCCATGCCAAATCCGGCCAAACTGTTTGCCGGGTTCACGGTCCAAATCCCCGCCTAACTTTGCCGGCCCTTGTTTGTCTGTTTCTTACATGAGATTTTTTCGATTGCTATTAGGCCTGAGTTTGATTGTGCTGTTGGCCGACTGTGCCCGCCGGCCCACCAAACTGGAAATTTACGACGTGGTAATCAACCACGTAACCGTGGTGGACGTGGTAACCGGCCAGCTCCGGCCCAATCAGGTAGTCACCGTTTCGAGGGGCAAAATTGTGGGTGTTGAGCCCGCCGACCGCGACAGCTACGCCGCCAAGCAGTACGTGAACGGCAACGGGCGCTACCTCATTCCGGGCTTGTGGGACATGCACGTACACTTTCGGGGCGGCGACAGCCTCATTGCCGCCAACCGCAAAAGCCTGACGCTTTTTCTGGCCCACGGCGTGACCACGGTGCGCGATGCCGGCGGCGACCTCACGCCCAGCGTGTTTCAGTGGCGCCAGGATATGAATGCCGGCAAGCTGGCCGGGCCGCGCATCTTTACTTCCGGCCCCAAAATCGATGGTCCCGGAGGCTACTGGCCCGGCTCGCTGGCAGTGGAAACGCCCGCCCAAATTCGCCAGGCCGTGGATTCGCTCAAGCGGCTGGGGGTGGACTACGTAAAAATTTACGATAGCAAAATTTCCGGCCCAGCCTTCCTCAACACCATCTCTGAGGCTCAGAAGCGGGGTTTGAAAACCACCGGCCACATGCCCTACTCCGTGACGTTGGCCGATGCCGTGCGGCGCGGCCTGGACGCCACCGAGCACCTGTATTACGTCTTCAAGGCAGCCTCCAGTAAGGAAGACAGCCTAACGGCACTGGTGCGCAGCAGCCTGAGTACCCCCAAGCCGCTGGGGCTTTTTGCGGTGCTGCCGGCCGTGTACGACACGTACAGTCCGGAGGCAGCCGACCGCATTTTCAAGCTCATGGCCAAGCGCAAAACGGCCGTGGTGCCTACGCTTTTCATTGGCAAGACCCTGAGCGAGCTGGCGGAAAACGACCACGCCCAGGATACGCTGCGGGCCTACATCGACCCCAAAATTCAGGCCACCTATCAGCGGCGGCTGGCCGGCGCCCGCCAGCAGTCGCCCGCCGCACAAGCATTCAGCCGCAAGCTGGAAGCGAAGTTCTACACGCTGGTGCCGCTGATGCAGGCGGCCGGCGTCAGCATTCTGGCCGGCTCCGACAGCGGGCCGTTCAACTCCTTCATCTACCCCGGCGCCTCCTTGCAAGACGAGCTGCAGCAGCTGGTGGTAGCCGGCCTTACGCCCCTGCAAGCCCTGCAAGCCGCCACCATCAACGGCGCCAAATTTATGGGCGTGGCCAGTAGCACCGGCACCATCGCCCCCGGCAAAGATGCCGACCTGCTGCTGCTCACCGCCAACCCGCTGGAGAACATCGCCAACATCAAGCAGATTGACGCCGTGGTGTCGCGGGGCAAAGCCTATCCGACGGCGGCGCTCAAAAACATGATGCGGGCGGTGAAGAATCCGTGAGGAGGTTTGGTTGAATTACATTCTGCTGTTACATTCTTCGTGTACATTAGCTTTTAGGAAAAGATTTTTGTCACTGCTATGCAACCCTGCTGTTGTCGCGTTGCTCATTCTTTTGCACTACCTCCAATTACATGAAACTGCTTTCTACTCTAACGGCTTTCCTGGGCATCTGCTTACTATTGGGTGGGTGTGACCGTTCCAAAACGCCGGAGCCTGGGCTGCCGTTACCTGCCGCCACAGCCGTTGGCGCCAATACCCTGGGTTTCCAAATCAACGGACGTGTTTGGACCACCCACGGGCAAACGTGCGTCTTTTCTGGACCCTGCCGAGACAATATGCTTTCGGCCCGCGTCGACCGCGGGCCAGGGGGGCTGTATAGATTGCTCGTGACCACCCGACTCACTACGGCGCAGCACGCAGAAGACTTCCTGCTACAAGTCGACTCCATTCGAGGGCCCGGGAGCTACCGGTGCTCGCCCCATTTTACGGGCACAGTACGCCCGGTGCCCACCGGCTTCGCCCTGCAGGACAATAGGACGACAGATGCTGCCCATCAGTTGGCGCTAAGCACGGCCGCGACCAGCCGTATTGTGTTAACGCAGGTGGACACCGTGCGCCGTATCATTGCCGGCACGTTTGAAGGACAATTGCGTCAGACGTGGACGCCCTACGTGACCAATGAATTAACACAAGGTCGCTTCGATGTCCACTATTGAGACCGGTTATTTATCGGATAAGGCTAAATAAGTGCGCGTTTCCGGCAGCGGCGAATTGGCGGCCTTTACGGCCTACGCCAATCCCAGCAGGACGGCAACGCTACCCCGTTACATCCCTATTTTCAAGCCGTTGCCCCGGGGCGAGGGGGGGAGCTGCTGCTGGAGCAAATTGAGGCCACCGCCTATGCCCTCACGTGCGTAGATGGCAATGGGCAGTTGCGTTGGCAGCGGCGGCTGGACGTCGGCGGATTTCCGCTGGGAACGGAACTTGACTATTTCAACCTGGCCGTTGCGCCTAGCACGGGCGCCGTTGTGGTCTTCGCCGCCAAGCGGGCCAGTGGACAGGCGCAAATTCTGAGACTGAGCGGGACGGGGACCCTCGAAAGCAGCGCCCTCTATTCAGCAACCGCTGGATTTGTCACGTTTGGGGCGGTCGGGTTCGGGTTACGGGAGGAGGTCTGCTGGACCGTGGAATCGGATAATGGACTCTCCTACTATGCCGTGGATGCATCAGGTCGTGGCTTTGCGGCGCGCGCGCTCTCGCCAGCTCCCAGCAGTTCCATTCCCAACACCAGCACTGTCTTTACAGCTTATGGCATCGTGGGGATGGGTCAAAATGGGGCGTATGCCTTGGGCACACTGGTGGGTCCTGACCCCATCAGGTACCCCGGGACTAGCATCAATTTTCTGCGCCTCACCCTGCAAGGGCAAGCGGGCTGCAACACCGGCGATGCCCCTGCCCTAAGCCAGTTCCCCGGAGGCACCGGCAGTCGCATTGCCGACTTGCCGCTGCCTCCGGGGACCAATGTTGCCGTGTCGGCCTCCTCCTATGGCTTAGTGAATAAGCCAATGGTATTAAAACAAAGTCGCTCTTGTCTGCCCTAATTTAGGCATGTTGGTGCTCGTAATGCGAGCGAAGTCGGTACAAGCCCGAAACTGGCGCGAGTTACGCTATGTTAAACTCGCGCCAGTGCAGCGTCGCCCCCAAAATCCGACCAATCCGCTACATCCCCGCCTAAAACCCCATGCCTACCCGCACGCCGGTGCCCAGCTTTTCGCCGCTTTGTAGGGCCGTATAGAAATCAACCCGCAGCACTTTCACGATGTGCTCGATGCCTACGCCCAGCTCCAGGTAGTGGCCAGCCTGGGCCGTGGTGAGGTAGTTGACCGTGGCCACTTCCTGCCACTTCAGCTTGCGCAGCAGCGGGATATTATTGAGGAAAAAGCCGTTGAAATGGTGGTCGTAGTGGCCTTCGACGTAGCTGTTGTTGGTGCTGAAGCGGTAGTAGTCGAGCAGCTGGAAGTTGTTGAAGCTACCGGCCAGAATAGTCTGGTTGCCCGAGAAGTGGCGGTAGTCCATGAACTGCACGCCCCGCTGCCGACCCACGAAGCTGCCCACGTTCACCCGGTAGCTGCTGGTGCCCAGCAGGCCCAGCGAGAAATTGTCGCGCACGCCGGCTTGCAGCAGGGTGTAGCGCACGTCGGCCCCCAGCGCGCCCGCCACCGCCGTGCGGCCCTGCACGGTGAAGGTGGGCCACTTCGAGCCGAGGTTGAACTTGCCATCGGGCCGGCTGATGTAGCGCTGACCGGGCTTGAAGTCCAGCGACAGACCCAGCGTGAGCACCTGGCTACGGCCGAAACCGGGGTTGGCCAGCTCCTCGCTCACCGGCAGGTTGGGGGTGAAGGCCCGGCCGGGCACGTCGCGCAGCAGCTCGGTGGTGGTGTTGAACAGTTCCCGACGGTCGAAATAGCTGGCGCTGACCGACAGGTTCAGGCCGTTAACGGGCTCGGTGAAGTAGGACAGCTCCGCGCCATCGCGCCGGTATAGCTTGGCGTAGTTGCGGTTGGCTAGCAGGGTGTACACGCTGTTGATGGCGGGCGTGAGCTGCGAGTTGCGGTCGAAATTCTCGATGGTGCGGCCTGCCGTCAGCGCAATCCGCTTCGCCTTGGCCGGGTGCAGCTGCCAGCTGGCTTCCAGACTGGGGTTCAGCTCTTTGCTGCTGAATCCGTAGCGCAGCGTGGGCGTGATGGTGAAGTAGCGCCGGTCGTCGGTGCGCTGCCGGAAAACGGCCTGGGCATTCAGCACGCCGCCTTCCACGGTGTTGTACTGCAAAATGCGCGACAGCGGCAGCACCGTTACCGACTGCTTTTTGAAGCTATTCTGGTACGTATAGCCGCCCAAAATCAGGTTGATGGGTTCGAATTCGTTGCGCTTGCGGTCGAGCGAGTCCTGGTAGGGGCGCGAGGCGCGGATGACTTCGGTGCTGTCCTTCACGGCGTAGTCCTTTTTTTCCTCTGCCGTGAGCGGCACGGGGCGCACCTGGTCCCAGTAGGCCGAGTCGCGCTCGTTCACGCCTTTTTCCACCAATTGTACCTGGCCGCGCGGCATTTGGGCAAACGGGTCGTTTTTGAGCGAGTCGCGCTCGGTCTTTTTCACCTGCTTGCGTACCTGGGCGCTGAGGCCGCGCAGGTCGGGCTTGCGCTTGCGGATTTGGGCGGCGGTTTCCTGGCCCAGCGGGGCCTCGTCTTTGCCCTCGGCCACCACGGGCGGCGCGGTGCGGGCAACGGGCGGCGTGGGGTAGGTGGCCACCACGTTGGCGTAGTTCGACAGCACCGCCGTAATGTAGCCCGACCCCTTGAAGCCCATGCCCGACAGGTCGGCCCGGATTTGCTGCGACTGAATGAGCCACACGTTGGGGTTGCCGGGGGCCGGGGCGTACTGCTGGGCAATGTGCAGCACGTCCACGTAGTCAATCTGGGCGTCTTTGTCGAGGTTCAAATCCACGGAATGAATGCGCCAGGATTCGTCCACGATGTAGATGAAGCCCGAGAAAACCGGGTCGGTGCGGCGCCGCGGCGTCACCCGAATTTTGTGCACCGTCACGCCGCCCTGCGGGGTGCTGCCCACCAGCTCGTACTTGTAGAACAGCATGGCGTTGCTGGCGATGGGCGACACGAAGCCGCGCTCCGAGAAGCCGGGCTTTATCAGGTTTTCGTAGAAGCCCAGGTTGCGGGCCGCGCTGGCCCGGTTGAAGCTGATGCCCCGCGAGTCGCCGCTCACCCGGCTCGATATCATGCGCTCCTTCACCACGTTGGGCTGGGCAAAGCTGATGTCGGAGAGGCTTTCGGACAGGTAAAAAATGCCTTTTTTGATGTCGGGGCCGAGCTTGAACAGGCCCATGATTTTCTCCGGCGTGTCGTTGATGCGGCCCAGGCTTTTGATGTAGACGCGGGCCCGGTAGGCGGCCACTTCGCGGCGGTGGTAGGCGCGCCACTGCTGCGCCTGCTGAATAATGGCGTAGGCCGGGTCGCGGTCGGTGGATTTCACCAGCACCTCGCCCAAGTTGTAGGACTCCGGCTGGAGCGTCACGTTCACCGTCACGGCCGTGTCGCCACCCTGCACGCGCACCGGCTGAATAAGCGGCCGGTAGCCCACGTACTGAAACACCAGCTCGTATTGCCCCGCCGGCAGCCGCAGCTGAAACTCGCCCTGCTCGTTGGAGCCCGTGCTGGTGGCCGAGCCCCGCACCGCCACGTTGGCAAAGGCCAGGCCCTGCTGGTTGGCCCCGCTCACCGTGCCTTTAATCACCCCGGCAAAGCCCACGAATGGCAACCAAACGAGCAACAGTAGAAAAGTGGGCAGACGTAGTGTAGATAATAACATAAAGCAGAAAACTTAACCCGGCCAAGTTACGGCCTTCGCGCAACTGATGCCGCCCAGAGGCCAATGGTTGCCTGTGGGGCCTATTTAAGTGGTCGTGTAGAAGTAAGTGTGTTCTTGACTTGGTGTTGTCATGCAGAGCGCAGCGAAGCATCTCGCTCGCTGGGTTGAAGCAGCCCAACGGGGCGAGCGAGATGCTTCACTGCGCTCTGCATGACGATTTTTGCTTCGATTACTTTTGCTCGAGTACTTAAAAGCCAAATCAAGCCACAACTTCTTCGGCGGGCGCCAAGGCGGCGGCATGGGCATCAACGCGGGCCGTGTACCAGGCATTCAGGCCCACGCCCAGCACCACCAGGGCCATGCCGCCGTAGGCCAGCGGACCAAAGATTTCGCCAAAAAACACGTAGCCCAGGCCCAGCGCGTAAAACAGCCCGAGGTAGTTGAGCGGCGCCACCCGGCTCAGGCGTTCGAGTTGGTAGGCGCGCGTCATGCTCACCTGGGCCACCTGCGTGAACGCACCGCAGGCCAGCAGCCAGAACCAGTCGGCGCCTTGCGGCGACTGCCACTGAAACAGGCAGCCCAACGCCGCCAGCGGCAACGAAATCAAGGGGAAATAAAACACAATCACCAGCGGATGCTCGCGCCCGCGCAGCTTGCGGATGGCGTTGTAGCTCAGGCCCGAAAGCAGCGCACCCAGCACGCCCACTCCCAGAAACGCCAGGCCCGCCGCGGCCGTCCCAGCCCCGGCGCTGGCCGGTGGCCCACCCTGCTGCACCAGCACCACGCCGCCAAAGCTCAGGGCGAAAAACAGCCACTGCCAGCCGCGCACCGGCTCGCGCACCAGCCAGATGCCCATCACGGCCGTGAAAATCGGGGCCAGGTATTGGGCGGTCACGGCTGTGGCCAGGGGCAGGTTTTGCAAAGCCAGAAAGTAGCACACCAGCGCCACCGCGCCCGTGCTGCCGCGGCTCACGAGCAGGCGGCGGTTGTGGCCCAGCGGGGCTACGCCCAGCCGCCGCAACGCCACGTAGCTGGCCACAATGGAAAAGATGGACCGGAAGAAAATAATTTCCAGGGCGGGCAGGTGAGACAGCTGTTTCACGCAGGCATTCATGCCCGCAAAGAGCACCGTACTCAGCAACATATGGCGAATGCCAAGAGATATTTCCAGTTTCAAACCAAGAGTCAGACCGGTAGCCGAGTATTTAATTGCGTAACGATGCGCCCAATTGGGTAACGAAGTGCCGAACGCATTGTTCAGGATTATCTGCCCCATTCGCGCTAAATCCCATGTTTAAAACCGACAAAACGCCCAAGCAGTACACGCCCGGCGAAGCCCTGCAAAAAATTGCCGCTTTCTGCGCCTACCAGGAGCGCACCCAAAAAGAGGTGGAGCAAAAGCTACGCTCCTACGGCCTGGACGAGGACGATGCCGGCGAAATCATCATTCGCCTGAGCCGGGAAAAGCTGCTCGACGAAGAGCGGTTTGCTCAGGCTTTTGTGCGCGGGCACTATCGCCAAAAGAAGTGGGGCCGTCGCCGCATTTTGCAAGAGCTCAAGTACAAAGGGCTCAGCGAGTACTGCATCAAATCCGGCATGAAGGAGATTGACGGCGAGGAATATTACCAAAACCTCGTGGAAGTGATGGAGAAGAAGGACCGCCAGGAAAAGGAAAAGAACCCGCGCGTGCGCCGCATGAAAATATCCCAGTACCTCACCGGCAAGGGCTACGAGCAGGACCTGATAAAAATGGCCTTGGACGACCTGGGCAAAGAGCTAGAGGACGACGAGTAGCGTGCCTTCTCAAGTATTTCAACCTAAATAATCAACAGGTGATTTTAAGGTAGTAGACTTGTTCCTAAAGAAGTACAAATCAGAGAAAGAGAGGTCATGCTGAGCTTGTCGAAGCATCTCTACCGCACAACTAATCTAATTGATTCAACGAAGCGGTAGAGATGCTTCGACAAGCTCAGCATGACTACCGACCTTATGATTTTTAGCTCTAATGCATTGATAATAAATCGAAAAGCTAACGGCTAGTAGCTGAGAGCTAACGGCTAATTACCTACTGCTTGGGGCCGGCTTTCGGCAATTGCATTTGCTGGCCCAGGATGACGCGGCGGCCGGTGAGGGTGCGCAGCATGGGCACGAGAATCTGCTCGGCATTGCGCTGGGTGGCGGCCAGAATGCCGGACTGGAGCGCGGCGTTGCGCACCTGTGCTTCGGCGTACTTGTAGCCCTCGTCCACCAGCTCGGCATCCTGAAAAAAGCCGTTTTCAGTGCTGAAAACCCGGCTCTGGTTGTGGTTTACCTGGAAGCTGCACAGCTCGGGCGCGGGCAAGGACACGCGCACGATGGAATCACCTTCCAGCACCACGTCCTGCGGCTTTAGCTTGCGCAAATCGATGCAGCCCACGGCCTCGCCCGCCACCACCAGCGCCACTTTCGACTCGGGCAGAAACCGGTAGGTGCGGCGCTTGTACTCCACCACGTCTTTGAAGCGGTAGCGCACCAGCTCCAGCCGGCCCAGGGCTTCCACCTGCGTCAGTACCGTGTTGTGGGTCACGGTCACCTGCGGGCGGGTGTCGGCCAGCGTGCCCAGGTCGCCGAGCGCGGGGCTCACTTTGCGCCACAGAAACCAGCCCAGCCCCACTAAAAACAACAACGGAAGCAGACGGCGAAACAGACGGACAAGGTTCATAGGCTCTACAATACGGCGGCGGCGGCGCGGTGTTCGGCGGCGCGGGCAGCTAGCTTTGCGGTTGATGCGCGTGGTTCTCTTTTTTCGTTCGCTGGGCCGGCGTCTGTGGCCGCAGCACCGGGCCGGGCTGGTTGGCCTGTGGGTGCTGGTGCAGCTCTGGTACCTGTGGCAGTTTCGGGGCCCGCACTTCGCCAACGACAGCGCCCGTTACCTCGAATACGCCGCCAACATTGCCGAGCGCAGCTACTTCGAGCCCGGCCACAACCTGCGCTACGTGCTCTACCCGCTGTTCCAGAGCCTGTGGCTGCGGCTGGGGCTGGGGTGGTGGGGCATTGTGGCGGGCCAGATGGCGGTTTCGGCTCTGGCCACGCGGGCCATTTACCGCGGTACCCGCCGGCTGGCGCTGGGCCATCGTGCGGCCGCAGCTGGGGCTACGCTGCTCTTTATCGCCTGGCCCGACATTCAGCGGTTCAACGTTTTTCTGCTCACCGAGTCGCTGTTTATCAGCTTGGTGGCGCTCTCGTTCGGGGCCTTCACCCGCGTGCGTCACGGCCGCCGCCAGGATTGGGCCCTGCTGCTGCTGGCCCTGCTACTCACGGCGCTGGTCCGGCCCAACGGCTTCCTGGTGGGGCTGGCAGCGGGGCTGGCCGGGCTGGATGTGCTGCGGCGCCGGCGCGACCCACGGCCCTGGCGCGCCGCGCTGCTGCTGCTGGTGCTGCTGTCGCCCGCGCTCTGGCAGGCGCTCAACCACCAGCTCGCCACCTACTACCTCATGGATACTTACGAGCGGGGCGAGCTGATTTTTCGTTACCAGCTCTGGGCCGTGCACCAAACCGAGCCGCTGCATATGCCGCCGCCCGGCACCGGCCCGGCCGCGCGCGTGCTCTATTTCGCCTTCCACAACCCAATCTATCTGGGCCGGCTGATGCTGGGCAAGCTTTTCGTTTTCCTTAGCTACCTCAAGCCGCATTATTCGCTGGCGCATCGGGTGGTGGGCGTGGCCGTGTTGTGGCCAGCCTATTGGCTGGCGGCGCGGGCCACCGGGCGCCCGGCCATCTGGCGCCCGGCGCGGGTGTTTCTGGCCGCCATCGTTCTGCTCCAAACGGCCATCATCATGCTCACCGTCGATGACTGGGACGTGCGGTTTCTGGCACCGGTCCTACCAGTAATTTTCGTACTGGCTTCGTTGGAAGTGGCTCGCCTGGCCAAGAAGCTGGTTAAGCAGTAGCAGTAACCTATCCAACTGGTCATGCTGAGCGCAGCCGAAGCATCTCGCTCGCTTCGTCGAAAGGTGCGGCCGAAGCGAGCGAGATGCTTCGGCTGCGCTCAGCATGACAGGACAACTCAAACGGTTTCTAACCCTGCTACTCAACGCCCAAACCGCTCGTGCCAACCCGCCCAGGCTTGCAGCCCCCCAGTGTGAATGGCCACCACGGTACTGCCGCGCCGGAAGTAGCCTTGCGCTATCAAATCGAGCACGCCAAACAGCAGCTTACCAGTATAAATCGGGTCGAGAAGCACGCCATGCCGCGCCTCAAACTGCTGAATAAACGCCAGCAGTGGAGCCGAGTATTTCGCGTAGCCGCCAAAATGATAGTCGGTTTGCAGCGAATAATCGGCGACCGTCCGGCCTTGGGCCTGCTGCGTCAGCGCGTCGATTTCGGCGCGCAGGAAGGCGCCATTTTTCAGGGCGGCCACGCCCACGGCCTGCTCCTGCCCGGCCAGGCCGGTAAGCAGGCCAGCCAGCGTGCCGCCCGTGCCCACGGCCACCGCCACGGCATCGAACGCGGTGCGCGCGCGCAGCTCGGTCAGCAGCTCGGCGCAGCCGAGCAGAGCCAGGGCGTTGGTGCCACCTTCGGGCAGCACGTAGGCCGGGCCGAACCGGGCCAGCTGCCCGGCAATGAAGTCGGGGTCGGCGCGGCGGCGGTAGGCGGTGCGGTCAAGGTAGTGCACGGCCATGCCATCGGCGGCGGCCTGGGTTAGCGTGGGGTTGAGCGCGAGTGCGTCGTCGCCCCGTATCAGCCCGATGGTTTTGAAGCCGAACAGCCGGCCGGCCGTGGCCACGGCGGCAACGTGGTTGGAGTACGCGCCGCCAAACGTGAGCAACGTATGGTGGCCCTGCTGCCGGGCGGCGGCCAGGTTGAATTTGAGCTTGCGGGCCTTGTTGCCGGGCAGGTCCGGATGCGCCAGGTCATCGCGCCACAGCAGCAGGCGCACGCCCTGCTCTGCGGCGGCAGGCTCGTTCAATTCCTGCAAAAAATCAGCGACCACCGGCATACTTAGAGCGGTTTCCAGGTTGGTGTACAGTTTTTGAGAAAATTAAAAATAGGACTTACGCAGTCAGCCGCTGGCGCGCGTCTCCGCCGCGGTGCCTACTGGCTTGGCATTTCCAAACGCCGCCGTTCTCACCATCTGGCCTCATTGGCCCTGCGCATCACAGACGCGAAACCAGTAGGCAACGCGTCGGAGACGCGCGCCAGCAATTGAGCAGGGCGCGCCGGGTTAGGCTACGGCCACCACCGGCGCATCCAGTTCCGGCTTGCGGCGCACGGCGTACACGCCCGCGCCCACCAGCACCAGCAGCAGGGCAATGCTGGCAGCCAGCGAAACCCCGTTGCCCAAAGCATACGCCTTGGGCTCAAACCGGAACTCGATGGCGTGCGAGCCGGCGGGCACCGGCAGCGCGCGCAGCACGTAGTTAGCCCGGATGTGCGGTACCGGCTTGCCATCGATAAAGGCCTGCCAGCCATCGGCATAGTAGATTTCCGAGAACACGACCAGGCCAGGCTGGGGCGAGGTGTAGCTGTACTTCAGCTCGTCGGGCGTGTAGCCGGCCAGCCGGATAGTGGCGCCGGTTACGTCGTAGCTGGCGGCCTTTTGGTCAGCAAACTTGCTGACATCCACCACGGCTTCGGTGGCGGGGTTGAGCGTGCTGAGGGCCGCCATTTCCTCGTCGGGGCTGCTCACGGTTTTCACCTCGCGCACAAACCAGGCATTGCCCAGGGCGCCGGGGTTGCGCTGCACCGGCTGCTTGGGGTCGCCAGTGATGATGTAGCGCGTGTTCAGCATGTTGAGCACCTGCTGGTTGTTGGTGGAAATCTGGCGTTCGATGAGGTCCTGGTAGCGGCGCAGCTTGGCGCCGTGGTAGCCGCCGATGCTCTTGTGGAAGTACGATGTCTGCGCTTCGTTGAACGGGTTCTGCACGTTGAGCACGCGGTAGCTTAGGTCGGGGTCGCGCAGAATAAGCTGGTCGGCGGGCGAAGGCTGGAAGGTTTGGGCAATGGTTTCGCTCTGGAATTTATCGTTGCCGAGGTAACGCTTGTCCACGCCCCACAAATCAACCAGCACCAAAAACACCATGAGCGCAGCCGCGGGCATCCTATTCAGGCGGCCCTTGAGGTAGAAATAGAGCACCCCCAGCGCCGCCCCGATAAAGAGCAGGCCGCGCCACACGTCGCCGCGCAGCAGGTCGGCCCGGTCGGCGCGCAGGGCCCCGAGCAGCTCCGGCGTGAAGCCCTGCTTGGTCAGCTCCCCGTCAATAGGCGCCGAAAAATCGAAGCTGAAGCTGGCCAGCCACGCCAGCACGCAAATACCGGCCGCGATGGCGCCCGCATACAATACTTTGGGCAGCAGCGCCGTGGCATCGGCCGAGAGGGGGGCTTTGGCAGCACCGACGGCTTTGGCTAGGGCGGGGTGCTGCTGGGCATCGGTCGGGTCCAAAGGCACCACTACGCGCGGACGCAGCACGCGGCTCAGGGCCAGCGCACCCAGAATGGGCATGGCCAACTGCGCAATAACCAGCGCCATGCTCACCGCCCGGAACTTGTTGTAGCCGGGTAATAAGTCAAAAATCAGGTAGTTGAACGTCTCGAAGTTCTTGCCCCAGGCCAGCAGAATGGACAGCACCGTGCCGGCCAGCAGCCAGTAGCGCGTCCGCTTATCCACCACAAACAGGCCCAGAACAAACAGAAAGCAAACCACCGCGCCCATGTAAACCGGGCCGGCGGTGTAGCTCTGCTGACCCCAGTAGGTGGGCATGCCGGCCAGATATTCCTGCGGCAGGCCCGCCTTGGCGAGGTTAGAATCGGTGCCGAGCGGCATGGAGCTGGCCCCGCCGTAGAAGTTGGGAATGAGCAGCGTGATGGTTTCGCCCACGCCGTAGCTGTACTGGAAGGCGTAGTCGCGGTCCACGCCCGTGCTCTCGTCGGCGGCGCTGGCGGCGGGGGCCTGACCAGGTCCCGGGGTCGTTAGCTCGGTGCGGCCCCGGTTGCTGTACTTGCTATATTCGAGGGTGGTGTAGAGGCGGCCGAAGCTGACGCCCACGGCCAGCGCGGCGCCCAGCCCCAGCAGTGCCGTGCGCTGCAAAAACGCGGGCAGCCGCCCGGCGCGAATGGCCGCCACCAGTTCGATGATGCCAAAAATGGCCAGCAGCAGCAGCAGGTAATACGTAATCTGGAGGTGATTGGCGCGCACGTTGAGGGTGAGGCCCACGGCAAACAGCGCGGCTCCCAGCCACTTATCGCGGCGGTAGGCCACCAGCACGCCGGCCAGCACCAGCGGCGCGTAGGCCAGGGCAATGCTCTTGGTGTTGTGCCCGGCGGCCAGAATGGCTATGTTGTAGCTCGAAAAGCCCAGCGCCACGGCGCCCGCCACGGCCACCAGTGGCCGCACGCCTATCGCCACCAGCAAAATATAGCCGCAGAGCAGCGCCAGAAACAGGTTGGCCACCACGGCGGGCAGGCCCAGCGTCATGATACTTTGCAGGTACCCCGACCAGTCGCCCGGAAAGTGCAGGCTGATGAGGTAAGTGGGCATGCCCGAAAACATGGAATTCGTCCACAGCGCTTCCCGGCCCATGGCTTTGGCATACTCCTGCGCCTCGTGAGCGCCGCCCTGAAACTGGGTGATATCGTGCTGCGTCAGGCTTTTGCCCTCGAACATGATGGGCGAGAAATACAGACCCGCCAGCACCACGAAAAACAGAACCGCCAGCGCGTGCGGCAAAGCCCGCTGCCACCACGGCGCGGACGAAACAGGAGAAGCAGAAGTAACAGCAGCCATCAGGGCAATTTTGGAGGAACATAAAAACGTGCCCGAAGGTACAGTCGCGCAGGGCTACGCGAAGCAAAAAGAAAGCCTCGCCAGAATGTGAGTACAATCCTTAGCGAGACTTAATTTCTACTTCGCGCAACCTTGCGCGCTATTTTATCTCCTCAAAGTCAACGTATTCGCCGCCTTTAAAGCCCGATGGCTTCTCCGCTTCGGGCGCAACCGGAGGCACGTAGTCTACCCGAACTTCGCCGGGCACGGGCGGCGGGCCGGGCTGCGACTGCGGGGGCACCACAAAGCCGCCGTTGCGCATTTGCTTGCGCACAAACCCCGCCAACACCAGCCGCAGCACGATGGGCAGCAGGTAGCGCAATGCAAAAATTACCAGAATCAAGATGAGCCAGAAACGCATAGTTATAGAACGGTAAATGCCGCCGCAAGGTACAAACCACTCCCACTGCCGCTCAAAAACCGCGCCCGCCCACGCCGGGCAAAACTTTTCCGGGAGGGCGGTTGCGCGGCGTCCGGCGCGGTGCCTATCTTTGCAGTCCGTTCCGAAAGCGTCGGCGGGAAAACAAGCCTCTTTAGCTCAGCTGGTAGAGCAGCTCATTCGTAATGAGCAGGTCGTTGGTTCGAGTCCAATAAGAGGCTCTTTAGCAAAACCCGAAAACATCCTTCCTGCTTGGCAGGAGCATGTTTTCGGGTTTTTGCGTTTCGGGGCCTTCGCATCTAATGAGCCTGTTCCATGTTAAGCGCGCAGTACGTTTGCTGTAACTCCTTGTTGGTAAGCACAAAACCTGGCTGCCATTGACTCAGCAGCTAACCGAAAAGGCCAACGGGTGTTATACCCCCACCACAACCACGAATAGACAGCACCGACACCCGCCTTTGTTTCGTGCCCACCCAAGTCAATGCCCCACAGGCTTCCCTGCATGACGTTCGCCGCCGACTCTCCCTCTTCACCGCCGTCCCCGGTCATCATCATTGGAGCCGGGCTGTCTGGGCTGGTGGCAGCCCAGCGGCTGCAGGCCGCCGGCCGGGCGGTGTTGGTGCTGGAAGCCCGTGCTCGAGTGGGCGGGCGCACAATGGCCGTGCCCGCTGTGCCCGGCCGCCCCGCAGCCGAGCTACTGGACCTGGGCGCAACCTGGGGCTGGACCCACCACCCTTACCTGACGCAGGTATTGGAAGAATTGAAAATTCGGCCGTTTACGCAGTTCAGCGCCGGTGCTACGGCTTACGAAACGCCACACGGCGTGCACCGGCTGCCGCAGCCGGCGGGCTCGGCGGGCTACCTGCGCCTGGGCGGTGGGGCCGCCGTGCTCTGCCGTACCCTGGCCGACGAATTATCGCCGGATACGCTACAGCTGGCTACCCGCGTGACCCGGCTGCGCCGCTTGCCGGAGGGCGACATCGAAGTGACGGCCGTGCACGGCGGCCTTCCCCGCACCTACCGCGCACCGGCCGTGATAGTGGCCATGCCCCCGCGGCTGGTAGCCCACAGTATGGCGTTTGAGCCCGACCTGTCGGCGGCGCTGCAACACACCATGCAAACCGTACCCACCTGGATGAGCCACGCCATGAAAGCGGTGCTGGTATACGAGCAGCCTTTTTGGCGCACCCAGGGCTGGTCGGGCTTCGGTGTGAGCCAGACCGGACCGCTGGTGGAGCTGCACGATGCGTCGCCGCAGAGTGCGGCAGTGGGGGCGTTGTTCGGGTTCTTTGCCACCCCGCACCCGCTGCGGGCAGCGGGCCGGGCCGAGCGGCAGGCCGCAGTGGTGGCGCAGCTGGAGCGGCTGTTTGGCCCGGCCGCCGGCGCCCCACTGGCTTACCACGAGTTGGACTGGTCCCTTGAACCGTTTACCAGCACCCCCGGCGACGAGCAGCCGCCCCTGGCCGTACCCCTGCAGGGCCCCGCGCTACTGCGCCAGCCCCAGTGGGCCGGCACCTTGCACTGGGCCGGCGCCGAAACCTCCGTCAGCGAATGGGGCCGGCTTGATGGGGCCGTGGAATCGGGCCGGTGGGCGGCCGCACAACTCCTGCAATTGCTGCCCGATGCCGTGGCTGCCAATTAAGCGTCGCGGCTCCTGTTTGCCGATTGGCGCCCAACAAAAAGGTCCCGCATCAGTGATGCGGGACCTTTTTTATAACGTGTGCGGCAGCGCCTTACTTCACGTTCAGGAGTACGCCCAGGTAGGCGAGGCGGCCAATCTGCGGGCCGCCGATGATTTGCACGTTGTTCGCATCGAAGGCATTAGAGATGCCGGCCTGGAACGTGGTGGCCAGCTTGGGCACCGTGTAACCGAGGTAGGCATCGGTGGTGCTGTACGTACGAATCTGACCGTTAGCGAAGGGTAATTCCTGCTTGTGGCCTTCCACCCAGCGGTAGTTAACCGAATAGGTGAGGTTGCTCAGCACGGTACCGCTGGCAATCAGGTTGTACTTGTGCTTGGGCGTATTGAAGAACGTGAGGAAGCCGTCCGGCAGGTTGCTGCGGTCCAGGAGGTTGAAGGAGTAGTTGCCGCCAATGTTCAGGGCCTTGCTCATGTAGTAAGTGAGGCCGAACGTGGCGCCTTGGGTACGCACTTCCTGACTGTTGTTGCTGGCCGTGTAGATGATGCGGGCCGGCGAAGCATTCGGATTGGTGAAGCCCGAGGCCAGGCCGGCGTTTACCTGCTGAAAGGTGGGGCGGGTGCCGTCCACATTGCCCACAAAGGCAGTGCCGCCGATGAAGTCGTTGTAGCGGCTGCGGAAGTAGCTGGCATCTACATACACGTTGGGAATGATGGCGCCCTTGTAGCCAATTTCAGCCGTGCTCACCCGCTCCAGCTTCAGCTTGTCAATCGACAGCTCAAAATCGGCGAGCGGGGCGCCCGGCGTGTAGGGCTGGCCCTGGGAGTTGGTGAAGTTGTAGCCCTGGAAGCCCGCGCCCACGTTGCCGAGTAGAATGAAGTTACCCACGTCGGAGCGCAGGAACTGGTCGGGCTGCGTGGGGCTGCGGAACGCCTGGCTGAAGCTGCCCCGGAAGTTATGCTGCATGTTTTTGCCCAGCGAGTATACGGCCGCCACGCGGGGCGAGAACGACGGGTCAAAGTTCTTGAAGTTGTCCAGGCGACCGGCCAGGGCCAGTTTCAGCCGGTCGTTGAGCAGGGCTTGGGTCAATTGGCCGTAAGCCCCGTACTCGTAGTTGGTGAGGCGCTCGCCGTCGGTATCGGCAAACAGCTTGCCGCCCGAACCCAGGCGGTACTCGCGGTAGGCGCCGCCCACAATCAGGTTGGTTCCCGCCTCGCCCAGCTTGAAGCTGTACTGGCTGCTGATGTCGTTGAGGAAGGAATTGAAGTTCTGTTGGGCGCCCCGGCCGGGCTGGTCGTCGTTGGCAATGTTATCGCGCAGCGTGGTGAAGCGCGGGTCGGACGACGACAACTGGGTGCTGTTGGCGACGTTTTGGGCAAAGGCCTGCGCCTCGGCCATGCTCAGGCTGCCGCCCGGCCGGCCCGGATTGCGGGCCGCGCTGTACGCGCTGTTGTACGCTACCACGTACTGCTGGAAGTAGCTGCCCGTGTTGCCGGCTTCCGATGCCGGCGACAGGCCTATGAGCCGGCTCAGCTGCGACAGCTCGTAGGAGCTGCCCGTGAAATCCTCCGTCGAATACACCCGGACAAAGCCTTTTGCGTTCTTGAGCTCGGCCCGATACTGATTGGTGCCCAGGTCTTTGATACGGAAACGACTCAGGTTCTGGTAGGTTGCCGTGCCCACGCCCCGCTTGGCCTCCACGGTCAGTTTCAGGTCGTCCTTCAAGAGGTACGACACGGCGCCCTGCACGCGGTAAGACTGCGTTTTTTCGTCGCCTTTAATCAATTCCTGCTCCGTGAAGCCGGGCAGGTACACCGTTTTGCCGTAAAGTTCGGGGTCCACCGTGAAACCCGGCTGGTTCTGGAAGGGCGAGTACAGGTTGCTCAGCTCGCCGTAGCGGTTCACGGCATCGTAGCCCAGCGTCGAGCCGGCCGGGTTCACTGAGCCCGAATTGGCTTCGAAGTTGTTGGCAACCCAGTCGGTGGCCCGGAAGCCACTGGCGTTCACCTTAAAAGCAAACCGCTCGCCCACCTTTTTGGCGTAGCGCAGCTGGCCGTCGAGCAGGCTGCGCTCGCCGCCGCGCAGGCGCACGCTCAGGCCGTCGTACACAAAGGCGTCTTTGGAGTTGAACAGCACCACCCCGCTCAGGGCGTTGGAGCCGTAGAGGGCCGAGGCCGGGCCGTGAATGATTTCAATGCTCTCCATGTCCAGCTCGGGAATGCCCACCAGGTTGCCGGGGCTCAGGTTGAGCGAAGGCAAAGCCGTGTCCATGTAGTCCACGAGCTGAATTACCCGTTCCGATTTGGCCGTGTTGAAGCCGCGGGTACTGATGCTGGTGAAGAGCATGGAGGCCGAGTTCACGTCCACGCCGGGGAGCATGCCCAGGCCGGCCAGCACTTCGGGCGTGCTCATGCGCTCGAGCTGGCGCCCCGATATTTTGTCGATGGTAACAGGGGCCCGCAGAATGTTTTCCTCGATGCGCGAGGCCGATACTACCGTTTCGTTCAGCAGCGTGGCGCTGGGCAGCAGCTGCACAATGAGCGCCGTGGGCTGCGTGAGCTGTAGCACCTGGGTTTCGTAGCCCACATAAGACACCACCAGCTCCACCGTACCCTCGGTAAAGGAAGGATTCAGGCTGAACTCGCCCAGCTGGTTGGTGGCAGTACCCACGTAGGTACCCCGAATAAAAACGGTGGCACCGGGCAGCGTTTCGCCTTCCTTGGTTTGCACAATACCTCGAATCGAGTTTTCTGCAGGGTCAGTAGCTAGATGCAGCGTCCGGCGTTTAGCTTCCAAGCGCCGAGCCGTATTCTTCTTAGCAGTCGGTTTTTGGGGGTTGTCAGCAGTAGCTGGGATGGCATTAGCCGGATAAACGTGCAGCAATGTTGCAAGCATTGCCGAATAAACGTGTTGCATTGGAGTAATCAGAAATAAAACATTTACAAGAAGACCTCAAAGCTACTATTTCAGCCTGCGATTCCTTTTGTGTTTTCTTCCAATGGTACTTATTACTGGTTAAATTGACCGAAAAGCCCGGTCAATAGTTTAAGCCGAAACCGTTCTCAAGGCAGCAGCCTAAAAGCAGAATAACTGAATAATCAACTTATTTCCCACTTTCTACTCATTGTCATTTATGGCCCCAATTCGCGCAACCGGCCCGGTTTCAACCTTCCCTTACACCATTTTGGCAGCGACTGCAGCACGTTCCACGGGTGCTACAACTTTACCCCATGACAGCGCGAAACAACCGTTCCACATAATGATGCCGCAACCCATCTTCGACGTATAGCTAGTGTGCTCACGGGTCGCACACTGGCGGCCAGAGCAACTGGCCCACTGATAAGGCTGCGGAAGAAATTACGCTTCGGCAGCGGCTGCGACGGCGTTGAATGACGCCACCACGCCCACGGCCTCCGCCAGAAACTCCGGCTCGGCTTCAATGTGGTTGCCGACCACCACCACGTCGGCCCCGGCCGCGAGGGCGGCGCGCACTTTAGCTTGGGTATTGAGCCCGCCCCCCACGATAAGGGGCGTGCTCACCGTTTCCCGCACGGCCGCAATCATGGCGGCCGACACTGGGTTTTGGGCGCCGCTGCCCCCATCGAGGTACATTAGCTGCAAGCCCAGCTGCTCGCCGGCCAGGGCCGTGCAGGCCGCAATGCCGGGCTTATCGTGCGGCAGCGGCACGGTGCCGCTCATGTACGAAGCCGTGGTGGCCCGTCCCGAATCGACCAGCATGTAGCCGGTGGACAATAATTGCAGGCCGCTGGCCCGCAGGCGCGGCGCGGCCACAACATGCTGGCCAATCAGAAAATCGGGGTTGCGGCCCGAAATCAGCGACAGCAGTAGCACGCCATCGGCAGGCCCGTCGAGGTGCAGGCTGTGGCTGGGAAATAGCAGCACGGGCACTGTAGAGTGCACCTTTATTAACGCAATAAGGGCAGCCTGATGCGAACTAAGCACCAGGCTGCCCCCCACGAAAAAGTAATCGACCGGATGCGCCTGAGCCAGGCGCAGCAGGGTTAACAAGCTGGTTTCGTTTAAATTATCTGGGTCAAGCAGCACGGCCAGCGCTTTGCGGCCTTGTTGCTGCCGCGCCCGGAGCGTGTCATATAGCAGAAGTGTGGGTGGACGCATCCAGGAAGTCGGGAGAAGCGGGCGAAACGACGGGCGCAAACCCGGTTTCAGCGGGGGCGACGGCCGGGGAATCCGAAAGGTCGGGATTTTTGTCGGCCGGGAAAAACTCACTCACTTTTTTTGTCACTAGCGCCAGCACTACGGCAGCCGCTTGGGCTACGATAATCTTGCCCGTATCCGACTTCAAAAAGCTCTGCAAAACCTGTCCCACGAAGCTGGGGCGGGCAGTGGCAGCGGGTTCCGGCATCTCATCGAACCCGTCAAAATCGTGCGAGGTGGGCAGGCGACGGCTGTCATCGTAGGGCAAATCCTTGAACGGGTCGTCCTCAAAGTGTTCGGGGTTGAAGGCCGAGGGCACCAGGGCCGGGCTAGCGGCGGCCAGGGGCATCTGCGGTGCGGCCGTGGAGCCGAATCCCAGGTCGTCGGACTCGGAATCCTGCGCGGCGCGGCGCTCCCGGTCCTCATTGTCCATAAATGCCTGCGCGGAATTGGCAGCAGACTTGTGGAAAGGGACGCTTTTGTAACGCTTGCCATTGCCAGCAGTATAGTACTCGGCACCGAAACCGTTGTCGTTTTCGAACTGCTCGTCCGCGTTGTCGTCTCCGGCTTCCCGGTCCTTGCTGCTCTCGTAGGCCTCGCTCACGTTGCGCTTCTTTTTCTTCTTTTTACCGGAGCCAAAGGCTTTGGTAATCAGCCAGACGCCGCCAGCCAGCCCGGCCCCAACCAGGGCCACTTTGCCAAAAACCACCGACTTTTCTTTGATGTCATCGACATCGCCGCGCAGTGCCCGCTCGTACTCGAGCTTTTTGCGTTCCAAAAATTCTTTTTCCTCGTCGAACAGGGGGTTATGCAGGTCACTCATGGCAGGCTAGGCTTGGCGTTTGTCAGATTTATAGATGGTATCCTTGAGGGCTTTGTTGGCTAGGCCCTGGAAAGCGGCTTTATCAACGCCTACCAGCACCAGTATGAGCAGCAGCAGGTAGAAGCCAGCTACGATACCAAAGCCCCAGAAAGAACTTTCAAGAACCGAATTAAGGGCTAGTCCCGCAAACACGCTGAGAAAGATGACGAACATCAGGGCCAGAATTCCGAGGGCGGCCCCGTGAATGGTGCTCACCATAATGCCCGATACCTTTTGCTGAAGCTCCAGGCGCACCAAGTCGATGCGGGTGTCGAGGTAGCCGGTCAGGTTGCCAATCAGGCTGTCGTTACGGGGTGTTTTGGAAGTATCGTCGTCGAGAATCATGCGGCGCGAAATAGTGTGTCAAGAAGAAAAGAGGAATTATTTTCAGCCCGGAAGCTGCCCGAAAACAGCAGTGGACTGAGCCGGTTCTACGGAAAATATTAAGGTGTGGCTGACTTTTGTGCGGTCCTTTATGTTTGGTGCCCAGCGTGAGTCAAAATCATTATCAAGTCCTCGGAGTCGCTGCCACTGCCCCGGCCGCCGAAATAAAGCGGGCCTACCGGCAGCTGGTGGTGCGCTACCACCCCGATAAGCACGGCGGCGACGTGCGCTACGAAGAGCAGTTCAAGGCTGTGGCCGTGGCCTACCGCGTGCTGGGCGACCCCGGCCGCCGCGCCACCTACGATTTCCAGCTCACCCAGGCTGCCCGCCGCACCGAGGAAGTGCGGCGCCAGCAGCAACAGCGCCCCGCCACCCAGCATGTGTACGGCGTGCCCATGCCGCCGCCCGCGCCCCTGCGCACGCGCCCACCCGCCAACAGCCGGGAGCGGCATTACCAAACCATTCCGCGCCAGCGCGCCGGGTTCAACCGCCGCGACTGGACGCTAACGCTGTTGTTTCTGGCGGGCATCGTACTGTTTGCGCTGGCCGTGAAGGTGACCATGGACCGCGTGACGGCCAGCAGCAACTACGAGGACGGGCTGCGCGCGTACGGACAGCGGCAGCTGGCGGCGGCCTACAGCTTCATGGACGAGAGCCTGCACTTCCGGCCCGACTACGCGCCCGCCCTCCGCCGCCGCGCCGAGCTGGAGCTGCTCGTGAACCGGGACCCGCGGGCCGCCCGCGCCGATTTTCAGGCGGCCCTGCTCCAGCCCCAGCCCCGCCCCATTGCCGCCGACCTGCTGTACCGCCTGGCCCGCTGCGAAACCGACCTGGGCCTGCCCGCCGCCGCCGAACTCAGCTTCAACCGCGCCCTGGCCCTGGACAGTAGCCTGAGCGCCGCCTACCTCGCCCGGGGCCAGGCCCGCCTGCTCGACCTCGACCAACCCGAAAAAGGACTGGCCGACATTGAGTACGGCCTGGCCCAGCGCCGCCGGGCCAACCAGGCCACGCCCTGGCACTACGTGCAGGTGCGCGGACTGGCCCTCACCGCCCTGGGCCGCTACGACAGCGCCCGCACGGCATATTTCCGAGTGCTGCAAGCCCGGCCGCGCGACGGGCGCACGCATTTTCTGCTGGGCCGGCTGGCCGCCCACGGCAACGACACGGCTTCGGCCTGCGAATTCTACCGCCGCGCCCTGCTGCTGGGCTACGAGTACGCCCGCACGGCGGAGGGAAAGTGCCGGTAGCAGGCAAGCAGCCAACTCCCCTCCTTACCAAGGAGGGGATGTTTCAGCGCAGCTGAAACGGGGGTGGTGCCACCGGAGGGTGGCGTTGCCCAGCGCCTGCAAGGCGTTGAAAAACCTCAGAACCCCCCAAACGCAAACAACCGCTGCTGGCACGGGGCTGGCAGCGGTTGTTTGCGTTTGGGGGCTAGCTCAGAAAAACTAGTTGGGCAGCAGCACCGTGTCAACTACGTGGATGACGCCGTTGCTCTGCATTACGTCGGCGATGGTGACCATCGACATGCCGCCTTTTTCGTCCTTCAGCTCGATGCCTTTGCCTTTCATTTTGGCTGTCAGGGTGCCGCCGCTCACGGTTTTGAGGGTAGCGGTGCCTTTGCCGGCTTTGATGGCCTTCATCAGGTCGGCGGCGGTCATGCGGCCGGCTACGACGTGGTAGGTCAGGATTTTGGTGAGCGTTTCCTTGCTCTCAGGCTTCACCAGGGTTTCGACAGTGCCGGCGGGCAGTTTGCCGAAAGCATCGTTGGTAGGGGCGAATACGGTGAAGGGGCCGGCGCTTTGCAGGGTTTCGACCAGGCCAGCAGCTTTCACGGCGGCGACCAGGGTGGTGTGGTCTTTCGAGTTTACGGCATTTTCCACGATGTTTTTCGTGGGGTACATGGCCGCGCCGCCCACCATTACGGTCTTAGCCATTTTCTGGGCCGAAACGGTAGTGGTAGCACCAACGCTGAACATGGCAACCAGAGCGAGGGAAAACAAAGTCTTTTTCATCGGTATAAATAAATGGTTTGATTTTTTTGAACGATGACCCACCTACGCCACGGTTCGACGGGTTGGATTGCCGGGAAGCAATTTTTTTTCTGAATGCGGGCACATCCGTTTGGGAATGCGGGCGTGTCTGGTTGGGTAGGAACGCGCCTTGGCGCGTTCTGTCGTTGGACGGGGCATGTCCTGGCGGCCATTCAACAGATGCACCAGGCGCGGGCCAACGACAGAACGCACCGAGGCGCTTTCCTACATTTGACCTCGCCAGGCGCGGGCCAACGAGCAGAACGCGCCGAGGCGCGTTCCTACAAACCATTTACCGCACCTGTTGCTTGCTGCTACATGCGAATTCTTACCCTGCTGCTTGTTCTGCTGATTTCCCTGCCCGGCTTCGCCCAAACCGCCAGCACCGTGGCCGGCACCGTGCGCGACCGCGCCACCCAGGAGCTGCTGCCCGGCGTGAGCATTGCCCTCGAAGGCACCGACTTTGGCACGACTACCGACGCCGAAGGGCGCTACCGCCTCACCGGCGTGCCGGCCGGCCCCTACAACCTGCGCGCCACCTTCGTGGGCTACGACGCCCTGCTGCGGGCCAACATTGCCCTGAGCAGCGGCAACGTGAACACCATCAACCTGGAGCTGAACACCGCACCCCAGGCCCTGGCCGAAGTAACCGTGACGGCCAACCGCGCCATTCGCGTGGCCACGCCCGAAACGCCGCTCAGCGTGCAGCGCCTCACCACCGAGGAAATCAAGAGCAACCCCGGCGGCAACTTCGACATTTCGAGGGTGATACAGAGCCTGCCGGGCGTGGGCGGCGGGGGCAGCGGCGGCACGGCCGGCTTCCGCAACGACATCATCATTCGGGGTGGGGCGCCCAACGAAAACGTGTACTACCTCGACGGCATTGAGGTGCCGGTTATCAACCACTTTCCGACGCAGGGCAGCGCGGGCGGGCCGGCCGGCATTCTCAACGTGAGCTTTATTGAGGACGTGACGCTGAGCAGCTCGGCGTTTCAGGCGCGCTACGACAACGCACTGAGTTCGGTGCTGCAGTTCCGGCAGCGCGACGGCAACTCCGAGCGCATTCAGGGCAACCTGCGCACCTCGGGCACCGAAGTGGCGGCCACGCTCGAAGGCCCGCTCACGCCCAATACTACGTTTCTGGCCTCGGCCCGGCGCAGCTACCTGCAAGTGCTGTTTAAGCTGATTGACTTGCCCATCCGGCCCGATTTCTACGATTTTCAGTTCAAAACCACCACCAAGCTTTCGCCCAAAACCACCGTTACCACGCTGGGCCTGGGCGCAATTGACCACTTTGAAATCGTGGCGCCCAAGAACAGCTCGCCGTCCAAGGAATTCGTGCTGCGCTCCAACCCCACCATTGACCAATGGAACTACACCGTGGGCGTGAACCTGCGCCAGCTGGTGGAAAACGGCTTCGTGAACGTGGCCCTGAGCCGCACCCAGCAATACGGCAAGGCCGACCAGTTTGAGTACGGCTTCGAGGGGCAGGAAGCCTTCCGCAAGCTGGGCTCGCGCAACGGCGAGATAGAGAACAAGCTGCGCGCCGACGTGAACAAGCGCGTAGGCCGCTGGCAGTACAGCTACGGCGTGGTGGGCCAGCTCCAGCACTACAACAACGACCTGTTCAACCGCATCCGCTCCGAGGTGCGCGACGGGAACGGGGCCCTCGTGAGCCCGGCCGTGACGGTGCGCTTTGCCACCGACCTGGACTTTGTGCGCTACGGCGCTTTCGCGCAAGCCACGCGCACCTACGGCGCCGAAAACCGCCTCACCGTGTCGGCCGGCGTGCGGACCGATGGCACCTCGGCCCTGACCGAAGGCTACCGGCTGGACCGCACGCTTTCGCCCCGCGCCTCGCTCTCCTACGCCCTGCTGCCCACCCTGAACCTGAATGCCTCGCTGGGGCGCTACTTCAAAATCCCGCCCAGCACGCTGTTGGGCTTTCGGGACGAAAACGGCCGCCGCGTGAACGCCGACGGCCGCTACATCCGGTCCGACCACGCGGTGGCGGGGCTGGAATGGCTGCCCGGCGCGGCCACCCGCTTCACCCTCGAAGGCTTTTATAAGAAGTACGCCAACTACCCGGTGAGTGTGCGCGACGGCATCAGCCTGGCCAACCTGGGCGGCGATTTCAACGCCATCGGCAACGAAGCCGTGACGAGCACCGGCAAGGGCCGCGCCTACGGGGCCGAAGCCTTTTTTCAGCAGAAGCTCAGCGGCAAGCTCTTCGCCATTGTGTCGCTCACGGCGTTCCGCTCCGAGTTTTCGGGGCTTGATGGCGTGTACCGGCCCACGGCCTGGGACACGCGCTTTCTGGGCTCGGCGCTGCTGGGCTACCAGCTCGGCCGCGGCTGGGAAGTGGGCGCCAAGTACCGCGTGGGCGGCGGCGGGCCCTACACGCCCTACGACGAAGCGGCCAGCCGCGCCAGCTACCAGGCCGTGGGCACGGGCATCCTCGACTACACGCAGCTCAATACCCAGCGCCTGGACGCCTTCCAACAGCTGGACCTGCGCCTGGACAAGAAAATCAGCCTGCGCCGCCTGAGCTTCGATTTCTACATCGACGTGCAGAACGCCCTGCTCACCAAGCCCGCCTCGCCGCCCACCTACACCTTCGAGCGCATGCCCGACAACAGCGGCTACACCACCACCGACGGCCAGCCCCTGCGCCCCGACGGCCGCAACGCCAACCCGATTCTACTGCGCGACAACGACGCGCTGGTGGTGCCCACCATAGGATTTATCGTAGAGTTTTAAGCTGACCGATGCTACCTCTGGGGCATGTACAGACCGGATTTTTAAGGATTTCCGGGGCGGAAACCGTTAAAAAAGCGCCCGGCACTTCTGGAATTCCCGAATTCGGCCGGGCCTCCAAAAGCCATATTCTACGAAGCCGTAATGCTCAGCTTTAGGTACCGGAACAGGAAGGCTCGCTTTTTATAAAGTGGGCTTTTTTGTTTCTCTCGCGGCCCGCTTCCTCCGTCCGGCACCGTGTTAAACTACCTGTTTTTTAACTACAAAGCACGCATCAAGCCCAATAGCACACATTTATTATTTTAATTTTAATTTAATCTGAAAAGGTTCAATCTAATCAGCCAAAAGTGTCGTAATTCTACTATCATTGTCATGCCCGTCTTGGGCTGACGCCGTCACCTGTACGTTCACTTTTCTTTTTTAAACAACCCCAAGTAAGTATGAACACAATGGTACCTTCTCCCGCATTAGGATTTTGGCGGTACACCCGTAGGGTAGTGTCCGGCGCGGCCCTCGCAATGGGTTTGCTGGCCGCCGCTCCGGCTGCGCAAGCGCAAACCGCTTACGGCCTCAGCACCCTGGCTGGTGCCCCGGCGCTGGTTTCGTTAACCATCGCGAGCCCAACTATTCCCACCTTCGTGCCCATTACGAACGTGGCGATGGGTTTCACGCTGGTGGGCCTCGACTCGCGGCCGGCAACCGGCGAGCTGTTCGCGCTGGGTTACAACGGCGCGGGCTCGGCCCAGCTCTACACCCTGAACCGGACCACCGGTATGGCCACGGCCGTGGGCACGCCGCAGGCCCTGGCGCTGGGCAGCTCCACCGCCCGCATCAGCTTCGATTTCAACCCCACCGTGGACCGCATTCGGGTAATCAGCAGCAACACGGCCAACTACCGCCTCAACCCCAACGACGGAACCATTACGATGACCGACGGGAACCTGAACGGGGCGCCCGCAGCCGTTATCGACGCGGTGGCCTACACAAACAGTTTCATCGGTGCCGCCGCCACCCGGCTCTACGACATCGACGTGGCCGGGTCGCGGCTATACCTGCAAACCGACCCCAATGGCGGGGTACTGGGCACGTCGAACCTGATTACCGCCAATGGCGTAACGCCGCTGCTGCAAGGCACCGACATCACGGACCTCGATATTTACACCATCCCCAACGGCACCGGGCAGCAGGTGGCGGCTTTGTCGATAGTTCGGAGTGGCGCTACCATACTCTACCTCCTCGATTTGGCTTCGGGCCTTGCCGTGCAGCCGCAAAACCTTCCCTTCGCCGTTACCGACATCACCTTTGAAATCGACCGCACGGCGCCGGCGGCCAGCGGCCAGCGGCTGTTCGCGGTGAACACCAACAACGCTCTCATTTCCTTTAATTCGGGCCAGCCGGGGTTCATCCTTTCGGCGATGAGCATCATGGGCATTCCTACCACTCAAACGCTAGTAGGCACCGACTTCCGCCCCAATACCGGCGAGCTGTTTGGCCTGGGCTATGATGCCACCACCGAGCAGGGCCAGCTCTACCGCATCGACCAGACCACGGCGGCGGCTACGGCCGTGGGTAGCCCGCAAGCGCTGCCGCTGGGCACCACCGCAGCCGAAATCAACGGCATCGGCTTCGACTTCAACCCCACCGTGGACCGCATCCGCGTGACGGGCCGTAACACCCGCAACTACCGCCTCAACCCCAATAACGGCGCGATTGTCATCATGGACGGCGACCTGAACTTCGTGAGCGGCGCCACCGGCACGCCCACCATCGGGGCCGTGGCCTACACCAACTCGTTTGCCGGCAGCACCTTCACGGAACTCTACGACATCGACGACGCCCGCAACCAGCTCTTCATTCAGAGCGACCCCAACGCGGGCGAACTCACTTCGGCCAGCGGCACCAGCCTGCTGCCCAGCAGCGAGGTCAATGACCTGGATTTTTACTTCGACGCCGCCGCGCAGATAAACCGCGGCTTCATCGTCTCGAACACCGACGGGCCCAGCACCTCGGCCAATTTCAGTACCCTCTACACCCTGAACACGATGGCGGGCACCACCTCGCCCGTGGGCACCATCGGGTTGGGCATTCCGGTGCGCGACGTGGCGGCCCGCATTGCCCCGCTCACGCAGCCCGCGCTGATAGGCCGGCTGCTGTACGGCGTGGCCGGCGGCAACCTGATTTCGTTTGACTCGGGCAACCCCACTAACATTCGCTCGGCCGTGAACATCACCGGGCTGGGCGGCGGCCAGGCCCTGGTGGGCCTCGATTTCCGGCCGGCTACGGGCGGCTTGGTTGCCCTGGGCTACAACGCCGCCGCCGGCGAGGGCCAGCTTTACAACCTGAACCTGAGTACTGGTGCGCTTACGACGGTGGGCGCCCTCCAGGCCCTGCCGCTGGGCGCGACGGCGTCGGCCATCGCCTTCGACTTCAACCCCACGGTGGACCGCATCCGCATTATTTCGGCCACCACGCAGGCCAACCTGCGCATGAACCCCAACGACGGCACGTTCGTGAACGATGGCTCGCTAACGAATGCTAACGGCACCGTGCCCGCAGTGTCGGGCGCGGCTTACCTCAACAACGACAACAACGCCGCCACCGCCACCACCCTTTTCGGCTACGACCAGACGCGCAACGTGCTGCTCCGGGCTACCAATGCCAACGCCGGAACCTACGTGGACCAGGGCACGACCGGCATCACGGTGAACCCGGGCGTGGATTTCGACGTGTTTACCGACGTGACCAACCCCGCCGTACCCGTGAATACGGCCTTCCTGGTGGCCTCACCTACGGGCCAGGCATTTGATAATCTTTACACCGTTGACCTGACCTCGGGCGCCGCCAACCTGGTGAACCGCGTGGGCAACGGCAGCAACCTGACCGGCCTGGCGGCCTTCCCCACGGCGCCCGTAGTGGCCGACCTGACCTGGACCGGCGCCGTCTCGGTGGCCTGGGGCCTGCCCGGCAACTGGCTGCCCATGCAGGTGCCCACCGCTACCGACAATGTGTTCATCCCGAACGTGGACAACGACCCCGTGGTGAGCAATGCCCAACAGGCCAACAGCCTCACCATGGCCGCCGGCGCTACCCTGACCACCGCCCCCGGCGGCACACTGACGCTGAACGGCAACTTTGTGAACAACGGCGGTACCACCCTCGGCAGCGGCACGGGCAGGGTCGCCTTCGCGGGCGGCGGCGTCCAGAACGTTATCGGCACCACTACTTTCTTCAACAACGTCACCGTGGGCGGCTCCGGCCTCAACGCGGCGGCACCGGTGCAGGTGCAGAACGAGCTGCTCCTCGATGGCAGCCTGGCCTCCGGTGGCAACCTGACCCTGCTCTCCAATGCCACCGGCACGGCCTACGTGGTGAACGCCAGCGGCGTCGTAAGCGGCAACGCCACCGTGCAGCGCTACATCACGCCCAACAACACGGGCCTGGGCTACCGCCACTACTCCGCCCCCGTCATGGGCTCGACCGTGGCCGACCTGACTACGACGGGCTTCACGCCCGTGGTAAACCCGGCTTACAATTCGATTCCGCAGCCCAACCCGGTAACGCCTTTCCCCACCGTGTTTGGCTACGACGAAACCCGCGTGAACACCAGCGGCAGCGCCGGCACCATCGACTTCGACAAGGGCTTCGTTTCGCCCAATGCCCTGAGCAGTGCGCTGATGGTAACCCGTGGCTACACGGTGAATATTCCCGCCGAAGCCAAGGTTGACTTCGTAGGCACCCTCAACAATGGTCCCCAAAGCGCTTCCGGGCTCACGCGCGGCGGCGAGGACAAATCGGGCTGGCATCTGCTCGGCAACCCCTACCCCTCGCCCATCAATTGGGATGCGGTGGGCCGCACCGGCGTGGGCGCCGCCGTATACGTGTTCCGCTCGACCAGCCAGTACGGCGGCGAATACTCTTCGTACCTGGCCAATGGCGTGGGTACCAACGGAGGCACGGCCGAAATTGCCGTGGCCCAGGGATTCTTCGTGCGGGTAGGCGAACCCAACTCCAACGGTACGGTAAGCTTCACCAACCAGGTCCGCTTGACTCCTTTCGCCAGCCCGGTTTTTCAGCGCGGCGCTGCTACGGCCCCACTGGTACGCCTGGCTCTGCGGAACGCGGCCGGGGCCACCGACGAAACGGTAGTGTACTTTGATGCTGCCGCCACGACCGGTTTCGATGCTGAGTTTGACGCCTACAAGCTAGCAGGTAGCAGTGGCTCTTCGGTGGCCACGGAAACCGGCGCGCCGGTTACGGTCCTGGCCATCAACGGCCTGCCCGCGCTGGGTACCGCCGATGTAGTGGTGAACCTGCGGGTGCAGGCCAACAAGGCCGGTACTTACACGCTGCGCGCCGCCGAGTTGCTACGCCTGCCCACGGGCACGTTTGCCTTCCTGCGCGATGCCCTGACCGGGGCCCGCATCGACCTGGCCACTCAGCCCGAGTACTCCTTCCAGCTGACGGCGGCGGGCACAGTGGCCGGCCGCTTCACGCTGCTGCTCACCCAGCAGACGGTGCTGGCTAACGCCCCGGCGGCCCTTGGCCAGCAGGTGTCGGTGTTCCCGAACCCGGCCCGTAGCGCGGTATCCATCGGTCTGCCCGCCAACCTGGCCCGCCAGGCCACGGAAGTGCAGCTGATAAACGCCCTGGGCCAGACGGTACTGCGCAGCACGCTGGCCGCCGGCTCGCAGGCCCGCACCCTGTCGCTGAACGGAGTAGCCCGTGGCGTGTACACGCTGCGCCTGCAAACCGAGCAAGGCACCGTGAACAAGCGCTTGGTTGTGGAATAGCAAGCCTCATTTTAATTGCCAAAAAAGCGCCGTCTGCAATTGCAGACGGCGCTTTTTGCTTTGCAGTAGGCTGGAGCGCTGCTTAAGTATTGGGTTGCTCAGCGAGGCACGGCAGCACCGGACCGAACGAACGGGCAAGGACTGGAGGCATCATGAACCCGCCAAAAGAGTAACCTACTACCTAATACCAGTCGCTTCGCAAGGCACTGCATAAGGCACTTCTGAAACTGCGCCGGCGATGCCAGCCGCATTTTTCGTTGAACAACAGGCGACAAAAAACCCCAGCCGGTTGTGGCTGGGGTTGCTGCGGAACAAGAGGCCAAATTCCTCCCGTTATTTTCGTCACCTTATTTTGTTCACTGGCTGAAATTGGCGGAGCGACCGGTCCTTGCCAGCGCTTTATTGCTGCACCAGGCGGGTTTGCTGCGTGAACTCGCCCTGGTGCACGCGCACCACGTACAAGCCGGCCGCCAGCTGCGGGCCCCGAAGCGATACTACGCTGCTACCCGCTTTCAAAATTTCGGACTGGCGGTGGATTTTCTTACCCAACACGTCCAGCACCTCGATTTCGGCCGTGCCGGTTTTGGTTGCCTCCACCCGCAGGGCAAAGCGCTGGCCGGGGCCCGCGGGGTTGGGGTAGGCCTGCGTTTTGAGGGCGGCGTTGCTGGCAGCTTTGGTGGCGGTGGCCGTCGTAATCAGGGTGAGTCCCCAGCGCTGAGCCGTTTCGAAACCGTTGTCATCCCAGAGGTTTACACGAGCACCGGGGGAATTGCTGGCGAAACCAATTTCAAGCACCTGCGGGACACCCGCCGCATTGGCCGAATTTTTCAGCGTGAATTTGTAGCGCCCGTTGCCGTTGGGGTCGGTGATGAGCCAGCGCTGGCTGTCATCGCCGGTCGGCAGAAGCACATTCTGTTCGATTTGGGCGCCTGCAGTTTTGCTGAGGGCCACGGACTGCACATACATTTCGGTGCCTTTGTGGCGCAGCTTGTACGAACCATCGGTTTGCAGCTCGAAGATGAAACGCTGGGCATCGTTGCCGTTATCAACCCACTGCCCGATACTGGTGCCGGCAGTAGCCAGATTGGCGTCCACGTCCAGACACAGCGGCAGGTTGGGGTCGGCGCCCGGTGTGGTGTTGCCGGACAACACCCCGTAGTGCGTCATCTTATAAGTGCCGCCGTTTACAATGGCTCCCTGGGCCCAGGCAGAAGTCGTAGCGCCCGCCAGAAAAACGGTTAGCACAGAACCAAAAAGTAAGAATTTTGTCATGATTTTTGAAGAAATGGTGGATACAAAAAACAAACGATTGATAAACAAAACAGCAAATAATATTGTCTGTTAAGACATTTTCTGTCTGATTATTCAACAATTATATGGAATATAATTTGATTTAACACAATCGTTTGTGTTAAATCAAATTATTCCCGCCTTTGACGAGTGGCAGGCCCGGCTCCTATCAGTTTAAGAGGGGACAACTTCCACAACCTATGGAACCGTTGCCCACTGATTGCGCTTCCGCGCCAGAATTGGCATCCGTGTTTCCGGCAATCCGCCGGTTTCCGGCCTTGCTCCGGCTTCAGCCTGAAATATGATGCGGACGCCCTCGCCCGATACCCTGGCTGGGGCCACGGCAGCCGGTGCCGGGCCGGCGCTGAACAAGGAGTGCTTTATTGCCACTTACTTTTGTGCGTTAAAGCAAAGCACCCTGCGCGCTTATCAACTGGCAATTGCGGCCGTTATACCCTACCGCTTTCATGAAAGTATACGTCATAAGCCTGCGTCGTGCCACTGAGCGGCGTGCCTACATGCAAAAGCAGCTCACGCTTTTGGGGCTGGAATATGAAATCGTGGACGCGGTGGATTACCAGGAAATGACGCCCGCCGAGTATGCGGAATTAGTAGACCCGGCGGCGGTTGCGGCCAACCCGTACTTAACCAAAGGTGTGCTGGCCTGCGCCCTCTCCCACGCGAAAGTGAGCCGGCTTATTGCGGCTAGCAACGCCAAGATGGGCCTGGTGCTCGAAGACGATGCCCAACTGCCCGATAATATCAAAAAACTACTGGCCCTGATTGAGCAACACATTGCCAATGAGGAAGTGATATCGATGCACTACTACAGCCACTTTGGTACGCCGGTGGAAATAAGCCGGCAGCGCGCCCAAAAGCTGGACGAGGAGAGCAGCCTGTTTTACCCGGCAAATCTGCGCAACCTGGGCTCGGCCATGGCTTACGTGATAACTCCCGCGGCGGCGGCCAAGCTATCGGCAGCCATAGTTCCGGTTCGGGTAGCGGCCGACTATTGGGGCGAGCACTACCGACAGGGCGCTTTTACTTCATTTCGATGCCTGTATCCGATAAAGACGCACGACGCGGAGTTTCGCAGCACCCTGAACTATAATTCCATCAAGACGTCCACTACCCGCCAAGTGGCCAAGGACGTAATAGGCGGTGTGGCCGCTTTCGTGCGCCGAACCAAATTTCCCGTTCTATTCAACTACCTCAAAAAAAGGGACAAGGCCCGGCTCGAAACCCGAAACAACATGCGCTTTGTAGATGCCAAACCATTCAACGCAAACTAGAAAAGCACTGGATTTGGTTACTGCACCCTACTCAGTTGAAGCCATAATCAGTGCCTTCCGCAGCCGCAGTATGGCGCTAGCCCCGGGCTCTTGCTACCTGGCGTAAACCCACAAAAGCGCCTTTTTTGCCGCCCTCCCTCTCTTCTCCTATGCAACCATTAGTATTACTGATTCCCAACCTGGGCCTGGGCGGCGCCCAACGGGTATTCCACGACCACAGCGTGGAGCTGGCCAAGCACTACGCCGTCACGGAAGCCGTGTTCAACCTGGAAGGTGGCGACCTATACCCCAGCGGCAACCCAGTGCAAAGCCTCGAAGTGAGCGGCGGCGGCGGCGTAGTGGCCAAGCTCACCAACTTCCGGCGGCGCATCGCGGGTTTGCGCCAGCTGCGCGAACGCCTGCGGCCCACGGCCTGCATCAGCCATTTGGAGGGCGCCGACTACGTGAACTTACTCAGCGGCGGCCCCGGCAAAACCATTCTCTGCGTGCACGGCTCCAAACTGCACGATGCCAATATTAAGGGGCCGGTGGGCTGGCTGCGCAAAGCCGTGCTCATGCCCCTGCTCTACAACCGCGCCGACCGGATTGTGACGGTGAGCCGCGACATCATGCCCGAGCTAATCGACGGGTTTGGGGTGAAGCCGGAAAAGCTGCTCACGATTAACAACTTCTTCGACGTTCCGCAAATCGAAGCCAAAAGCCAGGAGCCCCTTTCCGCTGCCGAAGCTGCCGTGTATGCCACCGCGCCCGTGCTGGTGACGTCGGGGCGGCTCACCATTCAAAAAAACCAGGCGCCGCTGCTCGACATTTTTGCGGCCGTGCTGCGCCAGCAGCCCGCCAAGCTGGTGTTTGTGGGCGACGGTGAGCTGCGCGACGAGCTTACGGTCCATGCGCGCACACTGGGCCTGCGCGTGTTCGCGGCCTGGGAAAATACCGCCGAGCTCACCCCCGATTTCGACGTGTATTTCCTCGGCTTGCAGCAAAACCCCTTCAAATACCTGCGGCCGGCCACGGCCTTCGTTTTCCCCTCGGCCTGGGAAGGCTTTCCCATGGCCCTGGGCGAAGCCATGGTGTGCGGCCTGCCCGTGCTGAGCACCGACTGCCCCACCGGCCCGCGCGAGATGCTGGCCCCGGCCACCGCCACCCCGGCCGCGCCCCTACGCCGGGCTGAGACGGGAGAATTCGGCATCTTGCTGCCCATGCTCACCAGCCCGGCCACGGCAGCGGCCGACCAGGCCGTGTGGACCACCGCGCTGACGAGTCTACTAGGCAATGCACCCGAGCAGGACCGGCTGGGCCAGCTTGCCCGGGCGCGCATGCAGGACTTCACCCGCGAGCGGATTTTTGGCCAGTGGCTGCAAATGTTAGAAGAAGTTTGTCGTGGTTAAAGCCAAACACACAATTTTGGTGGTGGATAATTCCCGGGCCGTGACGGGAGCGCTCAACGCCATTCGCCACGCCACGGGGCCCCTGCGGCCCGACCTGGCGTTTGAGTACGTGCTGCCCACCGGCAGCACGGGCCGGGCCGTACTCGAGGCCGACGGCTACGTGGTGCACGAGCTGCCATTCGTCGAAATCAGCCGCCGTAAGGCCGATTTGCTGCGCTACGTGCCCATGCTGCTGCTTAACGGCTGGCGGCTGCACCGGCTGGCCCGCCAGCGCGGTGCTGGCCTGCTGCACCTCAACGATTTTTACAACCTGACCGGCTACGTGGCCCGCTTTTTAAGCCTGGGCCAGCTGCGGGTGCTGGTACACGTCCGCTTTTTGCCCCAGACGCTGCCGCAGTACTTTGCGCGGGTGTGGAAGTGGCTGGCCGAGCACGGCGCCCACCAGGTGCTGTGCGTGTCGGAAGCGGTGCGGTCGTATTTCACCCCCACCAACGGCCGGGTGCACACGGTTTACGACCCGCTGCCTGCTCGTGGCGAAATGCAGCCGCCCCACGTGCCAAACCTCACGAATGGCGCCCCCACCCAACTGCTGTACCTGAGCAATTATATCCGGGGTAAGGGCCAGAATTTCGCACTTGAGGCGTTCCGGCTGGCGTATGCCCTGAACCCCAACCTGCGCCTCCGCTTCGTGGGCGGCGACATGGGCATGGCCAAGAACCAGCAGTTTCGGCAGGAGCTGGAAGCCACGGCTCAGGCTGCGGGCTTGTCGGAAGTAGTCGATTTTGAAGGTTTCGCGGCCGATACCGAGCAAGCCATGAAAGCCCACGACATCGTGCTGAATTTTTCCGAGGCCGAGTCCTTCTCCCTCACCTGCCTCGACGCGCTTTACTACGGCGTGCCCCTCATTGCTACCGACTGCGGCGGCCCGGCCGAGCTGTTCGAAAACGGCAAATCGGGCCTGCTCGTGCCCAACCGTGACGTGCCCGCCATGACCGCCGCCATGCTCCAACTGGCCGGCGATGCCACGCTACGGCAGCAGTTTTCGATGGCCAGCCGCGTTTTCGTGCGCGAAAAATTTGCCCCCGCGCACACCTACCAAAAGCTGGCCAGCTGCTACCGCCAAGCCTTACGGCCAGACTAGGGCGTGAGGACATTAAGAAATGAGTTATTCATCTAAGCCAATCAAGTGCTGCTCCGATATGCCAGAACGCGAGGAAGGAAACGATGGTCTTCTCGTAGCGGGTGGCCAAGCGGCGATACTGCTTCATGCGTCCGAAAAAGCGTTCGATTTTGTTGCGGTCGCGGTAGGCATTCTCGTCCAGGGGCAGCGGTTGGGTGCGGTTGGGGTGGCTGGGGATGACGGCTTGAATACCGCGTTGAGCGCAATAGGCGCGGGTTTGGTCGCTGTCGTAGGCCGTGTCGGCCACTACCTGGCCCACGTCGAGGCCGTCGAGCAGGGGCAGCGCCTGCGGGCTGTCGCCGGCCTGGCCGGGGGTGGCGAGCAGGCGCACCGCGTTGCCCAGCGACTCGACGCAGGCGTGAATTTTGGTGCTCATCCCGCCCCGGCTGCGGCCGAGGCACTCGGTCTGAGCGTCGCTTTTTTTTGGCCCGCCGCGTGCTGGTGCGCCCGCACGATGGTCGAGTCGAGCAGCACCCAGTCCAGCTCCGGCGCTTGGACGACCTGGAAAAGGCGGCGCCAGACGCCTTTTTCGGCCAGCCGGCGGAAGCGTTTGCGGGCCGTGTCGGACTTGCCGAAGCGTTCGGGCAGGTCGGCCCACGGGCAGCCGGTGCGCATTATCCACACCACAGCGTTGAAAAACAGCCGGTTATCGACGGCCGTCGCCCCGCCATCGGCGGCCTTGCCGGAGAGGTGCGGGGCAACCAGGGCCCAGGTAGCATCAGAAATTTCGTGACGGCGCATGCTGAAAAGTAAATAAGCAGTAAAC
>NZ_JNLX01000156.1 GCF_000715495.1 Hymenobacter sp. IS2118 | reverse complement strand
CACTCTACCCTACTAAACTTTAGGGCATAAAAACGGGGCAGTCCGACCTTTGGGGTTCCTACACACCATTGTCCGTCCTGCCCCGTGAAGCCAAGCCTCATTGCCAAAATTACGACGCTTTTGCGTCGCGTCCAGCTAGTGCCCCATCTGTCCCGGCAAAAGTTTGTCAGCCAGTTTGTTATCGCCCTGCTCAAAAGCCGCAACGTCCAATTTTGCGAGGTAGCCCAGCACCTGAATGACGCGGTGAAAATCGCTTCGAATGAAACCCGCATTCAGGACTTTTTTCGGCAGGTGGACCTGAATTATCTGGTGCTGGCCCACCTGCTGCTGCGCTTGCTGCCCGCCACGGGCAAACTGCGCCTGTGCCTGGACCGCACCGAATGGGACTTCGGCCGCTGCCAGGTCAATATCCTGCTCGTGACCGTAGGCCGAGGCGACTTTCAACTGCCGCTCTATTGGGAACTGCTCGACAACCGCAGCGGGAACTCCAGTGCGGCCGACCGTATTGCCCTGCTCAAAATCTGCGTACAGGTGCTGGGCCGCGACCGCATCGGGCTGGTGGTGGGGGACCGGGAGTTTGTGGGCCATGTCTGGCTTAACTGGCTACGGAAGAATAAATTGCCTTTTGTAATGCGCCTGCCCAAGCACCACCAAATCACCTTTGCTAGTGGCCGACGGCAGGCCGTCACGGCCCTGGGCCTTGCCGTAGGGCAGCAGCGGCATTTTCTGCATTGCCAAGTGGCTGGGGTCTGGGGACAGGTCTGGGTCAAGCGGCTGGCCGACACGGAGTTTCTGTTTCTCTTCGCCGCGCCCGGCTTGCGCAACCTGGGCGGCCTCTACGCCAGCCGCTGGACGATTGAGCAGTGCTTTCAGAACCTGAAAGGACGCGGCTTTAACCTGGAAGCCACCCACTTATGCTGCCACCAGAAGCTGCGCAAGCTCGTGGCTCTGGTCAGCCTGGCCTACGCGCTATGTCTGGGCGTGGGCACGATGGCCCACGGCAAAATCAAGGCCATTCCACGCAAAAATCACGGCTGCCGGGCCACAAGCCTGAGCCGCTACGGACTGAATCTGTTGCGCCAGCTCACGCGGCCCCACGCCCAGCCACAAGAGCCGGTGGCCCGTAAAATCATGGCCCTGCTAGACTGGTTTATTCGGCAACTTACTTATTATCAAATCCCTAAAATAGTAGGGTAGAGTGGTCATCGACCTGCTTTTTATTGGCCGCCCGAAACCGGGCCGCAAACTCCTGGTCGAACGCAAAGCGTGGCCCCGAATTGACGGTCAGCGCCTCCAGGTAGTGGTGCAGAAACAGCCGTTGCGCATCGTCTTCGCCAAAAAAGCCGTACCGAATGAGACTCATGCCGGCACGCCCCCCAGAAAGCCCGACACCCAATGCTCGCCCAGCGAGTCGGTGTAACGGATGGGCGGCTTGCCTTCGGCTTCCAGCCGGGCGTTGGTGGCGGTGATGATGTCGCCCGCATTGCGGATGACGGTTTCGTCGTTTTCGCGGTCGAACACCGAAATGCACTCCGGGATGTCGGCAAAATGGTCGACCACGTAGGGGCTGTGCGACGTGAGAATAATCTGAATTCCCCGCAGCTCCGCCAGCTCAAAAATAAAGTCCATCACTTCCTTGATGCGGCGCGGATGGATGCCCTTCTCCGGCTCCTCCAGCAGCAGCAGCTTCGGCGGGTCGGGCTGATGCACGATGCACAGCAGCGCTAAGAAATAAAGGACGCCTTCGGAGACTTCTTCGGCCCAGTAAGAATTGCCCGATGCATCGAAGAATTTAAGCTTTAGGTTTCCTTTGAAAACGGGGTCTGGCGGTGTAGAAAAGGATATAAGACTCCTAACACACTTAGCGAAATCCCTTTTAAGATTAATTATAATACTTTCATTATTTTGCCCAAGTGTATTTATAAAGTTAGCTATGTTAATACCTCTAGCATTCAATAGAGGCTGCGCTGATAATCCTGAACTTATTTCAAAAACAGCTGGCTCAATCTTGTAAATCACACTATTTGCTAGCCTCTCCCAAGTCCCATAGAATCCTTGCGGGAATGCTTTAAAATTAGTTTTGGCCGCAGAAAGGTCTAATGACTCTCGGGTGCCGTACTCCGTATTAACAAGCTCTGCTTCTAACCTGCTTTGCATTTCAAGCTCGGTAATTCTCGGCTTACTCGTAACAGAATAAATCACTTCACAGAACTTCTTTGTATCAATCTGGTCAACAAGATGTATTTGAATTTCCGTTGGTGAAAACCTGTCTTTTTTATCACCTCTTGGCACATTTTGGCCATACCAATCAATGGAAACCTCCTGCCCGTCTGGGTAATCAGAAACACGCATAGCAGTCTCTGATATGCCTTTCAAGAAATTTGACTTGCCCGAGTTGTTCGGCCCGATGAACAGGTTGACTTGTCCCAGCTTCACCGAGGCGTCGCGGATGCTGCGGAAATTCTGAATGCGGAGGGAAGTGAGCATGAGGGCGAAGGTAGGCGGTAGAATGGTGAGGGCCGAAAATGCAGAATACACCAATGAAAAAGCGTCCCCTGGCCATTGCCAGAGGACGCTTTTGATAACTCGTTAAGTGAAATTCTGCCTTACAGCAACTCCGTGCTGCGCTTCACGAAGGCCGTGAGGGCCTCGCCTTTCAGCATTCCTTGCGACAGCAGAGCCAGGTCGAAGGCTTGCTTGGCGAGCTTCTCGCCGCCGTCGGCCAGCACTTTGGCTACTAGCGGGTGGTTGGCGTTCACAGTCACGTCGTACGACTCGGGGAAGGCCCCGAACATCTGCATGCCGCCGCCGCCGCCGGTGCGCTGCATGTCCTTCATGCGGCGCATGAACTCGTTTTGGGTGATGACGACCGGAGCGTCCTGCGGCGAAAGGGCGGCCACTTTCACGTGCATGGCCGGGTTGGCAATGGCCGTGGTGAAGGTGGTTTCCAGCTTGGTGGTGTCGTCTTCGGTCAGCACGCTTTCGGTGGTGCCTTCCTTTTCGATGAGCTTGCTCACCGTGTCGGCGTCCACGCGCTTGAAGCTGGTTTTCTCCAGCTTCTGCTCCAGCTGGCCGATGAAGTGCGGGTCGAGGATGTGGTCGAAGTTCAGCACGTCGTAGCCGCGCTCCTGGGCGGCGGCCACGAAGCCGTGCTGCTGTTCGGCATCGTTGGTGTAGAGTACCACCGTGTTGCCGTCCTTGTCCTGCTGGTTGGCCTGAATGTGCTCGGTGTACTCCGTGATGGTGAACAGCTTGTCATTCACGCTCTTCAGCAGCACGAAGTCCTTGCCCTTGTCGTAGAACTTCTCGTCGCTCAGCATGCCGTACTTCACGAACATGCCGATGTCACTCCATTTCTCCTCGTAGCCGGGCCGGTCCTGCTTGAACAGGCTGCTGAGCTTATCGGCTACCTTCTTGGTGATGTAGGTATTGATTTTGCGCACCGCCGCGTCGGCCTGCAGGAAGCTGCGGCTCACGTTGAGCGGGATGTCGGGCGAGTCAATCACGCCGTGCAGCAGCATCAGGAACTCGGGCACCACGTCCTTCACCTCGTCGGTGATGAACACCTGGCGCGAATACAGCTGAATCTTGTTGCGCGAGAACTGCAGCTCGTCCTTCACCTTCGGGAAGTACAGAATACCAGTCAGGTTGAACGGGTAGTCCACATTGAGGTGAATCCAGAACAGGGGCTCATCCATGCTCATCGGATACAGCTCCTGGTAGAACTTCTTGTAGTCCTCGTCGGTCAGCTCGCTCGGCTGCTTGGTCCAGATGGGGTTGGTATCGTTGATGAGCTGGCCCTCAAACTCAATGGGAATGGGCAGGAACTTGCAGTACTTGGTGAGGATGGTGCGCAGCCGGGCTTCCTCCAGAAACTCGTCCGAATCGTCGGCTACGTGCAGCACCACGTCGGTGCCGCGCTCAGCTTTTTCGGTGGTTTCGAGGGTGAAGGCCGTGCTGCCGTCGCAGGTCCAGTGGGCGGCTTCGGTGCCTTCCTGGTAGCTCTGCGAGAAAATCTCAACCTCCTTGGCCACCATGAAAGCGGAGTAGAAACCCAGGCCGAACTGCCCGATAATCTGGTCTTTCGTGGCCGCGTCCTTCTCCTTGTACTGCTCCACAAACTCGGTGGCGCCAGAGAAGGCAATCTGGTTAATGTACTTTTTGATTTCCTCGCCGGTCATGCCCAGGCCGTGGTCCGAAATCGTGATTTTGCGGGCTTCCTTATCCACGGTCACGCGCACTTTCAGCTCGCCGAGCTCGCCTTTGAACTCGCCCAATTGGGCCAGACTTTTCAGCTTTTGGGTGGCATCGACGGCATTGCTGACCAGCTCGCGCAGGAAAATTTCGTGGTCGGAATACAAGAACTTCTTGATGATGGGGAAGATGTTCTCGGTATGGATGGAGATGGAGCCGGTTTCTTGCATGGTCTAAAGGGAAACGGTTGAATACAGACGGAATGGCCGGACGCCGGGCGTCGGGCCGCTGGTCGGGCGGTATTCAAAGCCTGTTCCAAGGCAAGTGGGGCTGTCAGATTGACAGCGAAGGGCCGGCGTAAGTGGGCGGCAGGTCGGCGAGCAGGGCTTCCATCGGGGGCGTGGGGCCGTGCACGGCGTTCCATTCGGCCAGCAGGGCCGGCAGCCGCCCCGACCCGTCACAGAGCCAGTGCAGGCCGGGCGCGGCGGTGAGGAAGAACTGAATATCGAACCTGATACGGGGCCCAAACAAAGCCAGCAGCGCATCGATAGCCAGCTGATTGTGCACCCGGCACCGGTTGATGGCCAGCACCAGCCGTTCCAGGGGCAGCTCCAGCAGGCCCGGCATCCAGTTCGTGCTCAGCCACACCTGGTCGTACACCGAAATGTCCGGAAACGAGTTCATATTCAGCATTATGGCCCGCGCTTTCACCTCTTTGGCCAGGGCCAGCAGCTGCCCGGTACCGGTCCGAAACGTACGCATGTCCTGGCCCGAAGACCACTCCACGCGCAACAGGCCCAGGTCCTGGTCGTACTGCACAGCGAAATTGGGAATACTTGTGATTATCACAGAAAAGGGCGGCCGGGGCCTCAGCAGGTGCAAAAAGCGGTTGAAAACTTACGAAGCCGCCGGCCCCAACGGATTGCCCCAGTCGAACCAGCGCAGAATGTTTTTTTCAGACTTTACTTATTTCCCTGCACCTTTGTGACCGTGTCTGCCCTGCGCTCCCATATCGCTTTGCTCCTGCTGCTGTGCCTAACGCGCACGCTGCTGCCCGAGGCGTGGATACTGGATTTGCACGCCCACAACCATACCACGGAAGAGCCGGCCCAGGCTCCGGCCTTCCGGCTCAAGGGCAAGGCCCTCGTCAGTGCCCAGCACCAGCACTGCGCCGCCGACCACTTCTACGACGTGGCATTTGTGCTGAGCGCGCCCATAGTGATGCCGCAGCCCGTGGCCCGGCCGTGCTTTGCCACGGCACCCGTGCCCACCGTAGCCACCGCGCCCTGGATAGTGCGGCAGCCGGCCCAGCCCCGCGGGCCACCCGCCGCCTAGCGGCTCCCGGCTTTCCCTGATTTTAAGCTATGCCCTGCTCCAACTGCGCCGCGGTTTGGGAGTGGGCTTGCGCTTATGCCGCCGTTGCGCGGTTCTGCTTATTCGTTTATGAGGGTGATTTCCTGCCTGCCAGGCCGTATTGCGGCGTGGCTGATGCTGGTATTGCTGGGGGTGCTGACGCTGCCGGTTCGGGCACAAGAGGCCCCGGCTTCCGTTGAGTGCACCTTGGCGCTGGCGGGCCGCGTGGCCGACCACGAGTCGGGCACGGTGCTGCCCGGCGCCACCGCCCGGCTGCTCGAAACCGGCGAGGTGATTGCGGCCGACGTTTACGGCAACTACCATTTTCACGTGTGCGCCGGCACTTACACCGTTGAAGTAAGCTTCGTAGGCTTTCGCACGGAGACCATGGCAGTGCGGGTGACCAGCTCCGTGGTACGCAACTTCCAGCTGCATCCCGATGCTGTGCAGCTGCAGGGCGCCGTGGTGCGCGGGCAGGCCCTGCCCGCGCCCGCCACCCAGGCTACCACCGCCCTGACTGGCGCGGCCCTGGCCGCCACCCGCGGCCAGACGCTGGGCGAAGCGCTGCTGAAAGTGAGCGGCGTGTCGGCCATTCAAACCGGGCCCAACGTGTTCAAGCCCATGATTCATGGCCTGCACTCCAACCGCGTGGCCTTGCTCAACAACGGGGTGCGGCAGGAAGGCCAGCAGTGGGGCCAGGACCACGGCCCGGAAATCGACCCCTTCGTGGCCTCGCAGCTGACGGTGGTGAAGGGCGCGGCCGGCGTGCGCTACGGCGCCGATGCCATTGGCGGCGTGGTGCTGGTGCAGCCGGCCGCCCTGCCCGACTCGGCCGGCACCACCGGCGAGGTGCACGCGGTGGGCGCCTCCAATAATGGGCTGGGGGCGCTGTCGGCCACGGTGCAGGGCGCGCCGGCCCAGCTGCCGGGGCTGGCGTGGCGAGCGCAGGGTACAGTGCGGCGGGCAGGCTTGTCGGCCACGCCGGACTATCGAATAAGCTCTTCTGCCTTAGCCGAGTACAACTACTCGGCGGCCGTGGGCTGGCGGCGGGAACGCTGGGGCGTGGAGGCTTTTGTGAGCCAATACAATGCGCGGCTGGGCCTGTATCCGGTGCCGGAAAACTGGAACGTGACGGCCCGCAACGGCGGGGTGCCGCCGCTGCCGGCCACGTTTACTTACGCCCTGGACCGGCCGTATCAGCAGATTCAGCACACCCTGTTCAAGCTCAGCAGCTTCTACCGGCTAAATGGCTGGGGCGGGCGCCTGGCCCTGACGCTGGCCCAGCAGGCCGACCGCCGGGGCGAGTACGACAAGTTCCGCCCGCGCAACGACAACGTGGCCCGCCGCAACCTGCCCGAGCTGGACTACCGCAACGAAACCAGCACCGCCGACCTGCGCTGGGAGCCCCACGCCCACGGCAATTTCAGCGGCGAGCTGGGCCTGAGCGGCACTTACCAGCACAACACCTACCGGCCGGGCAGCCGCTACTTCATTCCTTACTACACCAATTTGAGCGGCGGCGCCTACGGGCTGGGGCGCTGGCAGCCGGGCCCCTGGCTGCTGGAAGCCGGCCTTCGCCTCGACCGCCGCACCCTGGAAACCCGCCGGCCCACCCGCGTGAGCGGCGCCTTTGCCGTGATAACCGAAAACTTCGCCTTTACCACCCCGGCACTATCGACGGGCGTGGCGCGGGAGCTGGGGCCGCACGTGACCCTGCGGGCCGATGCCAGCCTGCTGCAACGGGCGCCCGCCGCCAACGAACGCGCCAGCCAGGGCGTGCACAACGGCATCTACGAAGAAGGCTACGACATTACGCGGCCGGCCGGCACGCCGGGGCTGGGCCCGGAAACGGCCCGCTCGGTAGCGTTCAGCGCGAGCTGGCACGACCACCCACGCCTCAACGGCGAGCTGACGCTGTACCAGACGCACTTGCAGAACTACATCTTTCAGACGCCCATTCCGCCGGTGCTCGACATCCGGGGGTTGTTTCCTTCCTACCGCTTTCAGCAAACCGATGCCCGCTTCCGGGGGCTCGACCTGCTGGTGGCCTACCGCGTGGCCCGGCCCCTGACCCTGGGCCTGAAGGCCGCCACGGTGGTAGAGCGCGACCTGCGCCTTGACGACTACCTGATTCTGGCCCCTGCCGACCGCCTCGAAGGCTGGCTGCGCTATGAGGCTGACGGACAGCCGACGGCGGCCCGGCGCCTGCACGGCTTTTACGCCCAGCTGGGCGCCCAGGCCGTGCGCCGCCAAACCCGCGTGCCCCGCGACAACGCCGAGCGCGACTACCTGGCCCCGCCGCCCGGCTATTGGCTGCTGGGCGCCGAAATCGGGGGCACGCTGCGGCTGGGGCCACGCACGCCGCTGAAAATCAGCCTCACCGGCACCAACCTGCTTGATACCGTTTACCGCGACTACCTCAACCGCTACCGCTATTTCCTGGATGAGGTGGGCCGCAACGTGACCCTGCGCCTTCGCGTGCCCCTGGCCTTCGGCACCCCGAAAAATTAAGCTTTCCCAATTCTTCACATTCTCACATTTTCATTTGCCCGATTCCTAATTCCCCACATTCTCACATTTCTCACATTTTTCACATTCCCCACATTCTCACATTATGACCATTTTCCAATCCCGCTTTCGCCTGGCCGCTGTGCTATTGGCGCTTCCGTTCGCTTTTTCAGCTTGTAAGGACGACAAAGACCCCGTGCCCGCTGAGGACAACGAGCAAATCACGACCGTTATCTACCTGCTGACGCCCACTACGGGCAGCGGTGCCCCCGTTACCGTTACCTGGCGCGACGTGGACGGCACCGGCGGCAACGCCCCCGTTATCGGCACGCTCAACCTGCTGCCCAACACCACTTACACCGGCGACATTACGCTGTTCGACGAAACGAAAAGTCCCGCCGAAAACATCACCGAAGAAGTGGAGGAGGAGTCCGACGAGCACCTCTTTATCTATCAGGGCACGCCGGCCAGTCTGCTCAGCATCACGCGCACCGACCGCGACGCCAAGAACCTGGAAATCGGCCTCGCCACCCGGGTGGTGACGACCGCCGCCGGCACCGGCACGCTCAAAATCACGCTGCGCCACCAGCCCGGCAGCAAGGACGGCAGCGCCACGCCCGGCGACACCGACGTGGAAGTGACCTTCCCCGTGACGGTGCGATAGCCAAAATCCTGCTTTCAGCTGCTTAGCAAAGAAGGTCCTGGCCCGGCGCCGGGGCCTTCTTTTCCCCTTTTTTCTGCACGAGTGCCTTACCCGACATTTCTCTGTTCTGTATTTCTATTTTTGCTATGCATAGAATTCCCCGGCCCACGATGGCCCATTACGACATGATAATTGTGGGCGCCAGCAACGCCGGCCTCAGCGCGGCGCTGGTGCTGGGCCGTTCGCGGCGCCATGTGCTGGTGCTCGACGGCGGCCCATCGCGCAATGCACCCGCCTTTCATTCCCACAGCTTCTTTACCCGCGACGGCGCGGCGCCCGAGGAATTATTGCGCATCGGCCGCGAGCAGCTACGGCCCTACCAGGTGGAAATCTGCGCGGACCTGGCCCGTGCGGCCCGCATCATGGCCGACGGCCGGTGCGAACTGACCCTGAGCAGCGGCGCCGAAGTTTCGGCCCAGGTCCTGATTCTGGCTACTGGCGTGGTCGACGAGCTGCCCGCCGTGCCGGGCCTGGCCCAGCTGTGGGGCCGGGGCGTGTACCACTGCCCCTACTGCCACGGCTGGGAAACCCGCTACAGCCAGGTGGCCGTGTACGGCCGCGGCGAAAGCGGCTACCAGCAGGCCGTGCACCTGCACCACTGGGCCCCGCGCCTGGCGCTGTGCACCGACGGCCCCGCCGACCTGGCACCCGCCCAGCGCGAGCACCTCACCCAACTGGGAATTGCCGTGCTTGAGAGTCCGGTAAAAGCCATCGATGGCACGGTTAAGTGCCTGCGGGCCATCTTGTTTGAGGACGGTAGCCGCCAAGCGGTGGATGCGCTGTTCGTGCGGCCGGTGCAGCGCCAGCGCAGTGACCTGGCCCAACAGCTCGGCTGCGATTTCACCCCCGACGATGTGTATGTGCAGACCTGCGAAACCGGCCAAACCAACGTTTCCAACGTGTACGCCGTGGGCGACATGACCGGGCCCATGCAGCAGGTGGTTATGGCCGCGGCCAGTGGGGCCCGCACGGCGGCGTTTATCAACAACCAGCTGATTTTGCAGGACTGCGTGCTGGCCTGAGGCCACGTGCCGGCCGAACCCGAACTGCCGCCCGGCACGTGGTTGAAAATTATCCGAAGCTGAGCGAGTTCGTGACGAACCGCTCAGCTTTCTGGCTTTTGGGCCTTTTTCCAGGTGGCCGCAGTTTGGGGGGGGAGAAAATATCTGGGCAAGCTTTTCGGCCGCCCCCGTCAATTTTCCGTTCTTTCGGCGAAATTCATTCGTGTTTATGTCTCCTTTTTCCCTGTTAGTGTTGCTTTTGGTGGGTGGTATTGTTGCGCCGGCAGCAGCGCAGGATGCTCCGGCCGCAGGCTCGCCCCCTCCAGTAACTGCGCGAGCACGCACCGCGGGGCCACCTTTTACGGGCCGCGTCGTGGACGCCGCTACCGGCGAGGGGCTGCCCGGCGCCAACGTCGTATTCAGCGACCTGAAACGGGGCACGGCTACCGGGCCCGACGGCCGCTTCAGCTTCGTTGACTTGCCGCGGGGGCGCTTCACGGTGCAGATTCGATACCTGGGCTACAACACCGTGACTCAGACGGTGGACACCGGCAGCGGCCAGCCGCTGGAAGCCCGCCTGACGACTTCGGCCACGGAAATTGGGCAAGTGGTGGTAACAGGCGTGTCGCAGGCCACGGAAATGCGCCGCTCGCCGGTGCCCACCACCGTGGTCGACCACACCCGGCTCAACCAAACGGCGGCCGGCAACATCATCGATGCCATTGCCCACACGCCGGGCCTGAGCCAGGTTACAACCGGCGCGGCCATCAGCAAGCCGGTGGTGCGCGGGCTGGGCTTCAACCGCGTGGTGACGCTTAACAACGGCGCCCGGCAGGAAGGCCAGCAGTGGGGCGACGAGCACGGCATCGAAATCGACGAGTTCAGCGTGGACCGGGCCGAGATTATCAAGGGGCCGGGCTCGCTGCTCTACGGGTCCGATGCGATGGCGGGCGTTATCAACTTCGTGGCGCCCGACCCCGTGGATGAGGGCCGGATACTGGGCACGGCCACGGCCAGCTACCAGAGCAACAACCGCCAGCAGGGCTACTCGTTCCAGAACGCGGGCAACATTAAGGGCTTGAACTGGCTGGCGCGCGGCACCCGCAAAGTGGCCGGCAACTACCGCAACCGCTACGACGGCCGCGTGTACAACTCGGGCTTCAACGAATGGGACGCCAACGGCTACGTGGGTGTGAACAAAAGCTGGGGCTACTCGCACCTCACCTTCAGCAGCTTCAACCAGCGCGTGGGACTGACCGAGGGCGCCCGCGACGAAGCCACCGGCCGCTTCCTGAAAGACGTGCCCGCCGGCCCCGACGACACCCAGGCCGTGCCCGTGACCGATGCGGACCTGCGCGGCTACGGGCTGGCCGTGCCCCAGCAGCAAATCAACCACCTGCGCATTGGCACCGATAACAATTTTATTCTGGGCGAAAACGGGGCGCGCCTCACCTTGCTCGTGAACTACCAGCAGAACCTGCGGCGCGAGTTCGGCAACGTGTTCGACCCCTCGGAAAACTCGCTCTACTTCCAGCTCCGCACCGTTGACTACGCGCTGCGCTACTTCCTGCCCGAAATCAGCGGCTGGAACCTGACGTTGGGCAGCAGCGGCCTGCAGCAGCAAAACCGCAACCTGGGCTTCGAATTCCTGATTCCGGCCTACCGCACGAGTGAAGCCGGCGTGTTTGGGGTGGCCCGGAAAACCATTGGCGCAGTGGACCTTAGCGGCGGCCTGCGTTACGACGTGCGCCGCACCACGGCCGAGGCCCTGTTTCTGAACGCCGACGAGCAGCCCACCAACAGTACCGACCCCGACGCCGAAACCAAGTTTGCGGGCTTCCAGAGCACCTTTGGCAACTACAGCGGCAGCGTGGGCGCGGCCTACAACCTCAACGAGCGGATTACGATGAAGGCCAACATTTCGCGGGGTTTCCGAGCGCCCAATATTGCCGAGCTGGGCTCGAACGGCCAGCACGAAGGTACTATTCGCTACGAAATCGGGCAGCCCGGCCTGCGGGCCGAAACCAGCCTGCAGCTCGATGCCGGCGTGAGCTACACTACCGACCACGTGCGCCTGAGCGTGGACGCCTTCACCAACGCCATCGACAATTACATTTTCCCGCGCCGCCTGCTCAACGCCGGCGGCACCGGCGACTCGCTCAGTCCCGACGGCAACGGCGTGTTTCGCTATGAGCAGGGCCAGGCCCGTCTGCTGGGCGGCGAAGTGAGTCTCGATTTCCACCCCCACCCGCTGGATTGGCTGCACTTCGAAAACTCCTTTTCGATGGTGCGCGCCCGGCAGCCCGGCCGCCCCGAGGGCGAGAAATACCTGCCCTTCATCCCAGCCGACCGCCTGCAATCGGAGCTGCGGGGCAATTTCCGCCGCCAGGGCAAGCGCCTCACCAACCCCTACGCGCGGGTGCAGCTGGAGCACACCTTCGCCCAAAACCGCTTCTTCTCGGCCTTCGACACCGAAACGGCCACGCCGGGCTACACCCTCATCAACGCCGGCCTCGGCACTGATTTCGCCAGCGCCAAGGGCCGCGTTCTGGCCTCCCTATTCCTCACCGCCAACAACCTCTTCGACGTGGGCTACCAAAGCCACCTCAGCCGCCTGAAATACGCCGACCTCAACGCCGCCAACGGCCGCCGCGGGGTATTCAACCAGGGCCGCAACGTGAGCGTGCGGCTGGTGGTACCGCTGTCGTTTAAGTGAGTATTAGTGCGAAAGCAACCGTAGCAAAAAAGTTGTCATGCTGAGCTTGTCGAAGCATCTCTACCGCACCGTTGAACGGCCCTGACGGTGCGGTAGAGATGCTTCGACAAGCTCAGCATGACAGACGATTTTACACTTTCCTGTATTTGAGAAAACCCTTAACGCCTATTATTCAGGCAATTGGCTGGATTTGCGCCAGATAAAGCCGTCGAGTACGTAATGCGTGGCCTGGGGCAGGGCCAGCAGCGGCACCAGCCACACCAGCAGGGCGGGGCTGGCCACCGGGGGCAACTCCCGAAACCAGGTGAATACGGTTTCGTGCTCCCGCCACACCAGCCCGTCCCAAAGGCCCTCTTCGAAGTAGGCCAGCCCGGCTATCACGGCCAGGAAGATGACCAGTCCGTACTTGCCCGCCCAGGCGCCGCGCCGGGGCGGGGCGGCCTTTTGCGGCGCACGCAGGCCCTGATTCCAGACCAGGGCCAGGTAGGGAATGCCGTGCGAAACCACGTTGAGCAGCGTGAAAGCAAGGTCGCCGTTGAACCACACGATGCCTGCGTACCACGACACCAGCGTGCCGCCCAGCAGCAGGTTGCGGGGCAGGTTGAGCGTGCGGGTGCGCCGCCAGAGGAATATTTCGCGGCTGAGGTAGGCCACAATCAGCCCGACGTAGAGGACCGTGGCCAGGTGCCGGCCCAGGGGCCAGTCGACTTGCACAAACTCGCCATCGACAAACCAATTGAAGTTGCGCCCCGGCGATAAGTGCCAGAACAGCAGCGGGTAGATAGTGGCGTAGTAGACCAGCGCCGTGGCCAGCCAGCGGCCGGGCGCGGGCGGGTCGTGGCGGCTGTAGAGCCGCAGAAAGCCGTATTGCTGCCGGATAAAATGGAACACGGCCAAATAGGCCAGTACCCGCCAGAACACCAGGCTGCCCATGCTGTGCAAGGCCACGCCGGCCGCGTAGCAGGCCACGGGCACCACCCACAGCAAGGTGCGCCGCTGCTGCCGCCGCACCGGGTCGAAATACGTCTGAAATAGGGTGCCGTACACGTGCGCCACGTCAATGAGCACCACCAGGCCCACCCAGGCCAGCAGGGGCATCTGCGCGGTGCTGCGGTAGGCGGCCGGCAAAACCAGCACGAGCGCCAAAGCCAGAAACGGCGGCGCCAGAATCAGAAGGCCGTCGTAGCGGGCCGAGCGCACCCAGGGTTGGCGGGAAGCAGGAGCCATGGCGGTGGTCAGACGGGGTTAGTAGTGAGCTGTTGGCCTTGGTTACGCCGCCCAGACGCCAACCTCACCCCCTAGCCCCCTCTCCAAAAAAGAGGGGGAACTAGTTTTTAGTCTTAGCTCCTAGAAATTAGATTTTTAGAACTAGTGCTAGGGCGTGAGGACATTAAGAAATGAGTTATTCATCTAAGCCAATCAAGTGCTGCTCCGATATGCCAGAACGCGAGGAAGGAAACGATGGTCTTCTCGTAGCGGGTGGCCAAGCGGCGATACTGCTTCATGCGTCCGAAAAAGCGTTCGATTTTGTTGCGGTCGCGGTAGGCATTCTCGTCCAGGGGCAGCGGTTGGGTGCGGTTGGGGTGGCTGGGGATGACGGCTTGAATACCGCGTTGAGCGCAATAGGCGCGGGTTTGGTCGCTGTCGTAGGCCGTGTCGGCCACTACCTGGCCCACGTCGAGGCCGTCGAGCAGGGGCAGCGCCTGCGGGCTGTCGCCGGCCTGGCCGGGGGTGGCGAGCAGGCGCACCGCGTTGCCCAGCGACTCGACGCAGGCGTGAATTTTGGTGCTCATCCCGCCCCGGCTGCGGCCGAGGCACTCGGTCTGAGCGTCGCTTTTTTTTGGCCCGCCGCGTGCTGGTGCGCCCGCACGATGGTCGAGTCGAGCAGCACCCAGTCCAGCTCCGGCGCTTGGACGACCTGGAAAAGGCGGCGCCAGACGCCTTTTTCGGCCAGCCGGCGGAAGCGTTTGCGGGCCGTGTCGGACTTGCCGAAGCGTTCGGGCAGGTCGGCCCACGGGCAGCCGGTGCGCATTATCCACACCACAGCGTTGAAAAACAGCCGGTTATCGACGGCCGTCGCCCCGCCATCGGCGGCCTTGCCGGAGAGGTGCGGGGCAACCAGGGCCCAGGTAGCATCAGAAATTTCGTGACGGCGCATGCTGAAAAGTAAATAAGCAGTAAAC
>NZ_JNLX01000155.1 GCF_000715495.1 Hymenobacter sp. IS2118 | reverse complement strand
TAATCGTAGAAAGTCGGCGCGGTCCCGAGGGCCTGCAAATCGTTGTATTTTTGCTCGGCCAAGGCGAGATATTCGGCTTTGCTCATGGCGGTGGTGGGGGAGGTAGGCATGACACAAGTTACCAATACGCCGCGACAATTTGAATTGCACCCCTACAAGAATATTGAGCAGCTCAATAAAACGGCCGACTACATAACTACTGTTTTTCGGCAGTATTCTGACAGCACCCGCACGCAGGATTATGTTGTGAATGGGCAGATTTACAAGAATATCATTTGCTCTTTCGGCACGGAAAATAAAAATCGGATAATTATTGGCGCGCATTACGACGTTTGCGGCGACCAGGAAGGCGCTGATGATAACGCGAGCGGAATTACCGGGCTTTTGGAGCTGTGCCGGCTTTTGCAGGGGCAGAAACTAAAGCAGCGCGTGGACCTGGTGGCTTATACCCTGGAAGAGCCACCTTATTTTCGGACCGAATACATGGGCAGCTACATCCACGCGAAATCGCTGGCCGATAATAAGACGGAAGTTTACGGGATGATTTCGCTTGAAATGATTGGCTATTTCAAGGACGAGAAAAAGTCGCAATCTTACCCAGTCGGCCTACTTTCGCTTTTTTACGGAAATAAGGGCAACTATATAACCCTTGTTAAAAAATTTGGCGCGGGTCAATTTTCACGTAGTTTTTGCAGGAAATACAAATCCGTAAAATCAGTAAGAACAAAGACGTTTACCGCTCCTCCCTATTTGCCAGGCATCGACTTCTCCGACCATTTGAATTACTGGAAATTCGGTTTCAGCGCCCTAATGATTACCGACACGTCCTTTTTCAGAAATAAAAACTACCACGAGCCAACCGACACCATGAAAACACTCGATATTGAAAGAATGGCTCAGGTACTTGATGGCGTTTTTAACACCATTATGACGCTGTAACAACCAAAATTTGATGGTCTAGAACGAGTTGGTGCGACGACTTCTGGGCCGCCGTACCACTAATCTGAGCGGTTGCTCCCGTAGCATACGCCTCGTTAGTGGTACAACGAAGCCCTGCGGGCAATTCGTAGCACCACCGCACTGTAGACCGCCGCCAATCATTGAAGCCAGAAATTCGTCGCCGGAGCCTACCATCGCAACCTCCTGCGGCGCGCGCAACACGCGTTTTTTCAGGGCCACCAGTAAATCGAGGACGTTGGGGTAGTTGATACCAAAAATTGGTTCGACCATTTCGGATATCGTGTACCGTAATCCCGAAATCGCTCTCACGGTTATTTTTGAAGGCTTGCCAGGTACTGATTGTACTGCTCCACCAGGGCGGGCAACTCCTGAAAGCGGTGGTGCTCGTTTCCACGGGCCACGGCTTGGGACAGGGCGGGGCAATCGGCGAAGTAGGCACTCAGCTGCTCGGCGAACTGGCCGCGCCGCACTTTTATTACCTGGCCCTTGCGCCGCAGGTACCAGTGGGTGTTGGTGTAGGCCACCCCAGCCACCAATACCCCCGCGCCGGGCAAGGGCAGAGGAATCGGCACGGCCTGGGGTTCGGCGTAGGTAAAGAGCTCCACCGGGCCGCCCAGCAGGCGCAAAGCCAGCACATCAATGCTTTCCTCTTCGACAAACAGGTTCTCGTAGTAGCGGCCGTGCACGCGCATGGTGTGCACCTGAATGATGTTCAGGGTGTAGCGCTTGGGGTGAGGGACGAGTCCGGGCGGGGTTTCGAAGTAGTCGATGGCGCGTTCGTAGCCCAGGCGTGTGGCGGGCAAGTAGGCCCGGACCGTGGTGCTGTCGGTCGTGGTGAAGGTTCCCAGGTAGAACGTGTCGGTGAACTTATGGTAGCCGCCTTTCACGTAGCCAGCCGTATCGGCAGCGGGCGGCAGGTGCTGGCCCAGAGCCGGGAAACTAAAGCAGAGCAACCAAGCCGTGCAGCGGGCCAACAGCATCGCGGAGAAAGAAGGAGAGTAAGCGTTAAAGGTAGACCGAGTGGCGCAGACAGTCGCCAGCCCGAACCAGGGAGCCGCAAAATGGGCCAACTCCCGCCCATCGGGGTCGGTCATTCGATTGAGATAGACGAGCACATTCCCCGTGGCAATGAGGCGTTGGGGGTACGCAAAGAAGCCATCTGGTCAAACTCAGCGCCGAAAAATCCTTGGGCCATATCCTGCACTTGCTCCCGCTGCTCGTGTACGGCCTGATTTATAGACTCAGCGCCCAAACGGCACAGTATCGGCCGGGCTACCTTGCTGCTGCCATTTCCTCGCGGGCGGCGTACGCCAAGATGGAATCAACCTCCTTATCCGAAAGGTCGAAGGAAGGCATTTGCTGCTTGTTGTATTTCTCGTACAGCGCCACGGCATAGGCATCGCCACTCGCTACCACCTTGCCCGAATTCTTAATCCAGAGCCGCAGCCAGGACACGGAACGACGCTTGGCAATACCGGCCAATGCCGGGCCCACCACCACCTCGTTCACAGCGTGGCACTGCGCACAGTTGTTTTTAAACAAGGCGTCGCCCGCCGCGAGCTGAGCCGCTTCTTCGGCCGATACGGGCGGCAAGGCAATTGCCGTGGTCGCGACAGCCAACGTGTCCGACATGGTCGTCGGCGCTTCATTCCCCGCTGCAAATTCCTGCGCCGAGAAACCAACCAGCCCCGCCGCGCTCAGCAGCGTGAAGGCAAACAGGACGACTATTAAAGCCATGCCGACTGAAAGGGCGAAACCAACCGAATTGAAGCGCATAACACGTTGGGCTTAGGTGGAATATATATGCGGCAAATTTACCATCCTAGGGCGTGAGGACATTAAGAAATGAGTTATTCATCTAAGCCAATCAAGTGCTGCTCCGATATGCCAGAACGCGAGGAAGGAAACGATGGTCTTCTCGTAGCGGGTGGCCAAGCGGCGATACTGCTTCATGCGTCCGAAAAAGCGTTCGATTTTGTTGCGGTCGCGGTAGGCATTCTCGTCCAGGGGCAGCGGTTGGGTGCGGTTGGGGTGGCTGGGGATGACGGCTTGAATACCGCGTTGAGCGCAATAGGCGCGGGTTTGGTCGCTGTCGTAGGCCGTGTCGGCCACTACCTGGCCCACGTCGAGGCCGTCGAGCAGGGGCAGCGCCTGCGGGCTGTCGCCGGCCTGGCCGGGGGTGGCGAGCAGGCGCACCGCGTTGCCCAGCGACTCGACGCAGGCGTGAATTTTGGTGCTCATCCCGCCCCGGCTGCGGCCGAGGCACTCGGTCTGAGCGTCGCTTTTTTTTGGCCCGCCGCGTGCTGGTGCGCCCGCACGATGGTCGAGTCGAGCAGCACCCAGTCCAGCTCCGGCGCTTGGACGACCTGGAAAAGGCGGCGCCAGACGCCTTTTTCGGCCAGCCGGCGGAAGCGTTTGCGGGCCGTGTCGGACTTGCCGAAGCGTTCGGGCAGGTCGGCCCACGGGCAGCCGGTGCGCATTATCCACACCACAGCGTTGAAAAACAGCCGGTTATCGACGGCCGTCGCCCCGCCATCGGCGGCCTTGCCGGAGAGGTGCGGGGCAACCAGGGCCCAGGTAGCATCAGAAATTTCGTGACGGCGCATGCTGAAAAGTAAATAAGCAGTAAAC
>NZ_JNLX01000154.1 GCF_000715495.1 Hymenobacter sp. IS2118 | reverse complement strand
GGGCAGCGTCTACCTGGCGGTGGGCGGCGTCGCGGCTTTGCCGGCTCAGCTGGTCGAGGCGGGCGTGGCGCTGGCCGAGCTGGCGGCGGGCCAGCGCCGCCACCCGCTCGCCATAGCCCAGGAAAGCGGCTTCGAGTCGGGCCAGCCGCTCCACCAGAAAGACGGCTACGGCGGTGGGCGTTTTGAGGGCGTGGTGGGCGGTGAGGTCCACCAGGGCTTCGTCGCGCTCGTGGCCAATGCCCGTGAGCACGGGCAACGGAAACGCCCCCACGGCCGCCGCCAGCCCGTATTCGTCGAAGGCCAGTAAGTCGGTACGGCTGCCCCCGCCCCGAATCAGCACCACGGCATCGAACTGCCCGCGCCGGGCGCGCACGCCGTCCAGCGCCGCCCGAATGCTGGCGGGCGCCTCGTCGCCCTGCATCATAGCCGGAAACAGGGTGAGCGCAAAATCATAGGGCGCTTCTTCCAGCTGCTGCACAAAATCCTGAAAACCGGCCGCCGTGGCCGAGGAAATAACCGCCAGCCGCTGCGGCGCCAACGGCAGCGCGAGGCGCTTCTGACGCTCCAACAGGCCTTTCTCTTCCAGCTGGCGTAGGGTTTTCAGGCGCAGCAAGGCCAGCTCGCCCACCGTGTAGCTGGGGTCGATGGCCAGCACGTCGAGGCTCAGGCCGTACTGCTCGTGGTAGCGTACCTGCACGCGTAGCAATAGTTTAAGGCCGGCGCGCAGGGGCTGGCCGGTATGGCGCTCGAAGGCCGGGGCCAGCTGCTGGTAGCGCTGGCTCCAGAGCGTGGCGCGGGCCTGCGCTTTCACGGGCGTGCCGCGGCTGTCGATGGTTTGCTCGGTGAGGGTGAAGTAGCAGTGGGCGCCGGCATAGCGCGGCGCGGTAAGCTCCGCTACTTCGGCAATTACCCAATAGGAGTCGGCAAGCTGCTGCTGTAGCGCCTGGCGCACGCGGCCCAGCAGGTCGGCCAGGCCAAGTGGGGGAGGAGGCGCAAGGGGCGGAAGCTCGGGGCGGCGGTTGTAGAGCGGCATTGGTGCAAAGTACGGGCGAGGCGGGCGAAACTAACCCCCGCTGCCGGCCTTTATATTAAGAATGTCGTGGGCGTGCAACGCAGGCAAAACGCGCGCGTCTGTAACTTCACGGCATCATTTCCCATCCCCATACTCATTTCATGGATTTAACTTCGATTGCACGGCGGCTGAGCTTAGCTGTGCTTGGCCTGGGCAGCCTGGCTACCACGGCCGCAATGGCCCAAACCACCAAAAAAGCCCCGGCCACGGCTCAAAAAGGCGTCGGCATCACCGTGGCCAACATCGACCCCTCGGTGCAGCCCTGTGAAGACTTCTTCCGCTATGCCTCGGGCAACTGGCTGAAGAACAATCCTATTCCGGCCGCCGAGTCGCGTTGGGGCTCCTTCAACGAGCTGGCCAACCGCAACAACGCCACCCTGCGCAGCATTTTGAACGATGCCGCCAAGAATGCCCCCAAAGCGCCCAAAGGCTCCAACGCGCAAAAAGTGGGCGACTTTTACGCCTCGGCCATGGACTCGGTCGCTATCGACGCCGCCGGCCTGAAATACCTGCAACCGCACCTCAACCGCATCGCAGCCATTAAGGACCTGGGCGAAATGCAGCGCTTTCTGGCCGACCCTAAAGCCCACACTGGCAGCGTGTGGTACGGTTTCTACGTGGGCCAGGACGAGAAAATCAGCACCCAGTACGCGGTGCAGATGGGCCAGGGCGGCCTTTCGCTGCCCGACCGCGACTACTACCTGAAGGACGACGCCCGCTCAAAAGCCATTCGGACGGCCTACGACACGTATCTGGTGAACACCTTCAAGATGCTCGGCGACAACGAGGCGACGGCCAAAGCCAATGCCGCCGCCGTGGTTCGCATCGAAACCCGCCTGGCCAAAGCCAGCAAGAGCCGCGTGGACCTGCGCGACCCTTACGCCAACTACAACAAGATGACGCTGGCCCAGGCCGACGCCGCTTATCCCAACCTGGCCCTGCCGCTCACGCTGAAAGAAAACGGCCTGGCTGCGGCCCAGGAGGTGATTATCGGCCAGCCCGAGTTTCTGAAAGAAGTGAGCGCCATGCTCAAGGAGGAGCCCATTGCCGACCAGAAGCAGTACCTGCGGTTCCATCTGGTGAGCAGCGTAACGGCCGCCCTGCCCCAGACCTTCATCGACGAAAGCTTCCGCTTCTCCCAAACGCTGAGCGGCGCCAAAAAGCAGCAGCCCCGCTGGAAGCGCACCCTCAGCGCCACCGACCGGGCTTTGGGCGAAGCCTTTGGCCAGATTTACGTGGAGAAAGCTTTCACGCCCACGGCCAAAGCAAAGGCCAAGGAGATGATTGAGAACCTGCGCGTGGCCTACGCCGACCGCATCAGGGCCACGGACTGGATGAGCGAGGGCACCAAAAAGGAGGCCCTCACCAAGCTCAACGCCTTTGTGGTGAAGATTGGCTACCCCGACAAGTGGAAGGATTATTCGGCGCTGACCGTGAGCCGGGAGTCGTACCTGAAAAACCTGCTGGCGGCCCGCGAGTGGGCCAGCAAGGACGAAATCAGCAAGTTTGGCAAGCCCATCGACCGCAACGAGTGGGGCATGACGCCGCCCACGGTGAATGCCTACTACAACCCGCCGATGAACGAAATTGTGTTCCCGGCCGGTATTTTGCAGCCGCCGTTCTACGACCCCAAGGCCGATGACGCGGTGAACTACGGCGGCATCGGCGCCGTGATTGGCCATGAAATGACCCACGGCTTCGACGACCAGGGCCGGCAGTACGACTCGCAAGGCAACCTGCGCGACTGGTGGACCAAAGAAGACGCCGACAAATTCAACGCCAAAGCCGACATCGTGGGCAAGCAATACGATGCCTTTATGCCCCTGGACTCGGTGCACGTGAATGGCAAGCTGACGATGGGCGAGAACCTGGCCGACCTCGGCGGCCTCACCATTGCCTACGCCGCCTTCAAGAAAACGCCCCAGGCCAAGGCCGGCAAAACCATCGACGGCTTCACGCCCGAGCAGCGCTTCTTCTTGGGCTATGCCCAAATCTGGCGCAACAACTCCCGTCCTGAAGCCCTGCGCCAGCAAGTGCAGACCGACCCGCACTCGCCCGCCGAGTTCCGCACCAACGGCCCGCTGATGAACATGCCGGAATTCTTCGAAGCCTTCGGTTGCAAAGACGGCAGCAAAATGATGCGGCCCACGGCCGACCGCTCCAAAATCTGGTAGCGCGTTTGGGTTACGAGCGCTGCACTCGTAGTCAATAAAACAAATGGGGAAGAATGATGGTCTTGGCATTATTGCTAATCCTTCATTCTTCCTTCGTTTTTCTTGAAATTTTTAAGCCGAACCGCGGGGTTGTACCTTGCAGTTCGTAATGTTTCACTCATTCTCAACTCAAATGCATCAATTCTCTTTTGTGCGACGCGCGGCATTTTCGGCGGCGCTGTTAGGCTTGGTAGCCGGTGCGGCCCAGGCCCAGACCAAGGTGAAAACCAAGACGAAAACTAATTCCGCCACCACCAAGAAAAAGGTTACGGTGCCGACTACTACGGGCCAGTCGGGCGTGGGCGTTACGCTGGCCAACCTTGACCGCTCGGTGGAGCCGTGCGACGATTTTTTCAAGTTTGCCAACGGCAACTGGATAAAAAACAACCCGATTCCCGCATCCGAAACCAGATGGGGTTCCTTTAATGAGCTAGGGGACCGCAACCGCGGCGTAGCCCGGCGCATCCTGGAAAAAGCTGCTGCTGACCGCACAGCCAAGCCCGGCTCGAACATGCAGAAAGTGGGCGATTTCTACGCCGCGGCCATGGATAGCGTGGCCGTGGAAAAGGCCGGCCTGAAGTACCTGCAGCCCCGCCTCAACCAAATCAGCGCCATTCAGGACGTGGCCGGCGTGCAGGCTTACTTGGCCAACCCCAAAAACATTGGCAAAGGCTGGTACGGCTTTGGCGTGGGCCAGGACAGCAAGAACAGCAGCGTTTATGCCGTGCAGATGCGGCAGGGCGGGCTGACGCTGCCCGACCGCGACTATTACCTCAAGGACGACGCGCGTTCCAAAACCATCCGGACCGCCTACCGCAACTACCAGGTGAACCTGTTGAAGATGCTGGGCGACGACCAGGCCACGGCCGAGAAAAATGCTGACGCCGTGATGCGCATGGAAACGCGCATGGCCAAGGCCAGCCGCGACCGGGTGGCCCTGCGCGACCGCGAAAGCAACTACAACAAGATGACCGTGGCGCAGGCCGTGGCCGACTACCCCAACCTGAACCTGCCCCTGCGGCTCAAGGAAAGCGGTTTGGCTGAGGCCAAGGAAATCATCGTGGGCCAGCCCGACTACCTGAAGGAAGCCAGCGCTATGATGAAGGAGGAGCCCGTGGCCGACCAAAAGCAGTACCTGCGCTGGCATTTGGTCGAATCGGTGGTATCAGCTTTGCCCAAGGCTTTTGTCGATGAAGAGTTCCGCTTTGCGCAGGTGCTCACGGGCGCCAAGCAGCCTCAGCCGCGCTGGCGCCGCGCCTTTGCCGCTACGGATGGCGCCCTGGGCGAAGCCTTCGGCCAGATTTACGTCGACGAGGACTTTAGTCCCGCCGCCAAAGCCAAAGCCAAAGCCATGGTGGAAAACATGCGCGTAGCTTACGCTGAGCGCATTCAGGCCACCGATTGGATGAGCGCCGCCACCAAAGCCGAAGCCCTGAAAAAGCTAAACGCCTTTGTGGTGAAGATTGGCTACCCTGATAAGTGGAAGGACTATTCCAAGCTGACCATCAGCCGCGAAAGCGCCCTGAACAACCTGTTTGCGGCCTCTGAGTGGGGTACCAACGACAACCTCACCAAATTCGGCAAGCCCGTGGACCGCTCTGTCTGGGGCATGACGCCGCCCACGGTGAATGCCTACTACAGCCCCAGCCTGAACGAAATTGTGTTCCCGGCCGGCATCCTGCAGCCGCCCTTCTACGACCCCAAGGCCGACGACGCGGTGAACTACGGCGGCATCGGCGCCGTGATTGGCCACGAAATGACCCACGGCTTCGACGACCAGGGCCGCAAGGTGGACTCGCAGGGCAACCTGCGCGACTGGTGGACCAAGGAAGACGGCGAGAAGTTTATGACCAAAGCCGCGGTGGTGGGCAAGCAGTACGACGCTTTCTCGCCCATGGACTCGGTGTTCGTGAACGGCAAACTCACGATGGGCGAAAACCTGGCCGACCTCGGCGGCCTCACCATTGCCTACGCCGCCTTCAAGAAAACGCCCCAGGCCAAGGCCGGCAAAGTTATCGACGGCTTCACGCCCGAGCAGCGCTTTTTCCTGAGCTGGGCCCAAATCTGGCGGGTGAACATGCGGCCCGAAGCTCTGCGCCAGCAGGTGCAGACCGACCCGCACTCGCCCGGCCAGTTCCGCGCCAACGGCCCGCTGCAAAACTTTCCGGAGTTCCACGAGGCCTTTGGCTGCAAGGATGGTAGCAAAATGGTGCGCTCTACTGCCGACCGCGCCAAAATCTGGTAAGCTATTTGCAGGAAGTTCCTTGAATCAAGAGTGAAAAACTGTTTTCCCTCCTGATAGAAGAAGGCCCGTTTCCCCTTGGGAGCGGGCCTTTTTATGTGGCAGCGGTAACGGACGAGGTTGTCAGAACGTGCATAAATGCCTATTTTTGAGATTATGTTGAACATCTGCGCCTGAATGCACCACCTCGTTTACACCAGTACGGCCACGTTGCCATTTGCCGAAACCGAGCTGCGCCAGCTGCTGGCCCATTGGCGCGCCACCAATGCCCGCTTGGGCCTAACGGGCGTGCTCATGTATAGCGAAGGTGATATTATGCAGGTGTTGGAGGGCGAGCAGGCGCAGGTGCAGGCCCTTTTCAGCCGCATTGCGGCAGATGCGCGGCACCGGGGCGTAACCAAGCTTGCTGATGGCCCGGTGCCCGAACGCGCCTTCGCTGACTGGTCGATGCGGTTCCGGGCCGTTGCCAGCAGCGACTTTCAGCAGCATCTGGAGCGACTGTCCGGCGCCTCGGGTCCTGCCAGTGACCTGGCGCCCCTGCTCGAAGCCTTTATGGCTTCGGATGCCTGGTAGCTAAGCAGCCCTACGTGCTGAAATACCCCTGCATTTTAACCAGCGCCGAAACCAGCACCAGCCCGGTCAGCGCCGCCGAAATCAGGATAATGGAGCCGTGGTAAAAGTTGTCGAAGCCCACGGCCCAGCCGAGCTGAAGCCGTAGCACCATCACTGCCACACCTGAAGCAGCCACCGAGCCCCAGAAAAAAACCGTATTGCGCCGGGGCAGGATAGGGTTCTCGTGAGGAAGCTGCCACAGATACCACGCCAGCGCCAGCCCGCCCACTACCGAAAACAGCTTTTGCAGCATTGAGTAGAACCGCATGTTGGCATCGCCCTCAAACACCCACTCCCGCAACACCGGAAACAGCTGCACGCCCCGACCATCTACGTGGGTGAAGCTGTCGATTAGGATGTGCGAAACGGTGCCCACCAGAAGTGAAACCGCCACCACGCCGGCATGCTGTCGGGCATACGCCGCCCAGTCGAACCCCGCGAACCGGCGAAACCGGGCGTGTAAAAAACCGGGCAGATGCGCAATCAGCGCATCGCGCACCACCAAGTGAAAAACAAAGGCCAGCAGTAGCCCCAGCGGCAGGTTGAAATAGAAAATGCTGCGCCAGGTGTGGCTGTAGGGGTCGTGCGAGCTCATGCGAATGAACTTCTCAAAATCCGGAACCATGCTGCCAACTATCAGGCCCGTGGCCGAGCGCCAGCGGCGCGGCAGTATAAGCAAGGGCAACACCGCCGCTGGGTGAGAAAACGTGAAGGGCATGGCTGGGAATAAGCTCGCTTTAACGGCATCAGGCCGCCTTTAGTGTCGGGGCCGTTTCACTAAAGCTGTTTATTTCACGACTTCCACCTTAATGGGAATGTCGTTGATGGGCCACTTGTCGGACTCCACGGGTTCGTTGGCAATCCTGTCGATGACGTCCTGGCCTTCGATTATTTCGCCGAAAACCGTGTACTGGCCATCGAGCGAAGGCACGCCGCCGGTGGTGGCGTAGGCAGCTACCTGGGCCGGGCTGAGGCGGCGGCCGGCCATGGCCTGCGACTGGGCGGGGGTGAGCTTTTCGCCCACCACAAAGTAAAAATCGGTGTTCGAGGACAGGCGGCCGGGGTTCTGCTCGTCGTCGTAGCGGGCCATGCCCAGGGCGCCTTTTTTGTGGAAGTGCGCGGGTCGAAACTCCGGCGGCAGGCGGTAGCGCTTCAGCCGGATGGTGCGGGCGCCGTAGGTTTGGCCGCCCTGCACGGCAAAGTCTTTCACCACCCGGTTAAACATGGTTTCGTCGAACACGCCCTTGCGGGCCAGCAGCAGGAAGTTGGCTTTGTGAATGGGCGTGTCGTCATAAAGCTTCACCCGAATATTGCCCAGACGCGTTTTAACAAGCACTTCCGAACCAGGGTATTGGCGGCCGTAGGCCAGCAGTGCAGCCGGCGCGGCACTGTCGGTGAGCGTGGCCAAATTAGGGCCGGGCACGGGCGTCGCCGCCTGCGGGGCGTCCGTAGCGGGCGGTGCCTGGTTGCAGGCCGCCAAAAATACCAGGCCCAAAACCGCCCGCCAGAAGTGAGGAGAAATTGCCATACGGGTAGTTGGGGGTTGTCAGGCAGGTAGTTGTTTTCGCCTTTAATGAACAACTGACCACTGATTGTCGGTGATTGACGAGCTGTCGCTAAATGATTTCTTGTAAAAAACGAGTCATGCTGCGCTTGTCGCAGCATCGCTACCGAATAGGTAACTCTAAACGTTGAGTTTACTTAGTCTGTAGCGATGCTGCGACAAGCGCAGCATGACCCGCCGTTTTAGCATAAGTTGTTTTGAGTGGTAGCTGACCACTAACCGCCTACCAGTCGCTGGCCTTTTGCTTGGTTTTTTCGGTGCCTTTCGCGCTTTTAGTTTTCACCTTCATCTTATCGACAACCGGGGCAGGAGCGGGTTCGGCCTCCGGAGCGGGCTCAGCCGGCTCGTCCTCTTTTACTTCTTTGGGCGCCGCGCCCATGTCTTTGGCGGGCTTAATTTCATCGGCAACTTCTATTTTCTTGACTTTTTGCTGGGCCAGCAGCAATTGATTTTGGCTCAGGGTGTTGGCTTTCCAGGCGGCTAGCTCCACGGTCAGCTTTTCCTTTTCCACTTTGGTGGGCCGGCCCAGGTGCATCAGCTCGTTGAGGTTGGGCTTGCCGGCATCCTGCCAGGCGGTGAGCCAGAGCGAGGAAATCATGGTCGGGGCCATTTTCATGCGGTAGCTCACCATGCCGCCCACGGCTTTTTCGTACTCGTCGGCAAAGGCGTCGGAGTAGCGGCGCGTGGTTTTGCCGTAGCGGTGCGAAAAAGTGAAGCGCACGTCGGGCTTCATGGTTTTTTCAATCTTGCTGGCCCGGTCGAAGGTTTCGCCTACGAAGCCAAAGCTCTCCTGCACCACGGTCCAGACCGCCGCCAGCGGGTCCTTAATGTACTTGGCCTCGTCTCCAAACAGCTTGTAGTCGTTGATGAAGCGCTCGGGCAGCTGGCTTTCCCAGAGGCTATGCAGGCCCTTTTGGTCGGTGAGCTGGCCGTCGTAGTTGATGGTGGTGTGCAGCGGCACGTAGGCGTCGCCCATGTAGTGGCTCAACTCGGCCGAGTACGTCACGATGCCCACCGTGTCGCGTTGCCGGAAGGCTTCGGTGAGCTTGTTTTTAGTTTCGATGATAACCCACGGCACGGTGCCATATTTCTGCAGGGTGTCGGCCGTGAATTTGGCTACTGCCTTTTCGTATTGCCGGGGCATCTTGCCAAAGGGGTTGTCCTCGGAGAAGTGGTCAACGTCGATGAAGTGCTTGGGCGCCTCGGTGGGGTCGTCGTTGCGGCGCTCGTCGGGGGCCGTGCTTTGGCGCACCAGCTCCGTCATGTGCCGGTAATAAAACGCCTGCATCGAAGCCGGCAGCTCGTACACCGCCACCTGCGTAATGGTGCGGTGGCCGAAGAATCCCCAAGCACCCGCGGTGCCACTGGCCAGCACGAGGGCCGCCAAAAGCAGCGGCAATAAGGTTTTTTTCATGATAATTGGAAAGATTGCCGGATTGAATAAAAACGCCCTCCCAAAGTTCGGCAATGGCCCTGACATTCAAAATGCCCGGCCTCTGTGCCTGCTTCCGGGAGTGGCTGTGCAGCAGCAACCGTATTGTATTTGGGTGGTCATGCTCCGACAAACTCAGCATGACAGCTTTTTGCTACGGCTACTTTAGCGCGAGTGCTTATTCCTGCCGGTACATCACGCCGGCCTTCATCACGAAGCGGGGCCGCATCATGGCTGAGATATCCTGCAACGGGTTGCCCTCCACGGCAATGATGTCGGCCAGCTTGCCGGCTTCCAGCGTGCCCAGGTCGCTGCTGCGCCCCAGCAGCTCGGCCGCGCTCAGCGTGGCGCTCCGAATGGCCTCCGCCGCCGGCATGCCCGCCTCGGTCATGTAGCCAAATTCCAGCGCGTTCACACCGTGCCGAAACACGGCCGCATCGGTGCCAAACGCAATTTTGACCCCGGCCTTGTAGGCCCGCCCAAAGGTGCCCTGCAGCTTGGGCCCGATGGCCAGCGCCTTGGGCGTAACCAGGGCCGGGTAGTAGCCGGGGATTTTGGCCGAGTCGGCCACCGACTTGCCCGCCGTGATAGTGGGCACGTACCAGGTGCCGTATTTCTTCATCAGCTTCATGGTTTCGTCGTCCATCAGCGTGCCGTGCTCAATGCTGGTGACGCCGGCCCGCACGGCCCGCTTCATGCCTTCGGCACCGTGGGCGTGGCAGGCCACGGCCAGGCCCAGGTCGCGTGCGGTTTCCACCACCGCCCGGATTTCTTCCTCGGTCATCTGCGGGGCCGAGCCGTCTTTGGCTACCGAAAGCACGCCGCCGGTGGAGGCGATTTTGATGAGGTCGGCGCCGCGCTTGTACTGTTCGCGCACGGCCTGCCGGCCCTGGTCGGGCCCGTTGATGATGCCATCGGCCGGGCCGGGCACGCCCATCAGGTCGAGGCGGTAGCCGTTGGTGGGGTCCATGTGGCCGCCCGTTCCCGAAATGGCCTTGCCCGCCGTGATGATGCGCGGCCCCACCACGAGCCCGCGGTTGATGGCGTTGCGCAAACTCACGTTCACGCCCGAGCCGCCCAGGTCGCGCACCGTGGTAAAGCCCGCCATCAGCGTTTTGTTGACGTTGGCAATGGCTTCGTAGGCCACGTCGGCAGGGTTTTGGGTGAACTCCTTTACGAAGTTGTCCTTGCTGGTTTCGCCTTCTACGTGCACGTGGCAGTCAATCAGGCCGGGCATCACCGTGCGGTTTTCGAGGTTGATAACCTTGTCCTGGGGCCCGCCGGCCGCGGTGTAGCCGCTTTGCACGGCCACAATCCGGTCCTTCTCAACTACGATGGTTTGCTGGGACAGCAGTTTGCCGCTGCGCACGTCCAGCAGCTGGCCGCAGTGCAGGTAGGTTTTTTGGGCGAAAGCCGCCGGCGTGCTCAGCAACAGCGCCGCTACGGCCCAGGCAGGAATAGATTTGCGCGTCATACGTTTGTATTAATGAGCTGCCAAGGTACAACGGCGCTCAGCACTTACCAGAACCTCTGTTTTACCCATTTTCATGATAACGCAAGAAGAATTTGACGCTGCCAGCGCGCGCGCCCAGCAATTGCCCTCCAAACCCTCCAACACGGTGCTGCTTCAGCTTTACGCCCTCTACAAGCAGGGCACCGAAGGCGACATTTCCGGCGACCGGCCCGGTGGTTTCGACTTCAAAGCCATTGCCAAATACGACGCCTGGAACGGCCTGCGCGGCACCAGCCAGGACGACGCACGCCAGCAATACGTGGCCCTGGTAACTCAGCTGGTCGGGTAATAGGAGGGTTTTTCTAGGGCAAGAGGGTAGGAGGGTGTGGGGGTAGGAGGGGCAAGATAGTGTGTTTTTCTTCTCCAATTCCTACCCTTTTACCCCCATACCCTCCTGCCCTAAACAACATGGATATTTCCCGCAAAAAGCCCGCGTATCCGCTCACGCCGAAGCTGCGCCAGTACCTGCGCACCTACGACCGGGCGGCCCCGCTGCCCGTGACCTACGACGAGCTGCGGCACTTCAGCAACTCGTTTCCGCTGCTCGACCGCACGGGCAAGGACACGCTCTGGCAAACGGTGTTTTTTGAGCCCCAAACGCTGCGTGAGCTCAGCCAGGGCCTTACGGCAGTATACGCGCTGCTGAAAACGGCTGGCGACCTGTCGTTCAGCGAGCACCTCGTGGCCGACCGTATTGACTACTGCCAGTTCGGCAACTCCAACCCGTTTCGGGTGCGCATCGTCAACCAGTTCAACGACAACTACGACTACTTCTACGTGAAGCGGGCCGACGCTTCGCGCCTCTACGGTCTGGAGCTGGAGCACTTGCTCTCGCCCAATTCCATGAACTTTCTGGTGAGCGGCGACACCCTGATTGAGGAGCACATTGCCGGCATTCCCGGCGACGATTTTATTCGCCTGCGCCTCAACCAGCCGCACATCAACCAGGTCCGCATTGCTAAGGAGTTCGTGAAATTTAACGAGCGCTGCTTTGTGCGCCTGCTCGGCGACATGCGCGCCTACAACTACGTAATCGACGTGACGCCTGACTTCGAGGACGAGCAGTACCGCGTGCGGGCCATCGACTTCGACCAGCAGAGCTACGAGGGCCGGCGCATCATGTACCTGCCGCAGTTTTTCAAGGATAATGCCGATGTGGTGGCCATGTGCGCCCAGCTGCTCAAGCCCGAAACCGTGCGCCAGTACCAAACCGAGGAACGCGCCCTCATGGCCCGCCGCGCCCGCGCCGAGCGCCACCGCCTGCGCGACCTGCTCGACGTAATGCGCGGCCACCAGCTGGCCCCACCCCAAAAAGTAACGCAGCTCAAAGCCGAGCTCAACCGCTTCCACCACACCGAGGCGTTCGACAAGTGCGACTCGATGGGCGACATCGTGCGCCAAAACCTCTGGCTGATGCTGGGAGTAGGGGCCAAGCCGGCATGAGGGGTAGGAGCGGCGACCGACGAAATGTTACTCGGGCTATATTAAATTCTGTTCGAGGCCGGCGAAATTCTATTTGGGACGGCAACTGAGTGCTCGGGCTTGGCGAAATCCTACTCGGGGCAACGAATCGGGGCTCGGCGCGGACGAATACGTATGTTCATGGGGTAAATTCCAATTTCCACCTTGCCAACTCCTTTTACGTATGACCAACGAGCAGATTAATTTCCAAAATATCGCGCTGAACGTGCGCAAGCTGCTGGCAGGGTCCCGTCCGCAGTAGGCCCCGCTCTACCCTAAGATTGTGCCCGATTTCGAAGCCCTCGAAGCTGCCTTGGCCCTAGCCGATGCTCGTGCCCAAACCCTAGCTGGCGGCGGCAGCACCGGCTACACATAGGCCTAAGAACTGGCCGAGGTGGCCGTGCTCGATGCCGCCATGCCGGTGCTACGGGGACTCAAGGCCGTGCAGCTCGATGCGCTCGAGCCGGCGCTAGCCAAGCTGGCCGCCCACACCCGCACCATCCTCGACGAGCTGCGCAGCCAGCCCTAGGCCGATGCCCTGCGCGAACTGCATACCCAGGCCCTCGCCCGAACCACCGCCCTGGCCGATGAGCGCGTGACGGCCGCGCAGCGGGCCCTGCTGGACCAGAAAATCAAGCTTTTCGTGCCGCTGCTGGACACCGCTCGCTAGGCTATTACGGCCGCTCGGTGCAGCGCCCCCAGGCCGTGGCCGCCCTGGGGGCCGTTCGTAACGCCCTGAAACGCCTCGACGTGCGGGTGCCCAACCTGGTAGACGACCTGCCAGACATGGTGGCGAACTACAAAAAAGCCAGCATGATAGTATATTGCCGGGCACGGCCCGAATGCAGCCCCTAAGTAGGGCTAAGGCACCCTTAAAAGTCGCTGGCAGCCCCGCCAGCGACTTTTTTGCTTAATAAGGCTAGGGCGTGAGGACAATAAGAAATCAGCTATATGTTTACTGCTTATTTACTTTTCAGCATGCGCCGTCACGAAATTTCTGATGCTACCTGGGCCCTGGTTGCCCCGCACCTCTCCGGCAAGGCCGCCGATGGCGGGGCGACGGCCGTCGATAACCGGCTGTTTTTCAACGCTGTGGTGTGGATAATGCGCACCGGCTGCCCGTGGGCCGACCTGCCCGAACGCTTCGGCAAGTCCGACACGGCCCGCAAACGCTTCCGCCGGCTGGCCGAAAAAGGCGTCTGGCGCCGCCTTTTCCAGGTCGTCCAAGCGCCGGAGCTGGACTGGGTGCTGCTCGACTCGACCATCGTGCGGGCGCACCAGCACGCGGCGGGCCAAAAAAAAGCGACGCTCAGACCGAGTGCCTCGGCCGCAGCCGGGGCGGGATGAGCACCAAAATTCACGCCTGCGTCGAGTCGCTGGGCAACGCGGTGCGCCTGCTCGCCACCCCCGGCCAGGCCGGCGACAGCCCGCAGGCGCTGCCCCTGCTCGACGGCCTCGACGTGGGCCAGGTAGTGGCCGACACGGCCTACGACAGCGACCAAACCCGCGCCTATTGCGCTCAACGCGGTATTCAAGCCGTCATCCCCAGCCACCCCAACCGCACCCAACCGCTGCCCCTGGACGAGAATGCCTACCGCGACCGCAACAAAATCGAACGCTTTTTCGGACGCATGAAGCAGTATCGCCGCTTGGCCACCCGCTACGAGAAGACCATCGTTTCCT
>NZ_JNLX01000153.1 GCF_000715495.1 Hymenobacter sp. IS2118 | reverse complement strand
TTTTTTGCCATCTACTATATTTTGGTTACGGGGATGCAGTGGAAGGCCTTGCCGCGGTGCTTGGGGGCAACCTCCACGGTCCATGACCGGTTCCAGCAGTGGGCCCAGGCTGGCGTTTTTAAGCGGCTTTGGACCAGCGGCTTGGTGCAGTTACAGGCCGAAGGCCGCCTGGATTGGGACTGGCAGTGTCTGGATGCCTGCCAGACCAAGGCCCCGCTTGGCGGCGAGGCCGTCGGCCCCAACCCGACGGACCGGGGCAAGGGCGGCGTCAAACGCCACGTGCTGACCGAGGCTCAGGGCTTGCCCGTCGGCGTGGCCGTGACCGGAGCCAACGTCCACGAAGTGACGCAAGTACAGGCCGTACTCGATTCGATGCCCGTGCTGCCCCCACCGGCCGAAGGCGATTTCGCCCCCGGTTTCTGCGCCGACAAGGGCTACGACGCCGAGGCCATTCGGCGCCTACTGGCCCAGTGGGGCTACCGGGTGCACATCCTGAGCCGGGGAGAGGAAGCCGACAAATGCCGCACCCCCGGCTACCGCGCCCGTCGCTGGGTCGTCGAGCGCACCCACGCCTGGTTCCACCGTTTCCGCCGCCTGCTCATCCGCTGGGAAAAGAAAGTCGCCAACTACGAAGCCCTCCTCCACCTGGCTTGCGCAAACACCGTCTGGCGACACTCCCTCCTATTTTTCGGATAGGCTCTAAGTGTTACAGCTCACTCCAGTTTTAGTTAGTGATTTTACGTGACAACACCTGGGGTGAGCTGATTTTTTTATCATTTAACTATTGCAAAGCCATGAGACTAATTTCAACAGTATTCCTGATTTTCTGGTCATCCGTACTTGCTTATAGTCAATCTTCCCAGCCGGTGAAATACGACAGGAGAGGTATTTGGTTGAGCTTTGGGCAGACTAGTGGTATTGATAAGTCTTTCAGGTTTTCTAACGGCGTGACCACAGAATTTCTTAATCCTGAAATCACGGTCTTTGATGGCACCAATAAGCTCTATCTGGCGCTGGGAGTACTTAAATTTGTGAAGAAAAAGTATTTTGCGGTAAACGCAAGCCACGTTATTGTGAGGCATAGTGTGAATGGTCTTGAGTATTTCGATTACGTTCTTCAAAATAATGATTCACTTCTATTAAAATATGATAAGACTATTCCCCTTGCGGCTAATGGAATTAATAGTTCTCTGAAATATGATTATAATTTCGATAAATATTGTAAAAATTATTTTGCAGAGAAGCAATACTCTGCTTTAACAAAATTTACTAATCCTAATTTCTTTCACGACTCCAAAAGAGAATTTTCTAATAATATAACTAAGAATTTTTCGCCTGAAGAAGGTATGAATCATCTGATTGCAATAAATCGCGGAATCAAAAACAGAGCATATGCGAGGGCAATGCTGAGATTGCAAGCAGAGAATAAGCTATTAGATTCATTAAAAGCACAGCGGCAAATCTCCGATAAGCCCTATCATTTCTATAAGTCCAGGGTTGAAAACCTGAGCTATATCCTTGACCTGGAAACCGACCGGCTGACCAGCGACCAGGTGGGAGCCACATTGGCAAAGTTCACGGAGAATCCGTACGGCTATCCCGAAATCTACCACCACCAGATGATTGAATCCGCTTCCGACAAGTACATCACGCAAAAGGCGCCGTATCTGAATTTAAAAGATGGAGTGAATCGGGATTACCGGGCGGTTTATACTACCATTTGGAACAGTACCATCTTTCCGGAAAAAGACAAGAATTATCTGCTGGCCAGGGAGCTAAGCCGAATTAAAGAAACCTTCCCCAAAGCGGATTTTCTTGCTTTTTTTCAAAAATTTGAACAAGATGTGAAGGACACAGCGCTAGTTAGTACGATAAGAGCCCAATACGCTTTGGAGTTTGATGAGAGCCGAAACGCGACCAAATCGGTGGTGCTAACGGATAGCAAAGGCGTTAAGACGACATTTGACAACCTGCTGAAAAGCCATAAAGGAAAAGTTGTTTACGTGGATTTCTGGGCCAGCTGGTGTGCGCCTTGCCGGGAGGGGTTACCCAATTCACTCAAGCTACGCAACGAGTTGAAAGGCCAGGAGGTGGTCTTTATCTATGTGTCCATTGATAGAACGATGAAGCCCTGGCAGGCCGCCAGCGAACAGGAAAACCTGGACGATTACCGAGAAAATTATCTATTTGTTAACCACCAGACTTCCGATTTTACGAAGCAGCAAAAGCTGAGCTCCATCCCGCGTTACATGATATTTGACAAGACCGGCAAGCTGGTGTATGCCAACGCCCCCAGCGCGGAGAGTAAAACCCTGCCCGGCTTGTTAACGGGCCGGGCTAAGTAAATGCCCGCGTCTGGTTAACCTCTTACCTCGCTACCGAAAGGGCAACGAGATGCCCTTGCTCAGGGCCGGATTGGCAGTTTGGACAACCACTCACCCGGAGCCCCTGACGGCATCCCACTACTTGCAGCATTATGAGCCGGTTCGCCTACTACAAACAGCTCGACACAATGGACTGCGGCCCCACCTGCCTGCGCATGGTGGCCAAGCACTACGGCCGGCATTTCACGGCGCAGTCGTTGCGGGAGCGGGCCCAGATTGGCAAGGAGGGCGTGTCGCTGCTGGGCATCGCGGAGGCGGCGGAATCGTTGGGGTTTCGGTCGTTGGGCGTAAAATTGTCGTTTGAGAAGCTTGCCCAGGAGGCGCCGCTGCCCTGCATCGTGCATTGGCAGCAAAACCATTTTGTGGTCGTTTACGACATCAAGGGGGCCGGCAGCCCCTGGATGGACCGCATTCTCGGCGGCTTCAGGTCGCCGACGGTGGATGCCGCATTACCTTCTTCCAAGCACCCGTTTGATTTCGTAACCGAATCGGAGGTTATTTTTCCAACCTCGCAGCGGGAAGACGGGCCGCTTCAGAAAAAACCGCCCGTAACGCGCCGGGGCACCGTGTACGTGGCCGACCCCAGTCGGGGGATGATGACCTATTCTGCCGAAGAGTTTTGCCAGGGCTGGCTGGCCGCCCGTTCGGAAACGCAGCACGAAGGCACCGCGCTGCTGCTCGAACCAACGCCCGCTTTTCACGAGCAGCAGGACGAGCAGGCGGCCAGCTACAGCCTGGGGCGGGTGCTGCGCTACCTGGGACAGTACCGGCAGCTCTTGCTGCAATTAGGGTTGGGCCTGGCTGTCGGCAGCGGGCTACAGCTGCTGATTCCCTTTCTGACCCAATCGGTGGTAGACATCGGGATTAATACCCAGAACGTATCGTTCGTTTACCTGGTGCTCGGTGCCCAGCTGATGCTAATGGTCGGGCGGCTGAGCGTGGAATTTATCCAGAGCTGGGTGCTGCTGCATATCAGTACCAGGGTGAATCTCAGCATTCTGTCGGACTTTCTGATTAAGCTGATGCGCTTGCCGCTGTCATTCTTCGATACGAAGCGTTTTGGCGACATCATGCAGCGCGTGAGCGACCACCACCGGATTGAGGCCTTTGTGACTGGCCAGGCGATAACGGTGCCCTTTGCCCTGGCAAGCGTAGTAATCATGAGCGTGGTGTTGGCGTTGTACAGCCTACCGATTTTTGGGGTTTATGTAGGTTCCAACCTCCTGTACGCGGGCTGGATTTTGCTGTTCTTGAGCAGGCGGCGCAAGCTGGACACCAGGCGCTTCGACGTGTCGGCTCAGGGGCAGAGCACGCTGATACAACTGATTCAGGGCATGCAGGAAATTAAGCTGGCCGGTGCCGAGCGGCACAGCCGTTGGGGCTGGGAGCGGCTGCAAACCCGCCTGTTTCACTTGCAGATGAGTAGCCTCAGCTTGGGGCAGTACCAGCAAATAGGCGCTTTTCTAATCAATGACGGCAAAAATATTCTCATCACCCTTATGGCTGCTCAGGCCGTCATCAAAGGCCAGCTGACGCTGGGGGCCATGCTGGCCATGCAGCAGATTATTGGCCAGCTCAACGGACCCGTGAGTCAGCTGGTGAGCTTATCCCAAAGCCTGCAAGACGCTAAAATAAGCCTGGAGCGGCTCAACGAGGTGCACATGCTCACGGACGAAGAACCCGTCGGGCAGCCCTTGTTGCAAGAGCTGCCCGCCGCCGGTTTGCGCCTGAGCCAACTCGCGTTTCGCTACCCCGGCGCGGGCAACGAGCCCGTGCTGCATGGGGTCGACTTAGATATTCCGAGGGGCAAAACAACGGCTATCGTGGGCATGAGCGGCAGCGGCAAGACCACCCTGCTCAAGCTGCTCTTAAAATTCTACGACCCTACCCAGGGAGCTGTCCGTTTGGGAGAAGTGGGGCTTCAGAGCGTGAGCCATGCCACCTGGCGGGCGCAATGCGGGGTGGTGATGCAGGATGGGTTTGTGTTTTCGGACACCATCGCCCGCAACATTGCCGTGGGGGCCGAGCGCATCGACGCGCAGAAGCTGGCCCATGCCGTGCGGGTGGCCAACCTGAGCGAGTTTGTGGAAGGGCTACCGCTGGGGCTGCACACCAAAATAGGGGCGGAGGGTACCGGCATCAGCCAAGGCCAGCGCCAGCGTATTCTGATTGCGCGGGCCGTTTACAAGAACCCGCAGTTCATTTTTTTCGACGAAGCCACCAACGCCCTGGATGCGACCAACGAGGCGGTAATTATGAAAAACCTGGCCGAGTTTTTTTGCGGCCGCACGGTCGTTATCGTGGCGCACCGGCTCAGTACCGTATGCCACGCCGACCAGATTATAGTGCTGGACAAAGGCACCCTGACCGAAGCCGGCACGCACGCCGAGCTGGTGGCCCGGCGGGGCGCGTACTGGCAGCTTGTGAAGAACCAGTTGGAGCTAGGAGCCTGATACGTGTAGCGGAAAACGCTGCATACTGCTATGCTGTAAACTTGTTCCCGAATAAGCAGAAATGAAAAAAAGGGAGTCATGCTTCATCTGACGTCCGCTTGTCGAAGCATCTCTACCGCGCAACTAATCCAATCGACTCAACGAAGCGGTAGAGATGCTTCGACAAGCGGACGTCAGATGAAGCATGACCGTCGATTTTATACTTTTCTGTATTCAGGAACAGGTCTTGTCGCTTAAATAGAATTGCCATGAGCCAAAATGCAGAATTCATTGAGATGCGCTCGGAGGAGGTAGCGGAGCTGCTGGCCCGGCCGCCGCGCTGGCTGTTGCGCTGGGGCATCACGGTTGCCTTTCTGGTTATGCTGGTGGTTTTTGCCGGGGCTTGGGTGGTGCATTACCCCGATGTGGTGCACGCCTCCTTCAAGCTTGTTGCCGCCAACGCCCCCAAGGCGGTGCGGACGCGCACCGATGGCAAAATCGTGCGTTTGTTCGTGCGGGAAGGACAGGTGGTATCAGCCGGGGCACCACTCGCGTACCTGGAAAGTACTGCCCGCCACGACGACGTGCTGGCCCTGCTGCGGGAGTTGACGGGGGCCGTGGCCGTGGCCCGGCGAGGTAACCTGGAGGGGCTGCAACAAATTAACTTGTCGACTCACCGGCAGCTGGGCGAATTGCAGGGCGCTTATCAGGTCTTCGAGCAAGCCCACATACAGCTGCGGGCCTACCTCACGGGTGGGTTTTACAGCAAGAAAAGAACCCTCCTGAAGCAGGAATTGGGTGATTTGCAACTGCTGGCGCAGCAATTGCGCCAGCAGCGTCCCAACCAGGCTCGGGATGCCGCTTTGGCGGAAGAGGAATACGGCGTGCAGCGCACGCTGGCCGCGCAAAAAGTAATTGCCGTGCTTGAGCTAAAGCGGGAGGAAAGCAAAAATATCGCCCGCCAGTTGGCGTACCAGCAAACAGCCTCGACGCTCGTGAACAACGCGACGGCGCAGCGGGCAAAGCAAAAAGAGCTGCTGGAGCTTGACAAGCAAGTGGCGGAGGAGCGGGACCAGTTTGTACAGGCCCTGAACACCTTCCAGAGTGCTGCCGAAGCCTGGGCAGCCCGGTACGTGCTGGTCGCTCCGGTGGCCGGCCAGGTGTACTTTCCGGGAGTCGTGCAGGAAAACCAAGCCGTTGCTACCAACCAGGAGCTGCTGTACGTGGCCCCGCCAAACGCGGAATTCACCGGCGAGCTGCGCGTTCCACAGCAGAACGCCGGCAAAGTTGCGGCAGGACAGGAGGTGTTGGTAAAATTCGTGGGATTTCCTTACCAGGAGTTTGGCGCCGTGCGGGGACGCATTACCGCAATCGCCGGAGTTGCCCTCACAGACAGTATTTTTTTGGCCCAGGTCGCATTGCCCAAGGGGTTGAAAACGACCTACGGCAAATCGCTGGCTTACAGAGCCGGCATGACCGCCTCCGCAGACATCATCACGACGGATAGCCGGCTGCTGGAAAAGCTTTTTTTTCAGCTTCGTAAACTAGCGGGCGGGAGATAGCCGCCATGTCGCTGATGCTACTAGGAAAGCACTCGAACCATTAATAAGGAATAAACACCGCCCAAAAGAACTTCCAATGGCGGGCGCTCAACTTTTAAACCTCTCCAGCGCCGCCGGACAGCGCTGCCCCAACGCACGCCACCGTTTGGGCGCCCAGAGAGGCGCGAAATCACGGCGAACACCAAGGCCCTTGCTTCGCAACTCATTCCAGCAGCTTGAGCAATATTTCCAGTTCACCGGGCCGCAGGTCAGCGCGGTCGGATTTGCCGTAAATAGTGAGCAGCAGAACCTGTTCATCTAAAATTTGCACAAGCGTAATAACGCGTGCGCCGCCCGACTTGCCAGTGTTCTTGCTGCGGATAGCCAGGCGAACTTTATAGCAATTTTGACCCAGGCCATCGCCTTGATGCGGGTTTTCGGCTAGCTGTTGGTTGAGCAGCCTCAAATCCGAAAGAATGGATGGATATTTTTTGAGCAGCGGTTTCAACCGCTTCTCAAATACTTCCGTTGCCTCAACCTTGTAGCTCATCCAGCACCTCGGTTAAGCTGCGAAATTGCTTTTTTTCGATGCGGGCAGCCTTTACCTCCGTAAATGCTTCCCGCAAGTCATCAGCCACCGATGGCATATTTGGCTTGGCTTTCGAGTCTTTTGATTCTTTCGGTTCCCGCATCAGCTGCACGAGCTGCTGCCGTTCCTTGGCCGAAAATTGCTGCCGCAGCATTTCGGCCAGTTGCGGAATGGTGAGGGGAATGGTCAGATGCAGCGTGCTCATGTCAGAAAGATAAAAAGGAGAACGGATAACGCGAAGCCGCGCCAAAAAGTGACCGGTTACTTCAGCTTATCCAGCGCCGCCCGCAGCCGGGGCAGCGCGGCCTCAATGGACGCCACCGTTTCGGCGCCCACCGAGGCGCGGAACCATGGCTCCGAGGCCGGCGAGCCGAAGGCGCTGAACGGCACCAACGCCAGCTGGGCTTCCGAAATGAGGTAGGAAGTAAGTTCGGCGGTGGTGCTGAGCACGGTGCCGTCGGGCGCGGTGCGGCCGAGCACGTCGATTTTGGCGGTGAGGTAGATGGCGCCGGCCGGCGCCACGGCATCGACCGGGTAGCCCTGAGCCTGCAAATTCTTGAGGCCCGCGAAAAGGGCTTGCAGGGAATCCTGGAGCTTGGTTTTCATCTCGCTGATGAAGGCATCGACGGCGGCGGCCTGGGGCAGGAAGTGGGCGGTGGCCACCTGCTCGGCCTTGGGCGCCCAGGCCCCAACGTGGCCCAGGATGGATTTCATTTTGTCGATGATGGCCGTGGGGCCGAAGCTGTAGCCCACGCGCACGCCGGTGGCGGCGAAGCACTTCGAAATGCCGTCGATGTACACCACGTAGTCACGCAGCTCGGGGCGCAGGCTCACCGGGTCGAAGTGCTGGGTGTCGCCGAAGGTTAGCAGCCAATAAATCTGGTCGTAGAGCACGTAGAGCGGCTTTTCATCGGGACCGCGCCGCTTGTTTTCGGCTATTACCAGGTCACAGATTTCTTCCAGCCCGACTTTGGTGAACACCGTGCCGGTGGGGTTCAGCGGCGAGCACAGGGCCAGCAGCGTGGCGCCGGCCAGGTGCGGGGCCAGGTCGGCGGCGGTGGGCATAAAGTTGTTTTCGGGCCGCGTGGGCACGGCTATCGGCGTGGCCCCGGTGAGGTGGCAGTAGTGGTTGTTGTTCCAGCTTGGCAGCGGGAAAACCACCCGGTCGCCGGGGTCGACGAGGGCGCGGTAGGTGGCGTAAATGAGCGGGCGCGAGCCGCCGGCCACCAGCATATCGGTAGGCGGGTAGGAGAGGCCCTGCCGCGTTTTCAGAAACTCCGAAACGGCCTGCCGCAGCTCGGCCATGCCGGCCGCCGGCGGGTAGTTGGTGAGGCCGGCCTGGTAGGCTTCGGTGATGCCCGCGTTGAGCACGGCCGGAATCGGGAAAATCTGCGGGTCGAAGTCGCCAATCGTGAGGTTGCAGATGTTGGCGCCCTGGCGCACCTGCTCGCTCACCTGATTGCCGATTCGAATAATCTCGGAGCCGCTCAAGCCGGCCGCCATCTTTGATACTTGCATGGGAAAAATGGGAAAAAGAAATGCCACTCCGGCCCACGAAGTTATTTCAGCGCCGGCAGATTAGCTCGGGCTGAGTCGGGGCCGTGCTGCGGTTGATGGCGGTATTCCAAAAAAGCTGCGGATTTTGAAGTTCAGCCGGTATTTTTGCCCCATGCTTCCACTCTCTATTCAAGTGCCCACGTTGGCCGACCTGTCCGCCGCCGCCCGGCAAGTTCACGCCGCCATTGCCGAGGCCGGGTGCCCGGTGGTGGCGTTCGAGGGCGAGATGGGCGCGGGCAAAACGACCCTTATTCGGGCGCTGGCCGCTTTACTGGGCGTAACCGACGACGTGAGTAGCCCCACTTTTTCGCTGGTGAACGAATACCGCAATGGCAGCGACCAGCCCGTCTACCATTTCGATTTCTACCGCATCGACTCCACTGAGGAAGCCGAGCGCATGGGCGCGGCCGAGTACCTGGATTCGGGGTATCTTTGTTTAGTGGAATGGCCCGCCCGCGTGGCAGATTTATTGCCGCAGCCCCGGCTTGAGGTTCGCCTCACCGTGGTTAGCGCCGAAAGCCGAACCATTGCCCTAACTATCATCTAGTAGAAAATTACAGCTAAGCGGTTGAATGACGGACAAAACCCTTATTCAGCCCCTTAATCAACGTTTTTAACTTCCTCCACCTTCATGGCCGAACAGCTACCATCCGGTTTTGAGGCCTTGGCGACGAGCCGGGCCTATTTCACGCAGGAATCGATGTTGGCCGTGGAAACGCGCAAACGCAAGCTCTTCATCGGTCTGCCCCGCGAAACGTCGTTGCAGGAAAACCGCATCGGCCTCACGCCCGAAGCCGTGCAGCACCTCGTGAACGAGGGCCACGAGGTGGTAATGGAGGCCGGGGCCGGCGAGCCCAGCAAGTTTGCCGACCACGCCTATTCCGAAGCCGGCGCCCAGATTGTGTACTCGCCGGAGGAGGTGTACAAGGCCGATGTGCTGCTAAAAGTAGCGCCCCCCACGCTCGAGGAAGTGGAGCTGCTGCACCCCAACCAAACCCTGATTTCGGCCCTGCAAATGGGTTCGATGACCCAAGAATACATCGCGGCGCTGGCCCGTAAAAAAATCAACGCCATCGGCTTCGAGCTGATGAAAGACCCCAGCGGCGCCCGGCCCGTGGTGCGCGCCATGAGCGAAATCGCCGGCTCGACGGTGATGCTGATTGCGGCCGAATACCTGGCCCGCTCCAACGAAGGCAAGGGCATTATTCTGGGCGGAATCACGGGCGTGCCGCCGTCGCAGGTCGTCATTCTGGGGGCCGGCACGGTGGCCGAATACGCCGCCCGCGCCGCCACCGGCCTTGGCGCCGAAGTCAAGGTGTTCGATAACCACCTCTACAAGCTGCGCCGCCTCAAACACAACCTGGGCATGCAGCTCTACACCAGCACGTTGGATACGTTTGCCCTGAGCCAGCAAATCCGGCGGGCCGACGTGGTAATCGGCGCCCTCGCGGTGGAGGACGGCCGCATTCCCTTCATGGTGAGCGAGGAAATGGTGGCCAGCATGGCGCCCGGCTCCATCATCATCGACGTGAGCATCGACCAGGGCGGCTGCTTCGAAACCAGCGAGATGACCAGCCACAGCAAGCCCGTATTCCGCAAATACGACGTGGTGCACTACTGCGTGCCCAACATCGCCTCGCGCGTGCCCCGCACCGCCACCCACGCGCTGAGTAACATCTTCACGCCCATCCTCCAGGAAATCAGCCAGCACGGCGGCATCAACGAAGTGCTGTTCACCAACGAGCATTTCCGCAGCGGCGTCTACATCTACCGCGGCTCCCTCACCAATTCCATGATTGCGAAGAAATTCAACATGCGCTATAAGGAGCTAGGGCTGCTGATTGCGGTGCGGAATTAGGGTGGTGTGGGGTATGGGTTTGTGGTGTTTGGCTTTTAAATGGATTCTGCTTTTGATTGGCTCACTTCAAGGGGAAGCTTACAAGCCTGACCTCTAGTTTTGACTGGCTCACTTTAAGGGGGAGCTTACAACTACCACTACAAAAAAGATGGTATTATATTTTCCACAAAACGAACATTGTATGATGTTCATTAAATATATATTTATTTTTTCTATAATAGCTGTGATTCTTACATCTTGTGAATCTTTATGTCCGATGACTGAAGAAAGGATGATGATGTTTAACAAGGCCAGCGCGGAACACAAAACTGAGGTGACACTAGGGCGTGAGGACAATAAGAAATCAGCTATATGTTTACTGCTTATTTACTTTTCAGCATGCGCCGTCACGAAATTTCTGATGCTACCTGGGCCCTGGTTGCCCCGCACCTCTCCGGCAAGGCCGCCGATGGCGGGGCGACGGCCGTCGATAACCGGCTGTTTTTCAACGCTGTGGTGTGGATAATGCGCACCGGCTGCCCGTGGGCCGACCTGCCCGAACGCTTCGGCAAGTCCGACACGGCCCGCAAACGCTTCCGCCGGCTGGCCGAAAAAGGCGTCTGGCGCCGCCTTTTCCAGGTCGTCCAAGCGCCGGAGCTGGACTGGGTGCTGCTCGACTCGACCATCGTGCGGGCGCACCAGCACGCGGCGGGCCAAAAAAAAGCGACGCTCAGACCGAGTGCCTCGGCCGCAGCCGGGGCGGGATGAGCACCAAAATTCACGCCTGCGTCGAGTCGCTGGGCAACGCGGTGCGCCTGCTCGCCACCCCCGGCCAGGCCGGCGACAGCCCGCAGGCGCTGCCCCTGCTCGACGGCCTCGACGTGGGCCAGGTAGTGGCCGACACGGCCTACGACAGCGACCAAACCCGCGCCTATTGCGCTCAACGCGGTATTCAAGCCGTCATCCCCAGCCACCCCAACCGCACCCAACCGCTGCCCCTGGACGAGAATGCCTACCGCGACCGCAACAAAATCGAACGCTTTTTCGGACGCATGAAGCAGTATCGCCGCTTGGCCACCCGCTACGAGAAGACCATCGTTTCCT
>NZ_JNLX01000152.1 GCF_000715495.1 Hymenobacter sp. IS2118 | reverse complement strand
CCCACCCCCGGCCCCTCCCCTGCGGGGGAGGGGAGCCTGTTTCGCAGTCGGTTTCGGTTGGTTCCCTGGCCCTGAGGGGCGCGGGCCTGCCCCTGTAAACCCTACTAATCAATTCTTTCGCCTACTATTGAGTATTCATTTACCTCATTCTCCCTTTTCATGAAAAAAGACTGGTTTCCCAATGCCGCCGCTTCCGAGCTGGCTTTCTACCAAAACCTGGTGAAGGTGCTGCCCGCCATTGCCACCGCCCTCAAGCTGGATGCGCCGACTACCACGGCGGCCGTAGCGGCGGCCCAGAAATTCGTGGATGCCCGCCTGGCTTTTGATGCCGCCAAGGTGGCCCAGAAAGCGGCCGCCGACACGCTGGCCGCTCAGGACAGGCTCAGCGAAGCCAACACCCGCCGGCTGGCCCTGCTCGTGCGCAACACGCCCGGCGTGACGCCCGCCCAGCTCGCCCAGCTGCAGATGACGGGCGTGGAAACTGCCGACGCCACCAGCGCCGATGCCCGCGTGGCCGCCCACACCCCGGAGCTGAAACTCAGCCTCGACGGAGGCCAGATTAAGGTCGAATTCAAGAAGGCCGGCCACCAGGGCATTCACCTCTACAGCCGCCGGGGGGCCGAAACCGAGTTCAGCTTCCTAAGCGCCGATACCTACTCGCCCTACCTCGACACCCGCCCCAACCTGACGCCCGGCCAGGCCGAGCAGCGCGACTACTACGCCTTTTTTATGGACCGCGACGCGGCCAACGGCACCCAAAGCGCCACGTTTGGGCTGGCCGTGAGCTAGGCGCAGGCGCGGCACCCCATCCCCTAGCCCCTTCCCCTCCGGGGGAAGGGGCTAGGGGATGGGGTGCTCCCGGCATTTTCCATCTTCATACCTCACTCCCTTTTTCCCTCTCCTCATGCAAAACCGTAATTTCCTGCGCCGGAGCCTGCCGGCGCTGGCCTTGCTGGCCCTGAGCAGCGCCGCCCCGGCGCTGGCCCAACCGAAGGCCGGCGTTAGCCAAACCACCCCCGCCCTGCCGGCGGGCGTGAGCCGCGTAACGTCCGTGGAGGGCATCACCGAATACCAGCTCAAGAACGGGCTGCGGGTGCTGCTCTTCCCCGACCCCTCCAAGGCCACGGCCACCGTGAACATCACCTACCTGGTGGGCTCGCGGCACGAGGGCTACGGCGAAAGCGGCATGGCCCACCTGCTCGAGCACATGGTATTCAAGGGCAGCACCAAGCACCCCAACGTGCCCCAGGAGCTGACCGAGCACGGCGCCTCGCCCAACGGCACCACCTGGTACGACCGCACCAACTACTTCGAAACCTTCTCGGCCACCGACGAAAACCTGAAGTGGGCCCTGGACTTGGAGGCCGACCGGATGGTGAATTCCTTTATCAAGAAGGAAGATTTGGCCTCCGAGTTCAGCGTGGTGCGCAACGAGTTTGAGCGCGGGGAGAACTCGCCTCCCCGCGTGCTCATGGAGCGGGTGCTGAACTCGGCCTACCTCTGGCACAACTACGGCAAGAGCACCATCGGCTCGAAGGAGGACATCGAAAAAGTGCCGGTGGATAACCTCCGGGCCTTTTATCAGAAATACTACCAGCCCGACAACGCCGTGCTGCTCGTGGCCGGCAAGGTAGACGAGGCCAAGACCCTGGCCCTGGTGCAGCAGTATTTCGGCAGCATTCCGCGCCCCACGCGGGTGCTCCAGCCCACCTACACCATCGAGCCTACCCAGGACGGCGAGCGGCAGCTGACCCTGCGCCGCACCGGCGACGTGCAGGGCATCGGCGTGGCCTTCCACACCCCGGCGGGCGCCCACGCCGACTACGCGGCCACCGACGTGCTGGTGGACGTGCTCACCAACGAGCCCTCGGGTCGCATCTACAAATCCCTCATCGAAAGCAAGAAGGCGGCCAGCCAGTGGGGCTTCACCCCCACCCTGCACGATGCCGGCTTTGCCTACTTCTACGCCGAAGTCCGCGCCGGCCGCTCCCTCGATTCGGCCCGCACCGTGCTGCTGAACACCTTCGACAACGTGGCCAAAAACGCCCCCACCGCCGAGGAAGTGGACCGCGCCAAAGCCAAGCGCCTCAAAGACGTGGAGCTGCTCTTCCAAAGCTCCGAGCAGGTGGGCCTGGCCATGAGCGAATACGTAGCGACTGGCGACTGGCGCCTGGTGTACCTCTACCGCGACGCCCTGCGCAAGGTGACGCCCGGCGACGTGCAGCGCGTGGCCGCCGCCTACCTCAAGCCCAGCAACCGCACCGTGGGCCTGTTTATCCCGGATGCCAAGCCCGACCGCAGCGTGATTCCGGCCACGCCCGACGTGGCCGCGCTGGTGAAAGGCTACAAGGGCGAGGCCGCCATTGCGGCCGGCGAAGCCTTCGACGCCTCGCCCGCCAACATCGACGCCCGCACCAAGCGCAGCCAGGAAGGCGGCGTGAAGCTGGCCCTGCTGCCCAAGCAAACCCGCGGCAACTCGGTGAACATGCAGCTCAAGCTGCGCTACGGCGACGAAACCAGCCTCACCAACAAGCCCGCCCTGGCCAGCCTCACGGCCGCCATGCTGCAGCGCGGCACCAAAACCCGCTCCTACTCCCAGATTCAGGACGCCTTCGACAAGGCCAAGGCCCAGGTGAACATCAGCGGCGACGGGCAGAGCACCAACGTGCGCGTGCAGGCCGACAAAGCCAACCTGCCCACGGTGATGGCCATCGTGCTCGACTGCCTGCGCAACCCCACCTTCCCGGCCGCCGAGCTGGAGAAGCTGAAGCAGGAGCGCCTCGCCGGCCTGGAGTCGCAGCAGCAGGACCCGCAGGGCCTGGCCTACAACCTGGTTACCCGCCTCAGCAACCCCTACCCCAAGGGCCACCCGTTTGAAACGCTGAGCTACGAGGACGAAATCGCGGCCGTCAAAGCCATCAAAGTGGAGGATATCCGGGCCTTCTACAAGGACTTCTACGGCGCCCAGCACGCCACCCTGGCCGTGGTCGGCGCCTTCGATGAGGCCGCGCTACGCAAGACGGTGAAGAGCCAGCTCGGCACCTGGAAAGCGCCGAAAGCCTACGCCCGCATCCCCGGCCGCCTATTCGAGAACACCGCCACGCCCACGGCCCGGTCCATTCAGACCGACGACAAGGCCAACGCCATGTTCTTCGCCTTCCTCAAGTATCTGATGCGCGACGACGACCCCGAATACGCCGCGCTCTACATGGCCAACTACATTCTCGGCGACGGCTTCCTGAACTCGCGCCTGGCCACCCGCATCCGGCAGAAAGAGGGCGTGAGCTACGGCGTGGGCTCGTTTATGTATGCCGACGACAACGACAAAATCGGCACCTTCGGCTCCTACGCCATCTACAACCCCGAAAACTCGGCCCGCCTCGAAGCCGCCTACCGCGAAGAGCTGGAACGCCTGAGCAAGGACGGCGTGACGGCTGAGGAGCTGAAAGCCGCCAAGTCGGCCGCCCTGCAAAACTTCCAGGTGCAGCGTTCGCAGGACGGCAACCTGGCCAGCACCTGGGCCCAGTACCTCACCAAAGCCGAGGGCCGCACCTTCACCGGCTACGACGCCGAGCTGGAAAAGCGCATCGCCGACCTCACGCCCGAGCAGGTGAGCGCCGCCGCCAAAAAGTACCTCAACTACTCCAAGCTGACCATCGTGAAAGCCGGCGACTTCACCAAGGCGCCCGCCAAGCCGGCACAATAAACGCCGGCCCGGCGTTGCGTTGAAAGAACGTCATGCGGTAGCGCGGCCTCGGCTTCGCCATCGCATGACGTTCTTTGTTAGGTTGAAGCGGACCCGGCCGCGTCACCCCACCCCCTAGCCCCCTCCCCTCCGGGAGAGGGGGGACTCGTATCTAGCTCTAGTTCTTAAATTTTTACAACTAAAAACTAGTTCCCCCTCTCCCGGAGGGGAGGGGGGTTAGGGGGTGGGGTCACGGTAGGGCGGAAACCAACGGAATTACACTGACAACCAACAACTACATGGCAAACAAAGCATCCGGCGGCCGCAAGCCCGCCGCCAGCACCCGGCACTTCACCACCGACAACGCCAAAACCGGCTACGTGGCCACCAAAACCGACGGTGCCTACGCCACGGCCAAAGAGCAGGAAACCGCCGTGCTCGTGAGCGTGCCCCCGCGCCGGCAGTCCGAAGCCCAAACCACGGAATACCTCGACGAGCTGGCGTTTCTGATTGAGACGGCCGGCGCCACTGCCACCAAACGCTTCGTGCAGCGGCTGGAGAAGCCCGACATCCGCACGTATGTGGGCGAGGGCAAGCTGGCCGAAATCAAAGCCTGGGTGCAGCACGAAAACACCAGCATGGTGGTATTCGACGACGACCTGTCGCCCTCCCAGCTCCGCAACCTGGAGGCCGAGCTGATGGTGAAGATTGTGGACCGCTCGCTGCTGATTCTGGACATTTTCGCGCTGCGGGCCAAGTCGGCCACTTCGCGCACGCAGGTCGAGTTGGCGCAGTACCAGTACCTGCTGCCCCGCCTCACCGGCCTCTGGACTCACCTGGACAAGCAGCGCGGCGGCGTGGGCATGAAGGGCCCCGGCGAAACCGAAATCGAAACCGACCGCCGCATCGTGCGCGACCGCATTGCCTTCCTCAAGGAGAAGCTCGAAGACCTCGACAAGCAGGCCCACACCCAGCGCAAGGCCCGCGGCGGCAGCATTCGGGTGGCGCTGGTGGGCTACACCAACGTGGGCAAAAGCACGCTGATGAACGTGCTGGGCAAGTCCGACGTGTTTGCCGAAAACAAGCTGTTTGCCACCGTGGACGCCACCACCCGCAAAGTGGTGCTCGAACAAACCCCGTTTCTGCTTTCCGACACGGTGGGGTTCATCCGCAAGCTACCCACCAAGCTGATTGAGAGCTTTAAGAGCACGCTCGATGAGATTCGCGAGGCCGACCTGCTGCTGCACGTCGTGGACATTTCGCACCCCGGCTTCGAGGAGCAGATTCAGGTGGTGAACGACACGCTGAACGACATTGGCGCGGCCGACAAGCCGGTGCTGCTGGTGTTCAACAAGATAGACCAGTACAAGCAGGACGACGCGGAGCTGGACCCGTTTGGCGAAGTGCTTGATGCCGAGGACAACGGCACGGCCCCGCGCCCGCCGCTGGCGCAGCTGCAAGCCACCTACATGGCCAAATTGCACGACCCGGTGGTGTTCGTCTCGGCCCAGGAGCGCACCAATATGGAGGAACTGCGCGAGCTGCTCGGCAAGCGCGTGGCGGCCATGCACCAGCAGCGCTTCCCCTACCAAAGCACAACTGCCTACACCGGCGAATAAGCAAAATCCACCCTTCCGGGCCATGAAAATTGGCTGTTTCCATTCGTTTCGCGTAAGGGCAGCATCCGCCTTTTCCAACCCGCGGCGCTTGCCTATGAACCGTTTTATTGCTCTTCGTTTCGGTCTGTTCCTGGTTGTAGCGATGGGGGCCGGCCACGTGGCGCGAGCCCAGGACCCGAGCCGGCCGCCACTCTACCCACCAGCCGCGCCGCCCGTTACCGACAGTACCCTGGCTCCCATCAGCCAGCGCGTATTTGCCAACCCCTCGGTGCTGGGCATGGGTCCGAGCAAGGGCCTGATTGTGCGTTACGAGCGCACGCCCCGGTTCGGCGTGCAGTCGGAAGCGCAGGTGGTGGGCATCAGGAGCTACAACGGGCAGGTCGACAAAAACGCCCACCTCTCTATCAAAGGCTACATTCCGGCCTGGAACCGGCCGCACCTGAAGGTAGTGGTGGGGCTGAGCTACGAGCGCGAAGAATTCAAATTCAAAGGGCCCGCCACTACCGATTACGAGCTTTACCGCAACATCGAAAACAAGGGCTTGAAAAGCATTGCCTCACAGGTTGTGGTGCTCCGGCCCATCAATGAGGTGCATTGGTTTCTGGCCCGCGTGAAGGGCGAGCTGAGCGGCGACTACAATTCCTCCACCGACCTGACGACCTCCGACTATTCGCGCTTTTCGGCCGAAGCGGTGTACGGCTGGAAGCGCAGCCCGAATTTTTCGTGGGGCCTGGGCTTTCAGTACGGCTACACGTTTGGCCGGCTGAGCTTGTACCCGGCCGTGCTCTACAATCGCACTTTCAACGACCGGTGGGGCATTGAGGCCCTGTTTCCGGCGCGGGTAACGGCCCGCTACAACGTCTCGGAGTCGTCGATTTTCTACGCCGGCTACACCGTCGATGGCTACAACTACATCGTTAAGCTGCGCAATGAGCTGGCGCGCATCGACCCCAACGGTGCGCCCCTGGCCGATAAAAAACCCCTGCGTACGCTGGAGCTGCGCGAAACCGAGGTCAAATTCCGGGTGCGCTGGGAGCGCGAACTGCTAAGTTTCCTGTGGCTGGGGGCCGAGGCGGGCTACCGCTACAACTACGCCTTTGATGCGTTTGACCGCACCAACAACGACCGCGAAAAAATCATCGATTCCAAGTTTAACGGCGCACCTTATGCCGGGCTGGAACTCTTTATTACGCCGCCGCGCAAGCTGCTGGAAAAGGCCGGGGTGCGGCGCTAGCAGCGGCTACGGCAGCAGGCGAATAATAAAATTCTTGAGCGGGTTCTTTTTAACGATGGCCACCAGCTGGCCGTTGGCGTACTGGTACTCGTCTTCGCGGCCGTCGCGCCGGGCCCGCAAAATGCCGGGCTCGGGCGTGCGGCTTAGGCTGAAATAGTCGCCAAAGTACTCGGCGTAGGCGCGCGGTTGGCCGGCAGGCTCGCCAAAAAACAGGTTGGTCACGGCGTAGGTAATCGGCTTCTTTTCGGTGGCGCGGTAGCTGTGCTTATACTGCTCGGCCACGATGTCGTAGTGGTCGCCCTTCCACTCGGCGCGGGACGTGAAATCGCCCTGGTTGGTGTGCGCTTCCACCGTGGAGAGCTGGAGCTGCCCGTTGCGAAAACGGTTATTGACCTGGTAATAAATCTTGAGGTTGTAGAAGAGGAACTTCACCTGCACGTCGCTCACCAGCGTGTACAGCACCTCCGTGCCGGCCTGCGGCATTCGAGTGGCCGTCATCGTGCCCACCCGGATGCCCGCCACTTCGATGACGTAGCGGCGGG
>NZ_JNLX01000151.1 GCF_000715495.1 Hymenobacter sp. IS2118 | reverse complement strand
GGGTTTCCTTAGGTGCCTGCGCCTGGGCAGTTGGCAAAAGCCACGGGCTGCCCAAGGCCAGCCAGCAGCCCAGGCGCCGGCCCTTATTGCTCATTCAGGTTCCAGTTGTAGTCCAGGTACGACACCTTGTCGGGGTTGGCGAGCTTGGTTTTGGCGTACTTGTTCACCCACTTGGCTACCGACTGGCCGTTGTTTTCCCAGTCGCCCTTGTACCAGTCGAAATACTTGGAAAGCTGTCCGGAACCGGGCTTGTTTTTGGTGGGGTCGTTGAGGAAATCGCGGGCCTGGTCGTCGAGCTGGCGGTCCAGCTTCTCGGCGGTAAACGCCTCATTGCGCAGCCGGGGGCACGAAACCGAGGCGCACACCAGGGCGAAGTGAATGCGCGGGTCGTCGTAGTTCTTACGCAGCGTGCCGTGCTCAATATTATCGAGGCTCATTTTCTCGCCGCCGATGCTGAAAAACTTGGACGCCCAGGGCGTGGTCACGAAGGGAATCTTAATTTTCGAGCCAATATCCTTGATGCTCTCCACCGGGTAGTGGTTGAGGATGAGCCGGATGGTGTAGGCGTTGTAGGCGTTTATCCAGTAGGCCATCTGCTCGTTTTTGCTCCAGCTCTTGGTCGGTGCGTTTTTGCTGAGCAGGGCCAGGTACTGGTCAAATTCCTTTTGGTCGGCTTTGAAGCCCTTGTAGCTCACCTGCCCTTTTTCGTTGACGTGCTTTTTCAGCAGCCGGTCGTAGGCGCTATGGTCAAACGGGGCGGCGGCGCTGCTCATTGCCGCATTATTTGCCGCGACATTATTTGCCGCGAATAAGGGCGTTTCCGGTGCGCTGCAAGCCACCAGGGCAGCTATCGAAAGGCCAAGCATGGCCAGCGCGGGGAGGTTGGTTAGTTTTATCATCTTGTTCATAAACAGAGTATACGGGTAGTAGTTGAGGCGAAGATTGAATAGCGGCCAAACTATCCCCGGCCGCAGCTCCGTAAGCATCCTAAATTCATGCCAATGCTCCTGCTCTCCGCGCTTTTGGGCCTAACGGCGCCCGCCGACACCGTGCCCAAGCGGATTGCGCTGTTTCCGTTGCCGCTGGTGTACTACACGCCCGAAACCCGGCTGGCCTACGGCGCGGCCGCCACGGCCACCGTGCGCTTTCGGCGCGATGCCGATTTTCCGGCCGCCCGCCCGTCCCAGTTCACCTTCGGCGTGGCCTACACGCAAAATAAGCAGCTGCTGGTGTACCTGCCCTTCCAGCTGTTCTACGACCACAATAATTACTACGCCTACGGCGAGCTGGGCTACTACCGCTACAATTACTACTTCTACGGCCTGGGCGAAAACGAAGTGCCGCGTGAGCTGTACGGCGTCAATTTCCCCCGCGTGCGACTCAATGCGTTCCGGCGCATCATGCCCGCGCTCCGGCAGGGCAAGCTCTACGCCGGCCTGCGCTACCAGTACGAAGACTACGACGTGACCACCACCGTGCCCGATGGCCAGCTGGCTTCGGGCGCGGTGCCGGGCGGGCAGGGCAGCCGGCTGCTGGGCAGCGGCCTGGGCCTCTTTTTTGACTCGCGGGACAACGTATTTTTCCCCGGTAAGGGCGTGGTGGCCGACATCAGCGGCCTGGTGCGCAACGCCGCGGCCGGGGCCGGCCCCACCGGCCAAACCACGTATTCTGACCGCTACACAGCAGATGTATCGTCCTACCACACCCTGCACAAAAAGGCAATTCTGGCCATGAACTACTACGCCAGCTACACGGTAGGCACGGCGCCGTTCAATGCCATTTCGCTGCTCGGCGGCACCCGCCGGATGCGCGGCTACTACGAAGGCCGTTACCGCGACCAGAACGCGGCCCTGCTCCAAACCGAGCTGCGGGTGGCGGCCTACCGGCGCCTGGGTGCCGTAGTATTCGGCTCGGTGGGCGTGCTGGGCAACGGGCAAACGGCCCTGCGCCTGGGCCAGCCCAAAGGGGCCTACGGCGCGGGCCTGCGCTTCACCGTCAACCGGCGCGACCACCTCAACCTGCGCGTCGATTACGGCTTTGGCAAGGAGTCGAGCGGCCTGTACCTCACCATCGGCGAAGCTTTTTAGCCGAACGAGGGGGCGTGGAAACCCATATCACGTTCCAGTCCGTTAACTCTAATCCGAGAAATTCCCGTTTTCCCGAAGCCTTCGCATATGACCCTCAGCGTTATCATTCCCACCTACAATGAAGCCGCCAACATTGGCCGGCTGGTGCAGGACCTGCGCCACTTTGCCGCAGGCCAGGCGGTGGAGGTGCTGGTGATAGATGCGCACAGCCCCGATGGCACCGCCGAGGCCGCCCGGCAGGCCGGGGCCACGGTGCTGTTGGCCCCCAAAGCCGGCCGTGCTGCCCAAATGAACTTTGGCGCGCAACACGCCACCGGCGCCATTCTCTATTTCGTGCACGCCGACGTCGGCATTCACCCCGATTACGTGGCCACCATCGGGGCGGCGGTGGCCGGGGGGCACGAGGCGGGCTGCTACCGGTTTCGGTTCGATTCGCCCCATCCGCTGCTGCGCATCAACAGCTACGGCACCCGCTTTCCGGGCATTATGAGCCGCGGCGGCGACCAGACGCTGTTTGTCACCCAAGCGTTGTTTCAGCGGCTGGGCGGGTTTAATGAGCGGTTTGTCATCATGGAAGACTTCGAAATCATTCTTCGGATTCGGAAAGTGGCCTCCTTTTTTATCGTGCCGCAGGACGTTCGGGTATCGGCCCGCAAGTACGAAACCAACGGCTGGCTGCGGGTGCAGGTCGCCAACCTCACGGCCTTTTCGCTGTTTTTTCTGAAGGTGTCGCCCGTGCGCATTGCCCGCACCTACAAGGCCATGCTCAACTACCGCTGATGCCGCCGACCATCCTCGTCACCGGCGCCAACGGCTTTCTGGGCCGCCACCTTGTGGCCGAGCTGCTACGCCGCAACTACACCGTGCGCGCCCTGGTGCGGCCCCAAAACCACCTGGCAGCTTCTCCCCTGCCGCCCTTGCAAAGCCTGCCCATCGAGTGCGTGACGGGCGACATCAGCCAGCCGGACTCGGTGGCCGGGGCGGCCGATGGCTGCACGGCCATCATTCATGCGGCAGCCCTGGCGCGGGTGAACCCGGCCCGCGACCCGGCGCTGTGGGCTGCCAATGACGCCGGTACCGCCACCGTGCTAGAGCTGGCGCGACAGGCCCAAATCGAGCGGTTGGTGTACGTGGGAACGGCCAACGTATTCGGCTTCGGCACGCAGGCGCAGCCCGGCGACGAAACCCAGCCCTTTGCCGGCGCCCGCTACGGCCTGGATTACATGGACAGCAAGCGGGCTGCCACCAACCGGGTGCTGCGCGCCGTGGCCGACTGGCAGTTGCCCGCCGTGCTGGTGCACCCCACCTTCATGCTGGGCCCCGGCGATGCCAAACCGACTTCCAACGCCCTATTGCTGGAGCTGTACCGGGGCCGGCTGCTGGGCTGCCCGGCCGGCGGCAAAAACTACGTGCACGTGCGCGACGTGGCCGCGGCCACCGTGAATGCCCTGGACCAGGGCCGCGTGGGCGAGTCGTATATTCTGGGCAACCAAAACCTGAGCTACCGCGAGGCTTTCCAGCTAATGGCCCACGTGATAGCCTGCCCGCCGCCGCGCTGGCCCGTGCCGGCCGCCGTGGCCCGGCTGGTGGGCGTGGCCGGCGACTGGCAGGCCCGCCTCACCGGCCGCCCCGCGCAGGTGAATTCCGCCATGACGGCCGTGGCGAATGACGGCCACTACTTCTCCGTTCAAAAAGCTATTGCCGAACTTGGCCTGCCCCAAACCCCGGTAGCGCAGGCCGTGGCCGAAGCCTTCGCCTGGTTCAAGGAACACCATTATGTTTGAGACCAACCCCATCGCGGCCACCAGCCCCACCCTGCCCCGGCCGCCCCAAGCGGCCCGGACGGGACCGTTTGCGGGCAAAGTAGCCATTATCACCGGCTCGGAATCGGGCATTGGCCGGGAAACGGCGCGGGCGTTTTGTGAGCAGGGCGGGGCCGTGGTCCTCAACGGCCGCAACGCCGAGCGTTTGGAACGCACCCGCCAGGAGCTGGCCGAGGCCGGGCTGACCGTGGCCAGCTGCCGGGCCGATGTGACGGACTATGGCGACTGCGAGCGGCTGGTGGCAACCGCCATTCGGGAGTTTGGGCAGCTGGATGTGCTCGTGACCAACGCCAGCGTTTCGATGCGCGCCTACTTCGCCGATATGCAGCCCGAGGTGTTCCGGCAGGTGCTCGACAGCAACGTGTATGGCACGGTGTACCCGCTCAAGGCCGCGCTGCCGCACCTGATGCGAACGCGGGGCAGCGTCACGTTTATTTCTTCGATTTCGGCCCTCAATGGCATGCCCAGCGGCTCGGCCTACTGCGCGGGCAAGGCAGCAGTGGCCAACCTGGCCCACACCCTGCGGCTGGAGCTGGCCCACACCGGCATTCACTTTGGCGTGGTTCACATCGGCTTCACGCAAAACGACGCCGAAAAGCGCGTGCTCGATGCCAACGGGCAGCCCGTACCCATTGCCCACCGCCCGCCGCGCTGGCAGAAATCACAGGCCGACGTAGCCGGAATTATCCTCGGGCACATTCAGCGGCGGCGCCAGCGCACCGTCATTTCGGTCCTGGGCCGGCTCATCGTGCTGCTCCATACGTTCTTTCCCCGGCTCGGCGATTGGATAGTGCTTCGAACGGTACGGCGCCTGCGGCACTTTTACGAGTGAAATCCTCCACAAAAGCTGTAATTTCCCGCTGTTTCGAACCTCTTTTCAAAACCACCATGGACACGTACTACAATCCTTCCGACCTCAAAAAATTCAGCAGCATCGGCGAGTTTCAACCCGAATTTGCCGAGAAGTTTTTCTCCTATTACGGGGCGGTATTCGCCGAAGGTGCCCTCACGGCGCGCGAAAAATCCCTTATTGCCTTGGCCGTGGCGCACGCCGTGCAATGCCCCTACTGCATCGATGCTTACACGTCGGACACGATGGAAAAAGGCTGTACCGAGCCCGAGATGATGGAAGCCGTGCACGTTGCAGCAGCCATTCGGGGTGGTGCCACGCTGGTGCACAGTGTGCAGATGATGAACAAAGTCAAGGACCTTTCCATGTAAACCGCTGGGGCCGTTGGCTTCCGCTGTTATTCACTCATTCGCAAATATGAAGTCCCTCAAGGCCTCGGGCCACCAACTGGCCGACTCGGCTTTTCAGCTTACCGTGCTGCGCCAGGAAGTAGCCGAAACGCTGCATTTGCCGCTGTTTCACGAGAAGCTGCGCGGCGCCGGGCTGTTTCCGCTCGCGCCGGTGGCGCCGGCCGTGCTGCAAATCAACGTGGGCAAAATGTGCAACCAGGTATGCAAACACTGCCACGTAGATGCCGGCCCCGACCGCAAGGAAATCATGACCCGCGACACGATGCAGCTCTGCCTCGACGCGCTGGCCCAGAGCGACATTCAGACGGTGGACCTGACTGGCGGCGCGCCCGAGATGAACCCGGATTTCCGGTGGTTCGTGGAGCAAATCAGCCAACTGGGCCGCAAGGTGCTGGTGCGCTGCAACCTCACCATCATCGTGGCCAATAAGAAATACCACGACCTGCCCGAGTTTTTCAAGCGGTACGGCGTGGAAGTGGTAAGTTCTCTGCCCTCGTACAGCGCCGGCCAAACCGACCGCCAGCGCGGCGACGGCGTGTTTGCCGATTCCATTAAAGCGCTGAGAATGCTGAATGCCGTGGGCTACGGCGTCGAAGGCTCGGGGCTGGTGCTGAACCTGGTTTATAACCCCAGCGGGGCCTTTTTGCCCGGCGCCCAAAAAGGGCTGCAAGACCAGTTCAAGCGTGCGTTGGCGAAGGATTTCGGCATCGTTTTCAACGAGCTGTTCGCCATCACCAACATTCCGGTGAGCCGCTACCTCGACTACCTCATCGAGTCGGGCAACTACGCCGGCTACATGGAAAAGCTAGTGAATGCCTTCAACCCCGTGGCCGCCGCGGGCGTCATGTGCCGCACCACCATTTCCGTGGGCTGGGACGGCGGCCTCTACGACTGCGACTTCAACCAAATGCTGGATTTGTACGTGGCCAGCCCCGTGCAGCACATCCGCGATTTCGACGCCGCCGCCCTGGCCCGCCGCAGCATCGTGGTGAACCAGCACTGCTACGGTTGCACCGCCGGCAGCGGCTCAAGCTGCGGCGGAACCGTGGCGTAGGGTTTGCACTGTTAGGACTTACGTAAACGACTTTCTGACGAGCTTTCTCGCAGAGGCCCGCAGAGGTAAACGCGGAGGTTCGCAGATTTTGCCGCCTGACCTCTGCGGACCTCTGCGTTTTACCTCTGCGAACCTCTGCGAGAAACAACTGTACGTAAGCCCTGCTCAGTCTTGAGATTTTTGTGCTTTTTGCTGCCGGCGCTTGAGGCCCTTTAGCCACGCATAGGCAGCTTCCTGGGCCTGCACGGGCTTTTTTCCATCCTGCGGCAGCACGTAGTTGTTGTCGAAGTCGCGCGCTTTCACGGTGTCGTTTCGCTGCAAATCGAGCAGGTAGCGCAGCTCGGCGCGCAGGCCCTCGTCCAGCATCGGGAAGGCTATTTCCACGCGGCGGTCGAGGTTGCGGGTCATCCAGTCGGCGGAGGACACGTAGACTTTTTCCTCGCCGCCGTGGCCGAAAACGTACACCCGGCTGTGCTCCAAAAAGCGGTCGACGAGGCCGTGCTGGGTGATGTTGGCACTGAATTCGGGCTGTCCTGGCAGCAGGCAGCCAATGCCGCGCACGATGAGCTCGACCCGCACGCCGGCCGCGCTGGCCTGGTAGAGTTTGGCAATCATGTCCCGGTCTTCCACCGAGTTCACCTTGAGAATAATGTACGCCTCCTTGCCTTTCTTCGCCTGCTTGATTTCGTAGTCAACCAACGCGTTGAGGCCCGGCCGCAGCGCAAACGGAGCCACAAGCAAGTGCTTGAGCTCCGGCACCACGCTTTGGTCGCGCAGGTAATCGAACACCATGGCCGCTTCGCCGGTCAGCCGCGCGTCGGCCGTAAACAGGCCGTGGTCGGTATAGAGCGTACTGGTGCTTTCGTTGAAATTACCAGTGCTGAAATAGGCATATTGGCGGGTGGTTTCGTCGTCCTCCAGGCGCGTGAGCAGCAGCAGCTTGCTGTGTACTTTCAGCTCGGGCGGGGTAAAAATGACGTTGGCGCCGGCTCGTTTGAGCTTATCAGCCCAAAAGAGGTTGGATTCCTCGTCGAAGCGCGCTTTCAGCTCTACCACCACCGTTACCTGCTTGCCGTGCTTGGCTGCTTTCAGCAGGGCTTTTACCACGGCGCTCTTGCTGGCCACGCGGTAGAGGGTGATGCTGATGGCGGATACGCGCGGGTCGGTGGCGGCTTCGCGCAACAGGCGCGTGACGTAGTCGAACGACTGGTAGGGCGGGTGCAGCAGGTGGTCGCGTTGCGCGATGGCGGCCAGCAGGCTGCCCGTGCGCGGTAGCGTGGGGTGCGGCAAGGCCGGGCGGGCGGGGTAATTCAGGCCCGCGTCGCTGAACTCGGGAAAGCCGAAAAAGTCGCGGAAGTTGTGGTAGCGGCTGCCCTCCACCAACTCCTCGTCGGTGATGCCGGTTTTCTGCTTGATGGCGCGGAGCGTTTCCGGCGGCATCAGCGGGTCGTAGAGCAGGCGGGCCGGAAAACCGGTGGCGCGCTTGCTCAGGCTGCTGCGGATTTTCTCCATCAGGTCACCCGATACTTCCTCCTCAATGTCGAGCTCGGCATCGCGCGAAAGCTTGATGGCGCCGACCTCCACGCGCTGGTAGGCCGGGAAAAGCCCGGCCGCGCCCACGCGAATCACGTCGTCCAGAAATAATACGAACCGCTCCTCACCTTCGTCGGGCAGGCGCACGAAGCGGCCGCCGTGGCGCTTGGTGGGCAGTTCCATCAGCAGCACCCGCTCCGATTCGAGGCCTGCTTCGGGGTCGTTGGGCTCACGCAGGTAAAAGGTGAGGTACACGGCCTGGTCCTTCAAAAAAAGGTGGTGCAAAGTATCGTCCAGCACCACGGGCGAAAGCAGGTCGCGCACGTTTTCCTCAAAATAGCGGGCCGTCCACTCCCGCTGCCCGTCACTCAGCTCGGCCTCGCTCAGCAGGTGAATGTGGTGGCGGTTGAGCTCGGGCAGCAGCTGCTCCCGAAACGTGACGCCAAATGCCTGCTGCTGCCGCCCCACTTCTTCGAGCACCTTGCGCAGCTCCCGCTTGGGGTTGTCGTTGAGCTGGGCGCGGGTCTTTTTCTTGAGTTTCACCAGGCGCCGCAGCGTGGCCACCCGCACCTTGAAAAACTCGTCGAGGTTGCTACTGAAAATGGCCAGAAACTTCAGGCGCTCCAGCAGCGGGACGGTGGGGCACTGGGCTTCCTGCAATACGCGGGCGTTGAATCGCAGCCAGCTTAAGTCACGCGAGAGGGTTTTCAATGGGCTAATGGCGTAGTGAGCAGATAAAGAAATGCGGCCGGAACCGATGAGAACCCGGCCGCCGAAGCCTCTCTACGGTTTCCCCGGTCAGAAAGTCGTTTCCGCGGTTTACCTTTTCACGTCCTGTCGCTCCTGCCCCTGGCATCAGCACAGGGTGCTAGCCGGCATTGCGGGGAAAATCGTAGAAATAAAATTCGGCATTGGCCTTGCCCACCTCGCTCCACTGCTCACAGGTGAAGCGCAGGCACACCACAGCCGCCGTGGGCATGTCGTTCACAGAATTGGGCGATAACGCGTTGGCCGTTTCGGTAATGGTGGGGTTGTGGCCCACCAGCAGCACGATATCCGCCGCGTCGGGCAGGTCGTGGATAACAGCCAGCAACTGGTCCACGTCGGCACCATAAATCCCGGCTTCCACCACTATTTTATCGTGCGGATACTGCATTTCGCGGGCTACGAGCACGGCGGTGCTCATGGCCCGCACGGCCGGCGAGCTCACCACCAAATCGGGACAAATGCGGCGTTTGGCCAGCGCCTGGCCCATGGCCGGGGCATCGTCGCGCCCCCGGTCGTTAAGTGGACGTTCCTGGTCGCTAAGCTCGTCAAAGCTCCAGCTGGATTTGGCGTGACGAAGAAGGTAAAGGGTTTTCATAAGGGCGAAGCTAGGCGTGTTTTGCTTACCCCTTGCTTTGTCAAAAGGTTATGCGGGCCGGCTGGCGAGGCATTACTCGGTACTGGAAAACAAAAAAGAGGCCCGGCTTTGCTGCCGGGCCTCTTTTCAACCAAAGCATTGATAACCCAGGTCGGCTATTCCTTCACAAAGCGCTGGTGCGTGGTACCGTCGCCGTCGCTCAGGGTGAGCAGGTAGATGCCGGGGCTCAGCTTCGACACGCTCAACTCGCCATCGACGAAGCGCAGGCCGCGTACCTCGCTGCCGCGCAGGTCGTGCACACGCACGCTGAAGGGCTGGGCTGGGTCGGCACTGGCTGGGCGGGCAATACGCAGCACGTCGGTGGCGGGGTTCGGGAACAAGCTATAACGCTCGGAGGCCGTACCCACGCGGGCCGTGCTGCCGTCAAGGCGGGCCGTACCACCGGTGATGTTGACGGTGTAGTCTTCGGTTTCGCCGTAGCTGTAGGTGTTGCAGCTGGTGGTGGCCGCGTTGTCGCTCAGCACCACGCGCAGGCGGGTGGCCCCGGTGCGAGCCGTAGCCGGCACGGTGAAGGCCCCGCTGAGCGTAGCCGCGCTAGCGCTGCTGCCGCTCACAATCAATTCGCCGGCATCGGTGAAGACGCCATTCTGGTTGTAGTCGATGTAAATCTTCCAGTTCTCGGTGTAGGCCGTGCTGGTAAAGCCCGCCGAGAAGCGGATGGTCTGCGCCGAACCGGCGGCGATGCTCGTGCTCAGGGCCGTGCCGTTGTAGTAGCCGGCGTCCTTGGCCGAGGTGCGGTTGATGGTGCCCAGGTTCACGTAGTCAATCCACTCGTAGGCCTGGCTCGTGCCCTTGCTGGCGCAATAGGTAGGCGTGCCGGTGGGGGGAGGCGTGGTACCGCCGCCGCTGGGAGCCGTGCCGCCCAACGAGGTTTTCAGCGAAGCCCGGGCGCCGCCCGTGGCAAACAGCGCGTTCATGCGGGTGCTCTGGCCATTCGAGAACATGTACATGCAAGCGTCGTTGGTGTAGTCCATGTAGTTCATGAACATGTCGCCGTTGGTGGTGTTGCCGCAGGTGCGCTTAGGAAAGGTAGGGCAGCCACCGTTGCTGGTTTGCTGGGTGGGCGTGTCGCTCACCAAGTCGTTGCCGCAGGAGGCATCGCCCCAGATGTGGCGTAGGTTCAGCCAGTGGCCCACTTCGTGCGTGGCCGTCCGGCCCAGGTTGAAGGGTGCCGAAGCCGAGCCGTTGCGGCCGAAGCCGGTGGTCAGAATCACCACGCCGTCGGTGGCTGCTGCGCCGCCGGGAAACTGGGCGTAGCCCAACACGCCGCCGCTCAGGTTGCACACCCACAGGTTGAGGTACTGGCTGGTGTTCCAGGAATTGGTACCGCCCGTGCTGGTGCTTTTCATCCGGTCATCGGTGCCCCACGAGGTTTGCGTTACCTGTTTGCGGGTGATGCCATTGGTGGCGTTGCCGCTGGGGTCGCGCTTAGCCAGTGTGAAGGCAATATTGACATTGGCAGCCAGGCCGGCGAAAGCCGATGGGGTTTTGCTCACGTCAGCGTTAAGCTTCTGGAAGTCTTCGTTGAGCACGGCAATCTGCGAGGCAATCTGCGCGTCGCTGATGTTCTGGGCCGAGGTATTATAGAGGACGTGCACTACTACCGGAATGGTGAGCGTGACGGCCGTGGACCGCTGCAGCTCGCTGCTGGGCTGGCTGGCGTAGCGGGCACCCTGCTTTTCAATCTCGGCCAAGCGCTGGGCCATAGCGGGGTTGGCAGCTATCTGAGCCGCCAGTACTTCCATGCTGCCGCAGGTGCGGCCGGGGCCCTCGCCGGCTACTGCCGTACGGATGCCGCCCAAATTAGAATCCTGGGCCTGAGCTGCTACGGGAAGCATTACCGAGCCGAGCAGGCCCAATGTCATTGCGTAAAGGGTTTGTTTCATACGGGAACAAAAAGGGGGGATTGGTGATGAAAAAATTTGTGTCGTCAATTTTTATTACTATCGTATCAAACCATTCACAATCAAACACTTAAAGCGAAGCGATGAACGAATAGCCTGATAGAATTCGAATGCTTTTTCTGAAAAAGATGGGCGTTACCAGAAAAAAATTTAGTAAAAAAGAGTCGCCTCTGGAGGCGACTCTTTTTTACTGGAGTAATCAGGGGAAGTAGCGCCCATCGAAACCGGGAGCACTATTCCTTTTCGAAACGCTGGTGCGTTACGGTACCACCGCTCGAAGTGCGGATGTAATAGAGGCCCTTGGGCAACTCCGATACTTGCACTTGGCCATTACCGTTGTAGCGGGCCTGGGTCATCACGTGGCCGCTCAGGTCGTACACACTCACCGAAACATCGCGGCCCTGCGCGGCGCTTACGTTCAGCACGTCGGTAGCAGGGTTAGGATACAGCGCCATCTTGGTGGTAACCTGACGCAGGGCCGTACCGCCCAACGAAGTAGCAAGAGTGGCGCGGGCACCAGCCAATACGGCGTCCATACGCTCCGACTGGCCCGTTGTGAACATGTACATGCAACGGTCGAAGGTGTAGTCCATGTAGTTCATGCTCATGTCGCCCTGATTGTTGCAGGTGATTTTTGGGAACACAGGGCAGCCACCGTTGCTAGTTTGCTGGGTAGGGGTGTCAGCCACCAAGTCATTGCCGCAGGAGGCATCGCCCCAGATGTGGCGCAGGTTCAACCAGTGGCCCACTTCGTGCGTAGCCGTCCGGCCCAGGTCGTAGCTGGCCGACGTGCCGCCGGGCACCGATGAGTACAGGCACACCACACCATCGGTAGCGGCTGGTCCGCCGGGGAACTGGGCATAGCCCAGCAAGCCCTGACCGAGGTTACAGAGCCACAGATTCAGGTACTGGTCACGAGGCCAGGCGCTGCTGCCGCCTTTGTTCGAATACTTCACAAAGTCGTTGCTGCTGAACGAGCGGGTTTTGGTTTTCACCCGAACCACACCCGTAGTAGCGCCGCCGGTAGGCGTGCGCTTAGCCAATACAAATCGTACGTTGGTGGCGGAGGCAACCCCGGCGAAGAGCGAAGGCACGCTGCCAGCATCGGCATTCATCTTGGCAAAGTCGTCATTCAGGACTTTTATCTGGGCATCAACCTGTGCCTGCGATATGTTTTGAGCGACAGTGTTGTAGACCACGTGTACAACGACCGGAATGGTGACCACGGTACCCGCAGTGCTCCGGTTCAGCATTTTGTTGGCCACGAACTGGCGCGTCTGCGCCTCAATGGCATCCATGCGCTTGGCCATGGCGGGATTAGCCGCCAATTGGCTTTCGTACACTTCCATGGTGGCACAGGCGCGGCCGTTGGTAGTCGTTTCGAACCGAGGGCCATTGGATGGTGCCTGGCGGGTTTGCGCGAGTACCGAAGTTGCGCTGCCCAGAAGGACCAACGCGGACATGTAAACTTTTTTCATGCAAATACTTTAGGAGTGCGAAGAATGAATGGTGCTCTGAAAAAAGAGCAATTATTTGCCAATCTAGAGAGAAAATTTAGCAATCACTCAATTCCGTGTTGCGAAATAGTTAAATAACGGCGCTTAAAATCAATTTTGATTACAAAAAAATTGATTTTACTTGATTTTACTGCCAAAAAAGCTGATTTCAGCTCGTTATCGACGAACAGGTTTTTTTTAAACAAAAATGGCAAAGCCCGAATTTTATGTGCTTATCATTTCTATTCCCGACTGTTTGGTTGGTCAGCTGGGCTACCACTGGTTACGCGCAAAGTGCCACGCGCTGCGGGGTTGAGACACACATGCCCCCCGCAAAACGACCGCAGCCCCGGCAGAACACATTCGTATGTGTTTTGCCGGGGCTGCGGGTTTTGGGCACAAAGCCCTGCTGAAGGACCTAAAACAGAAAGTCGAAACCCAGGAAAAGCAGTTTTTCCTCGCCCACCGAATACGTGGTATTGATGACGACCTGCTTGAGAATGTCGGCGTAAACGCCTCCACCAAAACCGCTGTGGAACGCGGCCAGGCCCGTCCGTACGTCATTGTCGGAATACACGCGGGCAAAATCGGCCAGGCCCAGCACCCCAAACTTACCCGGAAACAGGTAGGCGTTGAAGGAAAACAGTTGCAGGCGCGCCTCGAAGTTGCCGTAGAGGCTGGTGCGGCCAGCGTAGCGGGTGCGGCGATAGCCACGCAGGTTGGTGGTACCGCCCAGGGTGTTGGCCTGGTAAAAACGGTAGTCGCCCAGGTTGTGAGCCACACCCACGCGGCCGGCGTAGGTAATCTGTACGGGCAGGTTGGGCGTTACGTAGGCCCGGACTTCCGAGGTGAGGCGGCCGAAGCGCAGCTGCTCGCCGTTGAGTTGGAAGTTGTACTGCGCCTCGTTGTACCAACGGATGCCGATACGCGGGTTTTTGGGCGACGAGCTGGCGTCGAGGTTGAGGTAGAACAGGCCGCCGAGGTACTTATTGTTCTGGAAATCGGAGGCCCGAATGCCGAAGCGGCGGTTCTCAAAATCCTCCCCAATGCTGTCGGCAATAACGGAACCGATGGGCGTCTTTGAAACCTGAAACTGGTCGTATTGCGGTCCAAAGCCCATTTTGAGGAAGCTGAACAGGTTGCGCTCCAGCGTGGGCGCGATGGTGAGCCGCTCGAACCGCACCCGGTACGCGCTGTTCACGGTGCGGTTCGTGACGCGGCCCCGGTCGTCGTCGTCGGTGGCGAGGTTATCGGTGTCGTTGCCCAGGCCGAAGAAGTTGTAGAGCAGCTGCGGGCCGTAGTACTGGGCCGCCACGCGCAGGTCGTTTTTACCAAACACGCGGGTGAACTGCCCGGTGTAGCGGATATTATACGCCTGCCGGGCCGGGGCAAAATTGGCCACCAGGGTTTGCTCCGAGGCAAAAGGCTCGCGGCGGAAGCCATAGCGACGGTGCGTGATGCCGCCGCCCAGCAGAATACCGTCGTCGATGTTGAACCCGAAAAACAGGGATGGGCCGGTGTAGTTGAGGCGGTAGTCCTTGAGGTCGAAACGCTTGGGATGGTCGTAGCGGCTCACGTCCACGCCGGGCTCCAGGCGCAGGCGCGCGTCTTTGCCCACGTTGATGACGTTGCCGGTGTCGGCGTCGTACACCTGCGTTTTGTGGCGCAGGCCGGCCACATTGCTCACGTCCGTAATCGTGTCGCGGCCGGTGCCGGCCACCAGGCGCATCTTAATGCCCTTGTTGGCTTCGCCCTTCACCTCGTACACGTCGTTGCCGCTGATGCCGTAGAGGCGCAGCTCGTCGGTGACATCGTGCCGCACCACGCGGTCGAACAGCACTTTGCTCAGCTTGCCCTCTTTCGTGATTTTGCGCACCGTTACGTGGCTGTCGCCGTTGGGCAGGCGCTCAACTACAAACTTTTCGTTCTTTTCGCTGCCGCGCACTTCCACGATTTCCGCCACCACGTCGGCGTATTTGGCCGCCAGGTCGGGCAGCAAGTCGCGCCGGCTTTTGAGCTTGGCTACGATTTCGGCGCCGTGCAGGGCGTAAATTTCCTTGGGCCACTTTTCCCGGAAAGCCTTTTCGATGACTTCATTGGTCAGGTTTTCCTTCATGTACGTGGCCTCGGCCACCCATTGCTCGCGCGTCACGCTGCTGAGGAAGGTACGGTCGTTGGCCAGGGCGGTCTGGTTCAGGCCCTTGTAGTCGGCGTAGTCGTAGCCGAAATTCTGAAAATTACGCACCGCGAACTTGCGGCTGATGAGGTAGGGCAGCAGGCCATCGCCCTTGAAAAAGGCAATGTCACGGTCTTCGGGCACGGCCGTGAAGGTGCGGTCGCCGTCCTTGGATTTCACTTCGGCCCAGCGCCACTGGTCCTCGTGCCGGTCCCAGTCGCCAATCCACATATCAAACAGGCGCGAGCGGGCAAAGGCCACCTCGTTCACCTTGTTGTCGTTGTCTTCGAGCACGCGCTCCAACACTTTTTCGGTGCCTACCAGGTTTTTGGCAAAGCCCAGGCTGGCCACGTTGCTCTGGTCGTCTTTAGCGTCTTCTTCAAGCGCGGCGGCCTTGTTGGAGAACGCGCTGTAGTACTGGCCCAGCAAGGGGTCTTGCGGAACATAAACCGGCACCGGGTTGGTGTGCAGAATACCGGCCGCCGTGCCCAAAGGCGGCATCACAAACGAGGCGTACGGGTGCTGAGCCGAAATCTGGTCCTGCAGCAGGTCTTTGGCGAAGCCGGTGCGCAGGGCTTCGGGCAGCACGGCAGCGGGGTCTTTGTCGATGCCCCGCAGCGAGTAGTTGCGGCCGGCCTCGTTGCGCAGCTTCAGCGAAATGGTTTGCTTGCCGCCGCCGGTTTTGTAAGGCACCAGACCGCCGCGCTCATTGGCCAGGTCCAGCACGGGAAACTTCACGGGCGTGGCCCACTCTTCGCGGTAGTGCTTGCCCAGCAGCCAGTTGTGGAAGCGGCCGTGCTTGTTGTAAACCGGGTTGATGGCCACCGTCACCGTGGAGTCGCGGAAATCGGGACGGCCCAGGGGCAGGTCCGACGTGATGCGGGCGGCTAAAGCGCGCTCAGACGCCTGTTTTTCTTGCTTATCCTGTTTTTCCTCGGGCGTAACCGGGGCGGCGCGTACCGTGGCTACCGCCGCCGTAGCCTTAGCGTAAAGCGGCGTGCGGAACACCACCCGGGCGGTTTCACCCTTGCCCTCGGGCACCAGGTATTCGGTCCAAACCTGGCCGTCATCATAGTAATTGACCCGCGCAAAGCCCTTTTCCTTGTCCGAAAACAACGCGCCGCCGCCATCGCCGGGCTTCACGTGCTGGGTTTTGCAGCCCGAGCCGCTCACGATAAAGTGCGAGGCGCCTTCCTTAAAATACTGCAGGTTGTGCTCGTGCCCGGCCGCGTAAATAATGTTGGGGTACTTGTTGAATATATTCATCAGGCCCGCTTTGTAGGCCTGGTAGGCGGGGTGGGCAATGTCCTGGCTAATGCCGCCGTACTTGCGGGCAAACGGGTAGATGGAGCCGATAATGGGCAGCGGCACAAAGGCATACTTGTACACGATGCTGAGCGGGAAAAAGTGGTCGGCCAGCGTGAAGTAGCCCCCGTGCACACCGTCGCTGAACAGCGGGTGGTGGCCCACCACCATAATATTTTTGCTCTTGTTGCGCTCAATAATATCTTCCAGCTGGGCCATGAAATCGGTTTCATCGTCGACGCCACAGTTGCCCTCGCCGCCGTAGGGCCGCTCGCTCTGCGGGGTCAGAAACCACTGGGAATTGATGGTGATGAGCACCAGGTCGTCCTGCAGGCGAATTTCGTAGGGGCCGGGGCAGCCGTTGGCCGGCGTCACGAAGTCGCCGGTGTAGGAAAACGCGGCCGAGTCGGCGCCCATGTAGTTTTCGGCGTAGCGCTGTTCGCGCTGCACCTGCTCCAGGCCGCCGGGCCGGCCCTGCTTCCAGTCGTGGTTGCCCGGAATCATGTATTTCTCGCCTTGGTAGCCGCGCAGAATATCAATCTGGTCGCGCAGGCGGCGCTCCGATTCCTTGCGGTCGAATGCTCCTTCCTCGGGCATCCCGTACTCATAGATATTATCGCCGAGGAAAACAGTGGTGCTTTTGCTACCCGCCGCCAGCATCTGCTTGCGCATAAAATTCAGCGACGGCTCGCCGCCCTTGGCCGCTTCGAGGGGCTTGCCCACGTCGCCAATCAAAAAAACAGTGTACCGGATGCGGCTGCTGTCGGGGGGCAGCTTTTTTTCCCAGCCCAGGCCGCCACGCCGGTAGTTGGGTTTGGAGTTGGCCGGGTTGTCGCTGGACTCACCCTGAGCCAAAGCGCTGAGAGGAAAAGCCAAAACCGCGCAGAGCATGAATAACGCGGGCTGAAATCGGAAAAATAAGGGCATAGAACAAAAAGTAAACACGACATTACAACCCTGTCGCAGGGTCCTGATGCAAACGTACGCCAGCTAGGGATGCGGCCGTATTGACCCGTTACGCAAAGCGCAACGGTGCGGTTAGGCTTGGTTTTTTTAACTTCCGTTCGACGCTTCGCGTTCAAAGCCGGCAAGCCCGCCGGATGAACCGGCCGTAGCTTCGCCTGACATGGAAGATATTACCCCCGATACCGTCGCAACGCCCCCCGTCCCTACTCCGGCCGAACCAGCCGATTTGCCTTCTCAAAACGCCGCTACGCCGCCATTAGTTTTGGCCCCCGAAGCTGCCGCGCAGCCCACCAAGGCCAAAGCGTCGCCTTTGGTGAAAGCCGCGCAAGCCTACGTTACGGAGCTTTTTGCCCAGGAGCTGCCCGCCAAGCTCACCTACCATTCGCTGCGCCACACCGAAGCCGTGGTGAAGGAATGCCGGGCCCTGGCGCCCGCCGCCAAGCTGGGTCCGGAAGACACTGAAGCCCTGTTGGTGGCCGCCTGGTTTCACGATGTGGGCTACCTGGACGTGTACGACGGCCACGAGTTCCGAAGCATGGAGCGGGCGCGGGTCTGGCTCACCGAGCAGGAAGCCCCAGCGGCAACCATTGAGCTGGTACCACAGCTGATTAATGCCACGCACCGCGACGCGGCGTCGGAAACCAAGCTGCAAAAACTGCTCACCGATGCCGACATGAGCAACCTGGCGCGCGACGACTTCCCCTCCAGCGCCGAGCTGCTGCGTACGGAATGGGAGCTGGTGCTGGGCAAAACCTATTCGAACACGGAGTGGGCGCAGCTGCAGCTCAATTTCATGCTGGCGCACGAATACGAGTCCGAAGCCGGACGGACCCGCTACGCCGACGCCTTCAAGGAGAACGTAGCCGCTCAGCGCAAAACGCTCAAAAAGACCGAGAAAAAGAAGAAAAAGAAGTCCCAGGAAGAAAGCGACACCTTTGCCGACCCCAAACGCGGCGTCGAAACCATGTTTCGGACCATGTACAGCAACCACATCAAGCTCTCGGACATGGCCGACAAAAAGGCCAGCATGATGATTTCACTCAACGCGGTGCTGCTGTCGGTCATCATCACGTATTTGGGGGCTAAAAGCTCGGCGCTGGGCCCGGCTTTCACCCGCAATCCGGTGCTGGCCATTCCCATGGGCATCCTTCTGCTTACGTCGCTGGCGTCGGTGGTTACGGCCATTCTTTCGGCCCAGCCCGATGTCACCAGCTTCAAATGGCTGAAGAAAAGCCCCGAAGTGGCCACCAACCGGCGGGTCAACCTGTTGTTTTTCGGCAACTTCACCAAACTCAGCCTCGACCACTTCCAGGACAGCATCCGCGAGCTGATGCGCCAGAAAGAGGGCCTCTACACCAACATGGTAACCGACGTGTACTACCTCGGCGAGGTGCTTTCCCGCAAGTACGGCCTGTTACGCACCAGCTATTCGGTATTTATGGTGGGACTGATTCTCACGGTGCTTTCTTTCATTATCGTGCTGCTGTACAAATCGTAGGCGGCGGGCAGGTATTCCCTGCTTTGACTTACCTTTGCTCACCAAGCACCCCCCTGGACCTGTAGCTTAACTGCATAAAGCAAGCCTCTCCTAAGGGCTAGAGTACAGGTTGGATTCCTGTCAGGTTCACTTAAGCAAGCCCCGCACTTTCGACCTTTCACTGGTTCAGAGTGCGGGGTTTGCTGTTAAAAGCCCGTGGTCGTATTCCCAGTGGCAATCCCTTTTTTCTTGTTAGCGAAAACGGTGGTTTTTCTCGGTTAATTTAGCGGCGCCTTGGTTCATTAGGGCACTTTTTTGGCAATCCTTACTCTACCCTTCCCATGAAATACGCCGCCCTACCGCTGCTCACCCTCGGCCTGCTGTTTTCGCAGTGCGCTACCAAAGCGCCCGACCCGACGCCCGAACCCGATTACGACCAGCAAAGCGCGCAACTGATGCAGGCCGTGAAGCCGCTGGTGGCGGGCGACTGGACGCTGCGGCGCGTGTTTGTGGCACGCCAGCCCTTAAACGTCGGACAGGCCATGATTGGCATCAAGCGCGATACCGTCTTCCAGGATTTTGCCACGCTGTCCATCACGCCCGGCCCGGAGCGCCAACCGACGCCCGACCTGCGCTACGCGGATTTTGAGGGCACGCTACGTTTTCGCACCAAAACCTATCCGGTCAAATTCCAGCTTATTGCCAACCCCGAGCGGGTGGTTGAGGGAACCGGACCGCAAGCATATTTCCTGCTGACGACGAACCATCCCATCGGGTCGCGCCCAACAGAGCCCGAAGAACGGTTTCTGGAATACATCGGTTTAGTGAACGAAAACTTTACGCTGGAAGCCTTTCCCGACCAGCCCCGCACCATAACCTGGCGGGGCCTGAACCGCGGCATCAGCCGGATTGAGCTGGTGAAATAGCAGCATCAAACCCCAGCCAAAGAGCCGCTTTTCAGTTCGGCAAAAAGCCGTGGCATCAACCGCGCCAGCCACAACCACTTAAAGAAAGGGCCTTTTCCGAAGTAGGAAAAGGCCCTTTCGCATACAGAAGCAGCTTGTTAACCGGGATTAGGCACCGGCGCTTAAAACTTCACGTTCACCGAGGCCAGAAAATTGCGGGTGGCCTGCGGGTAGAACCAGTTGAATGTTTCCTGCTGGTTGCTGGCGCCCTGGTACGTGTAGGTGTAGCCGTTGGCCGCGTACTCGCGGTTGAGCAGGTTATTCACCAGCAGGCCCAGCTCGATTTCCTTCATAAAGCTGGGGCGAATGGCGTAGCGCAGGCGTAAATCGAGCGTCTGGTAAGGGTCGAGGCTGCGGTTCCGGTTCTCCGAGTTATCGAGGTACTGCCGGCTCACGGTTTTGAGCAGCAGCGCTACGCGCAAGCCCTTCAGCGGCTGGCCTTCTAAAGTATGAGCCGACACTACGCTGGGCGAATAGGAAATGGCCGACGTGCGCGGGGCCGAAATTTCGGTGCTCACCACGAAATCCGGGTCGTAGGTATACGTGTAGTCGCGGTAGTCCAGAATGCGGTTCCGGCTCAGCGTAAGCGTGCTGCTGAGACTGATTTTGTCATCGGCCGAAATAAAGCCGGTGAGCTCCACACCGGTGCGGTAGCTGCGGGCCACGTTGGTGCGCAGGGCGGTGCCTACGTCGTTGAGCTGGCCGGTGGCCACCAACTGGTTGCGGTAGTTCATGTAGAAGTAGTTGGCTTCGAGGCGCACGGTGGTGCGGGGGCCCAGCAAACTCAGGTCGGTCCGGGTGAAGCGGTAGCCCGCTTCGTAGTCCTCCAGGCGCTCGGCGCGGGCGGTTTGCGCGCCGGCCGGGCGGTCGGTGAAGTCGGCGCGCACGGGTTCGCGCTGGCCCACGGCAAAGCTGGCGTAGAGCTGCTGGCCTTCGGCCAAGGCGAAGGTGGTGCCGAACTTAGGATTGAAAAACGTGTAGTCAGCGCGGGTACGCACGTCGTTCTGGTCGTCCTCAATCCCGTCAATGTTGTAGCCGATGCGGCGCACCTGCAAGTCGCCATACACGCCGAACCGGGGCAATACCTGCCAGGTAGCGCGGGCATAGGCGTTGTAGTCGGTTTTGGTGGCGTTGTTGAAGTAGTAGCGCTGCCGCGATGAGATATTGGCCGCGTATTGCGCCCAGATAATCTCGCCGTAGTGGTCGTTGTCGAACTTATTGGCCGCGCCGCCGATGGTTGCCTGAAACCTGTCGTCGTCTTTGGGCTGGTAGTTCAGGGCGAACGTGGCGCCGTAGAAGTAGTTGTCGAGCCACTTCCGGTCGATGAGGTCGGTGCGGCTGATGGTTTCGTTACCAATCACCACGTTTTCCAGGCCATAAGCGGAGAAGCGGCGGCGGGCCCGGAAGCTCTCGTAGTAGCCCAGGCCGCGGGTGAGGTGCAGTGCCGCGCCCACGTTCCAGTCTTCGCCCAGACCCTGCGAAAGGTGCAGCTGGTAGTGGTTCTGCTGGTAGTTGTCGGTCTGGTTGTCGTAGGTGTAGTAGCTGTAGCGGCGGCCTTCCTGCCGCACCCGCGCGGCGTCGGCTTCCGATAATTCCCCGTTGTCCACGTAGGTCTGCAGCAGGGCCGCATCGCCGGTAATGGCCGGTTCGGGCACGCCGTTCCAGGCCTGGTAAGTTTTTTCGCGGCCCGAAAAGGTGATGAATTTCAGCAGCGTACTCTTGCCCTGGTAGCCGGCGGCGAAGTAATACGACTTCAAATCCGAGGCCGCCCGGTTCATGTAACCGTCGGTACTAATGCGCGAGAGGCGGCCGTCGAAGGTGAAGTGGTTGCCCACCAGCCCGGTCCCGAACTGCACGTTGTTTTTCCAGGTATTGAAGGAGCCATAGCTATTGTTGGCCTCAGCGTAGGCCTCGCGGCGGTTGTCGAGGGTGCTGATATTGATGCTGGCCCCAAAAGCCGCCCCGCCGTTCTGGCTGGTGCCCACGCCGCGCTGCACCTGCAGCGAGCTCACAGAAGAAGCTAAATCGGGCAGGTTCACCAGAAACGAGCCCCGGGATTCCGGGTCGTTCAGCGGCACCCCGTTGATGGTCATATTAATACCAGTATTACTGGTACCCCGGATGCGGATATCGGTGTAGCCCACGCCCGCGCCGGCGTCGGAAGTCACCACCACCGAAGGCGTCTGGTCGAGCAGATAAGGCAAATCCTGGCCGAAGTTGCGCTTGGCCAAGTCCTCTTTGCTGAGGTTGGTGTAGGCCGTGGCCGTGCGGTCGCTGGCCCGCGAGGCCGTTACCAGAGCCTCGCCCGTAAGCACGGCGCCGGGCTGCAGGCGGGCCGTGAGGCGCTGCTCGGTGGCCTGGCCTTGCACCTGCCGCACCACGGCCTCGTAGCCCACAAAGCTGAAGCGCAGCTCGTGCGGGCCGGCCGGCACGGTAGGCAGGGTAAAACTGCCCGTGGCATCGGTGGCCGGGCCGGCCACACCGTCGAGTAGCACGGTGGCGCCAGGTAGCGCCTCGCCCGTCCGGGCATCAGTAAGCGTACCGGACACGGGGCCTTGGGCCCATGCCGGCGCGAAAGCCGTCCCCAAAAGGATGGCTCCCGCAATCAATGCAGTTTTCAAAAAAATTATGGCGTAAAAAATGGAACGCGCCGTCGCCCCAGGGGTCGGAGCGGCAGCGGAAACGTCCGCGGATTGTTTGTTCCCTTCGCCGGCATTACCCGGTTCAGGTTCGATGGGTATCATCTCAGCCGATGTCGTGCACAACATCAGCACCCCTAAACATGGGACAAAGGTAGGCGTGCCGCGCCGGTATGCCCGCAAAATCGACGGCTAACTTCGGTGGCCGGCAACTTAGTTCTTGGTCGTTTGTTGAAAGTCAGTTAATTTAGGGACGTGGGTCGGCGCAACGCCGGAACGCGAACCCCGTTCTAAACTTGCCCCGCTTCAGCTGCTTTCGCTATGTTCAGCCTCATCTACGCCGTTGTTTTTTGCGCATTTTTCCTCTTCATGCTGGTGCTGCCGCGGCGGCGGCGCGCCCTGCCCCCTCCCCCGCCGCCCAATAGCGACGATGATGGCGGCGAGCTGCACGACCCCGGCCTGCCCGACCTGGATTTGCCGCCCGGCATTTCCCGGCCCATCAACGACTGGGAGCCCGACTACAACAAACCCCGCGTAGGCGTGTAAAACAGCCCAGCAGGCTTCTCAGCCACGTACCAAGAGCGTTTCCACGGCCCCTCAGCGGCTATGGAAACGCTTTTTTGTCGTAGCGCGGCGTACGGACGGCGGTGGCGCTCGTACTAGCGGCCCGCCACGAGTTGAATAGTACTGAAGTAGGACAATCATACTGCCGGGCCATAGCGTACCGGCCCGGCAGTGTGGCGGCCACATTCTGGTTTGCAGGCTTGAAAATTGCCGTACAGCTTGGGCTGCCTGTAAAGCGTAAATGGGAAGAAGCAAAATTGTTTGTTTAAACTTTTAAATAAATATGCTAAACAAATAGCACCAAAATATCATTTTTGTAATACATTTGGCCCATCGTTTAACCCTCAACTTTTTGTACCATGCAAAACTCGTTTCTAGGCGTTGTAACAGTTCCCGTGGATGACCCGGTCGCATTCACCTTCTTCATTGGCTACATGGCCATGGCGGCGGCGGCGGTATTCTTCCTGTTTGAGCGCAGTACCGTTGCCGACAAGTGGAAAACCTCCCTACTGATTTCGGGCCTGATTACGGGCATTGCGGCGGTGCACTACTACTACATGCGGGACTACTACATCATGTCCAACTCTACCCCCATTGCCCTGCGCTACATCGACTGGACGCTGACGGTGCCGCTAATGGTGGTGGAGTTCTACCTGCTGGTGCGGGCGGCCGGGGCCAAGGCTTCCCTGCTGTGGAAACTGGTGCTAGCGGCTCTCGTGATGCTGGTGTTCGGCTACATCGGCGAAGCCTTCACCGACGGGTCTATGGGCCACTCGGCCCTGTGGGGCACGCTCTCCACGCTAGGGCGTGAGGACAATAAGAAATCAGCTATATGTTTACTGCTTATTTACTTTTCAGCATGCGCCGTCACGAAATTTCTGATGCTACCTGGGCCCTGGTTGCCCCGCACCTCTCCGGCAAGGCCGCCGATGGCGGGGCGACGGCCGTCGATAACCGGCTGTTTTTCAACGCTGTGGTGTGGATAATGCGCACCGGCTGCCCGTGGGCCGACCTGCCCGAACGCTTCGGCAAGTCCGACACGGCCCGCAAACGCTTCCGCCGGCTGGCCGAAAAAGGCGTCTGGCGCCGCCTTTTCCAGGTCGTCCAAGCGCCGGAGCTGGACTGGGTGCTGCTCGACTCGACCATCGTGCGGGCGCACCAGCACGCGGCGGGCCAAAAAAAAGCGACGCTCAGACCGAGTGCCTCGGCCGCAGCCGGGGCGGGATGAGCACCAAAATTCACGCCTGCGTCGAGTCGCTGGGCAACGCGGTGCGCCTGCTCGCCACCCCCGGCCAGGCCGGCGACAGCCCGCAGGCGCTGCCCCTGCTCGACGGCCTCGACGTGGGCCAGGTAGTGGCCGACACGGCCTACGACAGCGACCAAACCCGCGCCTATTGCGCTCAACGCGGTATTCAAGCCGTCATCCCCAGCCACCCCAACCGCACCCAACCGCTGCCCCTGGACGAGAATGCCTACCGCGACCGCAACAAAATCGAACGCTTTTTCGGACGCATGAAGCAGTATCGCCGCTTGGCCACCCGCTACGAGAAGACCATCGTTTCCT
>NZ_JNLX01000150.1 GCF_000715495.1 Hymenobacter sp. IS2118 | reverse complement strand
CCGGGCGGTGTGCATACTCAGCGACTTGCTGAAGGAACAAGATTTTCGCACGAGCACCCCACAGCGCTGGCGTAGCGAACAGTTGATGGCTTCGACAATACTTGTTCCGCCGCTGCCCTTGGGGCAGCGGCGATGGTGCCAGCGGGGCAACACCTCCACGTAGGCCTCCCACAGGTCGGTAAAATACCAGCAATGGCGGTGGTAGCGCGGAGGCAGAGCCAACCACAAGCGCCGGGCCGTGGCCGCGTCCCGTCGGCCCAGCACCCAGGCCACGATGCGCCGGCTGGCCCGTTCGACGGCCAACCACAGCCAGACTTTGCGCTTCTTGCGGCCCACGAAGGTCCACATTTCATCCAGCTCCAGCGCTTCCCACTCCTTTTTCTGGTCCTTTTTGGGGCGCAAGCGCGGGAGCGCCGGCGAAGCCGCTTGCGCTTTTTTTTATCCGGCTGGCAATCGTCACCCGCGAGATACCCGTCACGCGGGCAATGCTGCGCTGCGAGTTGCGCTCGCCCAGCAACTCGTCCACCTGCGCATACTGCAGCGCTTTGGCCACGGCGGCGGGGGTAAAACGGGCTTGATGCCCGCAGCCTTTGCACTGGTATTTGGCATGGCCCCCAGCGCTGCCGTTACGGCGAATATGTTCACTGCCGCAAGCAGCGCAGAAATGTTGCGTAAAAACCATCCCTAAAATTAATCATTTCACCTTAGATTAGACCACCGCCAAAAATTGTTAGGATTTTCAAAGAAAAGCACGTCGTAGGAACAGCGCAAATCGGGAATATGCATGAATTTGCGAAGTTAGAAGTGAATATTGCTCAAGAAGGGTCTTTTTTTATAACGAGTGATAATCCCCTGGCAACAGAAGATTATACAACTAAACTTGAAAACCCACTAGCGAGATCTTCTGAATTTACATTCCCATTAGATAATAGACATATGCTAAGAATATTGCATGACAATACTATTGAGCCGTATAGTATTAAAAGACAGGTAATACCTAATGGAAGTATACATATTCTGAACTCAGTAATTTATAAGCAAAGTTCAAGATTTTTGTTTGGCCCTAAAAAGCTGTTTGATGAATATTTTGAATTGGATAAGTCCCTTGATGAAGCGTCGAGCAAACTAATAATGGACCTTTTGGAGCAAATAGTGACAGATATAAAACCAGATAAAAATAATATTGAAGCACATAATATGCTTAGTAAATTCTACGCTAAGCATAAATCGCACGGTAATATAACTCATGAAGAGAAGCAGTCAATGATGCGAAAAATGATGGAATTAGCCATAGAATTTCGCAATAAGAAACTTTATTAACTTTATGTCCCTCCCCATCTCCCGCCGCGCGTATGCCGACATGTACGGCCCCACCACCGGCGACCGGGTGCGCCTCGGCGATACCGACCTGCTGATTCAGGTCGAAAAAGACTACTGCGTGTACGGCGAGGAATGCAAGTTCGGCGGCGGCAAGGTGCTGCGCGACGGCATGGGCCAGGCCGCCGGCATCGGCCCGGCCGACGCGCTGGACCTCGTGATTACCAACGCGCTGGTGCTCGACTACACCGGCATTTACAAGGCCGACATCGGCATCAAGGGCGGGCGCATTGTGGGCATCGGCAAGGCCGGCAACCCGCACATCATGCCCGGCGTGTCGCCCGGCATGGTGGTGGGCGTCACCACCGAAGTCATTGCCGGCGAAGGCCAGCTGCTCACGGCCGGCGGCATCGACTGCCACATCCATTTCATCAGCCCCCAGCAGATTCCGGAGGCGCTGGCCTCGGGCGTCACCACCATGATTGGGGGCGGCACCGGGCCGGCGGCGGGCACCAACGCCACCACCTGCACGCCCGGCGCGTTCTACCTCGAAACCATGCTGAAGGCCACCGAAGCCTACCCGCTCAACTTCGGATTCCTGCGCAAGGGCAACGCCAGCAAGCCCGAGGGCCTGCGCGAACAGGCCGAGGCCGGGGCGCTGGGCTTCAAGCTGCACGAGGACTGGGGCACCACCCCGGCCGCCATCGACCAGTGCCTGACCATTGCCGAAGAGTACGACGTGCAGGTCTGCATCCACACCGATACGCTGAACGAGTCCGGCTTCGTGGAAACGAGCACGGCCGCCTTCAAGGGCCGCACCATCCACTCCTACCACACCGAGGGCGCGGGGGGCGGCCACGCGCCCGACATCATCAAAATCTGCGGCGAGCCGAACGTCATTCCCTCGTCCACGAACCCCACGCGGCCCTTCACGGTGAACACCATCGACGAGCACCTCGACATGCTCATGGTCTGCCACCACCTCGACCGCAACATCCCCGAGGACGTGGCCTTCGCCGAAAGCCGCATCCGGGGCGAAACCATCGCCGCCGAAGACATCCTGCACGACCTGGGCGCGCTCAGCATCATCTCCTCCGATTCGCAGGCCATGGGCCGGGTGGGCGAGGTCATCACCCGCACCTGGCAAACGGCCCACAAAATGAAGCAGCAGCGCGGCTCCCTGCCCGAAGACGCCGCCAGTACCGCCGACAACTTCCGGGTGCGCCGCTACGTGGCCAAGTACACCATTAACCCGGCCCGCGCCCACGGCATCTCGCACGAAGTCGGCTCCGTCGAAATCGGCAAGCTGGCCGATTTGGTGCTCTGGAAACCCGCCTTTTTCGGCTCGCGGCCGGAGATGATTATTAAGGGCGGCATCATCGCCCAATCGCAAATGGGCGACGCCAACGCCTCCATTCCCACGCCGCAGCCGTCGTTTTCGCGCCCCATGTTCGGGGCGCTGGGCGGGGCCATCGGCAAGAGTTCGATGGTGTTCGTGTCAGGCGCTTCGGTTGAAAAAGTGCGGGCTAATTACGGCCTGACCAAGCAGGTAGTGGCCGTGAAAAACTGCCGCAACATCGGCAAAAAGGACATGGCCCTGAACGACTACCTCCCCAATATTTCCGTCGACCCCGAGACGTACCGCGTGATGGTAGACGGCGTGCACCTGACCTGCGAGCCGGCGGAGGTGCTGCCGCTGGCGCAGCTGTATAATTTGTTTTGAGGCGTTCACCCCACCCCCGGCCCCTCCCCTCCGGGAGAGGGGAGCCTTTCGGCACAAGAGTTGGCTGGCTCCCCTCTCCCGGAGGGGAGGGGCCGGGGGTGGGGTCCCACATGCACTTCGCCCGCCTCCTGCACCTCGTCGATTCGGCCATTCCCACCGGCTCGTTCGCCTATTCCTACGGGCTGGAAAGCAGCATCAGCCTCGGCCTCATCCGCGACGATGCCGGGCTGCGGAATTACCTGTATGCCTACCTGCAACAGGCCGCCAGCCTCGAAATCCCCTTCCTCAATTCCTGCTTTCACCCCAACACTAACCGGGCCGAAATGGCGGCCGAATACGATGCCCAGCTGCTGGTGCCCGCCTTGCATCGGGCCAGCGCCGTGCAGGGCCGCACCTGGCTGAAGCTACTGGCTGATTTTTACCCCGAAGCCAGCACAGAGCAGGTCGGAAATTGGTTTGAGGACCAGCAGTTGCCGCCGCATTTCACACTTGTATTTGCAATGGCTTTGCAGCGGGCGGGCTACCCGCTGGCCGACGTGCAAACCATGTACCTGCACATGCTGCTGCGCGACCAACTCAGCGCCGCCATCCGACTCGGGTTTCTGGGGCCGCTGGCGGGGCACCGTCTGCAACACGATTTTTACGCCGTGTTCGAGCACCTGCTGGCGGGGCAGGAGGGGAGGGGTTTCGGCGAAGCCCACCGCTCGGCCTTTATGCTCGATGTGGCGCAGGTGCTGCACGAGGATATGTATTCGCGGCTGTTTCAGAATTAGAATAGCGCTGGTAGAACGGTCATGCTGAGCTTGTCGAAGCATCTCTACCGCTTCGTTGAATGTATTGAGTTACTTGCACGGTAGAGATGCTTCGACAAGCTCAGCATGACGTGTAACATTAACCACTAACCGCTAATCATTAACCACTATCCAAAATGGCTTTCGTCGAAAAACTCGCCCTGCTCCTCCACGGCCACCAGCACGAAGCCTACGAATCGCCCGGCGACTTCAACGAGCGCGAAACCCGGCGCTTGCCTTCCTACCGCAACTTCCGCAAGCGGGCATTTACGGTGGGCATTGGCGGGCCGGTGGGCACGGGCAAAACGGCGCTGCTCAAGGCCCTGTGCGAGCGCCTGCGCCACGAGTTAGAATTGGGCGTAGTCACCAACGACATCTTCACCCGCGAAGACGCCGAATTCCTTATCCGCAACAGCGCGTTAGATGAAAACCGGATTGTGGGCGTCGAAACCGGCGGCTGCCCGCACGCCGCCATTCGCGAGGATATTTCCCTGAACATGGACGCGCTGGAAGGGCTCATGCAGCGCTTCGACTTCAAGCTGGATTTTTTGTTCGTGGAAAGTGGCGGCGATAACCTGGCCGCCCACTTCAGCCGCGAGCTGGTCGACTACTCCATCTACGTCATCGACGTATCGGGCGGGGATAAAATCCCGCGCAAAGGCGGCCCCGGCATCACGCAGTCGGACTTGCTTATCATCAACAAAATCGACCTGAAAGATTTGATAAAGGCCGACCTCGGCGTGATGGAGCGCGACTCGAAACGGATGCGCGGCGACGGCCCGTTCCTGTTTGCGCGGGCCACGGATGGATTTGGGCTGGAGGAAATTATTGGTCACATCAAAGCCGCCAAGGCGCGGGCGCTGGCCGCCGTGCGCGAGGACCGGCGGTAGCCGCACAAGCCAGGGGCTATTGCTCCCGAATCAGCCGGTAGAGCTGCTCGCGGTAGGTTTCGCTCACCGGAATCTCCTTGTCCTGAATGTAAATCGTGTTGCCATCGACCATCCGAATCTTGTCCAGCGACACGATGAAGGACTTATGCACCCGCAGAAACGGCGGCTGCGGCAGCGTTTCGGCCAGCTCCCGCAGGGTTTGGTACGTCACCACGCGCTGCGTGGGCAGCTGAATGGACACGTAATTACTCAGGCCTTCAATGTAGAGAATATCGGCGTGGTTGACGCGTAGAAACTTGTTTTTGCTCTCGCCCTTTACGAACATGTGGCCGGCTGCGGGCGCTGCTACGGCCGCAACGGGCGCGGCCACGGCCACCGGCGCCGCCATTGGCGCCGCCATTGGCGCGGGCGCTGTCGGGCCGGGCAGTAGCGCCAGCGCCTTTTGCGCCGCTTTGAAAAACCGCTCGAAGGAAACTGGTTTGAGCAGGTAGTCCACCACGTCGTTTTCGTAGCCTTCGAGGGCGTATTCGGGGTAGGCGGTGGTGAGGATGACCCGGCACTTATTGCCGGCCAGCTTGAGGAATTGCAGGCCGGTGAGCTTGGGCATCTGAATGTCCAGAAACACCAAATCGACCTGGCCCTGCTGCACCATCGTCAGGGCCTCAATGGGGTTGGTGGTGGTGCCCACCAGCGTGAGGAAGGGCAGTTGCCCGATGTAATCGGCCAGGATAAGCAGGGCCGGGGCTTCATCATCGACGGCGAGGCAGCGAATCATAGAGTTGTTTTTTGGAGGAGCAAAGTACGGCGGGCGGTCCCGGCGCAAGGCGAGGCGCACGAACATTACCCAACCAACCGCAATGACGTGCGAAACTGCCCGTCCCGCTCCGTCACTTGCAGCGTGTGGCGCTCCGGGTACAGCAGTTCCAGGCGCCGGCGCAGGTTGGGCAGGCCGATGCCGGTGGTGGCATCCTTGTTGGTGTCGCTGCGGTGGTTCTCGACTTCAAACTGTACTTGTTCGCCTTCGATGCTGAGGCGAATGTGAACCGGATTTTCGGGTTCGTCGAGCACGCCGTGCTTGATGGCGTTTTCGACGAAGGGAATGAGGACGAGCGGGGCCACGCGACGGCCGGCGGGCTCGCCGGTCACGCGAAAATCGACGTGGAAGCTGTCGGGGAAGCGCAGGCGGTAGAGGGCGAGGTAGTTATGCAGATACTCAATTTCCTGTTCCAAATCCACCTGGCCATCGGGGGTGTCGTGCAGCATGTAGCGCATCAGCTCCGAGAGTTTCAGGATGGCATTGGCCACGGGCTTGGCCACCGGGTAGGCCATGCTGAAGAGCATGTTGAGCGTGTTGTAGAGGAAGTGCGGGTTGATTTGGGTTTTGAGGAAGGCCACTTCGGCGGCGCGCTTTTCTTCGCGCAGCTGGCGGTTTTCGCGCTCGCGACGCACGGCCGCGCTACCGGCCCACAGCGCCGCGCTCACCACAATCATGGGGCTGCCGAAAAACATGTTATCGAAGATGTAATAGGTCACCGTCGTGTCGGGCGAGTAGTTATGGAAGCCCAGCACGGCCGGATAAATCACTTCCTCAATCAGTGCCCGCGCCCCGATGTAGAGGGCCAGCACGCCCAGTAGCGCGGCGGCCAGCTGCGGGGCGCGGCCCGAGCGCAACAAACGCGGATACACCACCAGAAAGCACAGGTAAAACTCGCAGATGCGAATGAACAGCACCGACGCCGTGAGCCAGTAGCTGATGCGCGGGTGCGCTCCAGGGTGCAGAAATACGCCCAGAAACTCGTAGCCGCCATACAGCAGCCAGCCCAGCACGTGCCAGCGAAGAGCGGATTTGGTGAGCAGATTGGCCATAGGAATGTGAAGAGTAATTGCAGGGCCAAAACTACCGCCCTCCGCCAGCGCCCGCACCTTTTTTATGCGAAAGCCCGGTTTTGGAATGCGAAACCGGAAAACGCCCGAAACGGGCAGTAGCAGCGGATTTTGGGGCGTTGGAATAATGTTTTTGACCCCGGAAATGGCCCGGCGCACCTTTGAGCCATCAATCCGCCAACGCCCTTTGCTATGAACACCTTTTCCTGCTTCCGCCGCCTTTTTGTTCTGCTGCTGCTGGCTCTGTCGGCCTTTTCGCAGCGGGCCACCGCCCAAACTACTGCCACCGGCACCGTGCTCGACCGCGCCGGCCAGCCGCTGGCCTTCGCCACCGCCGTGCTCGTGCAACTGCCCGATTCGGCCATTGCCGACTCCCAAACCACCACCGAGCAGGGCGGCTACATATTCAGCAGCATCAAGCCCGGCCGCTACTGCGTGAAGGCCCTGCTGCTGAGCTACCGCAGCGCCCGCAGTGCAGCTTTTGTGGTGGCCGATGCGCCGGTTTCGGTGCCGGCCCTGCGCCTGGCGACCGCTGCCACCGCCCTGAAGGAAGTGACCGTAACCGGCACCACGCCCATGCTGGAGCAGCACGCCGACCGCACCATCGTGAACGTGGACCGCCTGAATACGGCCGGCGAAACCGCCCTCGACATCCTCAAGAAAGCCCCCGGCGTGACCCTCGACAAGGACGACAACGTGGTGTACCGCGGCAGCGCCGGCGTAACGGTGATGATTGATAATAAGCTCACCTACATGAGCGGCGCGGCCCTGAGCAGCTACCTGAAATCGTTGCCCGCCTCGGCCATCAGCCAGATTGAGCTGATGCCCAACCCGCCCGCCTCTATGGATGCCGCTGGTACGGCCGGGGTGCTCAACATCAAGCTGAAGCGCAGCCAGCTGGCGGGCCTGAGTGGTACCTACAACCTGGGACTCGGCCAGGGCCGCTACGAGAAAAGCTGGGCCGGCACCAACCTGAGCTATAACGTGGGCAAAGTGCGCCTTTTTGCCCGCCTCGATGCCGGCCGCTACAATTCCTTCAACCGCCTCACCATGATTCGCAGCATCCGCGACAGCCTCTTCAACCAGGAAAACGTGTGGCGGCCCCTCACCTATGCCGGCACCTACACCACCGGCGCCGATGTGGCCCTCACCGCCCGGCAAAGCCTGGGCGTGCAGCTGCGCGGCGGCTTCGACCAAACCGATGCCCTGAGCACCAGCAACTCCGTGACCACCGACCGGGCCGGCAACCCCGGCGCCCGCCGCCAGATGCTAAACCCCCAAAGCAGCAACGGCAACAACCAGGCCCTGAACCTGTACTACCGCTTCGCCCTCGACAGCACCGGCCGCGAGCTGAGTGCCGCCGCCGACTACGTGCATTACCGCAGCGCCAAAGACCAAAGCTTTAATAACGTGGTGTTTGCGGCCGGTGCTGAGCAGGGCCGCCCGGCCGAGCAGCTGCGCAGCAATGCCTCGTCGGAAACCACCATCCGGGCCGCCAAAATCGACTACGTGCATCCCTTCGTTGGTACCAAATGGCGGGCCGAAACCGGGGCCAAAACCAGCTGGGTTACCTCGCGCAGCGCCATTCAGTTCGATAAGATGCAGGCCGGCGGCTGGGCGCTCGACGGTCTGCGCACCAACCAGTTTGCCTACAACGAGCACATCACCGCCGGCTACCTGAGCGTGAACACCAGCTACGGCGCCCTGGAGCTGAAAGCCGGCCTGCGCGGCGAGCTGACTCAAACCACCGGTACGCCGGCCGTGGGCCCGGTCGTCGCCCGCAACTATTTCCAGCTGTTTCCCAGCGCCTTCGCCAGCTACAAACTCGATGAAAGCAACCAGATAAGCGCCTCGGTGAGCCGCCGCATTACCCGCCCCGCCTACCAGAACCTCAACCCTTTTCTCAACTACACCGACTTCTATACCGCCCATCAGGGCAACCCCTTTCTGGCCCCCTCGCTCTCGCAGTCGCTGGTGCTGAACTACCTGCATAAGGACTTCCAGGTGCTGAGCCTGAGCTACCTGCACGAAACCAACTCGGTGAACGAAGTAATCAGCCAGAACGACGACACCAACGTTTCGACCAGCGCCCCGCAGAACCTGGCCCAAACCAGCACCCTCACGCTAAGCTCGGGCGGCCACACCGACATTAAAAAGTGGTGGGGCGTCGATAACCAGCTGAGCGGCAGCTACACGCAGGTCAGTACCACCATTCAGGACCAGCCCGTACGCCTGGCCCGCTACAGCTGGGAGGCCAGCTCCGAACACACTTTCATCCTGCCCCGCAGCTACAAGCTGCTGGTAGGTGGCGGCTACAACTCGCCCGCCGTGCAAGGGTTGTTCCACACCAAAGCCAGCGGGGCCGTGAACCTGGGCCTGAAAAAGCAAATCTGGGCCGAGCGCGCTACCCTTAGCCTGCGCGTGGCCGACGTGTTCAACACCAACCGTTTCCGCAGCACCCTCAACTACGCCAACGTGAATCAGACCTGGAACAACCAGTGGGAAAGCCGCCGCGTGACGCTCACCTTTTCCAGCAAAATCGGCAGCGGCAAAACCCAGGCCCGCCGCGCCGCCGCCAGTGCCGATGAGGAAGGCCGGGTGGGCAATTAGCCGGGGGTACGTTTACCTCGGCCCTTCCCTCAATACTTTCGCGCCAACGGATTAAACCCCAATACCTCTTCTGCTGCTAATGCCGCCAGCAGCGCGTCGCACAGCGGCTGCAGCGCCATGCGGCTTGGTGCGGCGGCTCGCAGCACCCAAACATTCGCCCGCGCCCGCACCACCGAAACCGCGTATGGTTGGCTGTTGATGCTGAAATGCGGTTCTGTGCTGCCGGGTAGCTGCTGCCGCGCCAGCATTTCGCCCAGAAAAGTAAACCGCGCATCGTCGGGGCTGCCCACCAGGAAAACCGAGAAGAAGCTCTGATACGCCGCGAAGTTGGCTGGCGCGGTGGCTATGTTTTCCGCTGGCGCAAAGGCAAACCGGTCCAGCACCAGCAGCCGGCCCGCCACCCGCACCCGCAATTCGGAATGCAACGAGGTGAAGGCGAATCGCTCGCCCTGGTCCATGCGGCCGGAGTGCAACCAATCGACCAGCAGCAGGAGGGAAGACGGCTGCAAGTGCCACTCCTGCACCTGCCGGTAACGGCTTTCGGCCTGCGGCACCACCGGGTCGGGAAACACCACGGCCAGTGCGTCATCGGCCAGCTCGCCCACGGTGCGCTGCTCGGCCACGGCCCCATCAATGGAGCGGAAGACCCGGGTGCTGGCCTGGGTGCTGAGCACGAGCTGCGCGCCGGCCCGCACCGCTACCCGCAACCGGATAACGTCGCCCGCCACCAGGCCGCCGCCGTAGCTGCTCAGCACTACGTGTACGGCGCTGCCGGGCGAGGCCGGTTGCAGCAGCTTCAGCGGCTGGATGTTTTTGCAGGCCACCAGCCGCGAGCGGCCGCGCACCTGCGCCACTTCCAGCATGCTCCATTCCGTCGATGCGTTCATGCGGGCCGAGGAGTGAGTTGAGGGTATGAAGTTGTCGGGGCCAGAAAACGGCCTGCTAAGTACGGGGCTGGCCTTGGCAAACCAATACTGGCGGTTATGCAGCCGTGGGGCAGCGGGTAGCATCGACGCCCCCACCCGGCACCAGCAAGCAATAGGGGCGGGGTGTGGGGCGTTTTGAAGTCGCGCGTGGGCTGTACTTTAGGGCCTTCCCGCAGTTGGCTTATGCAGAACTATTACCGCATTCTGGGCGTGGGCCCCCTGGCCACGGCTGTTCAGATTGAGCAGGCGTATGCGCGGCAGCGGGCCCGCCTCAAGCGCCTCGCGGCCACCGACCGCGCCATGAAAGCCCGGCTGGCCGAAGTAGAAACCGGGTTTGATATTCTCGGCAACCCCCGCCGGCGTATGGCCTACGACTTGCTGCTGGCCCAGCAGCCCGAAGGCGACACGCCCGCCGCCCGGCCCGACGACCGGCTGGTTGGCTACGCCCGCGTGGGTCGCCGCCTCAACGCGGCCCTGCTGCTCGGCTGCCTGGTGCTGGCCCTCGACTGGGCCTTGCCCCAGCGCGAGTTTGCTGGCGAAACCGTGCGTTCCCGTACGCCGGTGGCCGTGTCCTCGGCGCTCTCCGACCCGCAGATTGCCTACCGGGTGCATACCGCGCACGCCACTTTCCGGCTGCCCAGCAGCATTGGGCACCGGGTGCGCGAAAACCAGCAAATCACGGTTTGGAAGACGCCCTTGCTTGGCGTGGTGCAATTCGTTAGCTCGCCGGATTCGCCAGATGGTTCGGCGCCATTTCGGCCCCACGGCGGCGGCATCTACGGCGCGTTTGCGCTGCTGCCGCTGCTGCTGGGCCTGGTGGCGGGCGTGGGCGTGTGGCCCGGCCGCGCGCCCGAAACCGTAGTAAATACCGCCGCCGTAAGCGGGCTGTTGGCGGTGCTGGTGCTGGTAGTTTTGCTCTGGTTTTAGCAGCCGGAAGCAAACATTGCCGCTCGTTTGGAGTAGTGTTGTCCGGTGATAGCTGCCGCCGGCCGCACGGATTGGTTTCGGCCGGGTTAGCAGTTGTTCAAAAGTAAACGGGTTGTTGGTTGTTAGTCAGATGATTGCCTTAGTGCCAACAGCTAATGACTGATAACTTAACGTCCTCTTTTTGATTTTATGGATTTGACTTCCCCCCTTTCCGAAGACTTGCTGTTTGATGCCGCCCGCCGCGGCGATGTAGCCACCTTGCGCGAGCTGCTGGCCACCGGCCTCGACGTGAACATGACCAACGAAAAAGGCTTTTCGGCCCTGGTACTGGCCGCTTACGAAAACCACCTCGATGCCACCAAATTCCTGCTCGAAGCTGGTGCCGTCCCCAACGGGCAGGACCTGAGCGGCAACACCGCCCTGATGGGTGTCGGCTTCAAAGGCTACCCCGAAATGGCCCGCCTCCTCATCCAACACGGCGCCAGCCTCGACCATCAAAACGCTACTGGCAGCACCGCCCTCATGTTTGCCGCCATGTTTGGGCGCAACAACCTCGTGCAGCTCCTGCTCGAAGCCGGCGCCGACCGCACCATTGCCGATGCCCGCGGCTTCACGGCCGGCGGCCTGGCGTTGCAGAAGGGCAACGAGGAAGCCCTCGCCCTGCTCTCATAACGCAAGGCGCTGCGCTGCCCGGCGCCCGTGGCAGGTCTGGCAGCCGGCTTTTTTAGTGCCTTCGGTTACTTCCGCAGCCAGGCATCGGCCTCGGCATCGGTGGCAAAAAACGCGTAGCTCAACTGCCCTTTCAGTCCGGTGCCCACGGCGCGGGCGGCCAGCCGGCTAAGTGGTGCGGCCGCCTCCACGATGGCGCAGCGGCCGTAGCCCACCTCGGTCACCGCCCGCGGAATCCAGCTTTCTACCAGCCATTCCTGCACGTCGGGCGGCATGGGTGGGCGTTGGTTGTGCACCGACATCAGGGCCGTGCTGCGGTGGTGGTGCAGGGCGCGAAGCACGTGCTCGTAAATGGCGCGCAGCTCAGTAGCCGAAGCTGCCACCGGCTGCCAATCGAGCCGCACGTAACCTGCCGGCGCGTAGGAAATAACAGCAGCTGCGTTGCTAAAATAATGTACGGTTGGAATCACAAAGCGAAGATAGGCTAACGACCCGCGCCCAGCCTGCCGTCCGCTTAGCGGCTTACTTTGCCGTATGCGCAGCATCTCGTTCAACCCGGCCATGCTGGCGGCCGTGCAAGCCGGCCGCAAAACCGTAACCCGCCGCCGCCTGCCCGCCGACTCCCCCATGCAGCAGGAGCCGGACCGGTACCGGTTTGTCGGCCTCGGCGCGCAGGGGACAGCGCTATTTGAAGACCGGCAAACGACCCAGCCCACGCGGCTGCCCCCGGTACCGCTGCCCTTCGGCGCGGCCGGCGAACTGCTACGGGTGCAAGAAGCCCCATCGCTCGTGCTGCAAATCGTTGGCGTGCAGGCCGAGCAGGTGCGCTGCCTCAGTGAGGCCGACGCTATGGCCGAAGGTATCCGCGCCCGGCTGGCGGCCGGCCCGCCGCAATGGGGCGGCGTAGAGCCCCACGCCACCCAAGCCGATGCTTTTTGCTGGTACAGCAGCCCCATCGCCGCCTTTCGGGGCCTGCTCGATTCCATCTATCCCAGCGCCTGGGCGCGCAACGAGTGGGTGTGGGTAATTGAGTTCGCGCGCCGGTAGCCGCTGGTTAAATCACGCCAGCCACACGGCCACCAGCGCCAGCAGGGCCGGCACCGTTTGCACCAGCAGGATGCGCCCGCCAGCCGTGGCCGCGCCATACGCGCCCGCCACCGCCACGCAGCCCAGGAAAAAGCTGGCCACGTTGCGGTGCCAGGCCGGGTCCGATATCAGCAGCGCCCAAATCAGCCCGGCCGCCAGAAACCCGTTGTACAGCCCCTGATTAGCCGCCAGCACCTTGGTTGGCTCAAATAGCTCGGGCCGTAGCGAACGGAAGGTTCTCGGCCCGCGCGTGGTCCAGGCAAACATCTCCAGCCACAAGATATACCGATGAATAAGGGCCACAAGGGCAATGAGGACTTGGGCGAGCAGGTGCATAACGGCGAAGGGAAGCTGGAGCGTCCAACTTACTTAATTGATGGCGGTGCGGGCTGCTAGGGCTGCGGCAGGCACGCAAAAGGCCCGCCGGGTGGGGCGGGCCTGGGGTTGCGAGATGGTTTTTAGCGGCATGAGGCAGGGAAATGGATAGAACCATCTGTTTACAAAAATCCTAGGCTCGTTAATGCAACCGAGAAATCAGCTTTGAACTGCTGATAAGAGGGCAATGCATTTAGGCGTACGGCAGAAATGCTGTCGGACAGCAGAGCATATAAATCCCCCAAGTCGATTCGGTCACGTTTGCGGCTTAAATGGGCTTGCGACTCGCGGATAAATTCTTCTAGAAACTCCTTTGGCCGAGCTTTGCGCTCTGCTCCTGCGGCAGTAGGTAAGTGAAGCTGGGCTGCTGATAGTGGCGTGTCAGTTGCTCTTAACAGTGCGTCAGGGTCTGCCAGCATCCAAGCCTCTGTCATGTGGACGGGAATGAGCGGAACAATTAGTTGGCAAACGCTGGCGACTGGCTCTTTAGCAACCAATTCTTTGCCTGGTAGAATGCGCTCATCCAAGGCCGGGACAGGGGTGTCATGGTCCGCATCGGCATGGATAATCAGACAATGATATCCTCGTGCATCCCGAGACAGTTGCAAAATCATTGCGGCGGCACTTCCTTTTTCACGGGGCAGTGGAATGGGGTCCAATACTTCTGCTTCCCCTTTCGCTTGAGGAGATGATAGTTATTCCGTCGCCGTCCGTTTGATGATTTCGCTCAGGAACCGGATATCGGTCGGGCCCTCCGGGCTGAAAGCAATAACAAGCTGCTTCATGCCTGCTGAATTGTGGTAAGCTGTTCGATGGCCTTTTCTACATCCTCAGATTGTAGATAATTAATGGCTTCCTGTAAGGTATACCGGCTGATACTGCCGCCATCGAAGTCAAGAGCTTGTTGTCGAGAAAAAGAAATAGGTAACATTACCGTGTGTAAACTAGGCAACGTGTTGGGAGCAGTACGCGGAACAAGCGAAGCAAAAAGTGCCGTAAATGGTGTTTCCTGTTCAATCGCTACCAGTGCTGCCAGCAGGCCGGGTGAATGGGTATTTACCAGCAACTGCCGAAGGACAGGTTCGCTAGGGTCGCTAAAGTCCGTCGCTAAGTCGCGTAGCAACTCTATCATATTGTGTAGCCGATAGGGATGAATACCGTTTTCAGGCTCTTCGAAGCACAATACGCCTTCATATCGGTCATCATATTTAAAGGCACATAGGGCAATGAGACGCAGGGTGCCTTCAGACAACACCCGGGAGCTAAACTTGCGGCCGTCGCTCATGGTCGCATAAAGCACATGTTGTTGTTTGGGTTCGTCTCGCTCTAATTCCAGTTGTCGGATACTGGGTAATAATCGATGGACTTCTCTTGAAAGGCGGTGCAGTAATCCATGGTCGTCGGCCATCATTCGGGCTAGGGCAGCAGGCAGGTTAGCGCCATCAGCAGCTACTATGCCTTTGCCATTCGATTGGAAGGAGCTAGGTTTGCGCAATTCAACAGGATTAAGCTGAAGAAAGCGCCAGTTCAACATTTCTTGCTTGGCCGCGAAGACATGCGGAAAATCTGTTTTTGTGACGCTACTAAGTACTGTCTGTTCGAGTTCGAGCGCGGGGCTAGGCCGTCCGCCACGCGTACCATCCTGCCGCATGTAAATTTCTTGCTGTGGTTTCAGTGCGGCACCATTCAGCGTAGTATCGGAGTCCCGTGTATTGATAAAAGGGGTAGCTCCCCCATGGGTGGAAGGGCGCCATACATCGGCTCCGCCACGTGGCGTGTTGTCTTTGAACCACTCGTCTGTAGCTTTTGCGATTGGCACAAGGCGTTCGTAGGCGACTGTTAGGCGGTCAAATCCACGACTATCAGTTAATCGCTGAATCTGCACTTCATAGCGAAGTCGGGTATATTTTAGAGTTGCTTGACCGCCAAATTTGTCTTGCACTTGCTTATTGAGTAATAACTCAACTGCAAAACGCATCTCAGTCGCATAGGTACCATCTGGTCGTAAAGTAAAAAGCTCTCGTGCTTCCCCTCTTTGAACATCAAAAGCAGATTGTAAATCAGTATCGGCAATAGAACCCAGCAATTGAATAGCATCGAATAGATTGCTTTTACCACTGCCGTTAGTGCCCGCGATAACTGTAAAAGGCATAAAGTCGATGCTAAACCCAGTGAAGGTTTTAAAGCCTGATATTTCGAGTCTAGAAATCATGTTTAAAAATAGATTTTGTTAAACATCAACGGTTGTCTACTTTCGTAAACATACTGCTCTAAATAATTACTCCCCCAGCTTCGCCAGAATCTCCAGTGCCGCGGTGGCGATGACTGTGCCCGGCCCGAACACGCCGGCCACGCCGGCATCGTAGAGAAACTGGTAGTCCTGGGCCGGAATTACGCCGCCGGCGATGACCAGAATGTCTTCGCGGTCGAGCTGCTTTAGCTCCGTGAGCAGCTGGGGGAGTAGGGTTTTGTGGCCGGCGGCCAGGCTGCTCACGCCCACCACGTGCACGTCGTTGTCGGCGGCTTGGCGGGCTACTTCGGCGGGGGTTTGGAAGAGGGGGGCGATGTCCACATCGAAGCCCACGTCGGCGAAGCTGGTGGCGATGATTTTAGCGCCCCGGTCGTGGCCGTCCTGGCCCATTTTGGCCACCAGCATGCGGGGGCGGCGGCCTTCGCGGGCAGCAAAAGCCTCGGCTGCCGCCCGGGCTTCTTCAAAGGCTTCGTTGTGGCTCATTTCCTGCGAGTAAACGCCCGATACGGTGCGCGTGGTGGCCTGGTGCCGGCCAAACTGCGCTTCGAGTGCATCGGAGATTTCGCCGAGCGTGGCGCGGGCGCGGGCGGCGGTTACGGCCAGAGCGAGTAAGTTTTGAGGGCTGAGGGTTGAGGGTTGAGTTTCGTTTTCGCTGGGATTCAGGTCTTCGATGCGGATGCCGGCGGCTTCGGTGAGGGCGGCCAGGGCTACTTTCACGGCCACGTTGTCGCGGCTGGCGCGGATGCTTTTTAGCCGGGCAATCTGACTTTCGCGCACCGCGTCGTTGTCGATGTCCAGTACTTCGACCTCGGTTTTTTCGGTGGTCTGGTACTTGTTTACACCCACGATGATTTCCCGGCCACCATCGATGCGGGCCTGTTTGCGGGCAGCGGCTTCCTCGATGCGCAGCTTGGGCAGGCCGGTTTCAATGGCTTTGGCCATGCCGCCCAATTCTTCCACTTCCTGCATGAGGGCCCAGGCCTTGTCGGCCAGCTTGTGGGTGAGGGATTCCACGTAGTAGGAGCCGCCCCAAGGGTCCACTACTTTGGTCACGTCGGTTTCGTGCTGAAGGTAGAGCTGGGTGTTGCGGGCAATGCGGGCCGAGAAGTCGGTGGGTAGCGCAATGGCCTCATCCAGGGCGTTGGTGTGCAGGCTTTGGGTGCCGCCGAGCACGGCCGCCAGCGCCTCAATGGCGGTGCGGGCCACGTTGTTGTAAGGGTCCTGCTCGGTAAGCGAGTAGCCCGAGGTCTGGCAGTGCGTGCGCAGCGACAGGCTTTTGGGGTTGGTGGGGTTGAACTGTTTGATGAGCTTGGCCCAAAGCAGCCGCCCGGCCCGCAGCTTGGCAATTTCCATGAAATGGTTCATGCCCACGGCCCAAAAGAAGCTCAGGCGCGGCGCAAACTCGTCAATCTTCATGCCCGCCGCCAACCCGGCGCGCACGTATTCCAAGCCGTCGGCCAGGGTGTAGGCCAGCTCCAAATCGGCCGTGGCGCCGGCTTCCTGCATGTGGTAGCCCGAGATGGAAATCGAGTTGAACTTGGGCATGAGCGCCGCCGTGTAGCTGAAAATGTCGGCGATGATGCGCATGCTCGGCGCGGGCGGATAGATGTAAGTGTTCCGCACCATAAACTCCTTCAGAATATCGTTCTGAATGGTGCCCGCCAGCTTTTCGGGACCAACGCCCTGCTCCTCAGCCGCCACGATGTAGAATGCCAGAATGGGCAGCACGGCCCCGTTCATGGTCATGCTCACCGACATCTCATCGAGCGGAATCTGGTCGAACAGAATTTTCATGTCCTCTACCGAGTCGATGGCCACACCGGCCTTGCCCACGTCACCCTGCACGCGCGGATGGTCCGAATCGTAGCCCCGGTGGGTGGCCAAGTCGAAGGCCACGCTCAGCCCTTTCTGCCCGCCGGCCAGGTTGCGGCGGTAAAAAGCATTGCTGGCTTCGGCCGTCGAAAAGCCCGCGTATTGCCGAATGGTCCACGGATTCTGCACGTACATACTGGCGTAGGGCCCGCGCAAATACGGCGCCTGCCCCGCGCCAAAGCCCAGGTGGTCGAGCCCGGCCACATCGTCGGCCGTGTACACCGGCTTGAGGGCAATGCCTTCGGGCGTGGGCGTAGCGGCCGTTTCCGGCGCGGCAGCGGCGGGCACCACGGCCGCGTTGTAAGAAATGGTGGAAAAATCAGGCTTCATATAGTTGTTGTCAGTTGGGAATTGTCGGTTGTCTGCTGCTAAATGCCGGCAAAGTCAGAATCCCTGACAACCGACAATTCCCAACTGACAACCAGCCTAGCGGCCCTGAATGCGGTCCAGCACTTGTTCGGTGGTGTAGCCCTGCACCTTCATTTCCTGAAAGCCAAATACCCGCACCGCTTCCTGTAGCGTGGGCATGTCGGAGCTGAGCAGGGTGGGCGGAACAAACACCTGCTTCTCCGTCGGAATCTGGTAGATGAAGCGGGCGAAGCGCTGAAACTGCTCGGGCGTGGCGTACATGAGCGTGGCTTCCTCGGGCGACGAATACAGCAGCGACAACGTCCCGTTCGGGTGGCTGGCTGCTATTTCGGGCCGCTCATTGGGCAGCAGCATGTTCAGGAAGGTGTCCAGGATTATCTGGTTGGTGTTGGCGCCCAGCAGCACCACGGCCGCGCGCTTGCTTTTCTTTTCCCGGCGCTCAAAGTGCAGGGCCGTAGCCAGCCGCAGCACTTCGGTGGGGTAAGTGGCGCGGCTCACATCGAAGCTGGCCGAGCGCAGCAGCTGCTTGGGGTGGAAGCTGAACTGTTCGCCGCGGTTTTGAAAGCGGTTGGTGCCCACCACCACCTGCTGCCCGCCGGCAATGCGCCGGAAGGTTTCGGTGGCCACGGCCTTGATTTCCTCCAGCACCTGCGCCCGCACGGTGGGCAAGCCCCCGGCCGCCTCCATCTGCTGAAACAGTCCCCAGGCTTCCTGGGCCAGCAAGTCGGTCAGGGTTTCGAGATAATAAGAGCCGGCGGCAGGGTCGTGCACCCGGCCCAGGGCCGACTCCTCGCGCAGCAGCACCGGCAGGTTGCGGGCCAGCCGCCCCGAAAAGTCGTTGGTTTCGGCGTAAAGGCTATCGAACGGCGCCACCGCCACCGAATCGGCCCCGCCGAGCACGGCGCTCATGGCCTCGGTGGTGTGGCGCAGTAAGTTAGTGTGCGGGTCCAGGGTCGTTTGCGTCCAGGAGGCCGTGGCGGTATGCACGCGCAGGTGTTGGCCGAGCGCGGCGGGCAGGCCAAAGGCGTGCAGCAGCGTGGTCCACAGCCGCCGCAGGGTGCGCAGCTTAGCCATTTCGACGAAGTAGCTGGGGCCAATGGCCACCTGCCAGTGCATGGCCGCCGCCACCTGCGCCACGTCGATTTCCTCGTTGGGCAGTCCGGCCAGCAGGGCCGCGGCGGTGTTCAGGCCAAAGGCAATCTGCTGGGTGGCCGTGGCGCCGCGGTTGCCAAAAAACGCCGCGTTGATGGCCAGCGCCTGAAACTCGGGCATGCCGGTGGTCAGGTGCACGCAGCGCCGCAGCGCCGGGCGGTAGTCGGCCAGCTCGGCACCCTCGGGCGCGGAGCCGGGCGCGAAGCGTAAAAAGCCGCGCAGTGGCGTGCCAGGGGCCGCATCCAGCAGCTGGGCCAGCCACACATCGGGCGCCGCCGTCAGCGTGTAGCCGATGTAGGTATCGGCCAGGGGCAGCTGTTCGGCCAGGTAGTGCGTGGCAAACGTGGTGGCGTCGGCTAGTACAAAGTGGATGCCGTCGGCCCCGCTGGCCAGGGCCGCCGCGGCCTGGTCGATGGCCGCCCGGCCCTCGCCGGCCGGCACCTCAATGGTCGGCATATTCCGCCACGGCGCCGGCGGGTGGGGCAGGGGCGCGGGGGCGCCACCCAGCGCCGTCAGCGCCTCGCGGTGGTAAAAGGGCTCCACGCTAAAGCCATCGGGCAGGGGCCAGCGCAGGGTGGCCGGGTCCCGTCCTTTCAGGTCGCGGGCAAGGCGGGCCTGCCATTCGGCAGTGGTCACGGCCGGAAATTCGGCAAAGGAAACGGGCGTGGCAACCGGAGTATCGGACATGGCGGTACGGAGGGGGCCGCCAGCACGGGGTCGCGCGGCAGCAGGATAAAAGTGTCGGAAAGATACCGCTACCAAGCGGAAGGGGACCATGCTGTACCCGTTGAAGCCAGAAAGCAGACGTAATTTTGTCCTGCGTTGGCACTCCGTTAATGCGCTGATTTTTACTTCTGCCAAATACTTCGAATTGTAATGCTAAAAGCTACGCTCATTGCTTCTTTATTCCTGCTTTTTAATTGTGTTGAAACCCTGGCGCAGTCCGATTTCCGGCCGGGCTACGTGGTGCGGCCCGAAGGCGATACCCTGCGGGGACTGGTTGATTACCAGAGCGCGCAGCGTAGCGCGGTGGGGTGTCGTTTCAGGACGGATGCCGCGCAGGCCGTGCAGGAGTTTGTACCGGGCACGGCCCTGGGCTACGGCTTTGTCGGAGCCAGCCGCTACGAGGCGCGCCTCACCCCGCTGGCGGAAGTGGCAGCCCCGTCGTTGCCCGCCCAGCTGCAGTTTGTTGAGATAATCGTGCACGGGCCTATTTCCCTGTACGCTCGCCGCGATTTGCAGCGTCACGACCATTACTACATCCGCGGGGCCGGGGCCACTAGCAGCACAGAACCCCTGCAGGAACTGCGCCGGCTAAACGAAACCATAATCAATGCCAAAGGGCAGAAGTTTGAACGCTACAACAACGAGTACGTCGCGGTGCTGGCGCAGGCGTTTAAGAGCTGCCCGCAGGAACAGTTGCGAGTTAACCAAGTGCAGTTCGGGCTGCGGTTTTTTGTTGATGCCGTAACCCGCTACAATGCGTGCGTGAACACCACGCCTGACAGCCTGCTGCCTCAGAACCCAACTTTGGCAAGCCGTAGCGGCCGGTTGCACCTTGAAGTGCTGGCTGGAGTACACCGCAGCACCCTGCGCGTCGACAACGACCAACTCAGTCTGAACGGGCCGTACAAATCCGGCTTTAGTCCGGTTTTGGGGCTGGCCGCTGGCTACAACCTTTCAAAAATTAGTAAAAAGCTGTCTTTTCGATTGGAAGCGCTCTATGACCGTCAGGCCTACGACGGGGTGTACACCTACCAGTCCCGGTCCACTAATAATACCTTTCGGGAGGAAGCGCGCCTGCGCTTGCAGTACATCCGCATTCCCGTTCTTTTTCGCTATTCCCTTCCCAAAGGAGCAGTTCGTCCGTTTGTGCAGGTTGGAATAAGCGGGGCTTTCGCCCTGCAACGGCAAGTGGAGTCCCGCAATATTTTGGTTGATTTCGGTAGTAATCCTCAATTCAGCGTGTGGAAACCGGCACTCGAAACCCGTAAAATTGAACAAGGGTTCGTGGCCGGAATAGGTGCGAGCGCTGGCCGGTTAGCGGGCCGCAGCTTTGGCGCCGAGTTCCGTGCCGAGATAACTAACGGTTTCAGCGCCATTGTAAGCTCCGGCACCACCGTAAAGCGTTTTTCGGCCCTGCTCAGCTACGATTTAACCAAGTAACAGGTCGTACCAATAATGTTTAAGTTTTCTTCAAATTCGACTTTTCGTACCTGGCTGCCACTTCTGAGCCTCGCGCTGGCCACCGGCTGCCAGCGCGCCGCCTACCAGCCCCGTGCCACGCTGGTGCCGGTCACCAGCCAGCCGGTGGGCAAAACCCAGGCCGAGGACCCCGCCGTAGCGGCCCTGATCGCGCCTTACCACGATAAGGTGACCGCCCAGATGACGGAGGTGCTGGGCATGGCGCCCGTGGCCCTGGTCAAAACGCCGGGTGAGTCGCCGCTCGCCAATTTTGTGGCCGACCTGCAGCGCACCCGCGCCAGCCAGGTGCTGGGCGAGGCCGTGCCCCTGGGCGTGATGACCAACGGCGGCCTGCGCGCCGGTTTCGCGGCGGGCCCGGTTACGCTGGGCGCCGTGTTTGAGCTGATGCCATTTGAGAATCAGCTGGTGGTGCTCGATGCGCCCGGCCCGGTGGTGCAGCAGCTGTTTGAGTACGCGGCGCGCATCAAAATGGCCGTTTCCGGCGCTACCTACGCCCTCACGTTCGACGGCCTACCCAAGGACATTCGCATCGGTAATCAGGCTTTCGACCCCAACCAGAACCGGACCTGGGGCATTGCCATTTCCGATTACCTGGCCTCGGGCGGCGACGATATGGCCTTCTTCAAAACCCTGCCGCCCCGGCCCACCGGCGTGCTGCTGCGCACCGCCATTGCCGACCATGTCCGCAGCCTCACTCAGGCCGGCCAGCCCGTGACGGCCAAAGTCGAAGGCCGCGTGCGGCAGTAAAGCTTCGGAACCTCACTATATAACTATTCGATGACTACCCGCCGCGATTTTCTCCGTCAATCCCTGCTCGGTACCGCCGGCCTCACCGTACTCGGCGGCCTGACCAGCTCCGCCGAGGCCGCCGTTGGTGCCAAAGCGCCCACCAAGCTCACTATTCTGCACACCAACGACATGCACTCCCGCATCGAGCCTTTTCCCGACAATGGCGGGCAGTGGGCCGGGCTGGGCGGCATGGCGCGGCGCGCGGCCCTCATCAAAGATATTCGCAGCAAAGAATCGAACGTGCTGCTGCTCGACTCGGGCGACATTTTTCAGGGCACGCCGTACTTCAACTTCTTCGGCGGCGAGCTGGAGCTCAAGCTCATGAGCGAGATGAAGTACGACGCCAGCACGCTCGGCAACCATGATTTCGACAACGGCCTGGATGGCCTGCTGCGCCAGCTGCCCAACGCCACGTTTCCCTTCCTCGTGGCCAACTACGACTTCTCCAAGACGCCTTTGGCGGGCCGTTTCGCGCCTTATAAGGTGTTTGAGAAGCAGGGCGTGCGCATTGGCGTGTTCGGCCTGGGCATTCAGCTCGCAGGCCTGGTGGGCGATATGAACTTTGGTGCCACCCAATACCTCGACCCGGTGGCGAAAGCCACGGAAACCGTGGCCCAACTGCGCGGCGCCGAGAAATGCGACCTGGTTATCTGCCTCTCGCACTTGGGCTACAAGTACGAAGGCGCCAAAATTGACGACCGCAAACTCGCGGCCCAGGTTTCGGGCATCGACCTGATACTGGGCGGGCACACCCACACGTTCCTCGACGCGCCTGAGCCTATTGCCAGCCCCGATGGCCGGCCCACCTTAATAAATCAAGTGGGCTGGTCGGGTATAAACCTGGGAAGGCTGGATTATGAATTTTCGCCGAAAACAAAACGAGGCGGTTTAGCAAGTGCCTCTGTGGTGCCCGTTCGCGCCGCCTGTTAAAAGCTCGGAATAAACAAGCTGATTCCGGCTTTTTTAAGTGCAGAGTTTTCCACAATTTTGTCCCCCTCTAAGAAAAAGCCGGCGGCGACTGCCCTGGGTTTTATCACTGTTTTTGCTCCGGATTTTCGTTCGGTCATCACTCAATTAACTCATGCTCAAAGATTTTCGCACGGTTTGGGCTAGCTGTTTACGCAGCATCTCGGCGGAAATCGGGGAGCAGAGTTTCAAAACCTGGTTCCAACCCATTGTTCCGGTCGAGCTGAAGGGCAATGTGCTGACCATTCAGGTGCCTAGCGCCTACTTCTACGACTGGCTGGAGGAGCACTACGTGGACGAGCTGCGCCGGGCCCTCTACCGGGAGCTTGGGGCCGATGGCCGCCTCGAATACAGCGTGGTGGTGGACCAGGGCAACGAGCAGGCGCCGCCGCGCGCCCTGCACCTGCCGCCGCCCCGCAAGCAGGCCGCCCCCGACCCGCGCGACGCACCCCAGCCCATGCCCACGGCTCCCGTGCCCACGCCCGTGGGCAATCCGCTGGCTGGTAGTGCCCGCGCCGCCTCGGCGCGCTACGTGAACTCGGCCGCGGTGCGCACCACTCCACGCGGCAACAACTTCAGCAACAGCGGGGCCGATACGCTGACTCCCGCCCGCAACCCCTTCGACACGGCCAAGCCCGTGGACGGCAACCTCGTGCCCTCGCAGCTCAACGGCTCCTACACGTTCGACAACTATATTGAGGGCGACTGCAACCGCCTGGCCCGCTCGGCGGGCCTCGCCGTGGCCAATAAGCCCGGCACCACCAGCTTCAACCCGCTGATGGTGTACGGCGGCGTGGGCCTGGGCAAAACCCACCTCGTGCAGGCCATCGGCAACCACATCAAGGCCACCGCGCCCGAGCGGTTCGTGCTCTACGTATCGGCGGAGAAGTTTACGAATCAGTTTATTGACAGCGTGCAGCGCGCGCAGGTGCAGGACTTTGCGAACTTCTATTTGCAAGTCGATGCCCTGATTCTGGATGACGTGCAGTTTCTGGCCAACAAGGGCAAGACCCAGGAGATGTTCTTTCACATCTTCAATCACTTGCACCAGTCCGGCAAGCAGATTGTGATGACCTCCGACCGGCCGCCCAAGGACCTGCAAGGGCTGGAAGACCGGCTGCTGAACCGCTTCAAATGGGGCCTGACGGCCGACGTGCAAAGCCCGGATTTTGAGACGCGGGTGGCCATCATTCGCAACAAGATGGAGCAGGACGGCATCGATATTCCGCCGGACCACGTGGTGGACTACCTCGCCAACTCGGTGCATACCAACGTGCGCGAGCTGGAAGGCGTAATTGCCTCGCTGGTGGCCCAAAGCAGCCTTTCGCGGCGCGACATCGACCTGGAAATGGTGAAGCAGGCCCTGCGCCACATCATCGAGGAAGTGGAGGCCGAGGTAAACCTCGACTTCATTCAGAAAACCGTGGCTGCGTACTTCAGCATTCCGGTGGAGCTGCTGAAAGACAAAACCCGCAAGAAGGAAGTGGTAACGGCCCGGCAGGTGGCCATGTACTTTGCCAAGCACCACACCGCGCACACGCTGAAAACCATTGGTTTCCATTTCGGCGGGCGCGACCATACCACGGTGATGCACTCGGTACAAACCGTGTCGGACCTGGTGGATTCGGACAAGAAATTCCGCGACCAGGTAGACGAGCTGCGGAAGAAGTTCGCGAAGAAATAGCGGCACCGTTTCCGGGGCTGCGTCGTTACATTTGGGAAAGCCTCTGCCTTATGGAAACCCTTGCCCCGGAAATTTCCGACTACGAGCTCGAACGCGGCAAGCCCAGTCCCAGCCTGAAACATGCACTCATTCAAGGAAATTTAATTCAGTTTCTGCGCCTTAACCTGGGTAATGATTATCTGGTGCTGCCCGAACTTAGTCTGGCGCTGGATGCCCAGAAAGCGGTGCCCGATGTATCCGTTTTCCTGCGTGCAGCGCTTGATTTGGCGGTTGAGCAGATTGCCGTGGCGCAAGTGCCGCGCACGGCAATCGAAATCCTCTCGCCCACGCAGTTGATTGCCGAGCTGCTGGAGAAAGCCGCGCGCTATTTCGCGGCCGGGGTGCAGTCGTATTGGTTGGTGGTGCCCGAATTGCGGGCCGTGGCCGTATTCTCCGAACCTGGCAAATACAAGTATTTCTACAACGGCCAGACGTTGGCCGACCCGGTAACAGGGGCCGAAATTGTGGTAAGCCAGCTGTTTGACTAGCTCTAAGCCGTCGTGGCTGTTGGGCTTATTTCCTGCAAAGGCACACCGTGAGTGGCCGCAAACTGTCGCACCTGCTCGCGAAAGCTTTGCTTACGCATTTTGCCCTTCACCTCGCGGAGGTTGAGGGAGTAGATTTCGCCGTCTTTTTGACGCACCCGCAGCGCGCCCGTCCTCAGCTCCAGGCCGGCAATGTTTTCGGCGGCGAATACCTGTTTGGGGCGGAAAAGGCCGTTTTTGTGCACGATGTAGCCGGGCGTAAACTCCAGGTAGCTTTGGGTGCCGAAAATGGGGGCGTTGTTGACCAGCACGTAGCCGAGGTACACGAAGGTGAACACCAGAAACACCCAATGTAGGAAGTGGTAGTCCTGCGCGCCAGTATCGCTCAATATCCCAAACAGCACGTAGGCCAGCCAAAATAAACCGATGGCGAGCTGGCCCCAAAAAGGGACGCGGGAGGTGTTGGCGGGGCGGAGGCGGATGCGGGTGGTACCAGTGGGCATGAAGGCAAATTTAGTAGCTAGTTGTTGGTTGTCGGCTGTCAGGCTTAAAAAGAACGTCATGGCTCTCCCTACAACTGCGTAGTCGCAAGGGAAGCCATGACGTTCTGGGGAGGTTAAGGCACCAGAAACCTAGCCAACGAATTTCGCGTCGAGCGTCATTTCGGGCACGGCGCCCAGCGCTTTCGAGACGGGGCAGTTGGCCTTGGCATCTTCAGCGTGCTGCTGGAAGTCTTCGGCCGTGATATTGCCGCCGCTCACTTTTCCTTCGGTACTCACGTGGATGCGCTCAATGACGGGATGGCCGTTGTTGGGGTTCATCGTGACGGTGCTGGTCGTGGTGATGCTTTCCACCTGATGGCCGTGCTTGGTGAGCACGCTGGTCAGGTACATGGTGTAGCAGCCGGCGTGGGCCGCGCCAATCAGCTCTTCGGGGTTGGTACCGCCTTTGCCTTCGAAGCGGCTGCCAACGGAATAGGGCGCATTGAGCGCGCCGCTTTCGGTGCTGAGCGTGCCACTGCCTTTGATGTCGCCGGTCCAGGCGGCGGTGCCTTTGTGGTCTGCCATGATGTAGTGAGTTGGTGAATTGGTGAAATTGTGAGGTAGGCGTTGGCTTGCCGCCATACGGCCAGCCCAAAGCTTAACGCGAGCCCGCTACGCAGGTTGCCGCCACGCTACCCGCCGGATTCGGCCAACGTACCTTCGCAGCCCTTCCAACGGCCCTTTACTTCGGAATTATGGGACTGAAAGCAACCCTGAGCCAGCCGCTGGCCCGCTACATTGTCCGACGGTACCACCGGTGGCAGCACCGCCCCGAAGCCACGCAGCTGGCGCTGCTGCAAACCCTCGCGGCTACGGCGGCCAACACGGCTTTTGGCCGCGCTCACGACCTGGGTGGCATTCGCACGCCTGCCGAGCTGGCCCGGCAAGTGCCCGTGCGCGACTACGAAGCCCTCAAGCCTTATTTCGACCGCACCCAGGCCGGCGAGGCCGACGTGCTCTGGCCCGGCCACCCGCTGTACCTGGCCAAAACCAGCGGCACCACCAGTGGCACCAAATACATTCCCATCACGCGGGCCAGCATTGCCAACCACATCGATGGCGCGCGCGACGCGCTGCTTTATTACATCTTCCGCACCGGTCGTAGCCAGTTTCTGGATGGCAAGCTGATATTTCTGTCGGGTTCGCCGGAACTGGAAATGCACCACGGCCTGCGCACCGGCCGGCTCTCGGGCATTGCCAACCACCACGTGCCAGCATACTTACGCCGCAACCAGCTGCCCAGCTACGAAACGAACGTCATCGAAGACTGGGAAACCAAGCTGGAGCGCATCGTAGATGAAACGCTGGGCGAAAAAATGACGCTGATTTCCGGCATTCCGCCCTGGGTGCAGATGTACTTCGACCGCCTCACGGCCCGCACCGCCCGGCCCATCAAGGACATTTTTCCCGATTTCAACCTGTTCGTGTACGGCGGTGTCAACTTCGAGCCCTACCGCGCTAAACTCTTCGAAAGCATCGGCCGGCCGGTAGACAGCATCGAGCTGTTTCCGGCCTCCGAAGGCTTCCTGGCCTTTCAGGACGAGCCCGGCAACCCCGGGTTGCTGCTACTGCTGAACAGCGGCATCTTCTACGAATTCGTGCCCGCCGAACGGTTTTTCGAGCCCGGCGCGCCCCGCCTTACCATCGCCGACGTGGAGCTGGACCGCAACTACGCGGTGGTGCTCACCTCCAACGCCGGCCTGTGGGGCTACTCGCTGGGCGACACCGTGCGCTTCGTGAGCCTGGCGCCGCACCGCGTGGTAGTCACCGGCCGCATCAAGCACTTCCTCTCGGCCTTCGGCGAGCACGTGATAGGGGAGGAGGTGGAGCAGGCCCTGCGCGAGGTAATGGCCCAAACGCCCGAAGTGGAAGTGACCGAATTCACTGTAGCTCCGCTCGTGAGCGACGACCCCGCCATGCCCTCACGCCACGAATGGCTGGTGGAATTTGCCCGCGCGCCGCACGATGCCGCCGCTTTCGCCGCCGCGCTAGATGCCGCGCTGCGCCGCCGCAACACTTACTACGACGATTTGCGGAAGGGCAGCATCCTGGTGCCTTTGCAACTCACAGCGCTACCGGCCGGGGCGTTTCGGCGCTACATGAAAAGTCTGGGCCGCCTGGGTGGGCAAAACAAAGTGCCGCGCCTGGGCAACGATAGAAAGGTGGCCGAAGGGCTGCTGCTTGCGGGGTAAAATCCGTAACTTGTAGGATGCTTCGTCTCGATAAAACTGTTTCCCGCAAAACCACTTTGCACGCCAACCAGGATGCGGAAGATGTGCTGTTCTGGCTGACTAAAACCCCCGAGGAGCGCATGGCAGCTATTGAAACCATTCGCCAACAGACATTCGCATTTCACCTCTTCAACACCGATGAAGGCCAATCAGCTCAGCCCCGACTTCAAAGAGTTTGTCGAATTATTAAACGCCCACGAAGTTGAGTATCTGATTGTCGGTGCCTTCGCCGTAGCGCGGTATGGGGTAGTGCGCAACACCGGTGACATTGATGTGTGGATGCGGCAGACGCCGAAAAATGCGGCGCGGCTGGTACAGGTGCTGGCCGATTTTGGCCTGACTAGTCTGGGTTATACTGTTGACGATTTTATGGAAAAAGATATTATCGTCCAACTTGGGTTTCAGCCTTTTCGGATTGCTGTACTTACGGTTATTGATGGGGTGAGCTTTGAGGAGTGCTACCCCAACCGGCAGGAATCGGTGCTAGATGGAGTGCCCCTTGCTGTCATCAGCATCCACGACCTGCGCCGTAACAAAGCCAGTACCGGCCGTGCTAAAAACCAGGAAGATTTGCGGCTGCTAAGCTTAGAAAAACCCAATGAGGAATAATGCGCCTCGCCTTCGACCTCGATAACACCCTTATTCGCTGCGGCCACTACTTTCCGCTCGCAACGCCCCAACGGCGCATGCTGGCCAGGCTGCTGAGTAATGAACGTCTCCGTCACGGCATTAAAGAACTGACCGATTACTGCCGGCAGCGCGGCTGGGAAGTGTGGGTGTGCACCACGTCGTACCGCAGTGCCTGGCGCATCCGGCGGCTGTTTTGGCTCCATGGCATCCGGCTCGATGGTGTGGTGAACCAGCAGCGGCACGAGCGCGAAGCCCGCGCCCGCTGCACTAAGCACCCGCCCAGCTTCAGCATCGACTTACTGATTGACGACTCCGAGGGCGTACGCATCGAAGGCGAGCGGCACGGCTTCCGGGTGCTGGTGGTGCGGCCGGAGGATGTGCAGTGGGCGGAGAAGGTACGGGCCGCGCTGGATTCGTTCTAACTTACCTTGCTGCCAAAGCTTTTTTGTTTTTACCTAATGCCGAACTACCCCAGCTTGTTGCTGCCGACCTGCACTGAAATACTCATCGTATGGGGCCAAACCGTAGCGGTACCCAAAGCGCAGCTTCAGTTTCGGGCTTGGGATGGACCGGCGCTTGAGGATACGTTCGGTAACAAGCCCTTGATTGATTTCGGTGGCCGTCCGGTTTTTGCCGAGTTGTGTGTTTACGAGCTGTTCCGGCTTTCCGGCTGGGATGCTCGCTGGGTTGAAACTTATGGTGCACCCGCCAAAAGCCCCAAAATGTTCACCAGTTGGCTCAACACCCACCGGAGCCAACAGCAACACCAGCCATTGACCGAAGCTTGGGTAGCCGAGTTGCTGGCCGCTATTGCCGCGCACAATAACGGCCGCTACGGCGGCTGCTGGGACGTGCTGGGCTGGCATAACGATACGGCCATCTTTGCTGAACTGAAACGCCTCAAAAAAGACCGGCTGCAAACCACGCAACCTGCTTGGCTGGAAGCAGGATTGAAAGCAGGATTGCAGCCCGAAAACTTTCTGCTCGTAGAATGGGACTTTCTGAAATAGCTATGACCAAATCCGCCCTCCACGTCCTCTGCCACGCTTTCATCGAGCAGCGCATCAGCGCCGCCCGCACCGCCATGCAGGCGGCCCAGGAGTCGTCCAGCTCCGAAACCAAGAGCAGTGCCGGCGACAAGTATGAAACCGGCCGCGAAATGGCCAACGCCGAGCGCGACCGCAACGCCGCCCACATGCAGCAGGCTCAGCAGCTGCAAGCCGAGCTAGCGCGCCTCAACCCCGAAGCAGCCTGCGACAGCGTGCGCCTTGGCGCATTGGTAGCCACGAGCATGGGGCAGTTCTACATCAGCATCAGCGCCGGGCAGCTGCCGGGGTCCGAGGTGTTTGCCGTGTCGCCGGCCGCGCCGGTGGCCGTGGCGCTCAAAGGGCTGCGGGCCGGCGAGCAAGCCGTGTTCAACGGCAAAGCCGTGCGGGTGCTGGCCGTGGAGTAGGAGCGGAGTTGCCCTACCGGGCCAGCCACTCTGCTTGCAGGGCGGGCAGCCGGCCGCTGCCTTCGGCGAGCCACTGCACGGCCGAAGTGGTATCGTCGAAATAGTGCGATTCGAACCTAATGGCGGGCTTTATCAGGTCGTGGAGCGCGTCGATGGCCAGTTGATTGTGCAGCCTAGTGCTATCGATGGCCAGGATGAGGTGCGCCAGCGGCAGCCGCACTATTTCGGGCATCCAGTGCGCCCCCAGCCACCATTCATCTTCCAGCGAAATATTGGGCACGCTGTTCATGTCGAGCAGCAACACACGTACCGCCCGCTCACGAGCCAGGGCCAGCAGTTGCGTGGCGCTGGCTCGCAGTGTGTGCGTGGCCGCCCCGGAAACCCATTCGAGCCGTAGCAGACCCAGGACCTCATCGTGTTGCAAACGAAAATCGGGAATGCTACTGATTATCAAAATAACGCATCTTCGATGCCTTCGGATGGAAATACGTGCTTCAGATTTGCGGGGTCAATGGTTGCGGTTGCAGGCCAGGGCAGGCGTCGCGAAGTTCTCGGTGCGCCCCGTCTATTTCCAGTCGCCGCCACCGTCGGCGGGCGCCTCGTTGTCGGGTTTCACGAGGCGGAACTCGACCCGGCGGTTCACTTTGGCGTCGGCGTCGGTTATCTCATCTTTGAGGGGACGCGAAGCACCATACCCGAGGCTTTCGATGCGGCCGGACTGGAGCTTGCCCTTGCGCTCGATGTATTTGCGAATTTCCTCGGCGCGGTCCTGCGACAGCCGCTCGTTCACGTCGGGGTCGCCGCTGGTGTCGGTGTGCCCGCCGATGTTGAGCCGGAACGTGGGGTGGTCGACCAGAAAAATGGCGATGCGGTCGAGGGTGGTGTGCATGGCCGGCAAAATGGCATACTTACCCTGCTCGAACTCGATGTTTTTGAAAATCAGCGGCAGCTTGTAATCAATGCTGTTGGTGAGCAGGGTCATTACCGTGTCGCCTTTCAGCTCAAACTGCTTCTCCACGCTAAAAAAATCGGTGCTCTGAATGAGCATGGCGTAGCGGGAGCCTTCCATCAGCTCGAAATCAAACGTGCCGTCGGGCCGGATAAATTTGCTGGCGACTTCCACGCCATTGTCCAAATCGATGATGCTGACGATGCCCTTGAGCGGTTTGCTGGACACCGAATCGAGCAGCGTGCCCTCGACGCGGGTGGTGGCCAGGGGCTGCGCTTCCATGGGCAGCGGGAAGGAATAAAGGTCCAGGTTGTTCAGGTCCTCCGCCTCAGAGCGGGCGTAGTAGAGGTTTTTGCTGTCACGGTCGATGGTAAAGTAATATTCCGAGCCCTTGCCGTTCACGAGCGGCCCGATGTTGCGCGGCTCCTGCCAGCGCCCGCCCACTTTGTAGGTCTTGTAAATATCAAAATCGCCAAAGTTCAGCAGCTGCCCGCGCGAGCTGAAATACAGCACGTGGTAGAGTGGATGGTAGAACGGGCTGACCTCGCTCTCGCGCGTGTTCACCACCGGCCCCGCATTTTGGGCGGGGCTCCATTGCCCGTTTTTCAGCTTGTGGGTGAAGTAGATGTCCGACAAGCCGAACCCGCCCAGCCGGTCCGAGGCAAAATACAGCGTGTCCTCATTTTGCGACAGCGTGGGCTGCGAGTCCCAAGCCGGCGAATTCACGGCGCTGCCCAGGCTTTTGGGGGCGCTCCACTTGCCATCCGGGCCCTTGGTGGCCGTAAACAGGTCGCAGTTGCCGCGACAGGTCGTGCATTCGCAGCGGGCAAAAAAGATGGTGCGGCCGTCTTTGCTCAGGCAGGCCGAGCCTTCGTTGTTGGGCGAGTTGATGGGTTTGGGCATGGGCTCGGCGTCGCTCCAGCTCACGCCCTCGCGGCGCGAAAAGTACAGGTCCTCATCCAGCACACCGGTCAGGCCCCGGCGCTTGCGTTTGCTGCTGAAGAGGATAAGGGAGTCGTTGCCGCCCATGGCCGGGCCGTAGTCGGGCGATTTCGTATTCACGGCGTCGCCCATGGTGGTGTACACGCCGCGGGGCGGATGAAAGGTGTTGAGGTTTTTGCGGTACTCCACCAGGTCGTAGTACGTTTTCAGGGGCACGTACAGGTCCTGGTTTTTTTGCTCCAGTGAGTCATAATACAACTGCACCTTTTTGATGTCGGTGCGGTGGTGCTTGAGGGCGAGGCGGTAGTAGGCTTTGGCCTTCACCTGCTGGCTGTCGCGCTCCAGCAGCTGGCCCAGGCGCCAGAGCATGTCGGTGTTGCGGGCAAAATTGACGGGCCCGAAGTGCGCGACGTAGTCTTCGAGCAGCAGCCGGGCCTGGTGGTACTGGCGGCGGCGCTCAGCCTTGGAAATGTCGCGCAGTTCCTTCTTGTTTTCGTAGTAAGGGTATTGGTTGATGTTGACGAAATCGGGCGTTCCGTCGGGCCGCAGGCTCAGCTTGCGGCTCTGGCGGCTATTTAGGGCCCGCACGCGGTAGTTTCCCCCGATGCCGGTGGGCGGCAGAGCGGGCTTGGCGGCCGGCGGGGTTTTAGCGGCGGCGGGAGCGGGCCTGGTGGCGGGCGTGGCCGAGGCGCCACCGCTGGTAGTATCGGCCGATGGCGAGGCGGCGGCAGGAATCGGTTTCGTCGGCCGGCGCTGGGCCTGCACGCGCGGCGCGGCAGCCATTCCCAGCATCACCAGGAAAATAAACTGGCATCGGCGCAAGAATAGGGACATTGGTAGAGTACTAAAAATATAAAGATGCGCAAGTTGCCAAAAAATTAGGGATTTATTAACAATACTTGCGCTGGTGGGAACGCGCCGGTGCGCCGCTTTGGCGGGTGGCCCCCCGCTGGCACGGCCCTTGACGCGAAATCGGGCCGGGAAGCTGTACCTTGTACAGGCCCTTTCCCGGAGCCGTGGGCTGCCAATGTGGCATTTGCCCGCCCTGCTTTTGGCCTTATCCTCTTCCATGCGTCTGGCATCAATTCACTCTTCTGTTCTAACTCCTATGCGGAGTGGCAGCGACTCTAATTCTCAACCCGAAGCCATCGCCATTATGGCCGCCGACCCCGACCACCTCCTGCGCGGCGACGACGCGCCGCCTTCGCTGCTGTTGCTCTCCGTGCGCAACACCGTGCTGTTTCCGGGCGTGGTGCTGCCGGTCACGGTCACGCGTAAAAAGAGTATCAAACTGGTGCGCAAGGCCTACACCGCCGACAAGCTGCTGGGCGTAGTAACCCAGCGCAACCCCGACGATGCCGAGCCCACCACCGAGGAGTTGCACCCTGTGGGCACGCTGGCGCGCATTCTCAAGCTACTGGAACAGCCCGACGGGCAGGTGACCATTATTTTGCAGGGGCAGGTGCGCTTCACCATTGAAGAGCAGCTCACCTTCACGCCGCTGCTCACGGCCCGCGTGAGCTACTTCCCGGAAGTGGCCCTCAACCCCGACGTGCCGGGCGAGTTTGGGCTGCTGCAAGCATTGCGCGAAGCCGCCACCAAGGTGCTGGAGCTTAGCCCCGAAATTCCGATGGAAGCCAGGGCCATGCTTGATGGCATTCAGTCGCCGGCCTTTCTCACCCATTTTCTGTCCAGCAATGTGCAGCTTGATTTGCCCGCCAAGCAGAAGCTGCTGGAGCTGGCCGACCCCGAGCAGCAAGCCCGCCAACTCCTCGAAGCCCTGCTCAGCCAGGCCGAGCTGCTCGAAATCAAGCAGGATATCCGTTCCAAAACCCACACTGGGATTGATGCGCAGCAGCGCGAGTATTTCCTGCGCCAGCAGCTCAAAACCCTGCAGGACGAGCTGGGCCAGGAAGGCCCCGACGAGGACGTGAGCCGCCTGCGCGCCCGCGCCGAAACCAAGAAATGGCCCGAGAGCGTGGCCCTCCACTTCAAAAAGGAGATGGAGAAGCTGGCCCGCACCAACCCCATGGCCCCCGACTATTCGGTGAGCCTGAACTACGTGGAGTTTCTGCTGGACCTGCCCTGGGGCGAGTTTACCAAGGACAAATTCAACCTTAAGCAAACCAAGAAAATCCTCGACGCCGACCATTTCGGCCTGGAAAAAGTGAAGGAGCGGATTCTGGAGTACATCGCCGTGCTCAAGCTGAAGCAGGATTTGAAGGCGCCGATTTTGTGCCTCTACGGCCCGCCCGGCGTGGGTAAAACCAGCCTGGGCCGCAGCATCGCGGCAGCAATGGGCCGCAAGTACATCCGTATGAGCCTGGGCGGCGTGCGCGACGAAGCCGAGATTCGCGGGCACCGCAAAACCTACGTGGGCGCCATGCCCGGCCGCATTATTGCCCAGATTAAGAAGGTGGGCGTGTCGAATCCCGTCATCATTCTCGATGAGATTGACAAGGTGAGCACCGACTTCCGCGGCGACCCCAGCTCGGCCCTGCTCGAAGTGCTCGACCCCGAACAAAACGCCACCTTCACCGACAACTACCTGGAAGTGGAGTACGACCTGAGCAAGGTTCTCTTTATTGCCACGGCCAACTCGCTCGATACCATTCAGCCCGCCCTGCGCGACCGCATGGAAATCATCGACCTAACCGGCTATACCCAGGAAGAAAAGGTGCAGATTGCCCGCAAGCACCTCTGGCCCAAGCAGCTGAAGGACCACGGCCTGGGCGAAGCCGAAGTGAAAATAACCGACGCCGCCCTGCATCGCGTGGCCGACGACTACACCCGCGAGAGCGGCGTGCGTGGCCTGGAGCGCAAGCTGGCCGCCGTGACGCGCAACCTGGCCCGCCGCAAGGCCGGCAAAGAGCCGCTGCCCGCCGTGATGGAGCCGGCCGAAATCCGCAAAATCCTCGGCGCGGCCATTTTCGACCGCGACCAGTACCAGGACAACGAAACCGCTGGCGTGGTCACGGGCCTGGCCTGGACCAGCGTGGGCGGCGATATTCTCTTCGTGGAAAGCCTGTTGAGCCGCGGTCGGGGCAAGCTCACGCTGAGCGGCCAGCTGGGCGACGTGATGAAGGAATCGGCCATTACCGCGCTGTCTTACCTGCGCTCGCGGGCCGATGAAATCGGCATCGACTGGCGCCTGTTCGAGCAGTACGACCTGCACATTCACTTCCCCGAGGGCGCCGTGCCCAAAGACGGCCCCAGCGCGGGCATCGCCATTTTCACCAGCATGGCTTCGGCCTTCACGCAGCGTCGGGTGCGCCCGCGCCTAGCCATGACTGGCGAAATTACCCTGCGCGGGAAGGTGCTGCCCGTGGGCGGCATCAAGGAAAAGCTGCTGGCCGCCCGCCGCGCGGGTATGAAGGACATTATTCTGTGCCCCAAAAACCGCAAGGACATTGAGGAAATTCAGGAGGAATACCTCAAGGGCCTCACCATTCACTATGCCGACCGCGTGGATGACGTGCTGCGTGTGGCCTTGCTCGACGAGCTGGTGCCCCGCCCGCAGAAGCTGCCCGTGCGCGACGAGCCCGTGCCCGCCGCCGGCCCCAGCGTAGAAGTGCAGTAAAAAAACCGATTAGTTGCTCCGAGCACCCGATTGCTCTTTCGGAACGGGTTATTACTCCCTCGGAGTGACTTATTAGGTGGTCTGAGCTGCCTGTTGCTCGTTCCGAGGGAGTAGTAACCCGTTCCGAGGGAGCAATAACCCGTTCCGAGCCTCTTTTCAATTGCTCCGAACGGGCAGAAAGTGCTTCGGAACGGGTTAATTCCCGTTCCGAAGTACTTTCTGCCCGTTCGCGAGCGTTTGGTGCCTTTGCAAGGGCTCCTTGCCGCTTAACTTAGCCATATGAAGCACATTTTCGCATACCGGCTGGCCGGTTTTTGCTTATTGTTGGGAATGGTCGGGTGGGAGCCCGCCGCCGCGCAGCAGTTGGGCGGCGGCAAGGTTTTTCCGTTTCTCGACCTGCCCGTGGGCGCCCAGCAAGCCGCTTTGGGCGGGCACAACGTGTCGAGTCGCAACGACGACCCGAGCATGCTCTTTGCCAATCCGGCCCTGCTAAACCCGGACATGGACGGCCGGCTGGCGCTGAGCTACGTGGCCTACGTGGCCGACATCAAGCAAAGCACCGGTGCCTACGTGTTCAATACCGAGAAGTACGGTCGTTTGGGCGTGGGCATCACCTACCTCAACTACGGCAGCCTGGAGAGCTACGACGCGGCCGGCAACAGCCTCGGCACTTTTGGGGTGAACGAGTATACCGTGGGCGTGTCGGACGCCTACACCAAGGGCAAGTTTACGTTTGGCGCCACCGCTAAGCTGGCCGTGTCCAGCATTGCCGGCGACCGCTCGTTTGCCGGCGTGGGCGACGTGGGCGTTGTGTTTAAGAACCCCACGCAGGATTTTACAGTGGGACTGGCGGCCAAAAACCTGGGGTTCCAGTTTTCGCCCTACCCCGGCACCGACCGTGGCCCGCTGCCGCTCGATGTGCAGCTGGGCGCCACCATCAAGCCCGAGCACATGCCGCTGCGCATTTCCCTCACCGCGCACCACCTGCAACAGTGGGACATTCAGTACCTCGACCCCAACCAGCGCGGCCCGATTGATGGCAACAATGTGGAGCAAAAGCCCAAAAAGAGTTTTGGTGACAACCTGGCCCGGCACTTCACAGCGAGCGCTGCCCTGGTGCTCAGCAACAACTTCAACCTGCGCGTGGGTTACAACCACCTCCAACGCCGCGAACTGCGCCTCGAAAACACCAGCGGTAGCGCTGGCCTCAGCTTCGGCGTGATGCTGAAAATCAGCGGCTTTCAGCTTGACTATACGCACGCGGTGCTGCAGGCCGCCGGGTCCAGCGAGTATTTCACGCTGTCGCGCAACCTCGATTCGTTGTTTAAGAAGAAGGAATAGCCCATTCTTTGTTAACAGCTAAAACGTCATGCTCATCCGGCGGCTGCTTGCCGAAGCAGCTCTATCGTAGCAGTAAAATAAATTGCTTGCGCGGTGGGAATGCTTCGGCAAGCGGCCGCCGGATGAGCATGCCGGTCTTTTGTGCTTTATCTCATTTCAACTACATGCTCAACCAGGATTTTTTGACTCCGGCCCAAATTGTGGCCGAGCTTGATAAATACATCATCGGCCAGCACGATGCCAAGCGCTACGTGGCCATTGCGTTGCGCAACCGCTGGCGCCGCCTGCACGCGCCCGCCGACATGCAGGCCGAAATTGTGCCCAACAACATCCTCATGATTGGGGCCACCGGGGTGGGTAAAACCGAAATTGCCCGCCGCCTCGCGCACCTGGCCGATGCTCCGTTTGTGAAAGTGGAAGCCAGCAAGTTCACCGAGGTTGGTTACGTGGGCCGCGACGTGGAAAGCATGGTGCGCGACCTGGCCGAGCAAAGCGTGAACCGCGTGAAGGCCCGTCGCCAAGAAGAAGTGAAAGCCCAGGCCGCCGACGCCGTGGAAGAGCTGATTCTGGGTGCGCTGATTCCCGCCGTGTCCCGCCCCGCCGGCACTAAGTCCGGCCTCGGCTTTGGCGGCGGTGGGGCCGACGACATGCCGCAGTCCGACGCCGAGCTTAACGAGCGCACCCGCGAGCGGTTCCGCCAGAAAATCAAGAACGGCGAGCTCGAAGACCGTCGTATCGAGATACAAGTGGCGCAGGCCGGGCCCAGCCTTGGCGTGATGGGTGCGCCTCCCGGCATGGACGAAGGCACGCTCTCGGGCCTGCAGGACATGCTGGGCAACATGATGCCCAAGAAAACCCGCAAGCGCAAAGTGACCGTGGCCGAAGCCCGCAAGCTGCTGCTCGACGAAGAGGCAGCCAAGCTCATCGACATGGATGAGGTGAAGGACGAAGCCATCCGGCAGGCTGAAAACGCGGGCATCATCTTCATCGACGAAATTGACAAAGTGGCCAGCAGCGGCAGCCGCAACGGCGGCGGCGGCCCCGACGTGAGCCGCCAGGGCGTGCAGCGCGACCTGCTGCCCATCGTGGAAGGTTCGGCCGTGAACACCAAGTACGGCATCGTCAACACTGACCACATTCTGTTCATTGCCGCTGGCGCCTTCCACGTCAGCAAGCCCAGCGACCTGATTCCCGAGCTGCAGGGCCGCTTCCCCATCCGCGTCGAGCTGCAAAGCCTGACCAAACACGACTTCTTCCGCATCCTCAAGGACCCCAAAAACGCGCTTACCAAGCAATACGAGGCACTGCTCAAGGCCGAAGAAGTGGAGCTGACTTTCGATGACGCAGCGCTGGAGCGTATTGCCGAAATCGCCTCGCAGGTCAACGAGGAAGTGGAAAACATCGGCGCCCGTCGCCTGCATACCGTCATGAGTCGCCTGCTCAACGACATTCTGTACGACGTGCCCGACAAGATTGGCCCCAACGCCCGCATCCTCATCACCGCCGACCTCGTGAACGAGCGGCTGAATGACATGGTAAAAAACCGGGATTTGAGCCAGTATATCCTCTAGCATGTGCTTTCCATAAAATTTGGCGAGGTAGCAAGAGCCTTCTCAATCAGATTAAGCTAAGAGCCACACCTGAAACTATCGTCGACCTCAAACCGCTCCGCCATACGTTGGGCCTTGTCGGCAGCAGGCAAATAGTTGTAAACTGTGCTCCAGGTATGGACATTAAGGATGTCTTGGGCCAACCGGATTTTTATTGCTTGTGGATAACGGGCGGCTAGCTACCGCATTAATTTGGTTCTACTGGCGCTTTGTGCGCCGAGCGCGGACCTTATGCAGTTGCTGGCCGGTGCACGGTTGGCTGTAAAACTGATGGTGCATTTTGATACAGCATCATGGCGTACCTATTAGGTGCCGGACCACAGCGCTGGAGCTTTACCTAGGGGTGAGCTCCAGCAGGGTGGGAGCAAGCCGATAGTTTTTAACAGACAGCGTAGCGTCCCGCAGGGAGTTAATTGTGTCAGGTGAGCTGTGTGCGCCAGAGTGAGGTCAATACGGCCTCTCCTCATATTCTGATATACCAATAAGCTTTTTGAAGAGGATAGCAAGCGTAACACTGGGTGCGGATATGATGCTACGTCCCAGAGCGATATGTTATACAAAAAAAGGCCCAATCGTTAAGATTGGGCCTTTTTTTGTATAACACGGTTATTTCAGCCGAGAGCGATAAACGTACTACCGCACGAGAACCGCTGTGAAAAAGCGCCGCTCTGTAGTACCACCTCCTACTGCTTCCACCGTTAGCGTGTAGGTGTTGGCACCACGCGACGAGGCCGGGGCAGTACCCGCGCCAATAGGGGCACCATCGGCATCAGCACGCAGGCTGTTGGCAGGAATAGTAATGGTAGCCACGCCGTTGGTTACCGGAAAGCTACCCAGATTGACCGTTCTAACCGTGCCAGTGGTATAATTGGATATAACGTTTACCGTGCTGGCACCAGCAGCCCCAACTTTGAGTGTTATGGTGCTGCCAACTATGTAGTCGGCGGTGGTTTTATTAATAGCATCATCGAAGATAATGCTAAACTTGGAGCCAACGTTAAAGTTGGGCTCCTCCTTTTCGCAGCTGGACAAAGTGACTATGCTCAGCAGTAAAAGCAACAGGTTTAATGAGATTTTTTTCATGAGAAAGATTGAAAAGAGGAAAAAATCCGAGGACGGCAGCTGTTGCCTTCCCGTCCCCGGAAATTATCGGTTAGCGGCCTGGGTCCCAGAATACCGTGGGAGCCGTCAGGTCAGGCCGGGCTGGAGTGTTGGTTGGGTTGGCCACGCGCTCCAGGTCGGGGTAGGGTAGTACGCGCAGTACCTGCGGCTGCAAAGCACCTACTGGCAGCGGCAGCACGGGAAAGCCCGTGCGCCGGTAGTCCGTCCAGGGTTCTACCGCCACACCGAAATTGGCAATAAATTTCTCCTCGATAATCTGTTGAATGGCGTTGGCGGACGTCAATGGCGGGCGGGCTGCGATGTAGGCCGTAGCGTCGCTACCGGCAACACTGGCGGCAGTCATTGAAGCCGTAATGCCAGCGTTGAATGATGTTTGAGCGAGCGCTAGATTATTGGTGCGGGCGTAATACTCGGCCAGAATGAAGTTGTGCTCGGCGAAAGTCAGCATCCGGATGGGTGCCGAACCGTCGTAACTGTTGATACCGGTACCAGTGCGAATGCCCCGCAAATAGGTACCCATCCGCGAAAACCGTATCTGGGGAGCTCCAGCCGCGCCGGTGCCATTTTGTGCCCCTACGTAGGTACCGGCAGGATTCTGTGGTGCTGGTGCAGCCAAGCTGGGCTGTTCGGTGAGGAAAGTCGTACGACGGGGGTCTTCTTTCGCATTCATCAGGTTCACCAGCGTGGTGCTGGGGAAGAAGGTGCTGGGACGCGACTTTTCGAACTGGTCGATGGAATTGTTTTTGTTAGCTGCCGCTTCGAAGTCGAGTTCGAAATTGTCCTCGTTGCCAGTCATCACCGGTCCCGCAGCCAGAACGGCCGCAAAGCTCGCATCGGAGGTTTGCGATAATTTGGGGAAGTTGTGCAGGTACAAGCGCAGCTTCAAGGTGTTAGCAAACTTTTCCCATTTCACCAGGTCGCCGGCGTATATCAGGTCGTCATCAGCCGGGCTAGTAACCGACGTCTTCTTCAGGTCCGCGATACCTGAGTTGAGCAACTCGATGATACCGGTATACACAGCAGCCGAGGCATCGTACTTGGGCTGTAGGTTCTGGTCGAATTTGAGCGCTTCTGTAAAAGGAATATCGCCAAAAGCATCCGTGGTTACCGAAAACAAGAAGCCTTGCATAATCTTGGCCACGCCCGAATAGGCAGGGCTAGTGGCTGCAGACTGGTCGATTAGCTTTTGCAAATCGGCCTGCGCCCCGCCAAAAATGTTGCCCCGCCACGCATTGTTAAGGTCCGTGGCCGTGATGTTGTAACGGTCGTACTCAGCCGTCTGAATTCCCGAGCCGCCCTGCCCGGCAAACTGCTGCACGATAAGGGCAGAATAGCGGTGCAGGTCCGACCCCATCAGGAAGCCGAGGTGCGCCTGGCCGGCAACGAGTACGTTGGGGGCCGGGGCCTCCAGTACAGCGTTCGGGTTTTGGTTGACGTCGAGGAATTTGTCGCACGAGCTCAGTGCAAGAAGACTTGCTACCAGTGCGAACGAAGTGGTCCGGTTATTAACTTTCATGATTTTGAAGAAAGTAGAAGTTAGAAAGTGAGCCGAATCGAACCGCCGTACGTGCGCGACTGTGGCAGAGCGTTGAACTCCAGGCCCTGCGAATTGCTTTGGCCCTGGGCGTTTACCTCCGGGTCGATGTGCGGAATGTTCGGTGCGTAGAGGAACACGTTGCGGGCATTGAGGCCCAGTTCTACACCACCCAGGAAGGTTCTATCGGTCAGTGTCTTTGGCAATGAATACGTCAGTGCCAGCTCACGCAGGCGTATCCACGAGGCATCAAACACCACAAACTCAGCCCGGCCAAAACCGTACAGGTCGTTGTAGTAATCTTCTGCCGAAATCTGTACGTCGTTGGTGCGGAATGTGCCATTAGGGCGGCCATCGGTTCCAACGTTGGCGATTACCCCATCGATGATGAAAGTTTTCTCACGGTCACCAGTTTCAACGGCTGCGCCCTGGCGACGAACGTCGCTGATATTGCGCGAAATGACGTCGCCACCATAACGGATGTCAAGCAAAGTGCTCAGGGTTAGTCCCTTGAAGGTGAAGTTGTTGGTGAAGCCACCGGTCCACTTTGGATTGGGGTCGCCCACAATCTGGTTGTCGGATGCCAATACTGCGCGGCCCTGAGGCGTCACCTGCAAGCGGCCGGTAGGGCGACCCTTCTCGTCTACGCTTTCGCGCTGAAACACGCTGCCGAAAATAACCCCGTAAGGTTGGCCGGCAATCAAACGGGTGCTAGGCGTTACAAAACCACCGAGGGTGATTTGGGTTACGCCCGGAGCCAGCTCCAGAACCTTGTTGCGCACGCGCGAGAAGTTGAAGGAGTTGCTGTAGGTAAAGTTGCTGAGCTTGACCGGAATGGTGCTAATCATGAACTCAACGCCCTTAGCCTCCGATTTGCCGATGTTCTGGAACGCGTTGGTGAAGCCGGATGCCGACGCCACGGGAACTGCGAAAATGATGTCCTTGCTTTTCTGCTCGTAGTAGGTCGCCTCCACTGCCACACGTCCGCCAAAGAATCGCAAATCCGTACCAAATTCGTAGCTGGTCGTGAATTCCGGGCCCAGGCTGGCGTTGCCGCCGGTATTATCCAACGACTGGCCAAGCTGGTTGCGGAAAGGGAAAGTCAACTGCGGACCAAAGCCGTCGGCCGGCGTATTGGTTGAGGAGAAGTACGTATCGGTTACGTAGGTAGGGGCCTCGCGCCCAACCTGTGCCGCTGCTGCCCGCAGCTTCACCTGGTTCACCACGGTGCTTTGTTTCAGCACGGGAATGGCATCGCTGAGCACCACGCTAAGCGAAGCACCGGGGTAAAAATAGCTCCGCTGTTTTGCCCCAAAGGTCGAAGAGTAGTCGTTCCGGCCGGAAAGGCCCAGGAAAGCGAAGTCGCGGAAACCCAACTGCAGGTCACCGTAGAATCCAATCAGACGGCGCTTGGTTTTATCACCGAAGGGCAGATAGGATTTAGTGTTAGTGATGTTATCAAAGCCGCGTACCTGAATTTCGGTACCTACGGTGCCGATGTCGGTAGTAGCGCGCTGGTTAATTTCGTTACCTAAGAGCAGGCGCGCGTTGAAGTCTTCGGTGATATCACGCTTCAGCGTCAGGTTCAGATAAGAGCTGGTTTCGGTGCGGCTGAACGATTCGTCCAGAATATTACCAACTGCACCACCGGCCCCGTTAGCAATGTTCGACCCGCGGCTGTCGAGGGCGTTCACCGACTTGATGATTTGGTTGTAAGTGTCAGTGCCGAGCTTGTAGTCGACCGACAGCCAATCCGTGAAGTCATAGCCAATGCTGGCGTTGCCTACGATGCGGTTAAGTTGGTCGTTGTACGTGTTGTTTTTGATGGTCCACAGGGGGTTGTCATCGTTGCTATACCACGTGTTATCGGGGAGAATGCCAAATACGGCAGCTCCCTGCTGGCCGCCATTGGGCAGCTCAAAGGGGTAACGCTTCAGGTCGTAGGTGCGGGGCAGAAACCAGGTGCGGAAGAAAGGGTTTACCAGCGCGTTGCCCTGAGGCGTGCGTTCCGAGCGGTTATTGGTGTACACCAGGTTAACACCTGTGCGCAGCTTTTCGGTAAGCTGGGCGTTGCCGTTGAAGGTAAGGGTGTTACGCTTCAGGTTGTTGTTGTCCAGAATGCCCGTTTCGTTGAGGTTGCCATACGCCGCGTAATAGCGGGTTTTCTCAGTTGCTCCCGACAGGGCAATGTTATTCTGAAAGTTGGAGCCGGTCTTGAAGATGTCCTTCACGTTGTCGGGCTGAATGGTCAGCACTTCATCTTCGCCGCGGAAGTTCTGTACCGTCTGGCCCGTTACGCGAGGCCCCCACGAGGCGTTACTCACCGCGCTGAAGTTGCCCCGGTTGCCCTGGCCGTAAGTATTCTGGTACTCAGGCAGGCGTCCCACTTTCACAATGTTGTAGTTGGAGCTCACCGAAACGCTCTGCTTCTTGGTACCCAGCGTAGCGCCCTTTTTGGTCGTAATCAGAATGGCGCCCGAAGCAGCCCGTGAACCGTAAAGTACGGCTGCGGCCGGGCCTTTCAGCACCGAGATGCTTTCCACGTCGTCTTGGTTGAGGTCAATGGCACGGTTGGAGTTGGCCACGCCATTTTGCAGGGCATTGGTACCACCACCGTTATCAATTGGAATACCGTCTACCACGAATAGGGGCTGGTTGCTGCCCGTGAAAGTCGTTAAGCCACGAATGAAGATGCTCGACGAAGCGCCCACCATGCCGCTGGCACCCTGCACCCGCACACCTGCCACCTTGGCCGTCAGCGAGTTGGAGATGTTGGTGGCACGGGCCTGAGTTAGTTCCTGATTTTTAACCTCGGAAACCGAAAAACCCAGTGCTTTTTTCTCCTGTTCGCGGCCAAAGGCCGTTACGACCACCTCTGCCAATTGTTTAGCATCCTGCGCCAGCGCGATGCTGAATTGCGACTCAGTGCCAATGACACGCTCCTGCGTAGCCATGCCCACTGAACTGATTACAAGCGTACCCCCGCTTGTTGGCACGCTCATGGTGAAACTACCATCCGAGTTACTCGAAACGCCATTAGTTGTTCCCTTTTCGAGGATGGTGACGCCTGGCAGGCCATCACCTGTTTTTTGGTCAGTTACCCGTCCCGAGATGGTTCGCGTTTGCGCCATTGCCACTTGGAAGAGGGTAAACATGAGCACTAAGCCCATGAGTAGGGTTTTTTTCATCTGGTAAAAAAAAAGGTTAATAAAAAGCACCGAAACTGTGCCGAAAAAAGTGGTTCACCGCAAAAGTATGAGTTACACAAATGATGCTTTAAACCTATCAATTTGCCCTCCTCAAAACTTCCGGGCTAAAAGTAGCACCAAATAGGCTGATTTCACTACTTACGGCACGTTTAGAACGCATAAAATCGGAATTTTAACTACAAATTGGTCTGAGCCGTGTGCTTAGTTAATCTATCCTATCGGGTACCTCGTTGGGGCATGTATTGCTTCAGATAGAATTTTTCTTAGCCGACGTTGTCTTTTGTTTTCAGAGCCGCATACTGGGTTGCAAACCAAGCAGGTGGCCTGCTCCGCGTCTAGTGTATGGTTGGCGATACTAAAATAAGTCAGACAATGGTGATTCGGTTTTGGAGAAGACCTGCCTTACAACCCGAATTCAGCCAAAAGCCAACTAATAAACCCAGATTGCGTGGTATTGACTAAGGGCAAAAAAAAAGTCTGTTCTGCGTGAACAGTCTAAGCCTGAGGTATTCGACGCCCTCTATTTCTACTTGCCATGCGCGAAAAGACCAGTGCAATTACTGTGTGCTCGATGATTCAATTCGTTTTACCCGCGGCGATGCCTGTCCCGCCTTCGGGCCGACGCCTGACCGATGCCCAAGTGCTTAACACGGCACTGGTGGCCATTTTCTTTTTTTGAAAGTAAAATATTTATAATCGAATATTTAACCGGGTACCACTGGAGTATAACCGCCTGCACAAGAGCGGCTGCACGCGCTGAGCGACACGTTCCACACGCTCTTCGTTACTTTCGACTACCTGCTCAAAAACCTGCGTTCCGAGGCCCGTTGCGCCGTGGATTAGCCCCCGTGGCCATGTGCCATAATACGCACATCCCGCGGTGTAAGCTCTTGCGAGGCAAGGCGTACTATGGGCGTTGCACCAGCAAGCCCTATTGATTTTACGGCCTCAGAGTCTAGGTTGTGGTCACCAGCACGGGTGTGTCCCCGTCAAGTTTCATCTCCACGCCGGAGGCGAGGCCGACAACAAAGGCTTGCGGAGCTGCCTCTGAACCTGCCCCCAGGCAACGTACTCACACCGATTCGGGCTACTCGAACTACTTAGCCAAGGACGTGTTTGAAGAAGCGAGCAGCAGTCGCCAGTAGAGTGCGCGGCACAAAAACAGCAAGCGGCCTCACCATCCGGCCCAGAACTTTCTGCTCTAATTACTTGAGCAAGGGTAGCGAGACCACCGCCAGCCGCCTAGCCGCGCGCTTTCTTAAGCAGAGTCATGCCGTAACAGCAGCCGACTTCGCTTTAAAAAATGCCCTTTCTATTTTTTGCCAACGCCTACCATCATGTTGGTTTGTAGTCTGCATCTTGGGTTAGCATGGGCGCGAATACTGGTTGTAAGTCATAATCGTCAGGGTTGGTCTAAACTGCCGAATGCGGAAGCAAGTCCCTGCTACTTCGGTTTGCTGCCACAAAAAAAGGGCTGCCATAACTGGCAGCCCTTTTTAATTCTTGGAAACGAACCTAGAATTTGTCCCAGAATATTTTCGTGTCAACCTTATCACCACCAATAGCAGTGCCAGCAGCTTTCGCATTGGCACCGTTGATGTTGAGTTCAGGAGTAGGATAGGGGAAACGTAGCGGGATAACGCTCACAGCGGTAGCAGGTGGGGTCAATTTCGGGAAATCCAGGCGGCGCCACTCCGTCCAGGCCGTTACCGGCTGGTTGTAAAGAGAAATCCACTTCTGAATGCCGATTTTCTCCTTATAGTCGCTGCCACTGGCAGTAGCATAAGCTACACTGGCTTGTCCCAGGTACGCAGTAGCATCGGCGGCGCTGCCCCCGTTATTGAGGATAGACGCAGTAACGCCGGCCTCGTAGTGGGAAGCAGCAGTGCCCCCAACTGCGAAGCTGCGTGCTGCGGCTTCAGCCAAAAGAAACTCAACTTCCGAGTAAGAAAGCAGCATGCCGGGCAGCGTCGGGTCTTCCAAGGCTTCGCCGGGAGCGGAGAAATCGCCATAGTCGACTACTATCGAATAGGGGGCACCTTTGAAGACACCACCTGGAGCTTCTTTGAAGTAGAAATCACGACGAGGGTCGTTCAAGCTATTGAGTTTGTTGATGAAGAAGTCCACACCAACGAAATCTTCACGGCCGCTGTTCACCAAGTCCTCGAATACTGGATTCTGGTTGGGAAGAGCTTCGAGGAAGGTGAACTGCGCGTTGTCCGCATTCGACTTGAATACGTTTGTAGCGGCTTGCACGGCAGCGGCTTGGGCTTTGGGCGCGTCAACATCCGCGATGGTAAGCGCCATGCGCAACTTCAGCGAATTACCGAATTTAACCCACTTAGGCATGTTGCCATTGTAGATAATGTCGGCGCCACCCAAGCCAGCGCTCGCGGCATCGATGGAGGCCAGCGCGGCATCCAAACGGGTGAAGAGCGAGGTGTAAACGGTTTTGGCGTCGTCGTAGGCAGGCTGAGGCTGGTTAAAGTCCAGTGCCTCCGTATACGGAATGTTGCCGTAGGTGTCAACGAGGGTCTTCCAGGCATAGATGGAAAGTATCTCGACGCAGGCTTGCCGGTTGGCTTTCACTTTGTCAGTAACCGTTGCATCGGCCGCAATCAGCCGTTTGGCTTCATTGAGGTTGCCCAATGCCGGGCGGTACAACGCATTCCAGAACTGGTCGTTGATTTGGCGCGGCTGGATAAGGTAGTCTGACTCATCCGTATACGTCGTTTCGGTCCAGTACTGGACGTAAAGACGGAAGGGGTTGTTATTCACGTTGGGGGTGACAACGGCACGAGTCAGCGCCCGCTCAGCCGTAGTTACGAGGGTAACAGCAGGCACGTTGGATGGCCGTTTGGCATCCACATTGTATTCGTCCAAGCTATCAACGCAGCTGGTGGTGAATACCAACATCAGGCTTGATAGCAAATAAAAGGCTCTTTTCATATAATTAAGCGAATGAGATTAGAAGCTGAAACGAATGTTTGCGCCAACGGTGCGGGCAGTTGGGTACGAACCCGACTGGTAACCCTGGCCCAGGTTGCCGGAGCTCAAACCCTCTTCGGGGTCAGCATCAGGCAGGTTCTTGTGGATAATCCACAGGTTACGGCCGATGATGGAAAGGTCAACACCCTTCACGAAGCCAAAGCGGGTAACAAGTGCCGAGGGCAACGAGTACGACAGGTTTACTTCACGGAGCTTCACGAAGCTGGCATCGTAAACGAAACCAGCATTAGGGTTGCCACCGTAGCCGTAAGGAGCTTGGTTGCCGTTGTTCTCAATACGTATCGTGTTGGCAGTGCCGTCTTCGGCCACGCCGGGTAGGATAATGCCACCACCGGTTGCAATGCTGTTACGCGAAGGGTTGCCCAAATCGTTCAAGCCAACGGTTTCGGGCTGCAGGCCCGAGGACAAGCCGTAGTAACGGTCGAGCGAGAAAACGTCGCCGCCGGACTTCACGTCAATCAGGAACGACAGTGAGACGTTCTTGAAAGTAAGTGCGTTGGTCAGGCCACCGCGCCAGTCGGCATTTGGGTCACCAATTTCGGCATCGGCGCTGGTCGTAGCGTAGATTCCCGTCTCCTGGTCAATGATGCGCTGGCCATTTTCATGGTACACGTAGTCGGTGCCGCGCAGCATACCAGTAGGTCTGCCCACCGTGAGGTTCGACGAAACGCCGCCCTGGTAGCTAGCCAACTCAACGCTGGTTACCCCGTCGTACAAGGAGAGCACTTCATTGCGGTTGCGGGTGTAGTTGGCACTAACGCGCCAGTTGAAGCTAGCCGTTTTTACGGGCACCACGAAAGCAGCGATTTCCACGCCACGGTTGCGAATCTCGCCGGAGTTAACGAAGCGGGAATCGTAGCCGGTAGCCGTCGAGATGTTAACCGGAATAATCTGGTCGAACGAGTTCGACTGATAGCCCGTCACGTCGAAGCCGATACGGCTATCCAGGAAGGCAGCCTCGATGCCAATCTCGCCGCTGCGGGTTTGCTCCGACTTCAGGTCGGGGTTGTTCTTGGTTGCGGGCAGCGAGAAGAGCGGAATAGAGCCGAAAGCAGTTGGCTTGGCATATACGTCGTTCACGGCGAGTGCCCGTGCACCAGCGCCTACCTGTGCATAGTTGGCTCGCACCTTACCATAGGAAAGCCAAGTGGCCTTCTCTTTCAGGTCTTCGGAGAAAACGTAGTTGATAGCGGCCGAAGGGTAAACGTAGGAATTGTTGGCAGTGGGCAGGGTGGTAGACTTGTCCCGACGAACGGTGAGGTCCAGATACACCCGGTCGCGGAAGCCAAACGTGGTGCTGGCGAAGACGCCATCACGACCGATTTGCGACAGGTTCTCGATAGGAGGCGTCAAGGGGTCCTGCGTGTTGCTGAGGGAGTACAACCCTGGTACAACCAGGCCACCATTGGTGCTGGCAAAAATGCTCTCCCGACGAATCCGGTTCACGTTGGTACCAATCAGGCCCGCGAAAGAGAAAGCGTCGTTCAGCTGAAACTTAAAGTTACCAAGCAGGTCGTAGTTGGATTCGCGGTAGGTGGCGTTGAAGCGCGAGTAGTAGGGCAGGTAGCTGACGGTGGTGCTACCAACAGCCGAACGCTCTTCCTGCTGCTCGTCGTACGTGTCGAGCGATACCCGACCCACGATGTTGAACCAGTCAGCCAGCTTGTAGGTAGCTGAAACGTTGCCGAACGTGCGGAAACGCGTGTCGTTCTCGAAGTTAGCGAAGCGCGTGAAGTAAGGGTTGTTCCAGTAGATGGCGTTGAACCGGTTCGTTACTGGGTTAGCAAAGTTCCAGGTCGCGTTGCTCTGGTTGCGGTTGTAAGCATCTTCCTGCTCGCTGATGTCAACATTGACCGGCCACCACTGACGGAAGTTAGACATGAGGTTTTCGGAGCCGTAGCCAGTGCCATAACGGCCCAGGCCTTTGATGCGGGTGAAGTTAACCGAGGCGCTGGTAGTCAGCTTGGGCGTTAAATTCAAGGAACCACCGAAATTGACGATGTCTTTGGTGATTTTGCTGTTCGGCAATACCCCGCGCTGAACGTCGTTGATGTAACCGAGCTTGAACGTACCGTTGTCGTTGCCACCGTCCAGCGAGAGGCTGTTCAGGGTCGAAACGCCGGTTTCGAAGAAATCTTCGGGGCCGCTGTCGGCTGCAACCCAAGGGCGGGCCTGGCCAAAGGTGGGCGAACCGAGCGTGAAGGCATCCCACTGCTTTACTTGCAAAGCTGGGTCGAACTTGGGGCCGTACGAGGCGTCGTCGCCGGTGCGTACCACTTTCGAGCCGTCGGCAGCAGTACGGAAAGCCTGCAGATAACCACCGCCGTATTCTTTCTGGTACTTGATGAAGGTGCTCTTGTCGATGCGGGCGGCAGTTACGCCGGTGTTCACCGTCACGTTCAGGCCCTTGCGGCCTTTCTTGGTCGTAATGAGGATAACGCCGTTGGCGGCCCGCTCGCCGTAGAGGGCCGTGGCAGCCGCGCCTTTCAGCACAGTGGTGCTGGCAATGTCATCGGGGTTGATGTCGGATGCCGCATTACCATAGTCGTAGCCGGAGCCACCGGTTTGCTGGGCAGTGCCATTGGAGTTCAGGTTACTGATGGGAACGCCATCGACCACAAACAAGGCCTGGTTGTTGCCAAACAGCGACTTCGTGCCCCGGATAACCACGTTGCTCGAACCACCCAGGGTATTGCTCTGGGTGATGGCCAGACCGGCCACTTTGCCCGAAAGGCCATTGATTGGGTTAGGGTTACGGGCCACTGTGATGTCGGAGCCGTCAATCTGCGTGGCGGAGAAAGCCAGCGTGTTGCGATTCCGCTCAACGCCCAGTGCCGTTACCACCACCTCGTTCAACTGCTTGGAGTCGGTAGCGAGGGTAATGTTGATGGAGCTGGCGTTGCCGATGGCCGACTCCTGCGAAGCGTAACCAATGAAGCTAAAAACCAGTGCATTGGCAGTTGCAGGCACCGTCAGGGTGTAGCCGCCGTCAGCATTGGTGCTGGTGCCCACGGTAGTGCCTTTGGCAAGCACCGTCACGCCGGGCAATCCTTGATTAGTTGACCGGTCGGTCACCTTACCAGAAATGGTGCGGTCCTGCGCCTGGACCTGCTGCAACAGGGCCATAAAAAGCGCAAAAACCAACAATAATGATTTTTTCATGCGTACTGAAGTTTGGTGAGTGAAAAGAGAAAAAGAGTAAAAAGTGAGTGGAAACAAAAACTTAAAGTGTGGAAGTTACCGGCAAGTATAACGAAAATATGAGTCAAATACTTGCAAACAGGATTTGACAAATGTCTTTAATGGCACATAATCAATTCATTAACAGATTATTTCTATTCGATTAAACTAGCAGTTTACCAAGTAGCTTGGTAATTGGCTGTCAAGGCAATAAGGCTAAGATAAGGATAAGCCCATCGCGCTGCTTCCGCAAATGCCATGCAGCTTCTGAAAAAAATCAGCTCTGCATCAAAAAGCCCTTGATGTACTCATCCAAATCCCCATCCAGCACGTTCTGCACGTCGGTGCGCTCGATGCCGGTGCGCAGGTCCTTGATGAGCTTGTAGGGGTGCAGCACGTAGTTGCGGATTTGGGAGCCGAAGTCGATGCGTTTCTTGGTGGCTTCCACTTTGTCGCGTTCCGCATGGCGCTTGTCCATCTCAATTTGGTAGAGGCGCGACTTGAGCATGCGCAGGGCGTGCTCCTTGTTCATGAGCTGGCTGCGCTCAATCTGCACCGCGATGATGATGCCGGATGGCGCGTGCGTGAGCCGGACCGCGGTTTCGACCTTGTTCACGTTCTGCCCGCCCGCACCGCCCGCTCGGAACGTATCCCAGGAGATGTCGGCCGGGTTGATATCGATGGTGATGGTGTCGTCAATTACCGGGTAGGCAAAAACGGATGCGAACGACGTGTGGCGCCGCCCGCTGCTGTCGAACGGCGACATGCGCACCAGGCGATGCACCCCAATCTCGCTTTTGAGGTAGCCGTAAGCAAAGTCACCGTCGATTTCCAACGACGCGGATTTTATGCCCGCGCCTTCGCCGGGCTGGTAGCTGACCTGCCGCACGCTAAAACCGTGGCTTTCGGCCCACATGATGTACATGCGCATGAGCATTTCGGCCCAATCCTGGCTTTCGGTGCCACCGGCGCCGGGGTTGATATCGATGATGGCCGAGAGCTGGTCTTCCTCGTCGGAGAGCATGCGTTTGAACTCCAGCTGCTCTACTTTTTTGAGTGTCAGCGCGTGGTCGGCCAGCATTTCGGCTTCCGGCACGTCGCCCTCCCGATGGAAATCGAAGAGCACCTCAGTATCAGCCAATGCTTGTTGAACGGCTTCGAAATCGTCGGTCCAGGTTTTGATGGCCTTGATTTCGCGTAGCGTGACCTCGGCGGCCTTGGAATCGTCCCAGAAGCCGGGCAACGTGGTTTGCGCCTCAGCGGCGGCTATTTGTTCTTTGCGGGCATCGTAGTCAAAGATACCTCCTCAGGGCCTCAACGCGGCCCTTCAAGTCCTTAATCTGGTCCTGAGTCATGGTGGAAAAATAGGGTGGAGGCGCGAGGGCCTTAAAACGCGGCTGAGCCGCTCCCAACGAGTGGGATTGAGCACGAAAGTACCGAATTCTGCCCCGTCATGCCACTGCTCGGTCCAAAGGACTGCTTTTTTTGAATTGGATTTACGCAGCCGACTTTCTAACGGGTTCTCTCGCAAGGGTTCGCGGAAGTGAAATACAGCGGTTCGTAGGCTTTGCTTCCGGCCCTCCGTGTATTTCCTCATTTCACGTCCGCAACCCTTGTGAGAAACAGGAATCAGTCGGTCCTGATTTAAACGAACGACTCAAAACGGCCAGTCAAAGCGCGGTATTGGGGCGCCCAAAATGACCGGATTTCGGCCCTGCTGCCAACCATGAAAGCTCAGCTACGTAGGCAGGCCTTAACACTACATCTCCGTGTGAATGCATGAAAATTACGCTTACAACGAAGCTTTTTGCCGGATTTGTGATGTTGCTGGCGCTTTTTGCGGTAGTGGTGCTCTTCTATTACCAGCTGGCCGGGCAGGTTTTGCAGAATACGCACAAAGTGGAAGCCTCCCAGCGGGTCACCAACCACGCGTCGAATGTGATGCGCAACATTATCAATATGGAAACCGGATTTCGCGGCTACCTGCTCATTGGTAATGAGGCGGCGCTGAGTACTTACTATGATGGCCAAAGGCAGCAAATTGGCCGTTTTGCTGAGCTTCGGACCTTGGTAAGCAGCTCACCGGAGCAGGTGAAGTTGATTGACCAGGCCCAGCGGCTGCTTCAGCAATGGTCGGGCTACAGCCACATGCTGATACTGGAGAAGCGGGAGGTGCGCCGGCTCAACCCCCAGCAGAGTAGCCTCGAAGGCATGGCACACCGCGGCCTGGCCGAGGGCCTTTCCGGAAAGCAAGTGATGGACAACATCCGGCAGCGGCTGGCTACTTTCGAGCTGCGCGAAGCGAAGAAGCGGGAGCTGTTGCGCGATAATCTGGACCGCAGCATTGCGCGGGCAAAGTGGTTGTCGGCGGGGTTGGCGGTGGCCGCGCTCGTGTTTGGCCTGGCATGGGCCTTTTACATCGTACGCATCTTTTCGCGGCGCCTGCGCAGCATGCTGGACCTGGCCCACCGAATGGCCAACGGCGACTACAGCAGCCAGATTGTGGACAACGAGCAGGACGAAGTGAGCGAGCTCACCACCGCACTCAACGTGATGGCGCGCACCGTGGGGGCCAACATCAGCCAGCTCGAAAGCCGCAACCAGGAGCTGGACCAGTTTGCCTATGTTGTGTCGCATGACTTGAAAGCTCCTTTGCGCGGCATCGAAAGCGCTTCCCGATGGATAGAGGAAGACATGGGCAAAGAGGAGCTGCCGGTGGCCATCCGCGAGTTTTTGAAGCTGATGCGGCAGCGCGTGCAGCGCATGGAAAAACTCATTACCGGCATTCTGGACCTGGCCCGCATCGGCCGGAACACGCAGGCCGACGAAACTGTGTTTGTGCGCACGCTCCTGCGCGAAGTCATCGACAGCCTCAACCCACCGCCCGGCTTCCACGTTGAGCTACCTTTTTTCCTGCCCACTCTGACGACCAACGCGGTGCAGCTGCAACAGGTGTTTACTAACCTCATCAGCAACGCGCTCAAGTACCACGACCATCCGGAAACCGGTACCGTAAAAATTTCCTGCGACGACGCGGGTGAGTTTTATCTTTTTTCGGTGGAAGACGATGGGCCGGGTATTGACCCCGAATATCACGACCGGATTTTTGTTATTTTTCAGACCCTGACCGAGCGGGATACGTTGGAAAGCACCGGCGTAGGACTGGCCATTGTGAAAAAAATTGTGGAGCGCAAGGGGGGGCGTATTGGGGTGAAATCGGCGGAGGGACAGGGCGCTACGTTTAGCTTTACGTGGCCTAAGCAGCCGCGTGAAGTCAGTATTTCAGCTGCTGGTGTGGCCGCCTCCCGTCATTCTGCCGTACCTACTACTACCTGATAGCAGCCTTTTGCTGCCTTTGCGGGCATATTCCCGCCGTTGACCTATCATTAGGGCGTGAGGACAATAAGAAATCAGCTATATGTTTACTGCTTATTTACTTTTCAGCATGCGCCGTCACGAAATTTCTGATGCTACCTGGGCCCTGGTTGCCCCGCACCTCTCCGGCAAGGCCGCCGATGGCGGGGCGACGGCCGTCGATAACCGGCTGTTTTTCAACGCTGTGGTGTGGATAATGCGCACCGGCTGCCCGTGGGCCGACCTGCCCGAACGCTTCGGCAAGTCCGACACGGCCCGCAAACGCTTCCGCCGGCTGGCCGAAAAAGGCGTCTGGCGCCGCCTTTTCCAGGTCGTCCAAGCGCCGGAGCTGGACTGGGTGCTGCTCGACTCGACCATCGTGCGGGCGCACCAGCACGCGGCGGGCCAAAAAAAAGCGACGCTCAGACCGAGTGCCTCGGCCGCAGCCGGGGCGGGATGAGCACCAAAATTCACGCCTGCGTCGAGTCGCTGGGCAACGCGGTGCGCCTGCTCGCCACCCCCGGCCAGGCCGGCGACAGCCCGCAGGCGCTGCCCCTGCTCGACGGCCTCGACGTGGGCCAGGTAGTGGCCGACACGGCCTACGACAGCGACCAAACCCGCGCCTATTGCGCTCAACGCGGTATTCAAGCCGTCATCCCCAGCCACCCCAACCGCACCCAACCGCTGCCCCTGGACGAGAATGCCTACCGCGACCGCAACAAAATCGAACGCTTTTTCGGACGCATGAAGCAGTATCGCCGCTTGGCCACCCGCTACGAGAAGACCATCGTTTCCT
>NZ_JNLX01000149.1 GCF_000715495.1 Hymenobacter sp. IS2118 | reverse complement strand
TAGAGCGGTTTCCAATTCAGTGTACAGAATTCTGCATATTTTCACCTGATGAAAGCGTATTCGATTGATTTGCGGGAACGGGTAGCGGCGGCTTGTGCCGCGCCGCAGGCCCGGATTTACCAAGTCGCTGCCCAATTCAGCGTATCCGTTTCGTTTGTGGACAAGCTGTTGCAGCGCCAGCGCCGCACGGGTTCGCTGGCCGCCCTACCCGCACGCGGCGGCCCGGTGCCGCGCCTGGACCCGGCGGGCGAGGCGCTGTTGCGGGCCTGTCTGGTGGCGCAGCCCGACGCGACGCTGGCCGAACTGGGCACCGCCTTGCACGCCGCCGAGGGCCCGGTCCTGAGCCGCACCAGTACGTGGCGGGCGGTGGAGCGCCTGGGCTGGGGGCGTAAAAAAAAAGCATCCACGCCGCCGAGCGCGACACCGAACGGGTCGTAGCGTTGCGCCGCTTGTTTGTGGAAGCTATTCAGGAAGAAGACGTTACTCATTTTGTGTTTGTGGACGAAACGAGCACCAACCTCACGTACTGCCGCCGCTACGGCCGGGCCCCCGCCGGCCGGCGCGTGGACCAGGCGGTGCCCTTGCACAACGGCCCGAACGTGACGCTTATCGCGGCCCTGACCCCGGACGGACTCGGGGCGTTGCTCACCGTCAATGGGGCCGTCAACGGCGACGTGTTCGCGGCCTATTTGGACCAGGTGCTCGGCCCCACGTTGCAGCCGGGCGACGTGGTGGTGCTCGACAACTTGACGGTACACAAAGTCGACGGCCTGGACGAAATTGCCCAAAAATACGGCGCCCGCTTGCGCTACCTGCCGCCTTACTCGCCTGATTTCAACCCCATTGAACTCGCTTTTAGCAAACTCAAGACGTGGCTACGCACCACCAAAGCACGCACCTGCGACCTGCTGGAAGAGGCTATCCAGGCGGCTGCCGAATGGATAAATGAACAGGATGCCAAAAACTGGTTTGACCATTGCGGATATCATGTACACTGATTTGGAAACCGCTCTAGGTGCATCGGAATGGCAGAGATGCTAAGCAGTACAAAGGCGAAGGCAATAAATTGATTTAGTGCGGCAAAACCAAGATAACGCGGGTACCCTGGCCAGGGACCGAGCTGATTTCCAGCTGGCCATTCAACAGCTTGGTTCGCGCCTGAATGCCGGCCAGGCCCATGCCCGCAGCCCGGCTGGCGGCCGGGGCATCCCGCACGAAACCGCACCCGTCGTCGGTCACCTCCAGCCGCAGCTGGCCGGCGGCGGCTTGCAGGTGCAGCGTGAGACAGCGGGCCCCGGCGTGGCGGACGACATTGGCGAATAGCTCCTGCACAATACGATAGAGGGCCAGCTGGGCGCTGCTTCCCAGCGTTTCCACGGCTTCGTCAACGTTCAACTCCACATGCAGGCCGGCGGCTTCGAGGCGGCTGCCCAGCGTGGTGACGGCCCGGCAAAGGCCAAACCGTTCGAGCAGGGCCGGCGAGAGGTTTTGCGCGATGCTGCGCACGTTTTGCAAGGTTTCGCCCAGAATCTGGCTGGCCTGCTGCGACATTTCCTGCAGGTGCGGCGTGGGAGCTTCGTAGTGCACCTGGGTGATGAAGAGCCGCGCCGCCGACAAGGAAGCCCCAATCTCATCGTGCAGGTCCTGCGCGATGCGCTCCCGCTCGCTTTCCTGCGAGGCCACCATCGCCTCAAGCATCGAAGACTGGTAGCTCAACTCCTGCTGCCGCAGCTGCGCCTGAAGCAGGTGGGCGCGCTTCTGGTGCACTATCACAAACACCACCACCAGCAGCACCAGCAGCAGCATCATTACCACGCCGGTGCCCAGGAGTTGCATAAAATCTAGCTCTTCGGGCTTATCCATAGGGCGTAAGCGTAGGTACAATACAGGAGGCTGTTGAGCGCCGCGTGCACGACCCAGAGCTGAATGGTCAGATGACGGTGGTAAAAGTAGGCGAAGTTTACAAACGTATAAATCAAAAAATTGCCCGCGAAGTAAAACAGCAGGCCCGTCGACACCCAAAACAGCGGTTCCTGCCAGATGTAGGCCGTGCTGGGGCGGCGCAGGGAAACGTGGTAGTAGGCCAGCACCAGTAAAATAACGCTCAGGCTTTCGAGCAGACGCACGGCATTATCGACCCGAAACGTTTGGGAAGCCCGGAGCACACCCTCGGCCACGGCCAGCCCGGCCATTGCAACGGTGAGCACCCAGCGGCTGCGCCGCAGCCAGTGGCTGTCAATCACGCGGCTGTACATCCAAACCAACAGCCCAAACTCGACCCCGATGTAGACGGGCCACATGAACAGGTTCGAGAGCTTAAACACCCACAAAACCCGGCTGAACGCCTCCGTGAAAAGGGCAAAGAAAACCAGCATGGCCAGGGGGCGCAGGCCAGCGGGCAGCGCCCGCCACTTCAGGGCCGCGATGAGAGCGGCGATAATAGTGGGAACAATCGCAAGCAGAATAATTATCTGCCCGTTGGAATAGCTCATGCGGAGGATAGCAAAGGTGCCGGGTACGCGGGCGGCTGGAGGCGCAAAAAGTGGCGGAAACCGTAGTTAATGCCACTTTTTGCGCCTTACTCAGCGAGGGTGTTGGGGCCCTTTAGCAGGTTTGGGGGCAGGGGGCCGTCAGGTCGTAGTAGCCGCTGTCGTCGATAATTGGGTTCGGGGCGCCAACGTCCCCGTCCGGACCGCCAATGGCTTTGGTGCTGGCGTAGAGCACCAGGCCGAACGTATGCACGAAGCTCAGGGGCGATTCGGCGGTTTCGTACAGGGTGTAGTACTTGTGCAGGCCATAGGTAATGTGAATGGTCGAAACCCCTTTGAAGGTGCCCAGCGCCGCCATAAACTCGTTCACCGGGTAGTTGTAGCCCTGCAAAAAGCCGTAGCGCACCTTAAACATCTCCTGGTCGACGGTGCCGGCCTTGGCTTGCTCGTGCCAGTTTTTCTGCCATTCCCGCATCAGGGCCTGGGGCAGGTTGCCTTCGGGCTGGGGTTTGGTACTGTCGGAGTCGTGGTAGGTAACGGCCGACGACGTAAAGTAGGGCGTAATGACCTGGTTGTCCATGTCGGCCCCGAACAGCACCAGGTTAAATTGCGGTGCCTGGCCATCTTCCGACTCGCGCAGCCCGAAGCGGATTTTAACGGTCACGATGCCCGTGGCAGACAGCAGGTAGCGCATTTCGTCAAACGCGAAAATCATCCCGGTTTGCACCCGGCCCTTCTGAGCAAAAAAATCATAGGGGCCCGTTTCGTGCTCTTTATTTTTCCAGTTGTAAACCCACTGGTCGAATTCGACGGCTGGAATGACGGAATGACTCATACAGAAAATTGGCTTTAAAAGGGTGAAGCGTGCAAAACGAACGCCCCAAAGGAAGCAAGTTTACGGGAATAGTCGGGCCGTAGAAATACCTGTTTCGCCGCCCGTAGTTCCACGCACCAGCCGGGGAACTATGGGCGGCAAGCCCGAAAAAACCATCGGCCCGCCCGGCAGCTGCGCAGAAGTCACTTGCTTTCTGACCAAGCACCTGTTTGAACAGGACTTACGCTCTCAGCCGCTGGCGCGCGTCTGCGACGCGTGGCTTGCTGGCTTGGCGTTTCCAAACGCCGCCGTTCGCCCCGTCTGGTCGCGTTGGCCCTGCGCGTCAGAGACATGAAACCAATGGGCAACGCGTCGGAGACGCGCACCAGCTACTGACTGCGTAAGTCCTATTGAAAGAAAAAGCTAGCGGCTATCAACCAACGGCTCGCCACTTGCGTGGGTCCTTATTCCAAAATGCCCAGCAGCATTGCCGCTTCGGCGGCTTTAGCGGGCTCCTGCAGCTTCTCGAAGCTCATTTGCAGGTTGCGCAGGGCGCGGCGCACGATGTCGAGGTTGGTGCAGGGCTCGTAGAACATCGGGTTGGAGGAAATATTGAGCTGGCCGACGTAGTGCTCAATGTCGGTGCGCGAGAGCACCAGGCCGCGGTTGTAGCAATTGATGTAGAACGGCTCGGCGCCCGGCAGCTCGGGCCGAAAGGTGAGCACAAACAGATTGGGCAGATTCACACCGGAAACCGGTAGGTGCAGACGCTGGGCCACCAGCAGGTATATCACGCACAGCGTGAGCGGGTTGCCGCGCTTGGTTTCAATCACGCGCTGCAGCATGGAGTTGGCCGGCGAGTGGAAATGCTGGGTGTTGGCCGCGAACTTGTGCACCCGAAACATGATGTAATTCAGGGTTTGCACCTGGTCGGCGGGGTGCATTTCGGGGCGCATGGCCGTCCAGGCCTCAAAGCGCAGCTGCTCAATGGCCCGGTTCAGGGCCTGGTAGTCGGCATCGGGGTACTGGTAGGTGTTCAGCAGCCACATGCCTTCGAGCAGGTCGGTGGCGCCGGCCTCGCGCCACACCCGCAAGCGCTGCCGCAGCCCCTCAAACTGCAGGTGATGAATCAAATCCTCCAGGCGCTGCTGCTGCTGGCTGTCCAGCGTTTCCTCCCACGATTCCTCCAGAAAGGGAATGATGCTCTCGCCCAGGTTCTGGATTTTATCCTGGATGTGCGGCGCCACTTCCGGGTCGTCGAGCAGGGAAATAAGGGCTTTGATTTCTTTGTTGGTCATGGCGCGGGGCAGGTAGAACAGCAAGTCAAATTTACGTCCTCAAGCGCTTGCAATGCGTTTCGGACCTCAATTTTAATACCGATATCGCCAAAACAAGTTCGTTCTGACCGCCGTCGTTGGCCTTGGGGCCCATCATTTACCAGCCGGCCAACGCCGCTCACTTCCACAGCCACCAAGCAGCCACGCCGGTGAGCGGGCGAATCTATGATTCGCTTGCTCACCGGCGTGGCTGTGCAGAAAAAGATGAGAAAAGCCAGGGTTTAGCGCTGGCCCAGGCTGCGCAGCCCGGCGCCCGTGAGCGTGGCGCGGGCGCTGTCGCCGAACTGCGTGCGCAGGTCGGGAATGCCGCCGGCTGCCAGCTGCAGCTCGCCCTGGCTGTGTATGGCCAGGCTGGCGGCCTGAATCCGGTTGGTTTTGTCGATGTGGAGCACCGGATGGCTGCCCGGCGTGCGGCCGGCGTCGGCCCGCAGGTAGCCGAGCTGGTTGTTGGCCAGGTCAATTTGGGTGCCGTGGTCCTGCTGCAGCCGCAGGCTGTCTTGCCGGAAGCCCTCAATGCGCAAGGAGGAACGGCCGCGGCCTACTTTTTCGCGCACCGGCTGGCCTTTTTCCAAGTAAGTGCCGCTGGCCGTGAGCTGGGTAAGGCGGGGCAGGCTGACGGTGAGCGTGTGCTGGCCGCCCAACGACTGGCGCTCTTCCGGAAAGGCCAGCGCAATGGTCAGGCGCGGGCCTTGCTGCGTCACTTTCACGTATTGCTCGGCGCCCTTGGCCAGGCGCACTTCGTAGGACCCGGCCACTATTTTCACACCCATGGCCGTGGCCGCCTGCACGTCTATTTCGGTGAAGTTTTTGAAGGCCAGAGCCACCGTGTTGCGCTTGGGGTCTTTGTAGGTGCCGCGGGCATACTCGGCGCGCAGGCTCATGTTGTGGGCCGTGAGGGAGCCGAGCAGCAGCAGCAGCGCCGCGAGCAGCCATTTATTACTGGTTTTCATGTCCGTTGAGGGTTGCGGTGCAAGGGGATGAGGCAGCCGGTTGCGCGGCTTTGAACTGGGCGTAGCGCTGCTGCAGTTCGTCGAGGCCGATGTCGAGCAGAAAGATGGTTTTGAACAGCTCCGGCAGCTCCTGCTGCAGGAACCGCGCCCGGCGGAATGCCTTCACTTTCTGGCCGGCGTCGGGCGCCACAAAAAATCCGATGCCGCGCTTGTTGTACAGCACTTCCTGGTTCTGCAGAAATTCGTAGGTCCGCATCACCGTGTTGGGGTTCACCTGCAGCTCGCCGGCCAGGTCGCGCACCGACGGAATCTTGTCGTCGGGCGGCCACTGCTGGCGCAGGATTTTCTCGCCCACATACCCGGCTATCTGCAGGTAAATGGCTTCGTTATCGCGAAATTCCATGAGTATGACTATTTAGTTGCTCGTTACTGATTGTCAATTGTTAGCAAGTCATAGAAACCTGACTGACAACGAGCAACTGACAACCTTTCTGAGCGAGTGCTTAAAGCTGCTTTTCGGTGAGGCGGAAATAGGCCGCCGCCCACAGCAGCGCCGCCAGGCCCAACGGCAGCAGCGCCAGCCAGTGCGCCTGGGCATCGGGCAGGTCCACGCTGTAATACTGCTGGCCTTCCATGAACCGCAGGCCCGTGAAGAGCGGCGCTGGCATGAGCTCAACACCTGCCAGCCGCTTCAAAATCTGAAAGTTGATTACTGACAGCCCGCCCAGCAGCAACAGCATGGCAAACCCGGTCTTCACAAAGTGCTTGTTTTCGAAGCGGATGCCGCCCCACAGCCAGGCGGCGTGCATGGCGGCCAGCAGGCAGAGCGTGCCGGCCGCGTCCTGGCGGGCGGCCACCAGGTCGAGCAGCTCGGGCGTTTGGCCGGGCGCCAATCCGGCGTACACGGCCGCCGCATCGGCCAGGTAAAACATGGGCACGAAGGCCAGCACAAATACCGGCAGCGAGTACACCCAGGCCACCAGAAACTTCTCCAGGTGCGAGGCGGGCAGCGTGAGGGCTACCGAAGCCTGGCGCGGAGTGCCAAACTGCGCAAAAACGGTACTAGTGAAAATAGTGCACCCCGCCAGCAGAAACAGAATAAAAAACACCATCTGGGCACTGAGGCCCAGTGCGCTACGTTGCAGGTAGGTGATAAACCCCATCACCAGCAGCATGCCCCCCGTGCCCACAGCGGCCGTCATCAGGTAGGCAGGCAAATGCTCGGCGGTGTGGCGACTAAACAAGCGCCCAAAACGCACGAGGCTAAAGGTTTGGTTACTGGACGGGTTCATGGCGGGGCTGGTTGAGGTAGGTGTGCAGGGCGGCGGCATCGCCGGTGGTAAGGGCATTGAAGAGCAATTCCAAATCGACGCGGCTGTAGGCGCCCGTTTCGTTGGGCCGGATGGCCACCGGCCCGCCCACCGATGCACCGCTGTAGAAGGCGCCCGGCGCTTCGGCCGCCGCACCTTTAGCAAACGTGAGCCGCTCGGCCAGCTGGTCCAATTCCTGGTTGAGCACGATTTCGCGGTTGTGCACCACCACCACGGTATCAATCAGGCTTTCCAAATCGCGCACCTGGTGGGTCGAAATCACCATGCAGCGCTCCTCGCTCAGGGCCGAGGCCAGGATTTTGCGGAACTGCACCTTGCTCGGAATATCGAGGCCGTTAGTGGGCTCATCGAGCACCAACAGGCCGGTGTTGGCCGCCAGCGCGAAGGCAATCATGAACTTCTTCTGCTGGCCGTGCGAAAACTTGTTCAGCTTGGCGCCGCGTGGTACTTCCAGCTCCTGCAGGTAGCCATAGAGCTGCCCGGCGTCGAAGCGCGGGTAGAAGCCAGCCGTGTACGCCACAAACTGCTCGGCGGTGAGGGCCGGCGCGTACACTTCCTCAGGCAGAAAAAACAGGTCTTCGAGCAGGGCCGGCGTGCGGGCGGCGGCGGGCTGCTCGTCAATCAGGCAAGTGCCAGCCCAGGGAAAGGCCAGCCCCACTATGTTTTTGAGCAGCGTGGTTTTGCCCGCGCCGTTCTTACCCAACAGGCCGTAAATGTGGCCCCGGTCCAGCGCCAGGTTCAGGTTTTGGAAGAGCGGGACCCGCCGGGAGTACCCAAAATCGAGGTTTCGGATGCGCACCATGTGCTTGCTTGCTTTAGTGTACTAAGTATCTAGTACACCACAAACGTACAGCATGTATTTGTTATTTGGTATTCCTCTGTTGAAATTTATTTTTCGAAGCGTAAAGGCCACCCGGTTATGCGGCCGCAGGCAAGGGACGCGCAGTACGGCACGCCACTTTTTAAGAACCTGACCCGCCGCATTGGCGGAGTTCAGCGCAACGGGGCCCGCCGGCGGGGTTCCATTTACCGCCCGAAAATCAGCGGTCCCGTGCCCGCCTTCGGAATCTTGTGGGTTTTCAGGAAGGCTTTCAGCGCGGCCGGGTCGTGGCTGAAGGCCAGCACTTCAGCTTCCAGCTGCCTGATTTTATAGTCCAGGCCCGACTTTTGGTGCTGGTAGTCCAGCTCCATCGCAACGGGCGTGGGGGTGAAGTAGTAGGGTTTGCCGGTGAAGGCCGACCAGTCCTGCTGCTCGGCCAGCAGGGCCTCGTCCAGGTCGCGGGTTTGCTCCTTCAGCAGCTTGTTGTAGTACCTGAGCTGGCTTTCGGCGAGGTTTTCGAGGTGGCTTTGGTCAATGCGCTGCAGCTCCAGCTGCAGGCGCAGCAGGGTGAGCAGCTCGTTGGCCTGGTAGGCGGTGGTCACTTGCTTGAGCAGCTCGGTTTTGCGCAGCTTTTCGGCTTCGTCGGGTTCCAGGTCGGGGTGCAGGTGCTTCACCAAATCCATGTAGAGCGTGCGCACGGCTTTGGTGATGTTTTTCTCCTCGGCCTGCTTCTGCTCTTCGGCGGCCTGCTGCTTCGGGCTCTTTTTGCGCCGGGTGCGGCGCTCGGCGGCCTGGGCTTCCTGCTGCTCGTATTCGGCTTCCCGCTCGGCCATTTTCTCGTCCACGTAGGCCATAAATCTTGCCTGCGTGCTCACGTCCACATCGGGGTCGAACTCGATGCCGTATTGCACGGCGAACAGCTGCTTCATCATCTCCGAAGTGGCTTTGTCCGCCGCTGCCTCTTCCTCCTGCGACAGCGGCGGCGCGTGCTTGTCGATGATGGGCGCAAGGTCGGCGTGACCGCGTTCGAGCAGGTCGACGCACTGGCCGATAAGGTCGGTAATCTTATTTTTCTCGCCTTTGGTGAGCTTGTGGGTTTCAAACGCCTGGTCGAGCTGGCGCACCAGGGCGGCGCGGGCCTCGTTGTGGCGGGCTTGCAGCGGGCGGTACTCATTTTGCACGCGCTGACGCATCGCAGCAGCCGCTTCGCGGAAATCAATCACCTCTTTTTCGAGCCGGGCAATACGCTTGGTAAGGCGGTTGAATTCTTTCTGGGCCTTGGAAAGCGAATCGGAGCCCGCGCCGGGCGACTTAATGTGCACGAGCTGCGGCTTGGGCGCAGTTGTTTTCTTGGCCATTGTAGGTACGAAACAGGTAGGCGGCAAAAGTAGCAACCGGGACTGTTGCCTACCAATTCGGGGCTACGAATCTTGACCTGATGATATCACCAGTACTTGGCAAAAGTTCATCCCGAAATGGTTTCGCCCGTTACTGATAAGCTACTCTCAGCCCTTAAAGCCTATCCGAACAGGAAATGTGAGAACGTCATACCAAGCGCAGCCCCGGCAACAAACCGCGTGGCCAGCGTGGTTTCCAGCGTGAAAATTTCTCCCGCCGCAAGCAGCTCCCGCAGCCGGGTCAGCATCAGCCGCCCCGCCTGGATGCTAACCGTTTCGGGCTGAAAGGGCGAGGGGCCACGGGCTATTTCATCTGCGTTCACGAACTCGCGGTAGTCCAGCAGGTCGGGCAGCAGTAGTAGACAGCGGTATTTTTGCCCGCGCCGTTGGGGGTGGCCAGTATATAAGGATTTTCATTATTACAGGTTAGGCATTCCTAAATAAAAACTAGCAGGGTCAGCCTTTTGGAACATTGTCTCCCAATCAGGAAATGAAATAGCTACTTCCCCTATTGCATCGTCGAACATTATCCAACACCTGGCCTGTTCCGAAAAATACCTAAGCTGCAGAATGGTTTGCTTGTCAACGAATTTAAAGCCGTATTGCGCCGGCCCGTGTAGCACCATGTACCATAGCGCATACTCTAACCCATCCATCCAACCCGCAGCCCAACCATCTTCTGAGATGTCGCTCATCAGACTGTACAATGCCCTTTGCGGTTTATTAAGATGATTATACATGGCTAATAAATCACGCCTCACACCTGAATAACGCCCACGTTATACGCCTTCTCAATCGGCGCATGATTCGCCGCCGCAATACCCTCCGAGAGCACTTTGCGGGTTTCCAGCGGGTCAATCACGGCATCGACCCAGAGGCGGGCGGCCGCGTAGTAGGGCGAGAGCTGCTCTTCGTAGCGCGCCTTGATGCGGTCGAGCAGCTCCTTTTCGGCTTCGGGGGTGATGGTTTCGCCCTTGGATTTTAGGGAGGCCACCTGAATCTGGAGCAGCGTATTGGCCGCCGCCGCGCCGCTCATTACCGCCAGCTGGGCCGTGGGCCAGGCCACGATGAGGCGCGGGTCGTAGGCTTTGCCGCACATGGCGTAGTTGCCGGCCCCGTAGCTGTTGCCTACAATGACGGTGAACTTGGGCACCACCGAATTGGCCATGGCGTTCACCATTTTGGCGCCGTCCTTGATGATGCCACCCTGCTCGGAGGCCGAGCCCACCATGAAGCCCGACACGTCGTGTAGGAACACCAGCGGAATGCGCTTCTGGTTGCAGTTCATGATGAAGCGCGCCGCCTTATCGGCCGAGTCGGAGTAGATGACGCCGCCCATCTGCATGCCGGTTTTCTTGCTCTTCACAATCTTACGCTGATTGGCCACGATGCCCACCGCCCAGCCGTCAATCCGGGCCAGGCCGCAGAGCAGCGTCTGGCCGTAATCGGGCTTGTAGGCCTCAAATTCGGAGTTGTCAACCAGGCGGTTGATGATATCCATCATATCGTAGGGCTTCACGCGGTCCGAAGGCAGCAGGCCGTAGATTTCCTGCTCCGCCAGCGCAGGTTTGGCCGGCTCGGTGCGGCTGAAACCGGCCGTAGGGTGGCTGCCCATCTTGTCGAAAATAGCGCGGATGTGGTCGAGGCATTCCGCGTCCGAATCGAACTTGTTATCGGTCACGCCCGAGATTTCGCAGTGCATACTCGCGCCGCCCAACGCCTCGTTGTCAATGCTTTCGCCGATGGCGGATTTCACCAGGTAAGAGCCGGCCAAAAACACCGAGCCGGTGCCGTTCACAATCATGGCCTCGTCGGACATAATGGGCAAATAGGCGCCACCGGCCACGCAGGGCCCCATAATGGCCGAAATCTGCACGATGCCCAGGCTGCTCATCACCGCGTTGTTGCGGAAGATGCGGCCGAAATGCTCCTTGTCGGGGAAAATCTCGTCCTGCATGGGCAGGTACACACCCGCCGAATCGACGAGGTAAATGATGGGCAACTTGTTTTCGATGCTGATTTCCTGGGCCCGCAGATTCTTTTTGGCGGTGATGGGGAACCACGCACCGGCCTTCACGGTGGCGTCGTTGGCCACCACCACGCATTGCCGTCCGGCCACGTAGCCGATGACCACCACCACGCCGCCGCCGGGGCAGCCGCCTTCGTCCTGGTACATGCCCTCGCCCGCAAAGGCCCCGATTTCTACCTGCGCCGTGTCCTTGTCCAACAGGTAGGCAATGCGTTCGCGGGCGGTGAGCTTGCCCTTGGCCTTGTGGGCCGCGATGCGCTTCTCGCCCCCGCCAAGGGATACTTTCTGAAACTTCTGGCTGAGGTTGAAGCTAAGTTGCTTGAGTTGGTCTTCGTTGCGGTTGAACTCGACGTTCATAAGTGGAGCGGTGGGATTTTGGGAGTTAGGGCACAAAAAAATCCGCCCGGAGGCGGATTTCAAAGGTACAGCCTCGGCGCGTTCCATCGCGGCTGAGAGGCGCAGTTGCCTCGTTGTTGAGGTGTCGGAACGCGCCTTGGCGCGTTCTATAACGTTGTTGTGGTTTGGCCTTCGTTTCCGGACAGGGGGCCTACTGATTCACCCTTCAGGCGCCGAACGTGCCAAGGCGCGTTTCTACTTTATGGTGGTTTTCACCTCCTTGTCAATGGTGGTGCCGTTGGGCTTGGTGGTAGTGGTTTCAACCTCGGTTTTCTTTTTGCTGCCGCCGCCAAATACCGAGAAGTGCACATAGCGTTTGGGATTGGTTTTCATGTCCAACAGCAGGGCATCGGCCGAGCTGGCGGTGGAGTTGAGGCTGTTATACAGCGTCGTATCATTGATGAGCTTGCCCATGGAGCCCTTCGTGTCGTTGAGGGCGCGGTTGAGGCTGGCCACGGTGGTTTGGGCTTCGGCCATAGTGGCATCCAAGCGGCGCACCGCAGAGCCCACCGGCGCCTGCTTCAGCGAATCGGACAGCTGCGAAAAATTCACGGCAATGCGGTCGAGCTTGCCGGTGGTCTGGTTCAGCGCCGAGCTCATCTGGGCCAGATTGCGGGTAATCTGGTTTACGTTGGCCTGGTTGTCCATGATGAGCTTTTGCAGGGCCTCGGTGCTGTTGCGGGCACTGAGCAAGGTGCCCTGAATGTTGGTTTCGGCGTCCTTGTTGATGATGCCGTTGACGTGGCGCAGGGTCGAATCGAGGCTGGAAAGTACGGGCAGCGCCCGCGCCTGCAAGGCGGTGGCCAGGCCGGCAATGCCAGCGTCCGACTCGGTAAGCAGTTCCTCCCCGCCCTCGAATATTTTATTGTTGCGGCCCAGGCTCAGAGAAATGGTTTTCGAGCCCAGCAGCGTGCCACCGAGGCTAGCCACGGTGGAATCGCCCAGCACGATGCCTTCCTGCATTTCCAGCGCCACGCGCACCACATTGCCCTTTTTAGGCTGGAGCTCCAGGTTTTTCACCTGCCCCACCTTGATGCCGTTGAGCACTACCGGGGCGCCCACGTTCAGGCCTTCCACGCTGGGGTAGGTGGCGTAGTACGTGCTGTCGCTGGAGAGCAGATTGCTGCCGCGCAAGAAGTTGAAGCCGAGAACGAGCGCGGCAATGGCCACAATGGCGAGCAGCGCCACTTTTATTTCTTTGGACACGGGAAGCAGATAAGGTAAGTGGGTGAATGGGGGAAGCAGCAGTTCAAAGCTGAAGCCTGATACGCAAGAACTACACGGGCAGATTTTACCGTGGTTGATGCACCTAATCAGGCCTTTCGCTTATGAGCCGCCTTCCAGCTCGCGCTTGTACTCGCGGAAGGCACGATAGATTCCCGCCGCCATATACGTCTGATTGGCTTTGTTGTTGAGGTAACGTTCCTCGGCCGGGTTGGTCAGGAAGCCCGCCTCAATGAGAACCGCCGGCATGGTGGCTTTCCAAAGCACGATAAAGCCGGCCTGTTTCACCCCGCGGCTGGACCGATTTACGCTGGTGCGGAACTGCCGGTCGATGCGCTGCGCGAAGCGCAGGCTGTTGGTAATGTAGGCCGATTGGAAGAGCGAAAACAGGATGTGGCTCTGAGGCGAGCTGGGGTCGAAGCCGTCGTAGCGCTTCTGGTAGTCCTTTTCCTGAAGAATTACGGCGTTTTCGCGCTGGGCCACGCCCAGGTTGGCGGTGGTTTTGTGCAGGCCCATGGTCCAGACTTCGGTACCGTGGGCCTGGCTGGGCCCGGCGTTGCAATGAATAGAAATGAACAGGTCGGCGTGGTTGCGGTTGGCAATGGCGGCGCGCTCATCGAGCTCAATGAATACGTTGGTTTTGCGGGTGTAAATAACCTTCACCTCCGGCATGTTGTCCTGAATCTGCTTGCCCAGGGCCAACACCAGGGCCAATGCCACGTCGGCCTCGCGGGCCGATACGCCGGCGCAGCCCCGGTCTTTGCCGCCGTGGCCGGCGTCGAGCACCACCGTGCGCAGGCGGTAGCGATAGGGGGAATTTGAAGGTGCTGCGACTGGTGGCGCCAGCGTCGAATCGACTGCGAGCCGGGCCGAATCGGGGGTGGTTTGGGCCTCCGCTTTCCATTCTCCGCCGGCCGCGCCTAGCAGCAGCAAGGCCGCACTAGCCAAGATGACAATAATCCGCACGTCGTTCGTTGAAGGGGCGGTAGCGACCTGCTACCTTTGTAGAAGCCTCAAAAGTAAACGAAATTAACCGCTACTATACTTTGCCTGTCTGGTTTGGTCTTCTCCCTGAAGCCGGGTTGCGGCCGTGGCTGCGCCGCATAGCCCCAACGGGGAAGCGCCCCAATCTATTGGGGCTCATTTTTTTATTGTGTCTGAGCGCGGCCCAATCCGCCCAGGGACAGACCGTGCCCCCGGCCCAGCCCACCCAGCGGCCTGGCAGCACCCCTACCCCGCCGGTGCGCTACATCTCGCCCGACCCACGCGACCCCGTGGGACCGCCCCCGCCCGGCGTGCAGAACAAGGGGCAGTCGCGCGTGCCCGGTGCTTCGCGCCTGCCCGTGCCCGATACGCTGGCCCCTGCCGGCACCGTGCGGCGGCCCGGCACCACCCCTACCGATACCACCGGCCTGTTGCGGGGCGTGGCGGGCGACGGCGACTCCGTGCGGGTGGCTGCCCGGCGCCAAGGCGCCATTGAAACCACCATCGACTACACGGCCAAGGACTCCATTCAGTTCGACGTGACCAACAAGGTGGCCCGCCTCTACAACAAGGCCAGCGTGGAATACGGCGACACCGACCTGAAAGCCGCCTTCATCACGGTGGACTATGGCAACAACACGATGACGGCCGACGGCCGGCGCGACACGCTCACCAACCGGCTCCTGGACCGGCCCGTGCTCAAGGACAAAGCCGGCCTGTACACGGCCAGCAACATTGCCTATAATTTCAAAAGCAAAAAGGCCCGCGTGAGCGACGCCGTGACCACGCAGGGCGAAGGCTACGTGAGTGCGTCCGTCATCAAGCGCCTGCCCGATGGCACCATCAACGGCCTGATAGGGCGCTACACCACCTGTAATCTGGAGCACCCGCACTTCTACATTCAGGCCAAAAATATGAAGGTGATTCCGGGTGATAAAGTGGTGACGGGGCCCTTCAACCTGGTGATTGGCGACGTGCCCACGCCGCTGGGCTTCCTGTTCGGCTTTTTTCCGACGCCCACCAAAAGCCGGGGTTCGGGCGTTATCATCCCCACCTTCGGCCAGGCGGCCGACCGCGGCTACTTCCTCACCAACGGCGGCTACTACTTCGCGCCGAACGACTACATCGGCGTGCGTTTGACCGGTGATATTTACGCCGGCAACGCCCAGACCTGGGGCGGTTTCGGCGCCACGGCCGACGTGTCGTACCTGAAGCGCTACACGTTTCAGGGCAATTTCAACCTGCGGTTTTCGAACCGGCCCGGCCAGCAGATTCTCACTACCGATGCCCTGACCACCAGTCCGGTATACCTGCGGCCGCCCGATGCCAACTCGTTTTGGATAACCTGGAACCACACGCCCGTGCCCAAACCGGGCGGCGGCCGTTTCTCGGCCAGCGTGAGTGCCGGCACGAGTAGCTTCAACCGCATCAACAGCCTCGATGCGCGCCGGCTGCTGTCCACGCAGTTCACCTCCAGCGTCAGCTATTCCAAGCAGATTCGCAACTCGCCCGTCAACTACGACATCAAGCTGAGCCAGAGCCAAGGCACCAATGGCTCGATGACCTTTACGCTGCCCGACGTGAGCCTGGGCGTGGCCCGACAGTACCCCTACCAGTGGTTTGGCATTGAGCCGGGCGGGAAACTGGGCCCTTTCTACGAGCAGTTCACCATTGGCTACAACCTGACGGCGCGCAACGAGATAAGCAACATCGTGGCCCCCCGCACCCTGGCCAACGGCCTGCCGCTGCTGGGCGGCACCACGGCCGAGAGCACCATCCCGCTGAACGTAAACAACCTGGGCAAGCTTTTGCTCAACGGCCGCAGTGGCATGCAGCACGCTTTCAACATCGGGCTGGGCTCCTACAACGTGGCCAAGAATTTTAAACTCACGCCTTCATTCAACTACGGGGAAGTGTGGTATGCCCAGCGCCTCGACTACCGTTTCAGCCCCGTGGCCCAGGCCGTGCGCATTGATACCACCTACGGCTTCAACCGCATCTACAGCTACTCCACTTCGGCCAGCCTGAACACCACGTTCTACGGCACCATCATCCGCAAGGGCAACCGCAAAATCCAGGCGCTGCGCCACAAAGCCACGCCCAGCCTGTCGTACAACTTCTCGCCCGATTTCACCAATCGGAGCAACGTGAATCCACTTGGCACCAGCATTTTGACCGACGAGCGGGGCCTACCCCTGCTCCGCGACCAGTTCAACCGCCCCGTATCGGCCGGCGACGTGCTGAACCGGTATTCTTTCAACAACTTCAACAACTTCCTGTACGGCACGCCCGGCGGCGCCCGCCAAAGCCAACTGTCGTTCACGATGCAGAACGCGGTGGAAATGAAGGTGCGCAACGCCAATGACACCACCGGGACCACGCCGTTCAACAAGTCCAGCCTCATCGAAGGCCTTGACTTTAACATCGGATATAATTTCGCCGCTGATTCCCTGAGATTATCGCCCCTGGGCGTCAATTTCCGCACTCAGGTAGCCAAAAAGCTGAATTTGAATAGTAACGCTACCTTCGAGCCCTACCAGCGCGACAGCCAGGGGCGCCCCATCAACAAGTACCTGTTCGAGTCCAGTCCGCGGCGGCTGCTGCGGCTGGCTACCGCCAGCTTAGGCGCTACCTACAGCTTCAACCCCGCCAGCGGCACGCGCAAGAGCACCGTGCCGCGCGCAGTGGCACCCACCAACGACCCCACCCTGGGCACCGTGGGCCCGCCCAACTACTACGCCGACTACGTGGACTTCGAGATTCCGTGGGAGCTGGCGCTGACCTACGCGGCTGGCTACACCACCAGCCGCGTGCCCCGCCGGCCCGGCGGCCCAAGCCAGCCGTTGCTCGCGCTGCACACCATCGGGGGCACGGGCTCGGTTAAGCTCACGCCCAACCTGCGACTGAGCGGCAATTTCAGCTACGACCTGGCCAGCCAGAAGTTCGTTTATCCCAACATCGTTTTTTACCGCGACCTGCACTGCTGGCAAATCACCGGCAACTGGGTACCCTTTGGCACCTACAAAGGCTACGGCATCACCATTGCCGCCAAAAGCAGCCTGTTGCAGGACCTCAAACTGAACCGCAACCGCAACGCCCAGCTCCAATAGGCGCTTGGTTTGTGGCGCCGCGCAAGCCCGGCCAGCTCCCATTTGGGGCGCTGGCCGGGCTTTTTGCGTGTCTGGTTTGAAAGGTTGGATTTGCGCACCCGTGCGTTCGGCGTTAAATCAAAATATTTGTTCCCAGCTTTGCCCTTCCAAACGGCCGGTATCCCGCAACAACCGTTTTTTCATCCCACTCATGTCCCAGCACAAGGAAGTCAAGCTCGTTACCACCCACCAGATGCTCGCCATGAAGGAGCGGGGGGAAAAAATATCCATGCTCACGGCCTACGACTTTTCGATGGCTAAAATTTTGGACGGCGCCGGCATCGACGTGCTGCTCGTCGGCGACTCGGCCTCCAACGTGATGGCCGGCCACGAAACCACCCTGCCCATCACCCTCGACCAGATTATTTACCACGCCCAGGGCGTGGTACGGGCCGTAAAGCGCGCCTTCGTAGTCGTGGATATGCCTTTTGGCTCATACCAGGGCAACTCGTCGGTGGCCTTGCAGTCGGCCATCCGCATCATGAAGGAAAGCGGCGGGCACGGCGTCAAGCTCGAAGGCGGCGCCGAAGTGAAGGACAGCATTATCCGCATTCTCACGGCCGGTATTCCGGTGATGGGCCACCTGGGCCTCACGCCCCAAAGCATTTATAAATTCGGCACATACAGCGTGCGCGCCAAGGAAGAAGCCGAGGCCCAAAAGCTGCTCGAAGATGCCCGTCTGCTCCAGGACATCGGCTGCTTCGGCCTGGTGCTAGAGAAAATTCCGGCCTCCCTGGCCAAGCGCGTGGCCGAGGAGCTCACTATTCCCGTCATCGGCATCGGTGCCGGGCCCGACGTGGACGGGCAGGTGCTGGTAGTGCACGACCTGCTGGGCATCACCAAAGGCTTCGAGCCCCGGTTCCTACGCCGCTACGCCGAGCTGCACGACATCATGACCGAAGCCGTGCAACACTACGTAGCCGACGTGAAAAGCCGCGAATTCCCCAGCAAGGAAGAGGGCTACTAGGCGCTTAGCCCTTTGCTTTTAACTCACCCACAAGCGGCTTAACTGAACCCATTGCCTGTTTAGTTTGGAACGGGCAACCTAGCTAACGGCGCTCAGTCGAACACATTAAAGCGGGCCAGTCTGGCAGCAATTCCCTTGCTGCCGGACTGGCCCGCTTTAATTTTTCAGTCCCGCATCAAATGCAATTTCTTTGATTAGCTTTGCAATTCAAAGTACTTCTTAATGCAAGAAATATGGATACCTCGCCCTCCCTCCTGGACCGACTCAACAATTGGATGAGTAGCTCGGTCACCCTCAAGCTGCTCAGCATCGGGATATTGCTGCTGTTGCTGCTCATCCCGTCGAGCATGGTGGAGGACCTGATTACGGAGCGGGCCGGCAACCGCGACGCCGCAACGGCCGAAATCAGCAGCCAGTGGGGCGGGCCGCAACTGGTGCTAGGGCCCGTGTTGGTGCTGCCCTACACGGCGCGCGTCACCGACGAGAAAGGCAACGCAAGCGAAACCACCCGCTACCTCAGCCTGCTGCCCGATACCTTGGCCACCACCGGCACCCTGGAACCGGAGCGGCGCCGGCGCGGCATCTACGAGGCGGTGGTGTACCGGGCCGGTTTGCGCGTGGAGGGCGCATTCCAGGCGCCGCCCCTGGCCGAGCTGGGCGTATCGGCGGCAGCCGTGCGCTGGTCCGAAGCCTTTGTAGCAGTAGGCATATCCGATATGAAAGGCATCCGCAAAGGCCTAGCCCTGCGCTGGGATGGCCAGGCCCGCGGGTTCGAGCCGGGCGTGCCCGTGGCCGAAGTATTGCCCTATGGCACCGCGCCCACCAGCACCACCCAGGTTAGCGCGGTAGCCATCGAGCAGCGCCGCTACTCCCGGTACGACCGCGAAACGGGCACCGAAAACAGGCCCGGCCAATCGGCCAACGGCCTGAACGCCGCCGTTCCCATCGCCGACGAGGCCGCCCTCACGCGCCGCCACACCTTCGCTTTCGACCTGGACCTGAACGGCAGCACCGGCCTGCTGGTGGCCCCCCTCGGCCGCCAGACCACCCTGCACTTGAGCGCCCCCTGGGCCGACCCAAGCTTTATCGGCGCCTTTCTGCCCACCCGGCGCACCGTCGGCACCGAGCGGTTCACGGCCGACTGGCAAGTGCTGCACCTCAACCGCAACTTCGCCCAGCACTGGCGCAGCGACGGCGACCGGCCCGCGGTGGACGAGTCTACGTTTGGCGTGCGCCTGCTGGTGCCCGTGAACGAGTACCAGAAAACAATGCGCGCCGCCAAATACGCCCTGCTGCCGCTCACGCTCACCTTCCTCATTTTCTTCTTCGTCGAAATTCTCAACCGGCGCCGCTTCCACCCTTTCCAATACATTTTGGTGGGGCTGGCCCTGGTCATTTTCTACGTGCTGCTGCTGGCCCTGTCCGAGCAAATGCCCTTCAATGCCGCCTATGGGTTGTCGGCGCTGGTCATTGTGGGGCTGGTCACGGCCTATGCTGCCGCCAGTTTCCGCCACCGCCGCCTGACCCTGGTCACGGCTGGGGTGCTGACTTTGGTCTACAGTTTCCTTTTCGTGGTGTTGCAGCTGCAGGATTATGCCTTGCTGGTGGGCAGCCTGGGCTTGGTGGTGGTGCTGGGGGCGGTGATGTTCCTCTCGCGCAACGTGGATTGGTACAACCCCGTGGCCAGCCCCGTCAAGGCCCCGGTCTAGCCCCAGCCCGGTTGGGTTTCGCTTCCGTTCAGCTTCGTATCTTCGTGCCACTAAAAAGCAAGAGCGGAGCGCCCGGTGTGTGGTCTGATGACGTGCGGTAGCCCCCTGGTGGGCCCTGGTCCCCCTCCTGCCGAAAACTTCCTATCCCGCCCGCCACCGCCGCGTGAATCGTCCCAACATCTGGTCCGAAGGCAGAGAAATTCTGTTTGAAGACAACCATCTTCTCGTCATTAATAAGCCCGCCGGCCTGCTCGTGCAGGGCGACGCCACCGGCGACGAGCCCCTTTCCAAAAAAGCCGCCGAGTACCTGCGCTTCAAGTATAAAAAGCCCGGTGAAGCTTTCGTGGGCGTGTGCCACCGCATCGACCGGCCCGTGAGCGGCATTGTGGTGCTGGCCAAAACCAGCAAAGCCCTGAGCCGCCTCAACGAGATGTTCCGCGACTCGCTGATGACCAAAACTTACTGGGCCCTCACCGGCAAGCCCCCTATTCCCGAAAACGGCACCCTGGTGCACTGGCTGGTGAAGGACACCGTGCGCAATGTGACCAAAGCCTACTCCGAGAAGCACTCGCAGGGCCTGCGCTCCGAGCTGCACTACGAGCTGCTGGGCCCGGCTGGCAACCGCTACTTGCTGCAGGTGAATCCCGTGACAGGCCGCCCGCACCAGATTCGGACCCAACTGGCCACCGGCCTGGGCACCCCCATCATAGGCGACGTGAAGTATGGCTTCATTGCGCCCCTGCCCGACGTGAGCATTGCCCTGCACGCCCGCCAGCTGCAGCTGCAGCACCCCGTGACGAAAGAGGCCATGACCTTTGTGGCCCCTCTGCCCGACGCCCCGCACTGGGACGCGGCGCGGGAGTACTACAAGTAATTGGCACGAAATCGGGCAAAGGCTGAGGTCGTACGGCTTTGGCCCTTGCCCGATTTCGTGCAACATTTTGGCCTTCCTGACCCAGAATATCCGCTGGGCGCACGCTGGCCGTAATTTTGCACCGGTTATCGTGAACCTTACTCCAGGCTCTTTGCTTGTACGGGCAGTTCCGTTTGCTATTCATTCCTATGGCTATTCTCATTTTCTTCGTTGCCCATTACTATCTCTCGTTGTTCACGCAGACATTTTACCTGCACCGCTACGCGGCGCACAAGATGTTTACGATGAATAAATTCTGGGAGAAGTTCTTCTTCGCCTTCACCTACATCTGCCAGGGCAGCAGCTTCCTCTCGCCGCGGGCCTACGCGCTGCTGCACCGCATGCACCACGCCTACTCCGATACCGCGCTGGACCCGCACTCGCCGCACTTTTCGAATAACGCGTTCGACATGATGTGGAAAACCAAGGTGATATACAACGACGTGGTGAACGACGTGCACGAAGGTGCCAAGCGCTTCGACGGCGACATTCCGGAGTGGAAGTGGCTCGATAAGTTTGGCGGCACGGTGTATTCGCGCCTGGGCTGGGGCACGGTTTACGTGCTGTTCTACATCAACTTCGCCACGGCGTGGTGGCAGTATCTGTTGCTGCCCATTCACTTCCTGATGGGACCCATCCACGGCGCCATTGTAAACTGGGGCGGCCACAAGTACGGCTATCAGAACTTCGACAACCGCGACAAATCTAAAAACACGCTTGCTTTGGACTTCCTGGCCTTTGGTGAATTGTTTCAGAATAACCACCACAAGCTGCCCATGCGCGTCAACTTCGGCGTGAAATGGTGGGAGTTCGACCCTACCTACGTGGCCATTTGGAGCCTCGACAAGGTCGGCGTTATTAAAATCAAGCGCAAAAACATGAACCTGAACGCCATATCCAAGCTGGCCAAGCCGAAGCCCAAGCGCGAAGCCATGGCGGCGTAGTTTCTAAAGTCTGTCATCTAGAGCACAGCGAACGACGACAACGACGAAAAGCGCTAACCTCTTGGTTAGCGCTTTTTTATTGCCCGAGTCTAGCTAATGCCCTGAACAAACGCTACCTTTGCACTCCCAATTTCGGGAAAATATAACCAGACGCACGAGCTGCGTCGCACCAAACCCATCGGTTTATGGCAGTTAAAATCCGCCTCGCCCGTCGTGGCCGCAAGAAGGCCGCAACTTACGACATCGTAGTAGCTGACGCTCGCGCCCCACGCGACGGCCGTTTCATTGAGAAGCTCGGCACCTACAACCCCCAAACCAACCCCGCCACCATCAACTACGACGCCGACCGCGCGTTTTACTGGATGATGACCGGTGCTCAGCCCACCGACACCGTTCGGGCCATGCTCAGCTACCGCGGCGTACTCTACCGTCGTCACCTGCAATTGGGTGTTGACAAAGGCGCCATCACGCAAGATGTAGCCGACGAGCGTTTCAGCGCTTGGAAAGAAGAAAAAGACGCCAAAATCGAAGGCAAGCGTACCGGCCTGGTTGACGCCAAAGCAACTGCCAAGCAGGCTGCTTTCGACGCCGAAACCAAGGTTAAGGAGGCTCGCTCGGAGTCGCAGCGTCAGAAAGCTGCCGCGCTGCTGGCTGCCAACACGCCCGCTCCCGCTGCCGAAGAAGCTGCTACCGAGGCTCCGGCCGAAGAGGCTGCTCCCGAAGCTGCCGAGTAGTTTTTAGGTTTCTAAACCGAAAGGGTTTGGGGGTTGTGAGCCGGACCGGCACGCAACCCCCAAACTTTTTTTCGTTATCCCCTTCCCTGCTTATGACTCTCGACGAAACCTATCAGCTCGGCTACATCATCAAGACCCATGGCCTGCGCGGCCACGTAGTGGCCCACTTCGATGTTGACGACCCCAAAGCCTACCTCAAGCTGAAAACGGTGCACCTCGCCCTGGCCGGTGCGCCCACCAAGCTGGTGGAGCACCAGGTAGAAAAAATACAGCCCCAAACCGGCTCTAAGGTCCTGCTAAAACTGCGCAGCATTGAGCGCATCGAAGAAGCCGAGCCCCTGCGCGGCGCCCAACTGCACCTACCACTGGCGCAGCTCCCCGAGCTGGCCGAAGACCAGTTCTACTTCCACGACGTCATCGGCTTTACCGTAGTTGACGAGAACCTGGGCCCGCTGGGCACCGTGGAGAATTTCTACGAGCTGCCGCAGCAGGACATGCTGGCCATGCGCTACCAAGACCAGGAAGTATTGATTCCGGTGGTAGACGAACTGGTGACCCACGCGAACCACGAGAAAAAGGAGATATACGTGAAGCTGCCCGATGGCTTGCTGGACGTGTACCTCAAGCCCAGCACCCGCCAGCAGGACGAAGCAGACGAATCATAAAAAAGCTGTACGCTGTCAGCTCCAAGCTGCAAGCCTTCCCTGAAAATGAGGCAAAGCTTGCAGCTTGGAGCTGACAGCTTATGGCTTGGAGCTTCAAGCTAAAAACATGCGTATCGACATCCTTACTTGCCTGCCGGAATTGCTGGTCAGCCCCTTTGCCCACTCCATTGTGAAGCGGGCGCAGGACAAAGACCTGGTTGAAATCCATGTGCACCAGCTTCGCGACAAGGCCATCAATAAGCACGGGCAGATTGACGACGCCGTGTTTGGCGGCGGAGCCGGCATGGTGTTGCGCGTGGAGCCCATTGCGGCCTGGATGGATGCGCTGCAGGCTGAACGGCCCTACGATGCCATCATCTACCTCACGCCCGATGGCCAGACCCTGCGCCAGCCGCTGGCCAACCGCCTGTCGCTGTTCCAGAACATCATCATGCTCTGCGGCCACTACAAAGGCATTGATGAGCGGATTCGCCAAACCTACATTACCCACGAAATCAGCGTGGGCGACTACGTGCTGAGTGGTGGTGAGCTGGGCGCGGCCATTCTGGTAGACGCCGTTGTGCGGCTGCTGCCGGGCGTGCTGGGCAACGAGGAGTCGGCCCTGTCAGATTCTTTTCAGGACGATTTGCTGGCGCCACCCGTATACACCCGCCCGGCGGAGTGGCGCGGACAAGCCGTGCCGGAGATTCTTTTATCGGGCAATACGCCCAAAATTGAGGAGTGGCGGCACGAGCAAGCCCTGGCCCGCACCCAGGCACGCCGTCCCGATTTGCTGTCGTAATCCCCGCTCTCGCTTGCGCGGCGGTGAATTACCAGCAAATCAAGGTGCAAGATGAAGCATGTTCTACAAACCGCTTGTTATCCTCAACCGAAAGCATTATCTTTGCGGTCCGTTTCCTAAAATACTATTTCCCGACGGCAGCGCCGTCTTTTGCAATTTCCCAGCCATGAGCGTACTACTTGACTTTATCCAGGCCGAATCGCAGGAGCGCCGCGCCAGCTTCCCCCTGTTCGCAGCGGGCGATACCGTGAACGTTCACGTGAAAATCCGTGAGGGCAACAAGGAGCGCATTCAGCAGTTCCAGGGCGTGGTACTGCAGCGCCGCAACCCAAGCTCCAACGGTGAGACGTTCACCGTGCGCAAGATTTCTAACCAAATCGGCACCGAGCGTATTTTCCCCCTGCTGTCGCCTAACATCGATAAAATCGAGGTTATCCGTCGCGGCAAAGTACGTCGTGCCCGTCTGTTCTACCTGCGTGGCCTGTCCGGCAAAGCTTCCCGTATCAAGGAGCGTCGCCTCAACCCCATCAAGGCGAAGGCTTAAGCCCTGCCGCAGCCATACGGCTGCTATAGCATCAAAAAAGCCGGCCCCACGCGTGGGGCCGGCTTTTTTGGGTTCGTGCAGGGGGCAGCAATCATTGATTTGCTGCCCCGCTACGCGTGGCTTAGCTATGCGAGGACAGGTCCTGGGGCAAGCTGCCGTCTACTTCTACTGAGCCGCCTTGCAGCTGCTGCGCTACGGCGCTGAGCACCTCGCCCAGCTTGGTTACGCGGGGAGCGGTGTTACCCTCGGCAAAGTTGGCTGCCTGGGTGGTGTTGGTGCCCAAACGAGCAATGAGGGGGGCAATAACGTTCACGTCGAGCGTGCCGCTGCCAAAGTGAGCCTTAAGAGCCTGCATATCGACCACCAGCTGGTGGAAAGCTGGGTTGTTGGCATCTTTCAGGTCCTCTATCCAGCGCTGGAACTGGTTGTCAAGCCCTGCGCGTTCGGATTCTTCGTTGAGGTCGCCAGAGAGAAATTTGATGGCGCTGTCGAGGTGCACTTGGTGCTGAACTTCTGTCTTTTCCATGGGTGGGGTATAGTAAGCAGCCGCTATTGTAGCGGACTACTTTCCCAACGTAGTTCGGCCCTGCGGGGTTGGCTCCGGGGGCCAAACAAAAAGCCCTGCCGGTGAAGACAGGGCTTTATTCAGAAGCTCAAATAGCGTAAACGACTACTCGATTTTGGTCATACGGTCTTTCACGGCCTCCAGAGCCAAACGCATGTTAACAATGTCGCCGCGGGCAGACTCCTGCTCTTTCAGGTTGGCGTCGATGAGGTTGTTGAACTGCTGAAGCTCGGCAGCGTTGGCAGCCAGCAGCTGCTGGATTTCAACTTTACGCGCCTTATTCTTTTCGATGTCTTTCTTCACGGCATTCGCCTTGTCAATCACGGCATTGTGATTGTTCTGCGAGGTTACCAGCGCGCGCTCGGCTTCAGCTATCTGCGAAACCAGGTCTTCGCGATACATCATGCGGGCGAAGTCTTTCAGGTACTTCTCGGCCGACTTCCACTGCACCGGGGTCTTGTCTTTGGCCAGATAGGCGTTGCCCAAGTCGATGCTCCACCACACGGTAGTGCCGGTAGGCGTAGCATCTACTTTACTGATAACGCGGATAGGAGTCGGGGCAATATCTTCGATGATGACGCCGTCCATCGTTAGCACGCCTTTCGTGTTTTTGAGCTTGCTGCCAAACTTTTCGCTGAGTTGCTTGAGCCAGGCAGCTTCGACGCGCTTGTTGTCCAACTGAACGCTAACACGCTGGCCTGTACGCGGCACATTGTTAATAGACATATCGTACTCGTCCACAACGGATTTCTGAGCATAGCCGCTCAGCGTAGCCAAGCATAGTGCGAACAAGATGAGTAGGCTTTTTTTCATGGAGATAATAACTTATGAGGGCTTTAAAACTGGGCGAGGAAAAAGACTTTTGGCAATGGTACCGTTGTCTGGCATTTCAAATTTAAGGTCTTTCTTCGATGCAAATTCTTTCCTGCCATAGTTTTTTGTCAATAAATCGTTTTTTGTTTATTTAATCCTACTGTTGTCCATTTAATTCATAATCTGTTCACGCATTTTCAACAACCATGCCATAGCTTGTAGCGCGGGTTGTAACAAAGCGCACCTAATGGGAGTTGTCAGCGCCTATGCAAGTCACTATTTGCCGGGCCGAGCACTTCAACGCCGCCCACCGTCTGCACAACGCCTCCTGGGATGCCGAACGCAACCAGCAGGTGTTTGGGAAATGCAACAATCCCAACTACCACGGCCACAATTACAACCTGATTGTGCGCCTGACGGGGGCCGTCGACCCCGAAACCGGCTACGTTTACGATACCAAGCGCCTGAGCAACCTCATCAAACGCGAGGTATTGGAGCGCTACGACCATAAAAACCTAAACTTAGATACGGAAGAATTCCGTACCTTAAATCCCACGGCCGAAAACATCGCCGTCGTAATTTGGCAGCGCCTGCGCCCGCATCTGGAAGCTGGCCTTGCGCTTTCGGTCACGCTCTACGAGACGGACCGCAACTTTGTAGAATACCATGGATAACCCTTCGGGACTGGCCCCGGCAACCGACGCGCATCTGCCTACGGGCCTGCGCACCCCTCTGCGCGACGACGCGTTTGACCACGACGACGAAGCGAAGATTACGGCCATTAGCGGCCATTTTGAGGCTATCATGCGCGAACTGGGCCTCGACCTGACCGACGACAGCCTGGCGGGCACGCCCCGCCGGGTGGCCAAAATGTACGTGCAGGAGTGGTTTAAAGGGCTAGACCCGAAAAACCGCCCAGAAGTGCGCATGTTCGATAATCGCTACGACTACCACCAGCTGCTGGTGGAGCGCGATATCACGCTCTTTTCCTGCTGCGAGCACCACTTCGTGCCCATCATCGGCAAGGCTCATGTGGCCTATCTGCCCGGCGCTAATGTGGTGGGCCTCAGCAAGCTCAACCGCGTGGTGCAGTACTACGCCCGCCGCCCACAGGTACAGGAGCGCCTCACCCGGCAGATTGCCGAGGAGCTGAAGCAGAGCTTGGGCACCGACGACGTGGCCGTGCTCATCGAAGCCGACCACCTGTGCGTGATGAGCCGTGGCGTGAATGATACCAGCAGCTCGACCCTGACCAGCGAATACAGCGGCCGGTTTGCGACGGACGAAGCGCTGCGCGGGGAGTTTCTGCGTCAGATTGGCAAGTAGGCCGCTACGTGGCGCAATGAACTTTTGAAATGGCCCGGCCCGCCGCGCGCTCTACCTTTACAGGCTTTTGTTCGCAACCCCAACCATGACCGAGAATTCTCCCCGTAAAGTCCTCATTACCGGCGGCACCGGCCTCGTGGGCACACGCCTCTCCGAAATACTGATTGACAGCGGCTACGAAGTGGCCATTCTCACCCGTCATCCCACAAAAAGCAGCCACTACCGCAGCTTCCGCTGGGATACGCAGCGCGGGACCATCGATGAGGCGGCCATTCCATATGCCGACTACATCGTGAACCTGGCCGGTGCCAGCGTTTCGGACGGAAAATGGACGGACGAGCGTAAGCGCGACATCATGACCAGCCGGCTGGGGGGCCTGGCCCTGCTCCACCGCGAGCTTTCCAAGCCGAAGCACCACGTCAAAGCCTTTATTTCGGCTTCGGCCATTGGCGTATATGGCGACGCAGCCGACACCGTACTGACCGAAGACTCGCCGCCGGGCCTGCCCACACAGGATTTCCTGGCCGACGTGGCTAACCAGTGGGAGTTGGCGGCCGAACCGGTAGCAGCGCTGGGCATTCGTACGGTTGTCCCACGCATTGGCATCGTGCTGAGCACCGAAGGCGGCGCCCTGCCCCAAATGGCGCGTCCTATGAAGCTGGGCGCCGGCGCCGCGCTGGGCAGCGGCAAGCAATACATGTCCTGGATTCACCTCGACGACCTGTGCCGCCTCATCATGGCGATGATGGACGACGACGCCTGGCGCGGCACCTACAACGCCGTGGCGCCCGCGCCGGTCACCAACGCCCGGTTCACAGAAGTGCTGGCTGAGGTACTGCACCGCCCGCTAATTCTACCCAAGGTGCCCGCTTTCGGCCTTAAACTGGCCTTGGGTGAAATGAGTGACATCGTGCTAGCCTCCCAGCGCGTGAGCGCCCAAAAAGTACTGGCGCAGGGTTTTGAATACGAATTTCCGGAGCTGCGTGGGGCACTCGAAGCGCTGTACGCGGGCGAGTAGGCAAGCTGGTTGTCAGTTGCTCGTTGTCCATTGTTAGTCAGTAGATGGACTCAGTACTAACAACCAGCGACTGATGACTTACCGCCTGGGCAGGCTGTCGGGCACGCCTCCTCCGGCATTCATCTGCTCTAGCAGGTTATCGGCGGCGATGGTGTCGACGGCGGCGGCGCGGCGGCGCGGCTCGCTGGGCGAAACGCAGTTGTATTTCTTACTGATTTTAACCGAGGGCTTGGGGAATTCGCCCTGGGTGTAGTCCAGCTCTTTGTCCTGGTAAATCTTCTCCATGAACTTGCCGAAGATGGGCAGCGCGGTGCGGCCGCCCTCGCCCTGCTGCGAGCCCACGAAGTGAATGCTGCGGTCTTCGCCGCCCACCCACACGCCGGTTACCAGGTCCTTGGTCATGCCCATGTACCAGCCGTCGGAGTAGTTGGACGTAGTGCCGGTTTTGCCGCCGATTTGGTTGTTTTTGCGAAAAAGCTCATAGTCCCACAGGGCTTGAGAGGTGCCGCCTGGCTCCTCCATGCCGCCGCGCAGCATGTAAGTCATTAGCCAGGCGGTTTCGGCCGAAATGGCACGCTTCTGCACGGGGTCGAACTGCTTGATGACGTTGCCGTTGCGGTCTTCGATGCGCGTAACCAGGCGCGGCTCGCTGCGGAAACCGCTGTTCATGAACGTGCTGTAGGCATTCACCATCTCGTACACGCTCACGTCGCCGCCCGAGCCGAGGCCGATGCTGGGCACCGAGAGCAACGGACTGGTGATGCCGACTTTGCGGGCGTATTTGGCCACGTTGCCCCAGCCTACTTTCTCGGTGAGCTGGGCCGTGATGGAGTTGACGGAACGGGCCATGGCGTGGCGCAGGGTCATGTTGATGCCGGTGTACTCGCGGGTCACATTGTCGGGCTTCCATTCCATGTCCTGGCCATTTTCGACGTAGTTGATGGTCACCCGCTCGTCCCGAATCCGGTCGCAGGGCGAGTAGCCGTTGTCGAGGGCCGTGAGGTACACAAAGGGCTTGAAGGTGGAGCCGGCCTGGCGGCGGCCCTGCTTCACGTGGTCATACTGAAAAAAGCGGTAGTCGAGCCCGCCCACCCACGCCTTGATGTGCCCGGTGAACGGGTCCATGCTCATCATGCCGGCCCGCAGAAAGCGCTTGTAGTAGGCCAGCGAATCGAGCGGCGACATGACTAGTGTGGTGTCACCGTCGTCTTTTTTCCAGGTAAATACTTTCATCGGCCGCTTGGCGTTCAGGGCCGAATCGAGGCGGGCGGGCTGGTTTCGGTAGCGGTTGGCGAGGGTTTTGTAGCCTTGCGTGCGCTTCATCTGAGTCTGGATGAAGTCGGGGATTTCGTTGCCCTTGTCATCCACCCAGGGGTTTGAGTCGCGGTTGCGCCAGAAATTATCGAAGTTGCGCTGCAGGGCTTTCATGCGCTCGTGCAGGGCTTCCTCGGCATGCGCCTGCATGCGCGAATCAATGGTGGTGTAAATTTTCAGGCCGTCGCGGTACATATCGTAGCCGGTGCTGTCGCACCACTGGCCCACAAACTGACTGACGGCGCTGCGGAAATACGTATCGGGGCCATCGATGTGCCGTTCCACGTGGTAATCGAGCACAATGGGCTTGGTTTTGAGCGCGGCTATTTCGGCGGGAGGCAGTACGCCGGCCTGGCCCATGCGGTCGAGCACCACGTTGCGGCGGCGCAGGGCGGCCACCGGATGAAAGCGCGGGTTATAGGCCGTGGGGTTGTTGAGCACGCCCACCAGCATGGCGGCTTCCTCGGGCTTGAGGCTGTCGGGCGAGGTATTGAAGAAGGTTTTGGCCGCTACTTTGATGCCGTAGGCGCTGGAGCCGTACTCCACCGTATTGAGGTACATGCGCAGGATTTCGCGCTTGGTGTAGCGCTGCTCCAGGTCCACGGCGGTGAGCCATTCCTTGGTTTTGGCCACAATGGTGCTCACCACCGGGATGTAGCCCAGAGCGCCCCGGCTTTGCTGCCGCCGAATTTTGTAGAGGTTTTTGGCCAGCTGCTGGGTGATGGTGGAGCCGCCACGCTTCTCGCCGCGCACCGAAGAAAATGCGCCGCCCAACACCGCCTGCAAGTCGATGCCCGAGTGCTCATAGTAACGCGCGTCTTCGGTGGCCACCAAGGCATCTACCAGCAGGGGCGACATTTTACTGAGCGGTACCGGCGAGCGGTTTTCGCGGAAGTACTTGCCAATCAGCACGCCATCAGAGGTGTAGAGTTCGGAGGCCCGCTCCACTTTGGGGTTTTCCAAATCGGAAAGGCTGGGCGACTTTCCGAACAGAAACATGAAATTAGTGCTCACCAGTACCGGGTACACCAGGAACAGTATCACCACCAAGCCAAACATTATCCAGGCAAAATGGGTGACGCGCAGGGGCCAGCGGCGGCGCGGCGCGGTGGGTTTGGAGCCGGTGGGGAGGGCAGAAAGTGGCGGTTTGAAGTCAGCCATGCGAGGCAACAAGTGGAAAACAGGGCTCGGCCCAACCGGGCACGCCTCCGCTGCGAAAACGAACAAATATACCAGCCGGTGGGTCCAATATGTCAGTAATCGATTTTTGGATGCCGCAGGGTTCGCCAAAGCCGGTTCGGCCCCGGATTTGACCTGCTAGCCTTCCAGCAGCCGGTTCGGACAACGTAGCCTAATTCGCACGCCCTGGCCAAACGTTTTCATCGCCCCGTTTTCGGCCCGACCAACCGGCCTCGGAACGGCCGCAAAACCTAGCGCCGCGTGCGGGCCGACAACATGGCCTGATGATAGACGTTGCGCCGCGCCTTGCGCCGGCGTCGCTGCCAGCGCCAACCCAACTCCCCCAATGCCAGCAGAATAAAGCCCAGCCCCAGAAAGTAGCTCCAGTACAGCATGCGAATTTGAGCGCGAGTAGGCGAGTCCAGCTCCTGAAACAGCAACAGGCCCCACAGCTCATCGAGCAGGGTAAAACCCCACACCACGGCGGCAAACACCCGGCCCGCCCGGCCCAGCGCCAGATGCCAGTGCAAGAGGTAGAGCACCACTCCCGGCAGTGCCGAAAGCAGTACCAGCGGGGCGTCTTTCACTAGCGGCCACCCCAGAAACAGCATGGTGAGCGTTTCTTTCAGCACCTGCGCGCCGGCCAGCGCCCGGCCCAGGCGCGAGAGCATGGGCACGGGCGGCAGCGGATGAACGTGAGAAGTGGGCATAGAGCGGGCCGACAATTAAACCATTGGGCTGCCAAGATACTGATTACACGCTAGTAGCGGCGCGCCATGATGCGCGTGGCCTGGCAGCGCCAGGTGAGGACCACAATCAGCAGTCCTTTCACCGAATCCAGCAGCAGGTTGTCGGGCTTGCCAAAGACGTGGTAAATCCCTATTCCGATGCCTATCCACCACACGCCCAGCAGGTAGCACCAGGTAGCGTAGCTGGGCCGGCGCTGCCATACCTGCCCAAAGGCCACCAGAGCAGCCAGCGATACAAACAGCAGCAGCCACCCCACGATGTAGGTCAGGAACTTGGTTTCCGGCCCATACTTCACCCCAAACTGCGTGAGCGTGAACGCCGGCGCGAAGAAACAGCCCCCCGCCAGGGCCAGCTCCACGACCACGGCAATGAAGAGCACGACTAAAAGCAGCGTTCTGAACATAGAGGGAGGGGAAATATGAAATGGTCACCGACCTGGTTCACCACCGCAAGTCAAATGAGACACCAAGCTATACAATATTCTTCATAACCATTTAGTATGATTGGAAATAGACCACGCTTGCAAGCCCTTGGCTTTACGGCTGAACAGGTGTTTGATTTTGGAGAATTGTCAGTCAAATCCATCGGCCGCCAGTGCCAGACCGGATGTAATTTTCAGGACGCCATCGTGCGGGCGCTGCCAGCGTCGAATACTTCAGCAACGGCGGATAACAGCATTACCAGAGTAATTGCGGCTACGAGTACGCACCCGGCCACGCCGGGGAATACCACCGTGCGAAATAGCAGCTTTGCCCACCAGGGGCCCGCGTAAGCTTTTGTCCAGGCTTGCAAAAGCAACACCAACTGGCAAAAACCGGCCAGCATTGCGGCCAGTGTAAACAGCCTGAAGACCAAGCCTGCACTGGGCGTGTGGGGCCATATCTCCCTTATAAACAGCAGATTCATACCGGCCAACGCCCCAAGGCCAGCCGTGAGCCACAACCGCGGCGGCACCCGCGGCCAGCCTGGCAGCAGCAACATCAAATAATTATCCATAAGCTGTTGCTAAAATATAGTTGTCAGTTACTAATATCACCCTAAACCCCTGTCTCACATCAAGTAATCGGCAAAAACGAATTATAGCTCCGACCACAGCAGCATGATTTGCGCGAAGGCGAGCAGCAGCAGCCCCACCAGCACCACCGCCAGTGGCAGTACCGTGCGCAACAACCGGTGGCGACGAGTATCGGGCGAGGGCGCACGCTCCTGCCACGTGAGCAGCACGCCGAGGATGGCCACGTCGCCGGCGCAGAAAAGCAGCCCCAGAAACGTGAGCAGCAGTTGGGAGATTCCAGTAGTCATGTGGTTGTTAGTTGTCGGTTGCTGGTTGTCGGTTATCGGTTGCTGGTTGCCTATTATCAGTTGATTAGATTTAACTACCTGACCAACAACGGACAACTAGCAACTGACAACTAATTCAAAATCAGGGTGCGGGCAGTGCGCCATTCGGTGTAGGTGCGGCCTTGCCAGTTGGGGTGGGTTTGGTAATGGCTTTTCCAGGCGGCCACGGCAGCGTCTAGTCGGCGCTGGGCTTCCACGGCCGTGATGACTTCAGCGCCGCCGTATTCGGCTTCGGCCGTGAGGTGGGGGGCCGTGTCGATGAGGGCACGGCGGGCCACCAGCGTGGGCAGCACCCGGCCGGGCATGTCAAGCAGAAAACCGATGTCGATGCTACGGAAACGGGCCTGCAAGTTGTAGCTGGCAATCCAGACTTCCCAGTTGCCGGCGGCCAGCAGGAGCACCGCCGCGTACACCGCCAGAAAATTCAGCCGAATGAGACTGTAAGCAGAGCGGCGCTGCCAGATTTTGAGGAGCACTGTGCCCAGCCCGAAAAACACCAGCAGCAGAAAAAAGCACACTCCAATCCGCTTGTAGGCCAGGCCGCTGTACTGGATGTAGTAATAATTGCGTAGCCCTACCGACACGGCCAGTACCGCATTTTGCAGCACCCACACCGTAGCGCCCCAGCGCAGCCACGACAGGCCGGGCACGTAAAAGTTGAGGTTGCGTCGGAAAAACCACAGCACGATGCCCATGGCCAGCAGAATACTGAAAATGAGCACATAAGTGCCTTCGTGCACAAATTGGGTAAGGTCGAATCCGGGCTTGGGCACAAACCCAAACCACAGCCAGTTGATGTCGATGGCATTCACCACCAGCAGCAGGACGTTCACGAGGGCAAAAAGGGCCACCGCCGCCACCCATTCCTTGCGCAGGTCGAGGGCGCGGTGGGTGTTGGGCTGGAAATTGGGCCGGCGCACGGCAAACGACGCCACCCGGTCGCGATGCCGCCGGACAAACTCCCCAAAACGGGACTCGTGGTCGGCGAAAAAATACACCGGCACCAACACCACCGCCCCCGCCGTGACCAGAAAGCCCAGCGTGAGGAACACCACGTGCACCAGCGACACTTCCGGCAGCAGCCACAGCAGAAACTCGCCCAGTGCGTCTATCACCCGGCCAACGTAGGCCATGTACCGGGGATTGGCAGCCATAAACAGGATATGAAAGGCGCCCAGCACCAGCACCGGAACCAGCAGCAGGCGGCCGTAGAACCAGCCGCGGCGCACGCCTTCTCCCGCGTTGCGCGGCGCCCGCAGCCGCAGCCGCAGCAGCACCCGTGGCCCCGCCTGCATCCCGCTGCCCACGGCCGTGAGCAGCGCATACAGCCCCAGCCGCAGATGCGGCTGGTTGACGTAGCCCAGCAGCATAAGCACCGAAACTCCGCAAGCCAGTGCTGCAACGTCCGAGCCGTACACGGCCATCGTGGCGCCGCTGAACAAACTGCCGCCCATCATCAGCCAGAAATAGCCCGAGCGCCGCACCGCGGCCACTTTGGGCAGCAGCACCAACTGCGCCACCACCACAAAAACCGTGAACACCAGCACATTCGACCCGGCTTTCTGAAGGCAAAACAGCCAGTCGAAGAGCAGCGCGCCCAGGGGCAGGAACAGCTTTTGTGCGGCGGTAAGGGGAGTTAGCGCCGGCTTGGCCAGGGCGGCGGGGCGGGCGGGGGCCGGCCATTGGCCCGCCGATTCAGCAGTAGGATTCATAGTTAAATTATTTTAAAGAACTTTGTATTTCAAAGTTAAAGGGCAAAAAAAGAGTGCCGCTTCTTGGCTTAAGGACGCTCCAGAGGCATTGCCACTTTAGCAAAGGCGATGAATGGTTTTGACTTGGGATAAGCTACATGAATCAGGCCGTCGTTGAGCTTGCAATGGAGCCGCCCGAATCGAAAAGGCGTGTAGGAGCGCCGGGCCAGAGGCTGAAAAAAGTAGTTGTCGTAAAACACTACCTGGTCCACCGTACGACGGATATACAGCAAATCGAAGGCATAAAACAGCGCCCAATCGGTTTGGCGGGCGATGTAGAACGGCCCGGCTGCCGCCTGATGCCGGAACGTGATGCCCGGCTTGCGCTGCTGCAACGCCTGCTGTACCTCCGGGTGCCGCAACAACGGTTGTGCATTGAAACGTAGGGTATCGCCGGAACCAGCGCAATAGTAATCCAGCAGCTGCGCCGCTTGCGGATACGTCACTTGGCCACCCATTTGTAGCGTACCATAGAGCAGTCGCAACGCCCACTTATCGGCGCGGGTTGATTTACCCGCCAGCGCCCGGCTTTCCATCCCGTTCAGCGCCTTTTGGGTAAGGCCGAAATCACCAACGGCAAACAGCCCTAACCCACCCACCAGCACTGCCAGCAGCAGCCCGGCCGGCCAGCGAAGCCAGCGGCGCAATTGAGGCAGTGATTTCATTGGCAGCAACATGGGTTAGCTCAGAAGAGTGAATAATGGGATGATGGCGCTAGCTTCGCAGCAGCTTCTCTAAAGTGGCCAAGTGCTGCTGAAAAGCGGTTTTGCCTGCTTCGGTAGCCGAGTAGGTCGTGTTCGGCTTTTTGCCAATGAACTGCTTGCTCACCAGCACGTATTCGGCCTTTTCGAGGGCCGCTACGTGGCTGGCGAGGTTGCCGTCGGTGAGGTCGAGCACTTCCTTTAGGTCGTTGAAACTCACGGAGTCGTTGGCCATCAGCACGGCCATCACGCCCAGCCGCACGCGGTGGTCGAAGGCCTTGTTGAGGGTGTGAATGAGGTGCTTCAACGGGCCAATGCAGGGTTAGGCGCCGCGCCGGCCGGGCCCGGCCGCTCGTAGCGGTTGTACATCACCAGGCCGTAGCCGATGTGGCCCAGGCCAAAGCCCAGGGCAAAGAACAGCAGGCCCCAGCCCGGCAGCAGCATGCACAGCAAGCCCAACCCAATCTGGGTGAGGCCCAGCCAGCGGATTTCTTCCAGCGTGTATTTGCTGGCGTTGAGCAGGGCCAGCCCGTAGAACACCAGCAGGCCGGGCACCACCATGGCCGCATCGCCGCCCAAAAACAGGCGCAGGCAAAACAGCCCGCCTGTAATCAGCGGCACGGCCAGCGCCAAGGCCAGCCGCCGCGCCGGGCCGCTCCACAGCGGCTGACCAGCGTGTTTGGTGCGGCGCTGGGTGAAGAAAAACGCCAGCAGCAGCGCCGCGCCTATCATCACGGCCGTGAGCAGCAGCAGAAACGGCAGCGCCGCCTGCCGCTCCCGCGCCGAGCCCTGCATCAGCTGCAGGTAGCCATCGGAATAATGGCTTTTCAGATAAAAGTGGCCCACTGTGGCCCCGGCCAACGCTACCACGCCCGCCCCTACCCCGCTCAAGCCGGACAACGACAAAAACCGCGAGCTCCGCTCCATAATGGCGCGAATCTCGGTGAGCTGGGCGAGCGGGTCGGCGTGGGCGGGCTTCATAACCATAGAAGTACTTTGTGATGCAAAGCTAGGCACAATTGGGCGTTAGTAATGCGACTTGGCATTTTTTTCAAAATAATTTCTCCCAAAAGCGGAACGGGTTTCTATATGCTGGATAATTCCTCATGCACCGAATTTCATAAATACTTGGTTATCAAGATACTTTTCTACAGGCATCGATACTCAAATAGCTTTTATTTCAAGTCCGCAATTTCCCATTTGTATAACTTATCTACTTACAAAATCCAGTCAATAAATACGGTTCGTAAATCATTCGCCGCCTAAAATCAGGTGTTTACCGTGTAAAACAATCCTCTTGATGGTTTTACAGAACTACTGCTTCTCTCATTTATTCACCCTCATTTTTTACACTATGCCGTTCACTCACTCTTCTACTCCTGTCACTAGCCAGTCGGCCCTGGCTCGCACCATGTGGGTTTGGCTGTTCAGCAACCTGGGAGGTACTGCCTTACTGGTGCTGGACTTCAGCTTCAAATACCCGACTGACCTGGCGATACCCCTGGTAGTGGGGCTAATGGTAGCCCTACTTTCGCTGGCTTGCGTGCCGCTGGCGTGGCCGTTTTTTGCGATGTCGCGCTGTGCCTGCACAGAACTGCGCTGCCGCCTGCTGGCCCTGGCAGGGGTATTGGTGGTGTTTGGAGTAGCCCATATGGCGTTGCTGCACTGGTTGCCCATTGGCTCGCCCAGCAGCCTGCTGAGCTTTTCGCGTCCTTATCTGGGCACGGCGGTGTTGGCGGTAGCCTGGCTGTATCGGCCCCGCCAAAAAGCGGCAAAAGTGGCCTACGCTTAGATGTTGCCAGCCGTTACCAAGCGGCGAGGTTGACGCGGTACCTGGTTACGCGGGCGAGCATTGCGCCACATAAGCCGGAATATGAAGCTGTTCAAAAACGTTTTTTGGCCGCTCCCGCCCAGCTTTCGTATCCTTGGGTCATGCGCCTACGCTTACGCCTGTTTGAGTTTGAAGACCTGCCGTGGTTTCCGGCCGTCATCCGGGCAGGCATGATGGACTACCTGCGGTTCATGATTTCGGCCCTGGGTACCTACCGGCCCATTGCGCCGCTGCTGGCCGAGGGCCTGCGCCACACGGGCCAGACCACCGTGCTGGAGTTGGGGGCCGGCGCCGGGGGCGGCACCGAAACCGTGTGGCGCGCCCTGGAAGCGCAGGGCATGCGCGACGTGCGCATCACCCTCACCGACCTCTACCCCCAACCCGCTGCCTGGACCGACATTGCCCGACGCACGCACGGCCGCATCGGGCACGAAAATGCTCCCGTGAACGCGCTGGCGGTGCCGGCAAATCTGCTGGGGTTTCGCACTATTTTTTCGGCCTTCCACCACTTTCCCCCCGAGGCGGCCACCGCCATGCTGCGCGACGCCGTGCGCGCCGGCACGGGCATTGGCGTGTTTGAAGGCGCCGGGAAGCACTGGCTGGAGTTGCTGCTGGCGGTCACGGTGCTGCCCGTGGCGCAACTGCTGCTCACGCCATTTTTTCGGCCGTTCCGGCTCAGCCGGCTGGTGTTTACCTACCTCATCCCCATCATTCCGCTCTGCACCATCTGGGACGGGTCGGTGTCACTGCTCCGCATGTATTCCACGGATGAGCTGCTGGCCCTGGCCCATTCGGCCGACCCGGCGGGGCTGTTTACGTGGCAGGCGGGCAAAAAGCACCACTGGTGGGGCCCGCAGGTCACCTACCTCATCGGCTGGCCGAAGCAATAGTAGCGCGAAGCGGTGCTTCGCGTTTCCGCGCCGTTTGGGTAATTGGCAAGACCAAGAAACCACCCTTCCCCCTACTTTCGTGCATGTCTTTTGCTGCTTATAAAAAAGCGCTGCCGCTGCTGCGCATTCCTTTTTCTATTTACCTCATGCCCGTGTTCTGGTTTGGGCTGAGTGCTCTGCGCGGGCCATGGAGCAGCGGACGGGCGGCGGGCGTATTTGTGGTGCTGCACCTACTGGCCTACCCCGCCTCCAACGGCTACAATTCCTACTACGACAAGGACGAGGGCAGCATTGGCGGCCTCAAGGCGCCGCCCAAAGTGACACCGGAGCTGCTGCACCTGGTGTGGCTCTTCGATGCGCTGGCCGTGGTCGGGGCAGCGTTGCTGTCGCTGCCGTTTGCGGGGCTGGTGGTGGTGTACCTGCTAGTTTCGAAGGCGTACAGCTACGAGGGAATCCGACTAAAAAAGTACCCGCTGCTAAGCACGCTGGTGGTGGTGGTATTTCAGGGTGCTTTTACTTTTTTGATGACGCAGGTAGGCGCGGGAGCCACGGAAAGCCAGCTATTGGAAAAGACCAACCTGCTGCTGGCGCTGGTGAGCACGCTGTTTTTGTGCGGCTCTTACCCGCTCACGCAGGTGTACCAACATGAGGAAGACGCCCAACGCGGCGACCGCACCCTAAGCTTGCGGCTGGGTATTCGGGGCACGTTTGTGTTTGCAGCGGTGGGACTGCTGGCAGGCGCTGCCACGCTGGGCCTGGCTTACTGGCTACGCCAGGAAATCCGGCCGCTGCTGCTATTTCTGGTGGCTACCGGGCCGGTGGTGGTACTGTTTGGCCGCTGGGCCTGGCTGGTGTGGCACGATGAGAAAGCTGCCAATTTTGAGCACACCATGCGCATGAACCAAGTGTCGTCGTTGTGTCTGAGTGCGGCCTTTATTGCTATGCTACTCTGGCACTAACGCGGCCCTTATTCCGAAAAAACACCTTCTGCACGGCGCATTTGCGTATAAACAAGTATTGTCTCGTTTCTTATTAGCTGACCTCATGCGCTACTCTTGGCTCGCTCTGTTGCCGCTGCTGGCGGCCTGCAATTCCAACCCCTCGGCCGTGCAGGAAGAAACGGCCTCCGCTACGGCCGGCCAGCCAGCGCAGGATTCTGCGGCGCTGCCCGCCCCCGATACTTCCCGCGCCAAAGCGGTTTCGGCCCTGCGCGACACCTTGCGCACGGTGCGCGAGCGGCGCAATTTCAGCAGCCCACAGGGTCCCCCCGATACCTTCCAGCTGGTATTTCGGGGCCCGTCGATGCTGGAAGGCACCGGCGAATTCACCATTACCAACGCCGAGGGCCAGGTCATCTTCCGAGAAATGCTCACTGAGCCCGACCTCGAAGCCGCGCTGGTGTACGAGATGACCACGCCCACTGCCACCCGCGCCCAGCGCGAAGCCTTTGTACGGCGGCGCATCGACCAGTTCTTTCAGCCTTCGCAATTTCACGCCCCCGCCATTGCCGCCGAGGCTGCTTTGCCAACGGGCCTTGAGAACCTGGACCCTACCGCCTGGAACGACCTCAAGCAGCGCCCCGACGCCATTCGATTCGACTATTTAAAAGGCAAAGAAGACCAGCAGCGGATTGCGTGGTCGCCACTGCAAAAAGAGGTTATTCGAGTACGGTAAAGCGCCGACCTATTACGCACCTTGCTCCCGCAACAGCTGCTCCAAGCCATGCCGTACCAGTTCGTAGGGCTGGTAGCCGCGGGCCAGCACGTAGCCCCGCTCCCCCAGCCGCACCACGCTGGTGGGGAAGCCCTGCACCCCGATGCGGGCCACGGCGGCAAATTCCTGCTGGGTTGCCCGGGCCGTTTCGGGGGCCGCAAACCGGCGGTGGAACTCCGTTGCATCCACGCCGAATGGCGCCAGCAGCGCGTTGTAGGTAGTCGGGTCGTTCAAATCCATTCCGTCCCGAAACAGGGCCAGCTGCACGGCGTGCGCGAAGGCCACGGCGCGGGCGGGGTCCTGCGTAATCTGCCGAAAAGCGACAATGGCCCGGCTCGGCGGCTCCGAGTCGTACACGTAATTTCCAGTTTCGGCCAGAGCGGTGAATGCAACGCCTACTTCCACGCCCGTCGCCTTTTTTACATCGGCCAACTCCTTTTTGAGGTCGTGCCATGCTTCCGCCATGGGTGCGGCCTGCACGCCGGTCAGCATGCCGCCGCACAGCACCGATACGTCGAGCCGGCCGGCAAAATCAGCTTGGACGCGGCCGATAACGGGGCTCATGCCGTAGCACCAGCCGCACAGTGGGTCGTGGATGTAGAGTAATTCGGGCAGGGAAACAGGGGCCATTGGGTAATGTGATGGAGCCCAAATTTAGCGGTGTAGAGACGCATATTTGCGTCTCGTCGTTGAACGACTTGCGGCAGCGCCGTCGAACAAATTGCGTTGAACGACTTGCGTCTCGTCGTCGAACGGTTCCGTTCAACGACGAGACGCAAATATGCGTCTCTACCCCGTTGCACAAAAAAGCCCGCTGCATTACTGCAACGGGCTTTTCGTTTGTAAAGCAAATCGGGATTAGCCGTTCATGGAGATGAGGAATTCCTCGTTATCCTTAGTGCCTTTGATGCGGTCCTTCAGGAATTCCATGGCCTCGGTGGCCGTCATGTCCGACATGAACTTGCGCAGTACCCACACGCGGCTCAGCTCGTCCTTGCTCATGAGCAGGTCTTCGCGGCGGGTGCCGGAAGCCGGGATGTCGATGGCCGGGAATACGCGCTTGTTGGCCAGCTTGCGGTCCAGCTGCAGTTCCATGTTGCCGGTGCCTTTGAATTCCTCGAAGATAACCTCGTCCATTTTGGAGCCAGTTTCGATGAGAGCGGTGGCAATGATAGTGAGTGAGCCGCCGCCTTCCACGTTGCGGGCCGCACCGAAAAAGCGCTTGGGCTTTTGCAGGGCGCCCGCATCGATACCACCCGAAAGGATGCGCGAGGAGCTGGGCTGCACCGTGTTGTAAGCCCGCGCCAGGCGGGTAATGGAGTCGAGCAGAATGACCACGTCGTGGCCACACTCCACGAGGCGACGCGCCTTGTCGAGAGCCATTTCGGCGATTTTCACGTGGCGGTCGGCCGTTTCGTCGAAGGTCGAGCTGAGCACTTCGGCCTTCACGGTGCGGGCCATATCGGTCACTTCCTCGGGGCGTTCGTCGATGAGCAGTATCATCAGATACACCTCGGGGTGGTTCTCGGAAATGGCGTTGGCTACTTCCTGCAGCAGCACGGTTTTACCGGTTTTGGGCTGGGCCACAATCAGGCCGCGCTGGCCTTTGCCGATGGGGGCAAACAAGTCAAGCACGCGGGTGCTGATTTGGCTGGACTTGGTGCTCAGCTTCATGCGCTGGTCGGCAAAAAGCGGGGTGAGGTGGCTGAACGGCACCCGGTCGCGGACTTCCTCCACGGTGCGGCCGTTCATGCTGTCCACACCCACCAGGGCAAAGTATTTTTCGCCTTCGCGCGGCGGGCGAATGGTGCAAATCACCGTGTCGCCGGGCTTCATGGCGTATTGCTTCACCTGCTGCGGCGACACGTAAATGTCGTCGGGCGAGGAGAGGTAGTTGTAGTAGGGCGAGCGCAGGAAGCCGTAGCCACCGTCGGGCATCAACTCAAAGGTGCCGCCGCCGGGCACCACCAGGTCCAGGTCCTGCCGGGCGGGGCGCTGGGGCTCGCGCTGCGGCTGGGGTTCGCGCGGCTCGCGCTGGGGCTGGTCGGTGCGGGGCGTGCCATCGGGGTTGAGGGCGCGCTGTTGGCGCTGTAGGTCGCGCTGGGCGTAGCGCTCCTCGCGGGTCAGGTTGCGGTTATTATCGCGCTCCTGGCCATTGCGGGGCTGGTCGTTGCGCGGCTCGCGGGGCTGGCCTTCCCGGTTTTCGCGGGGTTGGTCGTTGCGAGGCTCACGCTGCTCCCGGGGTTGGTCGTTGCGGGGCTCGCGGTTTTCACGGGGCTGGTCGTTGCGCGGAAAGCGCTGCTCGCGGCCGTCACGCGGCTCGCGGTTGTCGCGCTCGAAGCGGTCGGCGCGGTTTTCGCGGCGGTCGCCAAAGCCACTCCCACCGGGTTCGCGGCGGCCATCACGGCCATCATTGCCGTTCTCCAAGGGCGCGTTGGCAGCTTCGGCGGCGGCGGCAATTTCGGCGGCGGCTTTTTCGGCGGCCATCTCGGCGGCGCGCTGCTCCGTGATGGGGCGGCCGGCGCGGTCTACCCGCTCGCGGCGCTCGCGGCGCTCGCGGCGCTCGGGGCGGGCGGCGTTGGCGTCCTGCTGCTCGGTGCCGTTAATCTGTTGGTCGGCGCTGGGGCCAGCTTCTTCGTTGGCCTGCGGGGCCACTACTGGCACGGGCTCGTTGGCCAGGGAGGCGCCGGTAGCTTCCGAGGCGGGCACCAGGGCCAGGCCTTCGATGGGGTCCAGAATTTCGACGTTGGCGGCGGGCTCGGACTCGCGGCGGGGCTCCCGCGCGGGGCGGGCGGTTTTGGCAGCGGGCGGGGCTACGTCCGAAAAAGGCTGTTCGGCGGTGCTGGGGGCCGGGCGGCGGGCTTTGGGTGCGCGGGGTGCGGCAGCGGTCGCCGCAGGGGCTTCGGCCACGGCGGCCGGAGCAGCCGCGGGGGCAGGCTGGTCGGCGGCACCCGGAATGAGGGCTTGCTGGTCGAGGATTTTGTAAATCAAATCCTGCTTGCTGAGCCGTTTAAAGTTGCCGACATTCATCTGCTCGGCAATTTCTTTCAGGTCGGACAGCAGCCGGTCCTTCAACTCGTTAATGGTGTGCATAAAGGGAATAAGGGGAGAAACATCGGCGTGAATCGAGGGGCTGGCGACCCTGGGAGCCCGCGTGGGGCCCAACAAACCAGCTACGGCACGAAAGCGGACAGGCCGCGATAAAGCATTGGCAGGAAACGCGGGCTATTGCGAGAATAGCAGCGCGCGGCGCGCAATGGATAAGCAAGAAAATGAGGTGCGAAAGGGGCCGCGAGGGGGTTCAGCAAATGACGGGCCGGAAGCAGGCGCCAGGGCCTGCGGTTCCGGCCACGGCGGCCGGTTGCTAACGCAATGTTAGCGCATTACGGGCAAACTGCCAAATCGGATGCCGCCCGACGAGGCCCTAACAGGCTGGGCCGCAAAATAAGTTGCGTGCCCGCGCCAAGGCCCACAGCAGCAGCCCTGTGGTTCTACCCGGTTTTACTTCCGACATTTGCCCCCGTTCCACTTCAAGCCCCATGCTGCAAATTTCCGTTCTCCGCGACCAGACCGAGCTGGTGCTGGCTGGCCTCGCCAAAAAACATTACGCCACCGGCCCCGCCGATGTGGCCGCCATCCTTGACCTGGACCAGCGCCGCCGCTCCCTCCAAACCAGCCACGACGCGGCCCAGGCCGAAGCCAATGAGCTGGCCCGCCAGATAGGCGGCCTGATGAAAGCCGGCGATAAAGCCGGTGCCGAAACCCTCAAGGCCCGCACTGCCGAGCTCAAGCAGTACACCCAAGCCGCCGCCGCCGAGCTGACGCAAGTGGAAAAAGAGCAGCAGCAACTGCTCTACAAGCTGCCCAACCTGCCCCACGCCAGCGTGCCCCAGGGCCGCGCCGCCCAGGACAACGAAGTAGTGCGCGAGCACGGCACCAAGCCCACGCTGGGCCCCGACGCGCAGCCGCACTGGGAGCTTATTAAAAAGTATGACATCATCGACTTTGAGCTGGGCAACAAAATCACGGGCGCGGGCTTTCCGGTGTACAAGAACCAGGGCGCCCGGCTGCAACGCGCCCTCATCAACTTCTTTCTGGACGAGGCCCGCGACGCCGGCTACACCGAAATGCAGCCCCCGATTCTGGTGAACGAGGCCAGCGGCTACGGCACCGGCCAGCTGCCCGACAAGGAGGGCCAGATGTACCACGACGCTAAGGACGACCTCTACCTCATTCCCACGGCCGAGGTGCCGCTGACCAATATTTACCGCGACGAAATCATTGCCCTGGATAAGCTGCCCGTGCGCATGGCCGGCCACACGCCCTGCTTCCGCCGCGAGGCCGGTTCCTGGGGTGCCGACGTGCGCGGCCTCAACCGCCTGCACCAGTTCGACAAGGTGGAAATTGTGCAAATCACGGAGCCCGACCAGAGCTACGACGCCCTGGAAGCCATGCTGGCCCACGTAGAAGGCCTGTTGCAGCAGTTGGGCCTCCCCTACCGCGTGTTGCGCCTGTGCGGCGGCGACATGAGCTTCACCGCTGCCCTCACCTACGACCTGGAGGTATGGAGCGCCGCCCAGGGCCGCTGGCTGGAAGTGAGCTCGGTATCGAACTTTGAAACCTACCAGGCCAACCGTCTCAAGTGCCGCTACCGCGCCGACGGCGGCAAAACCCAGCTTCTGCACACGCTCAACGGCTCGGCCCTGGCCCTGCCCCGCATTGTGGCCGCGCTGCTGGAAAACAACCAAACCAGCACGGGCATAGCCCTGCCGCTGGTGCTGCACAGCTACTGCGGCTTCGAGCGCATTGGGTAGAATATTTTTTTTAGTTGATGGTTGTGGGTTGTCAGGGTTGAACTTGAGACCGAAAAACTAGAATAGACAACCAGCAACTGACAGCGCCACGTACAGGCAGCAAAAAGGCGTCCCCAACCAAGATTGGGGACGCCTTTTTGCTGCCGCTAGCCGGAACGGTTGGATTATGATTTGGGAGTGTAGGGGAATTTTTTGGAAGCATTGCGCATCAGCGCGTCTACGATGGTTTCAGGGGAGCTGAAAACCGAGCCGGCAGCCACGTAATCGTACTTCCAGAGCAACGTACCAGCGCTAGCTTCATGAATGTTCACGGTGATGTTGGCCTGGTTGGTGGCGCCCCAGGCACCGGCTATCAGGCCGACGGCGACGGCGGCGCCGTCGCTCATAGGCTTGGTGGTGCGCACGCTGGTGGTCAACACGGCATCAACGCCCAGAATTTTAGCTAGTTCCTGGGGCGTATGGGTACGCAACTCGGTGAAGGGGATGCCGCTTTCGCGCAGGCGCGCATCGGTCTGACGTACGTCCTGGAAGGTTACGGTGTAGCCGCGCTGCTGGCCCCGGCGCAACAACCAGGCGTAGATTTTCTCCTGAAAATCGAGGCCGCTTTTGGCTTCGACAGCGCGCTGTTGTTCGACAGTCGTTTTTTTGGCTTGATTGGGCCGTAACTCCATGGTCACGTCGGCTGGCAAAATGGCCACCATCTTGTGCGTGGGGGCGTAGTTGCGGAAATCCTTGGCCAGGTAGATGGTGGGCCCGCATGCGGTGAGCAGCAGGGCAGTGAGGGCCATTGCAGCGGTGGCCCGGAAAGTAGAAAGGCGCATAAAGCGAATCTGAAAGATGAGAAAATGAAATAGAATTGCGCCGGCTTGGGGGCTTACAAAGCTAATGTCTTTTTTCTCTTTTCAGCGGCCGTCGCGGGCGGGCGGCAGGTCCAGGTCCAGCGTTTGGTCGCGCATGCACTTGAAGTGGCCCTGCGGGCACTTAGCAAAGCCAATTTTGGAGCACGGCCGGCAGGGCAGGTTCGGCACTTCCAGCACGCGAAAATCGGTGCGGTAGGGGTACATGCCGAAGGCGGGCACGGTGTTGCCCCACACGCTAAAAATCTCCTTTTTGAAGGCGGCGGCAATGTGCATCAGGCCGGTGTCGTGGCTCACCACAAACTGGGCCTGCCGCAGCAGCGAGGCCGATTGGTGCAGCGAATAGCGCCCGCAACCGTTCACAATGAGTGGCTGAGGGATTGAGTGACTGAGTGGCTTTGCGGGGAAACGGTACGGGTCGTCGGGAATGGTAGCCGCCTGCGCTTGGGCGGTGGCCGCGTTTGCCTCGAAGGCTTGTTCGATGATGTGGCCGATGCTCTCGTCTTCGGGGCCGCCCAGCAGTATAATGGGCCGGTTGAGCTTACCGCACAGCTCGATGAGCTTCTCTACGGGCAGGCGCTTGGTGGCGTGTTGCGCACCGATGGCCACCGCCACATAGCCACGCCAAAAGGCGAGCGGCAGCGTATCGAGGCTGATTTCCTGGTCTTTGGGAATGAAGTAGTCGAGCCCCTGGCCGTCGTCGTGCACGCCCAGGGGCGCGGCAGTTTGGAGGTAGCGCTGCACAATGTGCACGCGCGGCAGCCGGTCAATCTTGAGGTTGACCAGCAGCCACTTCTGCCAGTTCAGCTTGTCGAAGCTGAAGGACTGTACGCCCAGACGAAGCTTGATGAGGCGGGTGCGCAGGTTATTGTGCAGGTCGATGATGTAATCGAACTGTTCAGCTTTGAACTCCTGCACCAGCTCATCAAGGCTACCGGTGAGGCAATGGACTTTGGCCACGTAGGGGTTGGGTTCCAGCAGGCCGCGATAGCCGGGCTTGGTGGCGAAATGAACCTGCGCCCCCGGCACCTGCTGCGCCAGCGCCCGCACCACGGGCGTGGTCAGAACGATGTCGCCAATGGAGGAAAAGCGGAGGACGAGGATTTTCATTTTTTAGCTGCAAGCTGTCAGCTGCAAGCTGCAAGCTCTTACCTTTTGAAGGCTTGTAGCTTGCAGCTAAATAACTCTACTCAAACAACGACTTCTTGTACTCCAAGGGCGGGGTGATACCGGCTTTGCGCTTTTCAAAATAGGCGGCAGCTTCTTCCACCGACTTGGTATTGAAGGTCATTTCCTTCGTCAACAACCCTTTGCGGCCCATGAGCACGCCGTAGCGCATGTCGGCGTAGCCGTCGGTGTGGTGGGCGTCGGGGTTGATGCTGAGCAGCACGCCCTGGTCGAGGGCGTAGCGCACCCAGCGCCAGTCCAGGTCCAGGCGCCAGGGGTTGGCGTTGATTTCGATGATGACCTGGTGCTTGGCGCAGGCGTCGATAACGGCTTTGTAATCGATGGGGTAGCCCTGGCGGCGCAGCAGCAAGCGGCCAGTGGGGTGGCCCAGCATGGTGCAATACGGGTTTTCGATGGCGCGCAGCAGGCGGTCGGTGGCTTTGCGCTCTTCCATTTTCAGGTTGGAGTGCACCGAGGCCACCACGAAGTCGAAGCTGGCCAGCACCTCGGACGGGTAATCGAGGGAGCCGTCGCTGAGGATGTCGCTTTCGATGCCTTTGAAGATGCGGAAGGGCGCAAGCTCGGCGTTCAGCTGGTCGATTTCCTGATGCTGCTGGCGCACCCGGTCCACGCTGAGGCCGTTGGCGTAGTGCGCGGCCTGGCTGTGGTCGCAGATGCCGAGGTACTCATACTTGTTGTCGCGCAGCCAGGTGGCCATTTCGCGCAGGCTGTGGTTGCCGTCGGAGTAGGTGCTGTGGTTGTGCAGGGCGCCGCGCAGGTCGGCGTCTTCGAGCAGGCGAGGCAGTTTTTTGTCGGCGGCGAGGGCAATTTCGCCCAGGCCTTCGCGCAGCTCGGGCACAATGAATTGCAGGCCGGCCCGCTCGTAGAGGGCTTCTTCCTGCTGGAATTTTTCGCGCCGGGCCCACTGGCGGAGAGTGACTGAGTGATTGAGTGGCTGAGTGGCGGGCAGCTGCTCGCTCAGGTGGGCTTCGGCGGCTGAATTCAGGAATAGTTCGGTCACAAAATCATCTGGCGCGACTAGCAACACCTCTACCCGCACGCCCGACGGTGTGGCCGTGCCCCGCCACGCAAACGGCCCCGACCGGCGCGGGTCGGCGGTGAGGCCGCCCATGGTGTCGAGGAGTTTATGCGCCGTTTCCGGCTGGCCGGTGGCGGCTACTACGCGCACCACTTCCACGGTTTCGAGGCGGCGGCGCACTTCGCCGGCCACGCCTACCTGCTCGGTTTTGAGGGCACGCCGCAGGTGCTGGGCAATGTCTTCGGCCAGGGACTCGGCCTGCGGGTACAGCAGCTTGCCCTTGCTCTGGTCAGCAAACTCCAGGGCTTCGAGGATGGATTCCTGGGTTTTCTTGCCGAAGCCCTTCAGCTTGCTTACCTGGTCGGTTTCGGCGGCTTCGCGTAGCTGTTCGCTGCTCTCAATACCTAATTCGCGCCACAGGCTGCGGATTTTTTTGGGCCCAATGCCTTTGATGCTGAGCATTTCGACCACGCCGGGCGGCGTGGCTTCCAGCAGGCGCTGCAACTCCGGAAACGTGCCGGTGTCGAGCAGCTCGGCTACCTTGGCGGCGGCGGTTTTGCTCAGGCCGGTGCGGTCGGGCAGGCCGGAGCGCTCCACCTCCGCCACTGGGAAGCTCAGGGCCTCCAGGGCGCTGGCGGTGCCTTCGATGGCGCGGATTTTGAAAGGGTTTTCGTCGTGCAGCTCCATGAGCTGGGCAGCCAGCTTGAAGGCGCGGGTCAGGGCGCGATTATCCACGGGTAAGGGGTTATTGGGGGCACGAATGTAGCGTATGCCAGGGTTTACGCGCCGGAGCGGAGGTTGTCCAACTGCCCTCAAAATGCGTAGCTACTTGATTAGGGTTACCTTTCCGCTTATTCTATTTGCTGAATCCCATGCGTGCGCCGTCTTCTTCTACCGGGCTACTGCTGGCCGCGCTGCTGCTGGCCACCGCCTGCAAAAAAACCAAGTCCACGGCCGTAATCACCATGCACGGGTTGGAGGGCACCTGGCTGAATTCGCACGAGGAAAACGCCGGCGACACGCTGGTGTACCGGCCCCAAACGTATAAGTTTCCGCCTGCGCGGGGCCGCACCGGCTTCAGAATAGAGCCCTACAGCCACTTTGAGCAGTTCGACATTGCGCCCACCGACGGCCTCACCGACCGCCCCGGCACCTGGACCATCGACCGCAAACTGTTCCTGCGCATCACCCTCGAAAGCGGCCCAAATCCCAATTACACGCTCCAGGTGCTTGAGCTGGACACGGTGAAACAGCTACTAAAAGTGCGCCGCCTGCCCGAGGATAAGTAAGCGCTACAATTTCAGCCGGCTCTGATTGGCCAGCTGCCGCAGAACCAACCGACCCAACATGGAGTTATACGGGCCAATTTAATCTGTTTTTAATCTCCTATACGATGCCTCTTATTGCTAAAAGCCCGTTGCTAGCCATTGCCTTGGGCTGCATTTTAACTAGCGTTTCGCCCGCTGCCGGGCAGGAAGCCGCTGCTACGGCTACTGCCGCCGCGCCACAGCCGGTATCGCCGCTCGTTTCGGCACCACAGGTGCTGCTAGAGGCTCCCGCCGCTTGGTTGAGTGACCTGAAGACGGCCCAGGCGCAGGCCAAAGCCACCAACCGGCCCGTGCTGGTGGTTTTTTCGGGTTCCGACTGGTGCAAGCCCTGCATCATGTACGAGCAGGAAGTGTTTTCGCAGCCGGCCTTTACTGCCTATGCGAAGGACCGGCTGGTGCTGGCCCATTTTGATTTTCCGCGCCAAAAGCGCAACCAGCCCACGGCGGCTCAACTGAAGCTCAACGAAGCCGCCGCCGCGCAGCTCAACCGGTCGGGCGATTTCCCGCTGGCCGTGCTGCTCTCGCCCGAGGGCCAGGTGCTGGCCAAAACCGGCTACATTGCCGGTGGCCCCGCTGCGTTTGAGGCTTATTTGAAAAAGGTGCTGCCGGCGCTGTAGCCCCGTTGGCAGGCCGGCCGGTAGCTGCACGAGCATTTCCCGCAGCGTGCGGCGCGGGAAATAAGACACGAAAAGAAATCCACAATCCCCGTTTAGTTTGATGAAAGCCATGAGAAAACCCGGGCTGTGGCTTGGGCTGCTGCTGGGCCTGTTGCTGTTGGGGCAGACGGGCGGGGCGCAGGGTGTGGAACCGCGCCACACGTTCACCCGCAGCGCGCACGTCATGGGGTCGCGCTTCACCTTCACAGTGGTGGCTGAGAACGACTCGGCCGGGCAGCGGGCCCTGCGCGCGGGTCTGGGCGAAGTGCGGCGCATCGACCGCCTCATGTCGTTCTGGGATTCTACCTCCGAGGTGGTGCACATCAATCGCATGGCCGGCATCCGGCCGGTGGTCGTTTCCACCGAAACCTTCGCCCTCATCAGCCGGACGCTGCGGCTCTCGCAACTCAGCGGCGGCGCGTTCGACATCACCTTTGCCAGCGCCGACAAGCTCTACCGGTTCGACCGCCAGGCCCACCCCAGCCTGCCCGACTCGGCGCTGGTGCGGGCCTCGGTGCGGCGCATCGGCTGGCAAAAAATCAAGATGGACGCGGCCCGGCACACGGTATACCTGCCCGAAAAGGGCATGCGCATCAACCTGGCGGGCATCCTGCAGGGCTACGGCATCCGCCGGGCCAAGCAGGTGCTCACCGAAATGGACATCAAAGGCGGGCTGCTGAACGGCTCGGGCGACATTTATTGCTGGGGCCGACAGGCCGACGGCTCGCTGTGGCGCGTGGCCATTGGCGACCCCGACCACCCGCACAGCGTGGCCGCCTGGGTGGACGTGACGGACGTGGCCGTGGTCACGGCTGGCAACTACGAGCAGTACTTCACGGTGGGCGGGCAGGCGTACGGGCACATCATCAACCCGCACACCGGCTACCCTTCGGTGGGGTTGCGCTCGGTCACGATTGTGTGCGCCGACGTGGAACTGGCCGACGGCCTGGACGAAGTCGTATTCGTGAAAGGGCCCACCGAGGGCCTGGCGTTTATCAACAATCTGAAAGGAGTAGATTGTACGTTGATAACGGATGACAACCGCACGCTGGTATCGCGCGGCATGAAACTGAATTATTACCACGGCGCCACCAGCGCCAAGCCCTAACTCCAACCACCCATGGCACTGCCCAAAAGCCGTTTTCTTCCCACTGCCCGCGTGCTGCTGGCGCTGCTGCTGTTTCCGCTGCTCGCGGCGCTGCCCAGCTGCGTATCGGTGGCGGCGTACCAAAAAGCCTACCTCAACGACGAGGACATGAAGCTGAGCAGCAAGGTGGTGGAAACCCCCGAAACCAACTTCGAAAGCTACCGCGAGGGTGCCGGCGGCGCCAATGGTGGCAAAGTGGGCGGCGGCTGCGGCTGCAATTAACTTTTACCCTTAGCCGACAGGCAAAGAATCACGCTGAATAGCTACTACCATATGGTGGGGTGATGTAATCAGAAATAACGAATTCCGTGAAACACATTGTACTTCAATTGGTAGCCGCCGCGCTACTTGCTGCGCCGGCGCTGGCCCAGAACCAGCCGGGTGGCACGCCCCTGCTGCCGAACCGGGTGGACGGCTTCGGCGCTCCGGCGGCGGCCACCGTGCCCGTGAACCGGGCGCGTGATGAAGCCACCATTGACATTCTGGGCAGCTACTACCAGCAGGACGGCACCAAGGGCGCGGTAGAAGGCGGCCGCGGCACCGAGCAGCTGACTGACGTGACGCCCACCATCATCCTCAACATTCCGCTGGACACGGTGAGCCGGCTGACCGCCAACATCGGCACTGATTTTTACGCCTCCGCCTCTACCGACCGGATTGACTTTGCCCTGTCTACCCCCTCCAGCCGCGACGAGCGGATACACGCCGACTTCGGTTACACCCGCGAGCAAAAAGCCAAGGGCACGCAGTGGGGCGCGGGCGCGGGCTTCTCGCAGGAATACGACTACCTGTCCTTCAACGGAGTGGGTTCCTTCGCCAAAACCTCGGCCGATGGCAACCGCCAGCTGGGCGTCACGGCCCAGGTTTTTATCGACCAGGCCACCCTCATCCGGCCCATTGAGCTGCGCAGCACCCCGGTCGAAGGCGATGGCGCCCGCCAGAGCTATAACGTGTCCATTTCATACTCGCAGGTGCTCACCAAGCGCCTGCAAGTGGGCATCAGCACGGAGCTGGTGCAGCAAAACGGGCTGCTGAGCACGCCGTTTCACCGGGTGTACTTTTTCGATAACCCCGACCCCAACCGGGCGCTCACGGTTGGCGACAACTTCGCGCCCCTCGCCCCCTCGGCGGCTCGGGTTGAAAAGCTGCCCAGCTCCCGCTTCAAGTACCCGGTGGCCCTGCGGCTGAACTACTACGCGTCGGACCTGGTCCAAATTCGCTCCTTCTACCGCTTCTACAACGACAATTTTGGTATTCAGGCCCACACGTTTGAGCTGGAGCTGCCGGTGAAGGTGACGCCGTTTTTTGTGCTCTACCCCTTCTACCGCTACCACCAGCAAACGGCGTCCACCTACTTTGCCCCTTACCTGGGCCATTCCGTGGCCGACAAATACTACACGTCGGACTATGACCTGTCGGGTTTCACGGCCCACAAAACGGGCCTGGGCCTGCGCTACTCGCCGGTGTACGGCATCGGCCGCTTCCACGTACCGGGCCACGACCGCGCGGGCCGGGCGCGCGTCATGCGGTTCCGGTCCGTGGACCTGCGCTATGCACACTACCAGCGCAGCACCAACCTCACCGCCGACATCCTGAGCTTCGATTTGGGCTTCTCGCTGTAGGCCCCATGCCCGAATGGGCCGGTGCGTGACGCAGGAGCTTACTTTGTGGTGCAACAACTCACGCTATAGGCCGCTGCCATTCTCCCCACTTTTTGATTAATAATGAAGCATTGGCTGGTCAAATCTGAACCCGAAGCATACTCTTGGGCCACGTTTGTGCACGAAGACGGCACCGCCTGGACCGGCGTGCGCAACTACCAGGCCCGCAACAACCTCAACCTGATGCAGCCCGGCGACCTGGTGCTGTTTTACCACAGCGTGAGCGAAAAAGCCGTGGTGGGCATTGCCGAGGTAGCCGCCCCGGCAGCCCCCGATGCCACCGCCGAAGCCGACTCGCCGTGGGTGGCCGTGGCCCTGCGCCCGGTGCAGCCCCTGCCCCGGCCCGTGAGCCTGGCTCAGCTCAAGGCCGATGCCCGGCTGAGCGAGCTGGCCCTGCTGCGCCAGTCGCGCCTGTCGGTGTTGCCCGTGCGCCCCGAAGAGTTTGATATTATTCTGGCGTTGGGAGGCCAATAGGCTGGCTTCCCGCGAACAAAAAACAGGGCTTTGGTTGTATCTTTAGAAGGCTAACCACTCGTAATAGTGGCTAGCAAACGGTTGCTTCTATTTAAGTGCAAGGGCATGAAAATCCGCTACTTACTCCTGCTGCTTTTGCTCTCTTGGGGCCTGCTGCCCGGCGCGGCGGTGCTCCACGCCCAGAAGCGTCCGCTCCCGCCCCCGCCCAATGCCCCGGCCCAAACGGCCCGCACCGAGCTGCCGCTCACGGCCACTGAGAGCGAGGTGCACGTGCAGACTGTGCCTGCCGATAGTACGGTAGTGCTACTCGTAGGCCGCTCCCGTACCTTTTCCACTAAGTCCTCATTCGCCTTTCAGCAGTACGACCACGCCCTGCGCCTGCGCCAGGAAACGCCCCTGGAGGTGCCCGAAGAATTCGAGTTTAACCGCATGTGCGTGGAGGGCAACACGGTGTATGCCTTATTTTTATCCCTCAGCAAACCCGGCCGGCTGTGGGCTGCCGCCTACAATGGCAAGCTGGGCCAAACGCGTACTCAGCAGTATGAGACCCGCCTGACGCGTGACATTGTGGAGTTGAAAGCTTTGGATGGGCGGCTACTCGCCACGGTCCTGCTCAACGACCAGCAGCATGTGACGGTGCTGTTGCTCGACGTCACCAATGGCCGCATGCAGTACGTGTCGGCCATCTACGAGCCCTTACCTACGCAGCTCACATCGGTAGCCGACGCGGGCAGCCAGCGCGCCGAGTACGTGCTCACGCAAACCAACGGCCGCAAGTCGCGCCTACTGCTCAAGAAACTGAGCGAGCAGGGCCAACTGGTGAGCTCCGAATTTGTGCAAACGGAGGGCGAGCGCAGCCTCATCACGGCCCAGATTACCCCGCCCCAGGACACCACCGCCCGCCTGCTGATGGGTACCTACTCGCTGCGTGACCCCAACTATGCCCAAGGCCTGTTTGCCACCGACCTGCGGGCGGCAGCCAACGCGGGCACCAAGCCGCCGCTGCGCTTTTATGACTTCCTGCGCCTCAAGCACTTTTTCGATTACCTGAAGCCTTCGCGCCGGGCCCGCCTGCGCGAGCGTACCGACCGCCGCCTGGCCCGGTCGGTGGCCCCCTTGCGCTGGCGATACCGCGTGCTATTGCACGAGCTCCTGCCCCAGCCCGATGGCGGCTACGTGCTGGTGGCCGAAATCTACTACCCGCACTACCGCTACAACAACTACGGCAGCTTTGCGGGCTCTTTCAACACCGGCTACAACCCTTACGGCTCCGGCTATGCCAATTCCCGGGTTTTCGATGGCTACCAGACCACCCACGCGCTGGTCTGCGGCTTCGACCGGTCGGGCACGCTGCTCTGGGACAATACCTTTGTGGTGGATAACCTGCGGCGCTACACCCTGGAGGAAGCCGTGCGGCTGCAAACCCTGCCCGATGGCCGCCTCGTGCTGGCTTACCTCGACGACAACAAAATTCGCTACAAGCTCATTGACCGGGCCGAAACCTCACCCAACGACCATCAAGTGCCCATTCTGACCGGCACCGGCGTCAATGGCGGCAAAGAGGATGCCCGCGACACTTCGCAATCCGACCTGATGCCGTGGTTTGGCAGCCGCTTCGTGGCCACTGGCTACCAGCGCGTGCGCTCCGAGCGGGGCCCCGACCGTGAGGTGTTTTTTATTAATTCGGTCGTTTTTTAGGTCAGCCGGAACAACCGTGGGCGGGGCCGGGTGCGTACAACGCACTCTTTATTTCTCGCCTCTTCTTCTTTGTGATGCAAAAACTCCGCTTCCCCGTCCTTTTTCTATTTTTGCTGATGGTGGGCTGCCGCACGGCCGGCCCCGGTACCCCGGCTACTACCGTCGCCTCGTTTTTCTCGAAATACCAGGGCCGCTCCGGCTTCAAAACCGCCGACTGGTCGGCCGACCTGCTCGAACGCCTGGCCTTGGTGAAGGCCGCCAAGCTGCTCGGCGGCTCGGAGCTGACCAACGCCATCACGGGCATTCGCAAAGCCCGGATTATCAGCTTTGCCCCGGTCACGGGCTCGGCCGAAAACCTGGCCCAGCAGGGCTTATTGCAGGAAGCCACCGGTATTCTGAAAGGCAATAAGTACGAACCCATTTCAACTGGCTCCACGCTGGGCAGCGACTACCAGGTGGCGGTGCGAGCCAGCGGCGACCGGGTTTCGGAATTTGCCGCCACCGGCAAGCTGCCCGATGTGGCCGATTCGTTCGTGCTGGTAGCAGTAGATGGTAATTTCACCCGCTCGCAGGTGCAGGCCCTCAGCAAGTACCTACCGCAGCTGGTGCAGGCCACGGCCCGCTAGCTTCCTATTGGTTGATGTAAGCAGCCACACAGGAGCACTCTTGTTCCCTTCAGTTTGTCATGCTGAGTTTGTCGAAGCCTCTCTACCGCACCGTCAATACCATTCAACGGTGCGGTAGAGAGGCTTCGACAAGCTCAGCATGACAGCTCTGTTAATTCTCACCATTACCCAAAAAACCCTTCAGGCGATACCTGAAGGGTTTTTTTACCGCAAAAGCCGCGTGGTTTACTTCTTACCCATCAGGGCTTCAATGTCGGCGGCTTGCAGGGGAATGTTGGCCATGAGGTCCTCGTTGCCAGTGGCAGTGAGCAGAATGTCGTTTTCGAGGCGAATGCCCAGGCCTTCCTCTGGGATGTAGATGCCGGGCTCCACGGTGTACACCATGCCGGCTTCGAAAGTGCGGTACTTATAACCCACGTCGTGCACGTCGAGGCCCAGGTAGTGGCTGGTGCCGTGCATGAAATATTTTTTGTAGAGCGGGGCGGCCGGGTCCTGATTTTTCACGTCGGCGGCGTTCAACAAGTCGAGCTTGATGAGCTCCTGCTCCATGCGCTCGCCCACGGCTTTGTGGTAGGCTTCGATTTCGCCGCCGGGCACAAGGTGGGTTTTGGCAAAGTCCATCACGGCCAGCACCGAATCGTAGACCTGCCGCTGGCGCGCCGTGAACTTGCCATCGACGGGGATGCTGCGCGAGAGGTCGGCGGCGTAGTTGGCGTACTCGGCCCCAAAATCGAGCAGAATCACGTCGCCGGCCTGGCACTGGTTGTCGTTGGTGGTGTAGTGGAGCACGCAGGCATTTTTGCCGCTGGCCACAATACTGCCGTAGGCCGGGCCGCGGCTGCGGTTGCGCATGAACTCATGCACGATTTCGGCCTCAATCTCAAACTCCCACACGCCGGGCTGCACAAAGCCCAGCAACCGCCGAAACGCCTTTTCGGTGATGCCGCAAGCCGTGCGCATAGCCTTGATTTCCTCGGGGCTTTTGATGGCGCGGAGCTGATGCAGCAGCGGCGCGGCACGGCGGTAGGTGTGCAGCGGGTACTGGCTTTGGATGGCTTTGATGAAGCGGGCATCACGCGTTTCCACTTCCACCACGGCCCGAATGTGGTCGTTGGCGTTCAAATACACGTTTTCGGCCTCGTTCATGAGGGCGGGCAGCACGGTCTTGAAGCTATCGAGCCACATAATGGTGCCGATGCCGGAGTTCGTCTTGGCCGCGTCCTTGGTCAGCTTGTAGCCTTCCCAAATGAGAATGAGCTCAGATGTTTCTTTCAAAAACAGGATTTCGCGGTGCTGGGGCAGCCGGGCGTCGGGGAAGAGCACCAGAATGCTTTCTTCCTGGTCGATGCCGCTGAGGTAGAGCAGGTCGTTGCTTTGCCGGAAGGCCATCGTGCCGTCGGCATTGGTCGGCATGATGTCGTTGGACTGGAAAATGGCCAGCGAGGCCGGCGGCAGCTGCTCGCAGAAGCGGCGGCGGTTCTCAACGTAATGCTCGGGGGCGAGGGGCGTGTAGCGCATGCGTTTGATTGGTTGGGAATGGGAGGCGCAAGTTAGGCCCCGGCGGCTGTTGGGGGCCGGAACCGGCCGCCGGGTGGCCCGTTTACGCTCGCCCAGGCCCAATTAGCAATGGAGCAGCGCGGTAGTATTTCTGTGTTTTAATCGGTAATTCCTGCAAGCGATAGACGGTACAGCAATCGAATTATTAGCTGACGTTACGCATCAACAGGCTGGCGCGAGTCTCTGCGCAACAGCAGTTATTAGTATTTTCATTATATATAATTGTTCTTATGCCTAAACCCACAAAACAAACATCCCTGCTCGCCCATTTTATCACATTACAACCTCATAAACAACTACTTATCCTATAAAATATTCATTCTTCAGTCACTAGCAGCATCACCGGTTTTATAAACTACCAGTTATCATGAGGCATATTATTGCATTATTGAATTATAATATATTACTTTGACCTATATCCCGCAGCGAAATGCGGTAGCTACTTTTCCATCTAACCCGCTCAACATGAAAACGCCCTTCTACGTCTTGTGTGCCTTGGGAGCCTTGCTTGTCACTGCCATAGCAACCCCGGCCGATGCCGCCAACACGCACAAACCTGCACTCGCCCACAACGCAGCGACCAGCTGCAGCGCCATGTCCGAAGCAGCTACTCCGCCGCTGGGGCGGCGTAAAAAGAAGCGTGCCTCTTCCACTCCGACCAGACTCAACCGCCAGATGCATCAAAACCAGACCCAGCTCAAAGCGAAAGCCCGGCGAGAATCAAATTCCAACTGGAAACGCTGCAAAAACGGGTTCTAAGGAGTGAGCCGTAAGCTCCAGGCTGCAAGCTTTCCTTTTAATTATGAATTAGTTATCAGCCATTCAAAGTGCGTTTACTTTTGCACAACTACTCAAAAATCTCTTTGCCTTAACAGGGCAGTTTCAAAACTAAAAAGCCCTTTGCCAGACTGGCAAAGGGCTTTTTAGTCGCTTACAACGATGGCATTACGCCGTCACCTGCGCTTCGAGCTTTTGGGCGAGTACGTGCTTGGGCACGGCGCCAACTTGTTTATCAACGATTTGGCCATTTTTGAACACCAACAGCGTGGGAATGCTGCGGATGCCGTACTTCATAGACGTTTGGGGGTTGGCATCAACGTCCACTTTGCCGACCACGACTTTGCCTTCGTATTCGCCGGCAAGCTCTTCCACTACGGGGCCTACCATGCGGCAAGGGCCGCACCATTCGGCCCAGAAATCGACCAGTACGGGCTTGTCACCGTTGATGATTTCGTCAAAGTTGGCGTCGGTTATTTCAATTGCTTTGTGTCCCATTACGGTTTGGGTTGGGTTAAGATTATTCTGGCGTGTACGGCCAACGGGGTCGCAAGGTAGCAGATTGGATGGTTAAACAGCGTGTGCAGGGGAAAGTTCAGCCGGAGGGTTCCAGCCGGGCGAAGGGCATCAAATTCTATCTGAACGTCATACAAAGCGCCATAGAAAGCATTTGCGGTGCCTTATAACTGGCTGCGCTTGCGAGGCATTTCAGCACCTTCAAACGCGTTGTTCAGCAGTGAGAAGAGGCTTCGCAACTGTAGTAGAACAGGCAAGACTTATATCAGCGTGCAGACTTCCATTTCCATTTCGTGCATTTTCTGAATGAAGGTTTTCGGCTCAATCTGAAAGCGGCGCGAGAACATATCCACGGCCAGGTGCTCGTGCGGCTCGGCAAACTGGATTTCCAGGCGCTTGCTGCCCGGCGCGGCTTCGATGGCTTCTTCCAACCGGTCGAGCATGAGGCTGGTCACGGTGCGCAGGTCCAGGCGCACACGCACGCCTTTGCTGCGCTTTTCGGCCACATCGGCCAGCGGTTCCATCGTCAGAATGCGCAGGTCCCACTGGTCCTGGGAGTGCCGGCGCAGCTCCTGTTTCAGGCGCACGTACATGGGCGGCACCTGCTCGTTGGGGTAGTTGCGCGGGTTGATGAGCGGCGCGAATTTGGTGTAGTCGTCACGGAACAAGGCCGGGTTGATGCTCGTCTCGTAGTCCTCCAAAGTAAAGGTGCAGAATGGCTGACCGGTTTTGGTGGTTTTGAATAACACATTGTTAATCAAGCCTGCCACGGCAATTTCCTTGTTCTTGATTTCGTCTACTTTGTCCAGGCCGCAGGTGCAGTAGGCATCCAGCTCCAGCTTGAAGACATCGAGCGGGTGGCCGCTCAGGTAAAAGCCCACCACCTCTTTTTCGCGGCGCAGCTGCTCGGTTTTGCTCCAGGGCTCCATCTCGTGCATCTTGGGCAGCGGCGCGGCCACGGCCCCAAAAGCACCGGCCCCAAACAAGCTGTGCTGAGCCGATTCCTTGGCCGCAGCGTGCTGCTGGCCCAGCTTCATGGCCTTTTCGATGAGGTTCTGGTCACCGGCCGGGGCGTCGAGGTACAGGCGGCGGTGCTTGTCGAAGCCGTCGAAGGCACCAGCCTGGGCCAGGCTTTCGAAGGTTTTCTTGTTCACGGTGCGCAGGTTCACGCGCTTGGCGAAATCGAAGATATCGGAGTAGTTGCCGCTGGCTTCGCGCTCCTGCACCATGCTTTCCACGGCGAGTTCGCCCGCGCCCTTCACCGCGCCCATCCCAAAACGAATGGCTCCTTCCTGGTTCACGTTGAATTTCAGCAGGCTCTCGTTCACGTCGGGTCCCAGCACGGGCACGCCCTGCTTGCGGGCTTCCTCAATGAAGAAGGTTACCTTCTTGATGTCGCCCATGTTGTTGGTGAGCACGGCGGCCATGTACTCGGCCGGGTAGTTAGCCTTCAGATAACCAGTCTGATACGCCACTACCGAGTAGGCGGCCGAGTGCGAGCGGTTGAAGCCGTATTCGGCAAACTTCTCCATCACGTCGAATACATCGTTGGCTTTTTTGGCCGGAATGTCGTGCAGATTCTTAGCGCCATGGATGAATTTTTCGCGCTCCAGGGCCATCTTTTTCATGTCCTTTTTGCCCATGGCACGGCGCAAAAGGTCGGCGCCGCCCAGCGAGTAGCCGGCCAGAATCTGGGCCGTCTGCATAATCTGCTCCTGGTACACCATAATGCCCTGGCTGTACTCCAGGATGGGTTTCAGCAGCTCGTGCGGATATTCTACTTCCTCTCGCCCGTGCTTGCGGTTGATGAAGTTTGGGATAAACTGCATGGGGCCCGGCCGGTACAGGGCGTTCATGGCAATCAAATCCTCAATATTTGTCGGCTTCAAGTCCTTGAGATACTGACGCATGCCCTCACTCTCGAACTGAAACGTGCCGATGGTATCGCCGCGCTGGTAAAGCGCGTAAGTCTTTTCATCATCGAGGGGAATCTCATCGATGTCGATTTTCACGCCGTGGTTGCGCTCAATCAGCCGCATGGCATCCACGATGACGGTCAGGGTTTTGAGCCCCAGAAAGTCCATTTTCAGCATCCCCGCCGATTCAATTACCTTGCCGTCGAACTGCGTGATGAGCAGGTCCGAATCTTTAGAGGTCGAAACCGGGATGTACTTCGTGATGTCGTCGGGCGCGATGATGACGCCGGCCGCGTGAATGCCGGTGTTGCGTACCGAGCCTTCGAGCTGCACGGCCAGCCGCAAAATCTGGCCCTTGAGGTTGTCGGGGCTTTCGTCGCGCAGAATGTATTCCAGCTCCTGGTTTTCGGCAAAGGCGCCGGCCAGGGTGGTGCCGGGCTTGTCGGGCACCATTTTGGTCAGGTCGTTGGTCTGCGGCAACGGCAGCTCCAGGGCCCGCGCCACGTCCTTGATGCTGGATTTGGCCGCCATCGTACCGAAGGTGATAATCTGGGCCACCTGCGTCTTGCCGTACTTATCCACCACGTAGTCAATGACTTTCTGACGGTTCACGTCGTCAAAGTCAATGTCGATATCGGGCATCGACACGCGCTCCGGGTTCAGGAAACGCTCGAACAGCAGCGAATACTTAATTGGGTCGATGTTGGTGATGCCCACACAGTAGGCCACCGCCGAGCCCGCTGCCGAGCCCCGGCCCGGCCCCACCGCCACGCCAATTTTACGGCCGTGGTTGATAAAATCCTGGGTGATGAGGAAATAGCCCGCAAAGCCCATCGTCTGGATGATGCGCAGCTCATAATCAAGCCGTTCCTCCACTTCGGGCGTGCGCTCGGAGTAGCGCGGCGGCTTGGTCATCGTCACGGTGCCGTTGCCGGCGCTCGGGCCGAAGGCGCCCACGTAGGTTAGCTCGCGCAGGAATTCGTCGGCGTTGGCGAAGGGCGCGGGAATGGGGAAGTTGGGCAACAGGATGTCGCGGGCCAGCTTCGGAGGCGTGATTTTATCGACAATCTCATTGGTGTTGTCCACGCTCTCGGGCACGTCGATGAACAGCGCGTTCATCTGCTCCTGGGTCTTGAAAAAGAACTGGTCGTTGGCAAAACCGAAGCGAGTGTGCGGCTTGGGCTTCTGCAGCTCCTCGTCGATGCGGCGGAGCTGGCGCTGGGCTTTTTCGTCGCGGCTGTGGTCGCGGCGCAGGTTGTCGAGCAGGTCGTACTTCACCTCCCCTTTGCCCGTCATCAGGGTGTAGTAGTTGGTGTGAATATCGCCGATGGGGTTGCTGTGCTCCTCGCCGGTATTCACGCACAGCAGCAGGTCGTGGGCCGCGTAGTCGGTCTGGTCCACGTAGTGCGAGTCGTTGGTACAGATGACTTTAACGTTATGCTTGCGGGCCAGACGCAGCAACACCTGGTTCACGTCCTCCTGGCTTTTGCCGGTGTTGTCGAAATTCATCAGGCCGTGGCGCTGGATTTCGATGTAGTAGTCCTCGCCGAACATATCGAGCCACCACTTCAGCTTTTCCTCGGCTTCGGCTTCGGTTTTGAAGAGGATGGTTTGCGGAATCTCGGCGCCGATGCAGCAGCTGGTGGCAATGAGGCCCTCGTGGTACCGCTCCAGCAGCTCCTTGTCGATGCGCGGGAATTTGGAGTACACGCCCTCAATAAAGCTCATCGAGCACAGCTTGCTCAGGTTGTGGTAGCCAGCCTGGTCTTTGGCCAGCAGCAGCTGGTGGTGACGTACGTCCTTCTCGCCTTTCTCCCGGCTGAACGCCTTTTTGTGCCGGTCCTCCACCAGGTAAAACTCGCAGCCCACAATGGGCTTCACGTTGTACTTGTTGGCCTCGGCCACAAAGTTGAACGCCCCGAACATGTTGCCGTGGTCGGTGAGGGCCACGGCGGGCATGCCATCGGCCTGCGCCTTCTTCATCAGCTTACTGATGCTGGCCTGACCATCGAGCAGGGAGTATTGCGTGTGCGAGTGGAGGTGCGAGAAAACGGGCATATTTCATTAATTAATAATTAGTAATTATTAATTACTAATTACCAGTGGCTGGTTTTAGTAAAGATACCCCCGGCTGGCGGGCATTCCCAAACCCCCAATCCCTGGTGCCTGATTCCCTGAGCACTGTCTTTTTCACTGCTTCACCAGTACCACCCGCCACCGTGCTACCTTCGTGGCCGAACTTGTCAAGCTCAACCGCGTTGTACACGAACTGGCCTTTGGCTGTGGCAGCTTCCCGCTGTTTTTTGTGCGCTGCCTCGGTGGCGGGCAACACAAAACCTGCTTTCTAGCCCCGGATAGCACGAATTCTCCTATCCCAGCCATGAAAAGCTTTACTGCCAGCACCGACCCAGTATACCTCGCTCCCACCCAGCCGTCCGGCCTCGACCAGTTCTTTGGCCGCTACGTGCAGGACGTGCGCGACCTGCCCTTCATCTACCTCACCCTAAAAATCTCGGCCACGCTGCTGCCGCTGGCGGTGCTGCTGTTCGTGCCCGCGCTCACGGGCGGCGCGTGGTGGGCGGTGCTGGCGGTGTACCTGTTTTTGGGCAACCTGCGCTTTAAAGGGCCTTTCGGGTTGATGCTGCACTGCACCAGTCACCGGGTGCTGTTTAAAAAGAAGTACGGGTTTCTTAATAATTATATTCCGTGGGTGATTGGGCCGCTGTTTGGGCAAACGCCCGAAACCTACTTCACGCACCACCTGGGCATGCACCACCCGGAAAACAACCTGCCCGACGACGACAGCTCCACCATGTTTTACCAGCGCGACTCGCTGCGGGGGTTTCTGCATTACCTGAGCAGCTTTTTCCTGCTGGGCATTCCGCGTCTGGTGCAGTATTTCACGCGGCGCAACAAGCCCAAGCTGCGCCACCGCCTGCTGCGCGGCGAGCTGGTGTACATCGGGGCCACCATCGTGCTGGCTTTCGTGAACCTGCCGGCCACGCTGGCCGTGCTGGTGCTGCCGGTCATCCTTTCGCGCGTGGTGATGATGCTGGGCAACTGGGCTCAACACGCTTTTATCGACGCCGCCGCGCCCGACAACTGCTATACCAATAGCATCACCTGCATCAATACAAATTATAACCACAAGTGCTGGAACGATGGCTACCATATCAGCCACCATCTCAAGCCGGCCCTGCACTGGACCGACCACCCGCACCACTTCCGTCAGAACCTGGCCGAGTACACCCGGCAAGATGCCATTGTGTTCGACGGCATTCACTTCCTACACATTTTCCTGTACCTGATGACCAAGCGCTACGACCGGCTGGCACACCATTTCGTCAACCTCGGCGACCGTGACCGCAGCACCCAGGAAGTGGTGGCATTGCTCCGTGCCCGTACCCAACGGATTCCCCGCACCGCCTACGTTGCGCAGCTCGCTTAGCAGTTATTAAGCAGGTGTGCATAAGTAATCGTATTGAGTTTTGACCGTCATGCTTCGACAAGCGCAGCATGACAGCATAAACAGAATATTTCGCCCCAATCTTTATCCAACAGACTGGCTAATAACCAACAACTCACTTGCCCTTTAGGGTGAGCACCTCTCCTGTTTTCACGCTGCCATCGGGCTTGTTGTTCCAGGCTTGCAGGTCGGCCGGAGTCACTCCGTAGCGACGTGAAATGCTGTATAGAGTTTCTCCTTTTACCACCGTGTGTTGCGTGGCTGCGTCGGTGAGAATGGCTGGTGCCACTGGCGTAACCACCGTTTTGGGCGAGTAGATGGCGGCCGGATTGGTGCGCCCGTTTTGCGGGGCCACACGCGGCTGCGCTGCCGCCGGAGTGGCGGGCAGGGGTTCAGATGAATTCAATAGTAATACCTGCCCTACCGCCAAGGTCGCGGGCATGGCAAGGTCATTGAGGGCCATCAGGGTTTTGGGCGGAATCTGGTAGCGGCGGGCAATCGAGTAAACGGTTTCGCCAGCCTCCACCCGGTGCGTGGCATCGGCCGTCTCGGCGGCGACTGAAGGAGCCGCGACCGGAGCAGGCACCGAAGCTACCGGGCGGGTCGCCGGAGCAACAACCGCCGGTTTGACCGCGACTGGAGCGGGAGCAGCTTTTACCACGGGCGCAACGACCACAACCGGCGCAGCCTTCGCCATGGGTACGGCTTCCGCAACTGGGATGCTTACTGCGGGCGCTGCTTCGCGGGGCTCATCGGCCAGCGGGGCGGGTGCCGGGGCGGGCGCTGCGGGCGGCAGCTGCACCACGGTTGGAACAGGACCTGTCGGCCTCGCGAGTTCGGGAGCACTGATAATGGCCGGTGCGGCGGCCGGCACCGGGGCGGGTGCCGCCGGGCGCGGTGGGGCCGGGGCAGCCGCTACCGGACTGTTGCGGCTGGGCAGGGCTTCGCCCCAGCCATCTTCGGCCGCCGCTTTCTGGCGCTGGCTTTTGGTGGATGTTCCTACGGACTTTGCCACCGGCATTTCAATGGGCTGGTCGGGAGCCACGGGTTCGGCAATGGGCCGGGCGGCGGCACGCGCGCGCTCCAGACCGGCGCCTTCGCGCAGGCTGCGGTATTCCACGGCCACTTCGCGGGGGCGCGTGTGCTGCAACCACAGCAAGCGGCCGGGGCGCAGCTCTTCGTTGCGGGCCATTCGGTTTTTATTCAAAATGGCCTTTTTGCGCATGCCGTACTTCTGCGCCACGTCGAATACGGACTCGCCGGGCTGCAACACGTGGTACTCCACGGCGCCAGCATCGCGCTTGTTTTCCAGGTAATAAGGCCGGCCGGTTACGGCGGCGTCGAAGGCCGTCATTTCGTTGTGGCGCAGAAAGTCGCGCATCCGCTGCTTGCCACGGCGAGCCAGGTCGGCGGTGGTTTCGCCGGGCAGGGCAATAATGGCCCGCAGCCGGTTGAGGCGTACTTCGGCCGTGGTTGAGGGGCTGACCTCGGGCACGGCCAGCAATTCCCTGGCGCTCTGCAGGCGCTGGTTGGCAATGAGCCCGGCAGCCTGCGACACATCGCCGATGGGCACAATGAGGGAATAAGGCCGGCCGGCCGGCACAGCGGCGGCCAGCAGCCAGCGGTTGTGCACGGCCAGGTTGGCCGGTTCGGTGTGCAAGGTCAGGGCCTGGGCTTCAAGGGTCTGGCCGGCGGTGGCCGGAAACTCCTGCAGCCGCAGCGGCGGGCGCGGGTTCAGGCCGCAGTAAGGCTCAAAAACCAGCTTGTGCGCCAAAAATGCCAGTACGTACGGTGAAGTCGCGCCAGTAATGGTCATTTGGGTAGCCCCGGCGTCGGTAGGCAGCGTGTAGGGTTTCACGCCGGTCAGGCCGGTGTTGTAGCTAAGCAGGGCATTCAGCCAGTTGTGCAGCGCGGCGTTGCTGCGCGCCAGGTAGCGAGCGGCGGCGCGGGTGCTGGCCGTGAGGTGCTGACGCTCGTCCACTTCGTCATTTATCAGCAGGCCGAGGCCGGCAGCGGTTTCGCGCTTGAACTGCCAATAGCCCACGGCCTGGCTCGCGCTGCGCGCATCGCCCACCAGGGCGCTTTCCTGCAGGACGAGATAGCGGAAATCCAAAGGCACGCCCTCTTCTTTCAGCACCCGGTCGATGATGGGAAACGCGGCATCGGCTAGGTCTACGCGGGCCTGAAACGAGGGCTGGTGGCGCATCAGGCCGTCGGCTTTTTGCTGCACCAAGCGCTGGGCGTCCTGGTTTAGCACCAGGCGCATACCCAGCACATCAAATGAAGCCGGCACGGGTGGGGCCGAATAAGCCGCCAACGGCTTTACCAGAACCACCATCAACAACACCAAAAACGCAACTGTATTTCGCATAAGCAAGGCAGGCGGGCAGTAGCCACCGTGGCCACCGCCCGCCCGGAAGTTGCAAAGAACCTGAATTTTGGCCAAAAATCCCGGCAATGCCCTACGGACGGCCACCGCCCCCGCCGCCGCCTTCACGGCGGCCCCGGCCCTCGCGTGGGCCATCGGTGGGCTCGGCCGGCGCCACTACGTTGCCGCTGCGGATGTTATAGGTGAACATCAGCATGAGGTAGCGCTGCAAAATGGTGGTTTGCACGTCTTCCACGTAGGCATCGGTCACGTTGCGCTGAATGGACTGGTTCTGGCCCAATATATCGAAGGCGTAAAGCTTGATTTCGCCGCGCTGGCCGGGCAGTATTTTCTTGCCCAGGCTGGCATTCCAGAGCAAATACTGCTGGTTGAAACCCGCCGAAAGGCCGGAATTGGCCTGGTGCACGAGGTCGGTTTGAATGTTGATGCCCGGCCCCAAAATCCAACCCAGCCGGAAGCGCGTCACCTGCGAGAAATAGTTACTATTGAGCCGCGCCTGGAGCGTGTTGCGCACGAAATTCTGGCTTGCCGTGGTGCTGGCCGTGAAATCCAGGTTGGCGCTGATGTTGGAACTGAGCGTGAGGCCCGCCCCCAACGAAGGCACGCGGGCCAGGTTCAGCCCGCCATTCACGAGGCCCGGCGTTTGCCGGTAGTTGGCGTTTAGACTCAGGTTCACGTTTGTTTTGAGTGCTTTGATGGGCCGGCCGTAGCTCACGAGCGAACGCAGCGTATACTGCTGGCTCAGGTTGGTGGGCTGGGTGAGCTGGCTGCCGGCCGGCAGCGTCACGGCGGGGGCACCGTCGGGCACCACCGTAGTGTCGCGGGCCGCCACCAGGGTGCGGTTGGAAATGGGATTTTGGGTGTAGGAACCCGCCAGCAGCGCGAAGAAATTGCTGGCCACCTCCGGGCTCGATGCCGAGTAGCGGAAGTTAACGGCGTGCTGGTATTCCTGGCGCAGCGCGGGGTTGCCGATGGTGAGCTGCTGCGGGTTGGCGTTGTTCACCACGGCCTGCAGCTGGCTCACGCCGGGAGCGTTGGTGTTGGTGCGGTAGTTGAAGCGCAGGTTTTTCTGCTTCGTAAAGCGGTAATTGACGTTGGCATTGGGCAGCGCGTTCACAAAATAGTACCGCCCGATACCGGGCCGCGGAAACTGCGCGTCGCTGTACAGCTCCGAATACTGCCCCGCCAGCCCGATGCTGGCCTGGTATTTTGGCGTAATGTGCCGGTAGCTCAGGCCGCCCGACTGGTTGAGGTAGTAGTTGTCGAACACGTTGCTCAGGCCCTCGTTCAGCTGCCGCGTGTCGCCGGTCAGCAAGTCGTAGGTGTACTTTTCGGAGCTGTTGGGCGCGTAGCTGATGGCGTAGTTGCCTTGCAGAATATCGGTGCGGGTGAGGGCTTCGGTCAGGGCCAGGTTGGCATTCAGGCTGCCCCCGTTTTGGTTGAGCGTGCTGGTTTGGTTGAGGTTGTTGCGGGTCGCGCCGGTGTCGTCGGTGCGCAGCGCCGTGTTGCCGTCGCGCTGGGTGTAGCTGCCGCCCAGGGTGAGGCTGGCGGTGCGGCCGGCCTTCGCAAAGCGGTGGCGCAGCAGCAGGTCGCCAGCAGCGTTCAGGCCGTTGTTGTCGGCGTCGTAGGTGCTGTTGAGGTTGCTCAGGGCCGTGTCGGCGCGGCTGGTGCGGCCGGCCACCACGCTGGCGGCGTCATTGCGTTGATAGCTGATACGCGGCCGAAACAGGATGGAATTGGCCGAGTCAATCTTGTGCTCCAGGCGCAGGTTGAAGCGCTGGTTCGTGTTGAGGCTGCGGCTATTGGCCGTTTGGGTGTAGTTGGTGCGGCCCCGGTCGGCGAACTGGCGCTGCGTGTTGCTAAGCAGCGCGTTGCTGGCCCGGTTGAAAAAATAGCTGGCCGAAAGCTCGGTTTTCTTGTTCCAGGCGTTCGAGTAGTTCAGGCCCACCGCATTGGTGCGGGTGATGCCACCGTTCTGGTTCACCAGAAAATCGCCGGCATTGCCACCGTTGCCGCCGCCGCGCCCGCCCCGGCCCCCGCCGCCCTGGTTGGCGTTGCCCACCACGCCCAACAGGTCGTCGGTGCCGAAATTCTGCTCGTTCACGTTGTTGGACTGCGCCAGCACCGACACCCGACGGTCGCCCTTGAAGGTATTCACGTTGCCGCTCGCCTTGTAGCGCTCGGGGCCCGCGCCGGCCACCACCCGCCCAAAAGTGCCGTTGCGAAACTCGATTTTGGTCACGATGTTGATGGTCTTGGTCGTGTTGCCGTCGTCGAAGCCCGAAAAGCGGCTCTGCTCGCTGCGCTGGTCGAACACTTCTACTTTGTCCACCATTTCGGCGGGCAGGTTACGGAGCACGGCGTCGGGGTCGTTGCCGAAAAACTCCTTGCCGTCCACCAGCACGCGCTGCACGGTTTCGCCCTGGGCCTGCACCTTGCCATCGGTGCCCACGGTCACGCCCGGCATCTTGGTCAGCAGGTCCTGAGCGCTGGCATCGGGGCCGGTTTTGAAGGCTTTGGCGTTGAACTGCGTAGTGTCGCCCTTCTGCACCGACTGCGCGGCCTGCCCCGTCACCACCACGCCTTTAAGCTGAATGCCACCAGGTTGCAGCGCGATAATGCCCAATTGCACCGGCGCGTCGCTCACGGTCACGGCTTGGCGCTGCTTTTGGTAGCCCACGAAGGAGGCGTCGAGCACGTAGCGCCCGGCAGCCACGTTGTCAAACTGAAACCGGCCTTCCGTGTCCACCGCGGTGCCGGTTTTCACCGAGTCTGGCAGGCGAATCAGCAACACGTTGGCCCCGATAAGCGCCGACTGGTCCTTGCCGTCGGCCACGCGCCCGCTCACTGTAGTAGCGCTTTGCGCGCGCGCGGTATTCACCCCGATTATCAGGAAAAGCAGGAGGCACAAAAACCGCATAGCACTAGAAAAAACAACAGAAGCTCGTCTGACGACAACACGCCTGTCAGGGTTTAATCAGCTATCGGGCAATGCGGCACATTACTTTTTGCGCAGCAGAAGCAACCCATCGCGCAAGGGCAGAAAAACCGGTTCCACCCGCGCATCCCGCGCCACCTTGTCGTTGAAAGCGCGCACGAAAGGCGTGTCCTTGTCGCCGCTTTTCAGCTCGTGCGTGGGCAGCACCTTGCCGCTCCACAGCACGTTATCAACGATGAGCAGCCCGCCGGGGCGCACCTGCCCAATTACGGCTTCAAAATAAGCGTCATTATTCCGCTTGTCGGCATCAATAAAGACCAAATCCCACGCTTCATCGACCAATTCCGGCAAAACGTCGAGGGCGGCCCCAATGTGCAGGCACACCTGGCTGGTAATGCCGGCCGCCGCTACGTAACGCCGGATGCGGGCCTCCTTCTCCGGGTCGATTTCGATGGTGTGCAGGTGCCCGTCCGGGGCCAGGCCCTCGGCTAGGCACAGCGTGGCATACCCGCAAAACGTCCCGATTTCCAGTACCCGGTGCGGCCGCATGAGGTGGCTCATCAGGCTCAGGAAGCGGCCCTGCACGTGCCCGCTGCTCATGCGGGCGGTCATCGTTTGCAGGTGGGTTTCGCGGGTGAGCTGGGCCAGCAGCGGCGGCTCGGGCGCGGTGTGCTGCCCGGCGTAGTCCTGGACTGGGTCGTTTGTAATCATTTTACGCTCAATAAATAGGCGGAGTCAAGCAGCTTTCACCGCAGAAGGCGCAGCAGATTTCTCAGGAGCAACAACCTCTGCGCTCTTCTGCGAAATCCGCTGCGCCTTCTGCGGTGAAAAATGGTCACCCAACCGGCCGGTAGCTACCCACGCGCCCAAATACCGGCTGGCTTACTTAGCTTCCGGCACGTATTGCAGCACGCTCAGGTGCTCTTCGGTCAGCACTTCGTTGGCCATCTCGCGCAGCTCGGGAGCCGAAATCCGCTCAATTTTTTCGAAGATTTCGGTCAACGGCTCCACACGGCCCAGGTCCAGCGTGCTTTTGCCGAGGAGCTGCATCAGGCCGCCGTTGCTTTCCTCGCTCATGGCGAGCTGGCCCATAAGCTGGTGCTTGGCTACGTGCAGCTGATTGGTGGTGAGGGTTTTTTCGCGCAGCAGCTTCAGCTCCTTTTGCACGAGGCCCAGCGTGCGCTTTACCTGCTTGCCCTCGGTGCCGAAGTAAATGCCGAACAAGCCCGTGTCGGTGTAGGGCGAATAGCTGCTGTCGATGGTGTACACGAGGCCGTATTTCTCGCGCACCGCCAGGTTGAGGCGCGAGTTCATACCGGGGCCGCCGAGGATGTTGTTCAGCATGAAAAAGGGAATGCGGCGCGGGTCATTCAGCGAGTAGGCCGGGCCGCCCACCAAGCAGTGCGCCTGCGTAATGGGCCGGGTTTCGACCTGCGACTTGCGCTGGTAGCCGCCCACCGGCCGCCGCACCCGCGCGCCCAGCCGGGCCGGCAGCGGCGCCAGAAATTTATCGGCCAGCCGCTTCACCTCCTTGAACGGCAGGTTGCTTACCGAGCTGAACACCAGCCGGTCGGTGCGCAGCTGCTCCTGCAAAAACGCATGGAAGTCGGCAGTCTGGAACCGGCTCACGCTCTCGCGAGTGCCCAGAATATTAACGCCCAACGGGTGGTCGCCGAAAACCACCGTATCAAAATCGTCGATAATGGCGTCTTCCGGAGCATCCAGGTACATGCTCATCTCTTCCAGAATCACACCCCGCTCCTTCTCCAACTCGCGGCCCGGAAAAACGGAGTGAAACGTGAGGTCGGTGAGCAGTTCGAACGCGCGCTCGAAGTGCATGCTGAGGAGGGAAGCGTAAAAGCAGATTTTCTCTTTGGTCGTGTAAGCATTCAACTCCCCGCCCACTGTTTCGAGGCGGTTGAGAATATGAAACGACTTGCGCTTGGTGGTGCCTTTAAAGGCCATGTGCTCCCAAAAGTGGGCCAGCCCCTGCTGGTGCGGGGCCTCATCGCGCGAGCCGATGTCGAGCAGGAAGCCGCAATGCGCAATTTTAGTATGCACTACCTGCTTGTGCAGCAGGCGGATACCATTAGGATATTCGTGAATTTCGTAGTCAGGCATAAGAAGCACAAAGGTACTTGCGGCGGTGAAGAGTACGCTGCAACCCATGAACAGTTATCCAAGGGAAAATGTCGCCGCAAGGCTTGATTCCGGTCAGCTATTCTCCCCCCAGCGGGGCCAGAAGCTGCGTTATCTCGATGGTGTGGGCGCAGCGAAAGTGCCCCTGCGGGCAGGCACCATGTCCGTGCAGCCCGCAGGGCCGGCACGGCAGGGCTTCGCTGGTTTGAACAACAAAAGACACCGGCGACAACGGCCCGAAACCAAAGGCGGGCACCGTACTGCAAAAAATGGCCGTGACCGGCGCGCCCACCGCCGAGCACAGGTGCATGGGCGCCGAGTCGTTCACGTAGTTCATCACCGCCCCACGCATGAGGGCCGCCGAAGCCAGCAAACTCAATTTGCCAGCCAGGCTACTTACCTCCGGGCGGCCACTGGCCGCAGCCAGCCGCGCGCAGGCAGCCACATCGGGCGGGCCGCCCAGCAGGTACACGCGCCAGTGCGCGGGCAGCCCGGCCAGCAGCTCCAGCCATTTTGCTTCCGGATACTGCTTGGTGAACCACACCGAGGTGGGCGCAATGCACACGTAAGGCCCGGCGGCGGCTAAGGGCGCGGCCGCAGCTTCATCGGCAGCCGAAGGATAGAGCCGGGGCAGGGCGGCATGCTCCCCGGCCGCTCCCTGGAGCGAAGGCGCCAGCAGCCGCAGGTTCCGGATAACTTCGTGGGTGCCGTCGCCGATGACGTGCGGCTCGCGGCGCGTGAAAAAACGGCTCAACGGGTTTTTGGCGAAGCCAATTCGCTCTGGAGCCCGCGAAAAGGCCGTGAGAAAGCCGGTGCTGGCAAAGCGCTGCAGGGTGGCGACCCGGCCGTAGCGGGCCGCCCGAATCTGCAGCAGCAACTGCCACAGCGCGGCGTACTTGCGGTGCTTTTTGTCCCAAATCAGCACCTGGCGCACGTACGGGTGGCCGGCCAGCAGACCTTCGTTGCCGCGCCGAACCAGCACGTCTACCGGCGTGGCGGGTTCGGTTCCGTGCAGGTGTTCCAGCAGCGCAGTCATCAAAATGACGTCGCCGATAAAAGCAGTCTGGATAAGCAGCGTGGCGGGCGGGGAAGCAAGCATAAGCAGAACACAAAAGTAAGCCCCAACGCGCTGCGGTGGCAGATTCTACGGGTTCAAATCCGCCACATTAGCCCAACTCAACGGCCTTAGCTTCCTAAAACCAGCCCTGCACAAACAAGCCGCAGGAGTGTGCGATGCACGTCCCTGCGGCTTGTTCCATCTTGCTAATCCGGGCTAAACGCCTAGAGGGTAAGTAGCGCCGGCCGGTTAATTACCTCTTCCAGCGAAATCAGGGTTTCGGTGCGCTCAATGCCATCGATGGGCTGAATCCGGTCGTGCAGCACGTCGCGCAGGTGCTGCGTATCGCGGCACACCAAGCGGGCAAAAACGCCGTAGGCACCCGTGGTGAAATAGATATTCACCACCTCCGGAATGTCGCGCAGCTGCTGCACCACGCTGGTATACACCGAGCTTTTGAGCAAATAGATTCCCAGAAAAGCGTTTACACCGTACCCAAGCTTCTGGTAATCAATTCGTAGTGTGGCGCCCTGCACAATGCCCAGCTCTTCGAGGCGGGCCATGCGCACGTGCACCGTGCCGCCCGACACATTGACCTTGCGGGCAATTTCCGTGTAGGGCATCTTCGCGTCCTGAATGAGCAGGTTGAGGATACTACGGTCAGTATCATCAAGTTCGTAATTTCTAGCCATATTTTGCAGAAAAGGATTGTAGGAAACACAAAATTAGTAGCAACTGAATCAATTTATTTCAAAAAATTTTAGCAAGAATTCTAAAATTTGTATTATCTGCCTTACGCTGTTACATTTGTCATAATCCAAGGCAGAAGGCCACAACAAAAACAATTTGCGAATTTTAAATAGCAATCAACGCCGGCAATCCGGCGTTATTGCACGTCAACTTCCTCACTGAGGGTTGATTATTTGCACCATGGCCGTGGTTGGATACAGCGGATAAGAGGGGAAAACGAGGTAGCGCATCTGGGTGGATGCCTGCCTCAACATTTGGAAGAGGCGGCCTCTGGGTGGAGGGCGCCTCTTCGTGTTTAAAACGGTGGTGAAGCGGGCACAAAACTACGACCCAACCCAGCCAGCAATACGCTTAACGCACTGCTACCGGCGCGCGCTGGCCGGCAAACTGCTTAAGCCCAGCATCTAAGAAAGCCGCAAACTGGGCCACGTCGGGCTCGTAGGCAATGGGCGCTACCACCGGCTTGCCGGTGGCCTCGTTGGGGTCGATGATGACGTAGTAGGGCTGGGCATTGAAGCCGTAGCGGGTCACCTGCAGGTCGGCGTTTTGCTTGCCCAGGGTCTTTTTCAGCTGCTGGTCGCGGGGCGAGGTGTACCACTCGCTTTCGGGCAGCTCGGTTTTATCGTCCACGTACAGGGCCACCACCACGTAGTCGTTGCGCAAGCGGGCCAGCACCTGCGGGTCGCTCCACACGCTGGCTTCCATCTTGCGGCAGTTTACGCAGGCGTGGCCCGTGAAGTCGATGAAGACGGGCTTGTTCTGCTGGCGCGCCACGCGCTTGGCCTGCTCCAGGTCGAAGTAGCCGGTCAGGTTGTGGGGCAGCTCCAGGAACTCGCCGAAGCGGGGCACTTCCTGGCCCGCGCTGCTGCCCGTGCTTACCACGGGGGCCGCGGTGCTAGCGGTGGCCAGCGAGAAATCGCGCTTGGATTGAGGTGGCAGGTAGCCGGCCAGCAGGGGCAGCGGCGCCCCAAAGAGACCCGGCACCAGGTACACCGTGAAGGCAAAGGCCAACACGGCCATCAGCAAGCGGCCCACGCTGAGGTGGTCCAGCGGCGAGTCGTGCGAGAGTCGGAACTTGCCCAGCAGGTAGAAGCCCAGCAGGGCCGAAAGCACAATCCAGAGCACGATGTACACGTCGCGGTCCAGCAGGTGCCAGTGATAGGCCAGGTCGGCGGTGCTCAGGAATTTGAGGGCCAGCATGAGCTCCACAAAGCCCAGCACCACCTTCACGGTATTGAGCCAGCCGCCGGAGCGGGGCAGGCTCTTGAGCCACGAGGGGAAGATGGCGAACAGCGTGAACGGCAGCGCAAACGCCAGCGAGAAGCCCAGCATGCCCACAATGGGCTGAATCCGCTCGCCGCGCGCGGCCAAGCTCAGAATGCTGCCCACAATGGGCGCGGTGCACGAAAACGACACCACCACCAGCGTGAGGGCCATAAAGAAGATGCCGCCCCAGCCGCCTTTGTCGGCCTGGGTGTCCACGGTATTCACAATGGTATGCGGCAGCGTGATTTCAAACAAGCCCAGAAACGACAGGCCAAACACCACAAATACCACGAAGAAAATAACGTTGGGCAACCAGTGCGTGGCAATCAGGTTGGGGCCGTCTTCGCCGAGCAGCGCCGACACCAGCACGCCCACCAGCACGTAAATGCCAATGATGCTGGCCCCGTACACCAGCGCCTTGAAAATGCCCCGTTGCCGGCTGTCGTTGCCGCTCGTGAAGAGCGAAACCGTCATGGGCACCATCGGGAACACGCAGGGCGTGATGAGCGCGGCCAGACCGAAGGTGAACGCCAGGAAGGCGAAGCCCCACAGCCCACCGGCCTTGCTCACGGGGTCTACTGCGGCGGCTACGGCGGCGGCGGGCGCCACGGCGGCGGCCTCCGGGTTCTGCATGGTGGCGGGTTCAGCAGGGCCGGGCAGGGCGGGCGCGGCGGCAACAGCAGCCGGCTGGGAGGCGGTATCGGGTGCGGCGGGTGCCAGCGCCGTGGCGGCTGGAGCGGCAGCCGGAGCAGCGGTTTGGGCCGGGGTAGCAGCAGCCGGGCCAGCCGCCGGAGCCGCCGCCGCCGCACCACCCACAGAGATGGGGCCGAAGGTGAGGGCATCGCTGCCGGGCACGCACTTACCGTCCACGTTGGTGCAGCTTTGGTAGTCGGCGGTAGCGGTGATGGTGAGGGTGCCGGGCTTCAGCACTTTGATGCGCTGGCGAAGCTGGCCGGTTTTTTCCCAGAAGGCGACTTCTCCCTTAAAAACTTCGTCCTGCTCGTGGTGCGATTTTATGGATTGCAGCTTGCCCACCAAGGCATAGGCGGGGTTGGGCTTGAGGGCCAGCGTAAAAACTACCGGCCCCACTTCGTCGCTAAAATCGGAGGCGTAGAGGTGCCACGTGTTGTCGATGCGGGCGTTGATAATTAGCTCCAGCTCCTCCCCTACCTTGGCGGTGGGCTTGCTGAGGGCGGTGCTCAAATGCGTGGGGGTGAGAATCTGGGCCGTGGCTGGGGCGAGGGCCCACAACCACAGCAACAACAACTTACCTATCAAATTTTTCTTCATAACTACAAACAAGAAGCCCGGTGTGTGGTGTTACCTTTTCTCATTAGGAAAAGGCGCTGACGGCGGAATCCGTTCCCACTTCCTGGGGGGCTAGACGGCCCGGCGGCTCGTTTCTTACACCTGCATTCTACCACAAAATAAGGCTGTCCGTACCACAAACTGGTGGCCGGAAAGTTCGACGGCCCAACCAGCCGCCCTAAACTCCGTACTTTTGACCAACTAAGGCCTCCAGACCGTCCGTGTCGCGGGGACCATTCACATGGGTTTAAAAATATTATTCACCGTTTTACTTGTTTTAGTAAACGGATTTTTCGTGGCCGCCGAATTCGCGCTGGTCAAAGTGCGCATCTCCCAAATAGAGCTCCGCGCCAAGGAAGGAAACCGGTTGGCCAAGCTCACCCTGAGCATGCTGCAGGACCTGGAAGCCTACCTCTCGGCCTCGCAGCTCGGCATTACGCTGGCGTCGCTGGGCCTGGGCTGGATAGGCGAAAGTGTGGTGGCCTCCATCATTCTGGCCGCCGTACACGCCCTGAATCTGAACATGACGGACGTGCTGGCCCACCAAATTGCCTTGCCCGTCTCGTTTGCTACCATCACGGTGCTGCACATCGTCATCGGCGAGCAGGCGCCCAAAATGCTGGCCATTCAGCGGCCCGAGGCGCTGAGCATTGCTGTGGCGCTGCCGCTGCGGCTGTTCTACATCATCAGCTTCCCCGCCATCTGGGTGTTGAACAAGCTGTCGGGCATGACCCTGCGCCTCTTCGGCGTGGGTTCGATGCACGGCAGCGAAGCCCACACCTCCGACGAGCTGCGCATGCTGCTGGACCAGAGCAAGGAAAGCGGCGAAATTCAGGACTCCGAGCACGAGCTGATTGAGAACGTGTTCCAGTTCAACGACCGGATGGTGAAGCAGATTATGGTGCCCCGCACCAAGCTCTCGGCCCTGGACGTGAACGCACCCGCCGAAGAGTTGCTCGACGTGGTGTTCAGCGAAGGCTACTCGCGCCTGCCGGTGTTTGAGGGCAACATCGACAACATCGTGGGCGTGCTCAACGTGAAGGACCTGCTGCCCATCATCCGGCGCGGCGAGGCCGTGGAGCTGGCCCGCATCATGCGGCCGCCCTTCTTCGTGCCCGAAACCAAGAAAATAAACCGCCTGCTGCGGCAGTTCCAGCGCAAGCACATTGTGATGGCCATCGTGAGCGACGAGTTCGGCGGCGTGTCGGGTATCGTCACCATCGAGGACATCATGGAGGAGCTGGTGGGCGAAATTCAGGACGAGTACGACAACGAGGTGCCCGTGGTGGAGAAGGTATCCGAAGACGAGTACCGCGTGAACCCCGCCACGCCCATCTCCGACGCCAACGAGTACCTCCCCTTCCCCCTGCCCGAGGGCGAAGACTACGAAACCGTGGGCGGCCTGCTCAACGTCATCTACGGCAGCATCCCGGAAGTGGGCGACGTGGCCGTGCTCGACCCCTACGAGTTCCGCGTCCTGCAACGCTCGCGCCGCGCCGTGGAGCTCGTGCAGCTGCGCGTGACCACCGTGGCCGAGCGCGCCGAGCCCCGTGGTGTGCTCGGCGACGAGCTGTAAAGGCCCTATCCGGTTTAGGTGCTACTTTTACTGGCATGGAAGTTACTAAGCTGCGGCGGCTGGCCACCTGGGCTCTTGATGCCTTGTGCATTCTGATAATTTTTGCCGTTGTTGTCAATATGCTGCCCACCCGCCTCGTTCCGGTCGAGCATTTTCGCCTTCTGGTGGTGGGCATTAGCTTTGTTTACTACGCCACGGCCGAACTGCTCTTTCACCGTACGGTAGGCAAAGCTTTGTTGCACACGCGTGTGGTCACGGCCGATGACAACCTGCCTAGCTCAGGCCAACTGCTCCTGCGCACCCTCTGCCGGTTTCTGCCCTTCGAGCCCCTGAGTCTGCTATTTAGCGGCCGTAGCCTGGGCTGGCACGATACCCTGTCGGGCACCAAGGTAATTCACCTCGATTATTGAGGATTTCACCGTAGTTTGCATCGTTCATACTCACCCTTCACCCAACGTTCTATGTTTAAATTTCGTCAATTCGTTGCCCTCGGGTTCCTGGCCACTGCCATGTCCAGCTGCGCTACCATTCTGGGGGGTCCGATTACGGCCTACCAGAAAACTAAACCGCTGGCCGGCCAGCCGCAGCGCGAAATTCGCGTAGGAGCCCTTGTCGCCGACATTCTTCTCACGGGTATCCTCGGCACCGGCATCGACTTTGCCACCGGCGCCATCTACAAGCCGCAGCCTACGAGCAGCACGCCAGCGGCCAAATAGCAGCCCCATATTTCTGTTCCCCATGCAACAGCCGTGGCCTCCTTCTCTTGCAGGAAGCCACGGCTGTTGTATGCCAGTCAGGCACGCTGTTGCTGCCTTCACTTAGCACTCCCTTAGTCTCTTTACCTCACCCATTGCTGTTTTCCCATGACCAGACTCCGACAATTTGTTGCCTTCGGGCTGATTGGTGTTACCCTTTCCAGTTGCGCCACCATTCTGGGGGGTCCGATTACGGCTTACCAAAGAACTAAGCCGCTGCCCGGCCAGCCGCAGCGCGAGATTCGCGTGGCTGCCCTCGTCGCCGACATCGTTCTGGTGGGCTTACTGGGCACAGCAGTTGATTTTGCCACGGGTGCCATTTACCGCCCTCGTCCCTCCTCGCAGCCGGCCCCAGCTTACGTGCCCGCTACTTCTACCTATGTACCGGCTCCCGGTGTTCCGGCACCACCAGCCACGGCTCCGGCGGCGCTACCAGCCCCGGCGGCGGCCCCAGTTGCTTCGCCCACGCCCGACATCAGGTAGCATCTGCTTAGCGGAACTTGTAAGTAGGTCGGATACATTAGTTTGCGTTTCAAAGTCGCGCTAAACGTAACATTCGTAACAGAATAGTTACTAATTGCAAGCTAAAGGCTAATAGCTGACCTACTTACCTAACCTTTCCGCTGCCCGAGGGCGAAAACTACGAAACCGTGGGCGGCCTGCTCAACGTCATCTACGGCAGCATTCCGGAAATGGGCGACGTGGCCGTGCTCGACCCCTACGGGTTCCGCGTGTTGCAACGCTCGCGCCGCGCCGTGGAGCTCGTGCAGCTGCGCGTGGCTACCGTGGCCGAGCGCGCCGAGCCCCGCGGCTCCCTGAGCGACGAAATGTAGGCCAAACACTTGCTAGGCCCACGGCTAGCGTTGGCGGTGCTCCTGGGTGCATCAATGCCGGCTGAACAGAATAGCGATGCCATCGACCAGGGCGTGGAAATAGTTGCTGAGCACCACCCCCAAGCCCGCACCCACCAGCACGAAGAGCACAAAAACGGCGCCCCATCCTCCGCCAAAAAAAGCTAGGCTGGCAATGGGCAGCGCCAGGGCCGCCAAAGCCAAGCCTCCCAGCGAAGTCAGTAAATACCGGCGCGCCCGCCTATTGTCGCCGATGTAGAACAGGTGGGCACCAAAAAAGCCCAACAGCACGGCCAGCAAAAGCACCACACCCTTGTGCACAATTCGTACCGGCGGCTGGGGCGAACGGGCAGCCGCATTGCCGGCCCGGTGCTTGTGCTGCTTATCGGGGGCCTTAAGTAGCACGGGCTGCCGGCGTCCGGCCACGACTGCGGCCGGGCGCCGGGGCGTCGGTGCCGGCCGGCGGGAGGCCAATCGCAACTGTGCTTTGAGGCTCGTCGGAGCTACTAATGTTTCGGCACCGGGCCCGGTATCAACCGGCTGGAGGGCGGCGGCGGGCGGCGCTTCTTGAGCCACGTTGTATCGCTCGGTGGCAATGGTCTGGAACGGATAGCTCGCGCGTTGGCAGCCAGCAAACAGCATGACCAGAAGAAGTAACCGCAATGCACGGTATAGGTCAGGCATGGGTTCCATGGTAGAAGCTAGAGACGCTTATCGAAGCGGCCGTTGGTAACGCGCACCGTGTCGCAGCCGGGCTGGGCTAGCGTGAAGGCGAACGTGCCCGAGATGATGCCGTTTACACGGTCCAGCCGCGTGATGACTAACTCCCCACGACAATACGCGCCGGGACTAGTCCTATCGTAAATGCAATTACCTTGAAAATCGTCAAATGCAGCCCCGTGGTGTCCTAACAGACGAAGCTTATACCGACCAATTCCGGGCAGTAAACTGTCCGAGAAAACACCAATTGTTTGCCGCTTGGCTTGGCTATTGGCGTAGCGGTACGCCGCTATATTTAGAGTACCGAGTCGAAAGTTGGGGTCATAGGAGACGGTGTAATTGGACGAGCCATCGTTTCCGACGGGGGTCCACGGCTGGCCGTTAACGAGGCAGCCAATGGTATTGGCCCCGGTCTGGGTGGCGGGGGGCAGTTGCGCCTCGGGGGAGGGGTCCTTCTTCTTGCACTGGCTCAGGCCCAGTAGGGCGGCGGCCAGGGGGAGGAGGTAGTAGGTTTTCATGGGCGGAGAGGAAAAAGGTTAGGCAAGATTAGAGCAAAAACGGCTATATCTGAAATCACTATTTCGTTACCAGGTTGCGACTTCGCTGAGGTAGCCGGTGGGCACCTGGCTTTTGTCTATGTTGGCGAAAATAGACGTGAGCTTGAGCCGCAGCGAGTCGGAGCCGCTGAGTTGGGCTTGGACAGGGGTAGCACCGAAAAGCCCGCAGGCAATCAGCAGCAAGAAGTAGATTTTTTTCATGATTCAGGAACAGAAACAAAGTGGTCCAGTGGAAAAAGAGAAGCAGCGCTACAAGCGCTTGTCAAAGCGGCCGTTAGTGACGCGCACCGTGTCGCAGCCTGGCTTGGCTAGCGTGAAGGCGAACGTGCCGGAGATGATGCCGTTTACACGGTCCAGCCGCGTGATGACTAACTCCCCACGACAATGCGTCGTGGCATCTGTTGAGTAATAGGTGCAGTTGCTAGGTCCGTTAACGTACCCGGCTCCGTGGTGCCCTAATGTCTGCAACCTATATATGCCGGTGCTGGGCAACAAGCTGTCAGAGAATACGCCTAGCGCTTCTTGTTTGGCTTGGCTATTGGCGTAGCGGTACGCCGCTATATTTAGAGTACCGAGTCGAAAGTTAGGGTCATAGGAGACGGTGTAATTGGACGAGCCATTATTCCCTTGGGGCGTCCATGCTTTGCCGTTAACGAGGCAGCCAATGGTGTTGGCCCCGGTCTGGGTGGCGGGGGGCAGTTGCGCCTCGGGGGAGGGGTCCTTCTTCTTGCACTGGCTCAGGCCCAGCAGCGCGGCTAGCAGCAGGGCAGAATGCCGGACTTGCTTTTGGAGAGAATTCATGAAATAGGGAATAACCAGAAAATCTTCACTGATACCGCGTGAACCCCGCCACGCCTATTTCCGACGCCAACGAGTACCTCCCCTTTCCGCTGCCCGAGGGCGAAGACTACGAAACCGTGGGCGGCCTGCTCAACGTCATCTACGGCAGCATTCCGGAAGTGGGCGACGTGGCCGTGCTCGACCCCTACGAGTTCCGGGTGCTGCAACGCTCGCGCCGCGCCGTGGAGCTCGTGCAGCTGCGCGTGACCACCGTGGCCGAGCGCGCCGAGCCCTGCGGCTCGCTCGGCGACGAAATGTAGGCGGGTAGCTGCCGGGCTGATTGATTCTTGCGGGTGACCGCATGACTTTCAAGCCAGCTCAGCTTTTTTGGAACAAGCCAGTAATCAGCAGCGCCACTCCGGCCAGGAAGCTTACAAGCGCAATGGTTACGAGGATGACTCCAACATCTAATCCGGGGTTTGCGGCTACTGTAGCTAGGAACAATACCAGGCCCGCAGCCATCAGCACGCCAGCAGTGCGAAGCAAAACGGTTTTCGCTTTCGACTGCGTTTGGGAATGTTCAGCGGTAGTCCGCCGGGGAGTCAGCATTTTTACTGCCCGCGTCACTATTTTCCGGGGTGCTGCGTGCTGAGCCAACAGGTGCCGGACTGCTCGTTGTGGCTTCCCCGGTTCCGCCAAGCGGCCAGGGCCCTTGCGGGGAGCCGCAACCGGTGTTGGTACGGGCACGGGCGAGGCAATGGCTTGGGGGAGGGTAGCCGGTGCTACGGGCACTACTGTCGCCATCGGGCGCTTCGTCGCTTCCGCAGCATCGCCCCGGTACGTAACCGTATTGGGTTGGAAAAATACGTGGCACGGTTACAGGAAGTAAGGGCAATACCTCCCCCGATTCCTACCAGGAAGAGCAGTTGTTGAATTTTGCGCATAATGACGGAGGGAGTGCTGAACCGGCACCTGTGTGATTGGGTCAGCAAGTACACCTCATCCGCCAGATTTCACCAATCATATTTTCGATTTATTCGACATTATATTGGCCGCCCGCATAAAATGTAATTTGTGTAACCAATTGAAATTCAACGGTTCTTTTCTTATTTTAAAGACAATAAAAGGACATTTCAATTAGCTGATTTCTGGCCGAAACCAGCTGGCGTAGGTCTGGTAATTGGCGGCGGTGCGCTGCAATCCTTCCCGCTGGGCCTCCGTCACGGGCTTGATTTTGCGGGCGGGCACGCCGGCGTACAAGAAACCCGGCTCGCACACAAAATTCTCCAGCACCACGGCTCCGGCCGCGATGATGCAGCCCGTGCCCACCACGGCGTGGTCCATCACAATGGCGCCCATTCCGATGAGCACGTCGTCTTCTACGGTGCAGCCGTGCACCAGCGCCCGGTGCCCGATGCTCACGCGGCTGCCGATAGTGAGCGGCGCTTGCTGGTAGGTGCAGTGCAGCACCGCGCCGTCCTGCACGTTGGTTTCGTCACCGATGCGGATGCGGTGCACGTCGCCGCGAATCACGGCCGTGAACCAGACCGTGCATTTCGAGCCGAGCACGACATCGCCCACAATCGTGGCGTTATCGGCAACAAAGCAGTCGGCCGGAATGGTGGGCGAAATGCCGTGAACGGGAAGAATGAGAGCGGGCATGAGTAGTGCGGTAAGCTTTAGCTTGCCGTGTTTTTTTGGCAATGATAATAATACGGCAAGCTAAAGCTTACCGCACAAGCAATCGTTTCCACGTGCCTTTTTCCCAGTTGTATTTCAGCGTACTGGGCAGGGCTTGCCAGAAGTACTTGCTGGTTTCGACGGCGAAGCTGGGCTGCATGTAGCAGTTGATGGTGCAGCCCTCGCAGGCGGGCAGGCGGCCTTCCAGGGCAGCCAGGCGCTGAGTTTCGGGCGCATTGTAGAGGTCAAACAACTTGCCTTCGATGGGGAATTTCTGCTCGCCCAAGTGATAGCAGGGCAGCACCAGCTCGTTGCTGGGCGAGATGACCAGCGTGGTGCTGGCGGCCCGGCACACCGGCGCGGCCACGTGGTTGCCGCCGTCGCGCCGCAGCTGAATGAAGGCTTCGTTGAGGTACACGCCCTTCCGCTTGCCGAAAGCGGAGAGGTAGTCCAGCTCCTCGGGCGTGAGCTGCTCGCCGGTTTCCACATCGCCGTACTCGAAGGCTGGGTTCAGGATGAGGACCAGGTTGTTGGGCTGGGTGATGTCGCGGTACACGGCCTCCAGGTCCGCCAGGTTTTTGCGGAACACGGTGAAAAGGATGTCCGGCCGCTCGCCCAACTCCTTGGCCACGCGGATGCTTTCGAGCACGAAATCGTAGCAGGCCACGCCCCGGCCCAGGTCGTGGGTGTCGCGGTCGGCCGAGTCGAGCGAAAAGTGCAGCATATCGACCAGCCCGCGCAGCTTTTCCGCGTTTTTGGGGTAAAGCAGGCCGTTGGTGGTGACGGTGGTGATGAAGCCCATCTGGCGGGCCAGGGCCAGAAACTCGGGCAGCTGCCGGTGCAGCAGCGGTTCGCCGCCGGTAAAGTCAAGCACCGACACGCCCAGGCGCTTCAGGTCGCGCAAGTTCTGCGTCACGTCGTCCAGCGTGATATAGGGCGAGGGTTTCTCCCAAATATCACAAAACGCGCACTTCGCATTGCAGCGGTACGTGACGTAGTAATTACAGAGGACGGGATGCTTGACGAGGCGCATTTTTTTTAAGCTAATAGCCTATAGCTGTTAGCCATTAGCTTTTTTCCCTTTGGAACGAAGGTTGGCGATTATAACGAAGCTAACAGCTAATAGCTAAAGGCTGACAGCTAAACCTTAATGCGGCAGCTGGCCCCAGGCGGCGGGGTCCCATTGGGCGGGGGTGGCGGCCAGGACCTCGGCCGTGGCGGCGCCGTAGTGTTCCTGGTAATAATTGCAGAATCCTTTTAGCGGGCAGCGCGGGCAGTTGGGGCGCTGGAAGAAGCAGATTTGCTGGCCGTGCCAGTAGTTGTGCTTGTGGAAGTTGAACAACGCTTCGGCATCGGCGGGCAGCAGGGGCGGCAACACAGCGTGGGCTTTTTCGACCGACACCTTGGGCCCCAGGAAGCCCACCCGCTGCGCTACCCGGTGCACGTGCGCATCAACGGGCAGCACGGGCTTACGAAAGTTGAAAAGCAGCAGCAGCGAAGCCGTTTTCAAGCCAATGCCGGGCATGTCGATGAGCCAGGTCATGGCGCGGTCCAGCGGCCACTCAGCCAAAAAGTCCAACTCGAAAGCTCCGCCGGTTTCGGCCGCAATGCGCCGCAGAATCTCCTGAATGCGCGGCGCCTGGGTATCGGGCCAGCGCGTGGTACGGATGGCCTGAGCCAGGGCCGCCGTGGGGGCGGCCAGCACGCCCGGCCAGTCGCCAAAAGCGGCCAGCATGCGGTCGTAGGCCAGCTCCTCGTCGGCGTGGGTGGTGCGGTGCGAGAGCACGGTGGAAATCAGCTCGCGCATGGGCGTGCGGCGGGGCGCCTTGGGCACGGGCCCATAGAAGGCGTTCAGAATTTCGTGGTCGGCGCGGGCCTTTTCGGCGGCCGGGGAGGCGTAGGTAGCAGGCATGGGCATTGTACCACCGAAGCCGCGGCGGGGTTGTCACTTCAACTCCGCCGCCGCGATGGTGCGCTCCCAAAGCGGCTGGCCAGCCTTGTTCAGCACCGAAATCCGCAGCTGCCGGGCCGCCAGCGGGCCACTCACGGCCACCACGGCAAAGTTGCGCTCCAGTACCAGGCTGCCCGCTACCCGGCCGGTATTGGCCTCGTTGCCGGCGCTGGTGGCCACGCCGCTGGTGAGGGGCGAGCAGGTGAAATCGTAGAGCGGGTACGTGCCGGGGCGCTCCAGCTTGGTGAGCTCCGTGAAGTGCCGGTCACCGTCGAGAAACACCACGCCGCTGATGTTACGGGCGGCGATGCCTTGCAGCAGCGTGGCCCGCTCCTGCTCGTAGTTGCTGTAGTTCTCAAATACTTTGGCCGGATTCAGCACCTGCCCGCCCACAGCAATAAGCTTAAACGTGGCCCGGCTGGCGGTGAGGGCATCGAGCAGCCAGTTCAGCTGCGCCGGCCCCAGGTAGGCGCCCTCCTTCTGGTTGTAACCATTGGGCGCCCGAAACCACCGGTCATCGAGCAGAAACACCTGCACGTCGGCCCACTCAAACGTGCCACCGATGCCCTGGCCCGCTTCCTGGCCGTAGTTTGGGTTGGCCCAGAAGTCCTTGAACGCCTCCAGCGTGGTGGCCTTGCCAACGTAGCTGCGGTCCGAGTCGTTGGGGCCGAAATCGTGGTCGTCCCAGATGGCGTAATTGTGCGTGCGCGCCAGCAGGGGCTGCATTTCGGGCAGAGCGCGCGAGTGAGAGTAACGGTGGTAAATGCCGGTCCGGGTATTCCAGTCGGCGGGGCGCAGGTAGGTATTGTCGCCCATCCAGAGCATAAAGTCCGGTTGCTGGGCATTAATGCTGGTGAAGATGCCGTAGTCGCCACCGTATGCGGGGCCAGCCCGGTCATAAGGCGTTTCATTGATGTACACGCACGAGCCCATGGCAAATTTGAAATCGGGTGGGTCCTGCTGCCACTGCCACTGGGCCTGGCTTTGAAATTCCAACGGGTAGGGCCGGGCCACGCGCTGGCCGTTCAGGTACAGGGCGTAGGCGTAGCGCCGGCCGGGCTGCACCTGGTCGGCCAGCAGGTGGGCCGTGTGGGCACTGGCCGCCTTGGTGGCCACGGGGGCCGTGCGCCACTTCACCGCCGGTTTCTCTTTGTCCCAATACTCAATCTGTGCGGTGGCGGGGCCCGTGGTTTGCACCCACAGCGCCACCTCCCGCATCTCCGAATAGCCCACCATGGGGCCCGAGCGCAGCAGTGCCGACGCCATAACTACGGGTTTGGGCCGGGCCGGGGCGGCCTTGCGGGGCTGGGCCAACAGGGCGCCCGGCACCAGCACGGCAACCAGCACACACTTTGCGAAAAAGAGTAGTTTCATGCCCAAAACTACGCTCCTTCCTTCAGAGCAGGCGCACAAAAAAAACGGCGGCCCGAAGCTGGACCGCCGTTTTCTATTGATGCCACCGTGCCAGGCACGGCGAGCAGATTTTTACAGCTGGCCACGCTTGGCGGCTTTCTGCATTTTTTCGTTGGCGAAAATGGCTACCTCTACGCGACGGTTGGCCGCTTTGCCCGAAACCGAGGTATTGTCGGCCACGGGCATGGTGGCGCCGTAGCCGGTGGAAGTAATGCGGGCACTTTCCACGCCCTGCGAGGTGATTTCGTTGGCCACGGCCTGGGCCCGGCGCTCCGACAGCGGCTGGTTGATGGCGTTTGAACCGCTGGCATCGGTATGGCCTTCTACCACCACGTTGGTATCGGCGTATTTCTTCAGGGTAGCGGCCAGCTGGTCAATGTTGCCCGCCGCCGCGCTGGTCAGGCTCGACGAGTTGGTACCAAACAAGATGCCCGAAGCGAAGGTGATTTTGATGCCTTCGCCCACGCGCTCCACGGTAGCGCCTTCCAGGTCGCGGCGCAGCTCGGCGGCCTGCTTGTCCATGCGACGACCGATGAGCGCGCCGCCAGCACCGCCCACGGCCGCCCCGATGATGGCGCCTTTGGCCGTGCCCTTCTTGCCGCCAATCAGCCGGCCGGCGACCCCACCGGCCACCGCGCCACCCAAGCCGCCAATCAGGCCGCCTTTCAGGGTTTTGCTCATGGTGCCCTTGGGGCGCTCCGTGGATACGGTAGAAGTTTGGGCCTGCGCAAAGGTGTTCCCCAGCAGCAACAGCGCCAGCAGGAAGGCGAACGACGAACGGAAGTATTTCATGGGTGAGGAAGTAATCGTAAAAAATAAGTGGCCGGCAACAGCCCGCCGCAGGCGCAACGGGCCGGCAAGTACGCCATTTGCAACCACCTTGCCAAACTCGTTTAGCTCAGCTTTAACCCTCACGCGTGTAAACATAGACCGTCAAAAAATTGCCAAAAAAAAGGCCGCCTGTTCGGGCGGCCTTTTTAACGTTTCAGGTCGGGCTTTGCTGCGAGGCAACGGCCGGTCCTGCCACGAATCGGTGCTTACAAGCGGCCGTCTTCAGCAGCTTTCTTCATCTTTTCGTTGGCGTAGATGGCAACTTCCACGCGGCGGTTGGCCTGCTTGCCTTCGGCCGAAGCGTTGTCGGCGATGGGCTGCGACGAGCCGTAGCCCTGAGTGGTCACGCGGCTCGAAGCCACGCCCTGGGCGATGGCCTCACCGGCCACGGCCTGGGCCCGGCGCTCCGACAGGGGCTGGTTGATGGCGTCCGAGCCGCTGGCGTCGGTGTGGCCTTCCACGAGCACGTTGGTGTCGGGGTATTTTTGCAGTACGGCGGCCATTTTATCAATTTCGCTCAGCGAAGCAGGGCGCAGGCTCGACGAGTTGGTGTCGAACAAAATGCCCGAGTCGAAAGTGATTTTGATGCCCTCGCCCACGCGCTCAACTTTGGCGTTCTGCATGTCGCGCTGCAGGTCTTCGGCAGCTTTGTCCATTTTGCGACCGATAATGGCGCCGGTGGCACCGCCCGCAGCGGCACCCACGATGGCGCCAATAGCCGTGCCTTTGCCACCGCCAATTACGCGGCCCAGGATAGCGCCGGCCACTGCGCCACCGCCGGCGCCAATCAGGCCGCCTTTGGCCGTTTTGCTCATGCCGGTTTTGCGTGCGCCGGTGCCGTTGTTAGTCGAAAGGTCAGGTTGCGTGCCAGTCGGCTGCGAGGTGGCGCAGGAGCTGAACAATAGCACGAAGGCCATCAGCACAGAAAGCAGGGATTTGGAGGTGTTCATGGGGAAAAAGAAAATGGGTGATTATATTTTTGGGCTTATACGGGAAAAACCCGTTCCGGTAACGGAAACGGGCCTTTCAATAAGTATGCCGAAAGCAAAAGTGCCTCAAAACAGCCTTTTATTGGGCTTTTTGGGATGTTCTACGAGCTTCGCGAGGCGCCGGACTAGCGGCTAGCACGGGCTGTAGCATGCCCAGCAGGTCGGCCAGGCGCTGCTTCAGCTCGCGGCGGTCCACGATGAAGTCGAGGAAGCCGTGCTCCAGCACGAACTCGGCGCTTTGGAAGCCTTTGGGCAGGTCCTTGCCAATGGTTTCCTTGATAACGCGGGGGCCCGCGAACCCAATCAGCGCGCCGGGCTCAGCGATGTTGAAGTCGCCCAGCATGGCAAACGAGGCCGTTACACCGCCCGTAGTGGGGTCGGTGAGCAAGCTCACGTAGGGCACACCGGCTTCCGAAAGCAGGGCCAGCTTAGCCGACGTTTTGGCCATCTGCATCAGCGAATAGCCGGCCTCCATCATGCGGGCGCCGCCGGAGCGCGAAATCATCAGAAACGGCGTGCGGGTTTGGCGGGCGTAGTCGATAGCGCGGGCAATTTTTTCGCCCACCACCGAGCCCATCGAGCCGCCAATAAACTTAAAATCCATGGCCGCCACCACCAGCGGCTGGCCAGCCGACACGCCGTGAGCCGTGCGCACGGCGTCTTTCAGGCCCGTGTTGTGCTCGGTGGCCACCAGGCGCTTGGGGTATTCTTTGGTATCGATAAAACGCAGCGGGTCACCCGAAGTCAGGTTGGCGTCGAGCTCCGTAAAGTGGCCGCCATCGAAGAGAAAGTCGAAATAGTCGGCGGCGTCAATACGGTCGTGGTGGCCACAGGGGCCGCACACGTGCAACAGGCGCTTATGTTCGGCCATGGTAACCACCGACTTACACTCGGGACACTTGTGCCAGAGGCCGTCCGGTGTTTCCTTTTTTTGGTCGGTGGGGGTGACGATGCCCTTTTCTACGCGCTTAAACCAGGACATATTAGGAATGGGGTTTTTAGCTGGGAGCTAGTAGTTAGAATTACAATTGCAGGGTCAAAAGTAAGGGATTATCAGGCTTGTGAAGCGCAAGCCTATCGCACTCCCGGCGCCGGCGCCTCGCCAATTGCTCCAAACGGCCCTACGCCGCGACGGTTTTGGGTTGCAACCACCCGCCCTGAACGGCACGGAACAGGGCCCGTCCTTCGGGAATAAGAACCCTGAATAGCGTTGCAGCCCGGAATTAGGCCGGCCCCGAATAAATGCGGCCAATGGCAGAACCAGAACCGCTCAAAAGCAGGAGAAACACCCTCAACAAAGAATAGCTCGCGCACTTTCCGGCGGGCTACCAGGTGGACCAATGCGCCTGAAATGCCGTGCGGATTGAACTCAATGGGGCGCTGGCAGCGCGCCAGGCGCTACCTTGGCCTTCCAAATGCGGCCGGGTAGTCTGGCTGCCACTGCTGCTGCTTGTTTCGCCTTTCGCCCGTGAAAAATCTCTCCCCCGCCTTATTGGCGCTCTCGTTGCTGGCCACTCCCCTGCTCAATAGCTGCGTAACCGCCAAAAAATACGACGACCTGAGTGCCCGCCAGAAGGCCGATGCCGACGGCAAAGCCGCCGCCGAGCGCCAGTACCGCGGCGCCACCGCCGAGCTGCAAAAAGCCACCGATGAGCTGGCCCAGCTGCGCCTCACCCAAAAACGCCTCGTCACGGACTCGGCCGAAACCGGGGCCGCTTACCGCAAAACCCGCGGCCTCTACAACGACCTCACCAGCAGCTACGACAAGCTGCTCAAAAACAGCGACCGGGAGTTGGCCAACAAGTCGTCGGACTACAACAAAGTGGCCCGCGACCTGGCCCGCCGCGAGGCCGAGCTGGGCGCGCTGGACGTGTCGCTGCAAAAAAGCAAGGCCGAAAACGACCGTCTCGCCGCCGACCTTCAGGGGCGTGAAGCCCGCCTGACGGAGCTCACCAAAGCCCTGGCCGACAAGGACAAGGCCGTGAACGACCTGCGCGCCCGCGTGAGCAAGGCCCTGCTCAGCTTCAACTCCAGCGACCTGCAGGTGAAGCTCAAAGACGGTAAAGTGTACGTGTCGCTGTCCGAGCAGCTGCTCTTCAAGTCGGGCTCGACCAAAGTGGACGCCAAGGGCGAGGAGGCCCTCAAGCAGCTTGCCGCCGTGCTACAGGAGCAGAAAGACGTGAACGTGGTGGTGGAAGGCCACACCGACTCGGTGCCCATAGCACGCGGCACGGCCGGCCTGACGGATAACTGGGACCTGAGCGCCCTGCGCGCCACCGAAATTGCCCGCCTGCTCACCGCCAGCGGCGTGCCGCCGGAGCGGGTCACGGCGTCGGGCCGCGGCAAGTACGTGCCCGTGGCGGCCAACGACACGCCCGCTAACAAAGCCCTGAACCGCCGCACCGAAATCATCCTCACGCCCAAGCTCGACGACCTGTTTCAGATTCTGGACAGCAGCTCCTCGGCTAAATAGGCGGGTGGGTAAATTCGCCAGTCCTGTAAGCTGGCCGGAGTTTAAGCGCAGCGACAACTCCGTGCCTGGCAGTAATGCGAGTTTGCAACTCGCCCGCGTGCAGTCATTCGTTCAGCAGGCGAGTTACAAACTCGCACAACCAGCGGCGCGGAGTTGTCGCTGCGCTCAAACTCCGGCCAGCGTAACCAGCAGCTCCTCGGCCAAGTAGGCGGGCGGGCAGGTAAATTCGGCGCAGGCTAACACGAAGCCCCAATTTGGCTCAGCCAGGTTGGGGCTTGCTTTTGCAGGTAATCCCGGCCTAAGATTAAGCAAATTAAAAATTGTACATTACCCTGAAAGTACATTCGCGTTATCAGCTATTCGTAGAGTTGCCAACCTTTGGCTGTGCGCTCCCATTCCACACTTAGCAATTTCTATCACTGCCATGCGTACATCTCTACTCATCATCAGCCTGCTTGTTGCTTTAAGCTGGATTGGAAACATTACGGCGGCCTGGGCTTCGCATACATTAGGCGCAGAGCTTGTGTACGAATACATTGGGACGGCTAGTGCTCCGCATCGCTACCGTGTCTCGGCCTGGATTTTTCACGATGCCACTTCAGTAGTCCAAAGCCAGGCATATACCTTGACTTGTGGCAAAAATGAGTGCGGCAATACGCTACCGGGCAGTTTCATCACCCTGCTCACCCTGGCTCGCACATTGCCGGAGCCCATTTCCCAGTGCCAGGTGCCACAATATCCTCCCCCCTATCAAATCCGGGTGATTGAAGGAGAAGTGGACTTACCACCCGCCCAATGGACGCTGAGCATCAACAGTGATAACCGGCAAAGGGGGGTTGTTAATCTTCCGAATTCCGCCGACCAATCCATTTTCGTGGCAGCCACGCTCGACAACTCCACGGGTTTAGTAAATTCCTCCCCCAAATTCAATTCGCACTACCTTATTCAGGTGGTCGGCAATCAGACGCCACGCCATAGCCTGAGCGCCTTCGACAGCGAAGGCGACTCGCTCACCTACGAGTTGGTGCGCCCTAGGTCGACCCCTTTCTCGGCATCAACCTGTGGGGAGTTGGTTGCCGGCAGTACCGTGGCCCCGCACTTTGAGCTGAACGCCGCCACCGGCGAATTACTGACGCGCGCAATCCCCATTCAGCAAGGCATTTTCATGGTCGCGGTTACTGTGAATGAGTACCGAAAAATAAACGGAGACTGGCAGCGAATAGGACAAATCAACCGCGACATGGTGTACGGAATCAGCACCAGTAGCAACCAGGCACCGATATTTAGCCGTGTGGCCTTAACCAGCAACCCCACTGGCCAGCTGCTGGGCCAACCCATTGCCGTGACGCAGCGCCAAACAGTGGCGCTCGACCTCACCGCTACCGACCCCGACGCGGGCCAAACCGTGCAGCTAATGAGCGAAGCCGCCGGCAAGGTGCCAGGCGTTACGTTCCAGGCCCAGGGCAACGGGCAGGGCCAGCTTACCTGGCAGGTGCCGGCACTACAGGCGCCCGGCCGCTACATCCTCACCGCTACTGCCGTTGATGATGCTTGTCCTGGCAAAGGCATCACTACCCAAACCATTCGGTTTGTGGTAGCGCCTTTGCGGCCGGCATTGGCAGCCCGGACGCGCCAGCCGCTGGCGCAGAAACCGTATCCGGTGCCCTTTCGGGAAGAAGTCCACTTTCAGCTTGCCGAAAAAGGCAGCCAGCCCGTGGTGATTCTCGACGAGTTGGGCCGGATAGTAGCCCACCTTGCTACTGCTACGGACGGCAGCATCCGATGGCGCCCAGCCAGCAGCCTGCCCGCCGGCCTCTACCTGGCTCGCAACCTGCGTGGCACTCAAGTGGCACGTTTATCCTACACCGGCCAGTAGAAAGGTTGCTGAACTGCTTTACAGGTCCGTCTACCAACTGTAGCCATTAAAAATGCCAGCCCCGAAACCGGAGCTGGCATTTTTATGAAAATCGGAACCTGTTCTTCTACAGCGTGAAATTCAAGCGGGCGAAGTAGTAGCCGCCGTTGAAGCCGAACTGGTTGGCGTTGTACACGAAGCGGTTGCGGTTGGTGTTGTCGAGGCCGGAGCTGAAGCTCGTGGCTGGGTCTACCGAGAAGTTGTTGGGGTTGTTGCGGGAGTTCAGGCGGAATTTGTCGGGGTACACGTCGAACAGGTTGGTTGCGCCGATGGTAATGCCGAGCTGCTTAGTTACCTGCTGACTCACGGACAAGTCGGTAATCCACTTGGCCGAGAAAGTTTGGTCAACGAGGGCGGCGCGGGTCGGGTCGGCGTCGCGGAACACCACCTCGCCGAAGCGCACGGTGCGCAGCTCAACGCTAAAACCGTCGTGGCCGTAGTTGGCGGCCAGGTTGACTTTGCTGCGGGGCTGGGCCGACTCGATGCGGGTGCGCTGCTGGCGGTCGAACAACGTGTTCTGCAGGCTGGCGTTTTCGTTGATGGTGCTGGACGAGGTGTTGATGCTGCGCACGTTGGTTTCGGTAAAGTTGGCGGCCACCGTCAGGCCCAGGCGGTGGCTGCCAAAAGTGAGGCGCTCGTTGGCCACAACGTCGATGCCGCGGGTGCGGGTATTGATGGCGTTGGCGAAAAACTGCACGCGGCTCACGTCGCGGCCAGCCAGAATCTGGTCAATAATGGTGGGCGGCGGAACCGGCTGGCCGGCAGCCGGCGGAGGAGTTTTGGCAAACTGTGAGGACAGCACAATGCGGTCGTCGATGTCGATTTGGTAGGCATCCACGGTCAGGGTGAGGGTGCGGGCCACGCGGGCGGTGATGCCCAGGCTGTAGTTCACCGATTTTTCCTGCTTGAGCGGGCCTACGCCAAAACCCTTCTGGCCGGTGCTGGTGAGGCTGTTGCGCACGATGGGGTCGTCGTTGTTCACGGTGAGCACCTGGTTGGCGATGCCGCTCACAAACTGGGTGCTGGTGTTGGTGAAGTAGCGCTGCTGCAGCGAGGGAGCCCGGAAGCCGTTGCCCACCGAGCCGCGAATGGCGAGCCCGTCGAGGATGCTGTAGCGGCCGGCTACCTGCCCGCTCACGTTGGAGCCAAAGTCGCTGTAGTTTTCGGCGCGGCTGGCCAGGCGCAGCAGCAGCTTCTCGGTGATGTCGCTTTCCAGGTCCAGGTAGCCGGCCACGTTGTTGCGCGACTCATCCAATTCGTCGCTGGGCTGGTAGCCCGGAAACACCTGCGCGCCCGAGGCCGTGGGCGCGCCCGCCGAAGTAGGCGTAACGCCGGTCCGGCGGCCACCGTTGAGGTAGGAATTGGGCTCCCCCGCTTCAATCTGAAAACGGTCGACGCGGTACTCGCCGCCAAATGCCAGGTTGAGCGTAGCCAACGGGCCAAGGTTGTTGAACTTGCGCGAAAAGCCCAGGTTGGTCGTGTTCTGGCTAAATTGCAGCTGGCCGGCGTAGAATTCGGTTTGGTTGCGCACGCCCGGCACCTGCGGCAGCGAGGCATTCACCGTGTTGCTGATGTCGAAGCGCAGCTCGTTGCGGCCGTAAGTGTTGCTCAGGTCGGCGGCAAAGCCCCCGATGGTGCCGCGCAGGCCGGTAATAGCCGACTGGTCGTTGATGGTGGTGTTGATGAAGGGCAGGAAGCCGTTGGGGAAGAGGGAGAGGTCGCTTTGCGCGGCCTGGTTGGGCAGGCGGTAGAAGCCAGCGGCCTTGCCGGTGCGGTGCGTTACGCCACCCGTCACGTACGCTTCGATGCCGGCGCCGAGGCGGTAGGCCGCGTTCACGAAGCCCCCGATGTTGCGGGACTCCGAGTTGCCCACGCGCATGTTCTTGCGGTCGAAGCCGCGCTCGCGCACCAGCTGGTCGTCCTGCGCCTTGAGGGCGCGGCGCAGCTGCTCGGTGTTGGCGCTGCCGGGGTAGTTGCCGCCGCTGCCCAGGTATATCAGGGGCGCGGTGTCCTCAAAGGTGCGGTTGGTGTAGCCACGGTTCAGAAACTGCCCGCTCACGTCCACGTAGCCGCGGCCGCCGAGGCCGATGCCCACGTTAGCATCGCCCTGAAACACGCGGCCATCGACTTCGTAGTGCTGGCCGCCGGTGGCGCTGGCCGTCACGCCCGTGGAGTCGTCTTTGAGCTGAATGTTGATAACGCCGGCAATGGCATCCGAGCCGTAGAGCGCGGCCGCGCCTTCGCGCAGCACCTCAATGCGCTTGATGGAGGCCAGGGGAATCACGTTGAGGTCGGTGCCCACGGAGCCGCGGCCCACCGTGCCGTTGATGTTGACCAGCGCCGAGTTGTGGCGGCGCTTGCCGTTCACGAGCACCAGCACTTGGTCGGGGCCCAGGCCGCGCAGGCTGGCGGGGTCCACGTGGTCGGTGCCATCGGAAATAGCCTGGCGCGACGACTGGAACGAGGGCGCCGCGAAGGTGAGCACCTGCGAGACATCGGTTTGGGCAAACGCCTTGATTTCGCGGGCCGAAATCACGTCGACCGGGGCCGTGGTAAGGATATTGGAACGGCCCTCGGTGGCCCGCGAGCCAGTCACCACCACCTCGTTGAGGTCCTGGGCAGCGGCTACCAGTCGCACCTCAATGCTGCTGCGGCCACTCACCGGAATTTGCTGGGTGGCGAAGCCGATGGCCTGCACCGTGAGGGTCGAGTTGGGCGCTACCGAGAGCAAAAAATCGCCGTTGCCGCCCGTTGATGTACCGTTTGTAGTGCCCCGTTCCAGCACCGTGGAACCGGGTAGGGCTTCTCCAGAAGCACCAACCACGCGGCCACTCACAGTTATTTTCTGGGCGTGCGCCGTCAGTCCCATCAGGACCAACAGAAGGAGGAGTAACGTGTTTTTCATACGAAAAAAATTGGTGAAATGGTAATAGAAAAGTGCTAGAAAACTCAAGTTGCGGACCACAGCCCCATCGGGGCGACACTTGTTGAATGAGTGTCGCCCCGACGGGACTTTGGTCTTTTTTTTGCGTGATTTTCTACCGGCATGTTGCCCCTACGGGGCTTAATTTGGTAGGCCGCAACTTGGGTTAGGAAAGAAAACGCGGAGCGAACCGGAGCAAACAAGTCAGCCTACCGTCGGAATGAGGACGACTTACAACCAAACTATATTCCGGAAATGTACAACTCATTGGCCCGTTGAATCAACCACTCAGCCATTCTTAATTTAATTGTGCAACTGTGGTCAAGGCATCAGCTGGAATTTGGCGGCCAGTGAGTGCGAAGGTCCGTTTTCTCCTGTTCAACAGGAATTCCAAGCCTGATTGTTTATTCCGTTATTTCTTACCGTCATATTTCACGCCAGCAACACCATTCGCCCTACTGAAAGAGCACGGCACGCAGGTGGCAAACGGAGCAGAAAAAAGGGGAAGCACGAACCCAGCGCTTGCCCCCGGCCGGACGCCAGCGGCCCAGACCGGTGGCCCCAAATGCCCGGCGCCAAAGCTAAAAATCCACCTTCACGCCCAGGGCCAGCGTTACGAGCTGGCCCACGCCAATGGCGCCGCCGCGGTTGGTGAGGTAGGTGGCCACGTACAGGTCATTGGTGCCCAGCTCGTAGCAGAAGGCCAGCTTGCGGGGCTGCCCGGTAGCCGCCAGCGGGGCCATCAGACAGGCCACCCGCCCGCCCAGCAGCGCCCCGTAGCGGGTGTCGGTCGAAAACCAGTAGTAGTCTCTCGGGTACTGGCCCTTTTGCCCGTCGTTGAGGGTGCCGTGGGTGTAGCTGAGGTAGCCGCCCAGCGTGACCGGTACCACCCGCACCCGTTCGGCCACGCGCAGCTGCCACGGCGAGTACATCACCTTCAGCGAGACCAGCGCGAGCGCGGAGCCGGCGTAGCGCCGGGGCACGTAGCCGATGAGCAGGTCGGTTTCGAGGCGGTTTTTGAGGAGGACGTAGCCCGCGCCGCCGGCCACCATGCCCAGGCCGCCGCCGGTTTGCAGCACCACGTGACGGGGGCGGAACCACGGGCGCGGCGGCCGGGCAGTGGTATCGGGCGGGGCGGCGTGGGCCGCGCCCGTGGCCAGCAGCAGGGCAGCAAGCAATGGCGCTTTCATTAAAAAGCGACTTGTTTGATGCGGAACTCCCGGTCGCCCCACACGGTGACCACCATGTAGCGACGCTCCGAAAACGCACTGGAATTGACGTAGGTCACGCCGTCGTTGAAGGGCTGGCCGATGGTGGACTGGTGGTTGTGGCCGTTCATCTCGAATACCAAACCCGGCGCGTCGCGCAGGGCCTGCGCGTAGGGCAGGCGCAGGGCGGGGTCGAAATCGGAATTGGTGGGCGGCACGTGCGAGACGACGACCTGCCGCCGGGCCCCGTCGAGGGTGGCCAGCTGGGGCCGCAGCCAGCCCAGGTCGGGCACCTGCCCGTTGAAATTATACTCGCGGCCGTTGGTATCGACTAGAATAAACTTGGTGTCGCCATACACGAACGAGTAATTCAGGGCGCCAAAAACGTGCTGATAGGCCGCGCGGCCGTTGCCCACCAAATCGTGGTTGCCCACCACGGTGAGATAGGGCACGGTTAGCTTCCGCAGCTTCTCGTCCACCCAGCGCATTTCGCGGGCCAGGCCAAAATCGGAAATATCGCCGGCCACCAGCAGCAGCGCGATGCCGGGCTGCTGGTTCACGCTGGCCACCAGGGCTTCGGCTTCGTCGTAAAATTGCTGCGAGTCGCCGGTGAACACGAACCGCAGGGTGTCGGCGGCGGCCAACGGCCGGGCTTGCAGCCGGGCCAGGTTTTTCTGGGTGAGGTCGGTGAATTCCTCTGGCACGCGGTGGTCGTTGGGGCTGAATTCCAGCCGGTCGCAGCCAGTTAGCAGCAAGGCCGCCACGGGCGCTACACGGCCCCAGTGCCATAGCTTAAATAGTGGTGACATGAATATCATTGGTGTGCGGCCGGCCTTAGCAAACAACCGTTAAACTGGTATCGATAACGGTTGGTTGGCTGGCACAGCCGGATTAGCACCGAAAGCGGCGGCAATATTCCGCCGAAAACTGACAACCGAATGTGCGAAAAATCAAAAGCGCTACTTCACTTCAAACACCACGTCGTACACCGCCTGCACCTTGATTTTGCGCAGGTTGGGAGTCGGTATTTGCGCCTGATTTTCAGACGCTTTGTACTTATCAGAACCCATTTTCCGATAGCCTTCCAGCAGCTCTTCACTCAGCGTCGTCCCCGGAATAACCTCCACGGCTGCTACCACGCTGCCCAGCTGCCCGCCGGCTTGCTTCACCACGATTTGCGCTTTCTGACGGGCGGCGGCGGCGGCCCGGCCGGCCACCTCCAGCCGGGTGGCGTCCATGCGGCTGCTTTCCAGGTTCACCACCCGCAGGTTATCAGCGCCGGTTTGCACCAGTCGGGGAATCAGGCTGTTCAGGATTTTGGGGTTATCGAGCGTCAGCCGGTACACTTTGGTGAGGGCTACGGTGGCGTTGACGGTTTTCGACATGCCGCCGTAGCCGCTGGCACTCAGGTCTTCGAGCACCAGTTTTTCGGGCGCGATGCCCGCCTGTTTCAGCACTTGCTGCAGGCCCAGTTCCTGCTCCTGCGTGCGGCCACTCTCCTTCACGTTGTCCGAAAACCGGTACGTGAGCAGCAAATCCAGCTTCTCAGGGTCCAGCTCCTGCTCGGCCGTGCCGCGTACTAAGATGGTATGAGCCAGCGAAGGCGCCACCGCCTGAGCGGCCGAAAGATGAGCGAGCGGCAGAAGCAGCAGAAAAAGGCAGCGCATGTCAAATGTGGAATTAGGCGTGAAGTCGGGGCCGAATATAAAAGCCAGGGCCGTTGACAACGGCAGCCCGGCGCGTTTCATATAAACCCGGTTCGCAAATCCCCCCTGATACCGCCGCTCAGGCCATCACAGCCAGCAAGTGCAGCGCGGCTTCACCGAGCCGAGGCTGGCCCCGAAGCTGAACCCGGCCGCGCGCCTGGTCCGGGTTCATTCCATTGGTAAACAGCTGCCAGGCCACCTCAGGAGGTAATATCACTTCGGCGGTGGCACCGGGGCCGGGGCCGGAGTCGCGCAGTCGCCACTCCTGGGCCGCGCGCTCCAGCTGCCACATGCCGCCCACGACTGTTTCTATTGTTACCTGAACCACCGTGCCCACCGGCGCCGCCACGTCGCGGTAAGCGTGGGGCAAGCCTTGCACGCACGTTGAGGCGAAAGGCCGAAACAGCTCTGGGGTCACCAGTCCCGGCCCACCCACTGCGGCGTGAATTTGCTGCTGGTGGTGCCACTTCTCGGTGTAGTCGCGGGCAATGTGGAACCAGTTCCGTGACTCCGTCTCGCCGGCCCAGGCCACGGCGAAGGCGGCCGGCGCCCACGGGTCGAGGGTATTGAGGTAGGCGGTGTACTCGGCCCCGGACTGCTCCAGCAGCTCGATGAGTACCGCCGGACTCAGACGACGGGCGGCGCGCACCCAGTCGGCGTTCAGGCGGTTGAGGTAGCTCACCAGCCCGCCGTAGGTGGCCGGGTCTTCGGGCGGGCTCTCCCCAAAATACCCGTCGCGCAGCATCGACAAGGTGCGCAGGTTGCCGTCGAGCAGGTGCGCGGCCACGTCCTTCACCGTCCAGAGCCGGGCCAGAGTGGGCCGCTGCCAGTCGGCAGGACTCAGGGAGCGCAACAGTTCCAGGAGGCGCTGGTCGAGCACCGGAAACAGCGGCAGGACTTCGATGGGTACGGGCGGCCGGGGCGTCATGCCCAATAATACTACGAAAGCCGGCCGCCGGCTGCACTCCTCCCAAGGCTACAGGCTCAGCAGCTCCCGGAAGCGCACCGACTGCTGGCGCGACACCTCCACCACTTCGGCGCCGCCGCGCAACGTCAGGCGCAGGCTGTGGCTGAACCAAGGCTCCACGCCGGCCACGAAGCTCAGGTTGATAATCTGCTGGCGGTTGGCCCGGAAGAATAATTTTGGGTCGAGGCGGGCTTCGAGCTGGGCCAGCGTGCGCGGAATGAGCGGGCGGTGCTGGTCGAAGTAAATCCGGGTGTAGCTGCCGTTGATTTCGAAGAGGCGCACCTCGCTCAGCCGCACAAACCAGCACCGCTCGCCATCCTTCACAAACACCTGGTCGTGCCCGCTGAGCGGAGCAACGGGCGCGGCCATGACGACAGGCGCGGCAACGGGAGCCTGCAGGTCACCCGGCAGTTGCGCGCGCACCTTGTCCAGGGCAGCGGTGAGGCGCGCCTCCTGCACGGGCTTCAGCAGGTAGTCAAGAGCGTTGACCTCGAAGGCGCGCAGGGCGTGGGCATCGTAGGCCGTGGTGAACACCACCGGGGGCGCGGCTTCCAGCGAGGCCAGCAGCTCAAAGCCGGTTTCGCCGGGCATGTGAATATCGAGCAGCAGCAAATCGACCGGCTGGGCCGCGAGCAGCGCCCGGGCCTCGTCGGCGTTGCGGGCTTCGCCGGCCACCACCACGTCGGGAAAAGCCGCCAGCAGGCGGCGCAGCTCGGCCCGGGCCAGGCGCGAATCATCAACGAGCAGCACTCTCATTGGGGAATGGATGAATGAGCGAATGGGTGAATGGAGGCCGCCGACAATTCGGCTTTGGGGGCGGGCAGGCGCAGGGTAGCCAGCACGGCATCAGGCGCGGCGGGGTCGTTGGCCAGCTCAAACTCAGCGGCCGGGCCAAAAGCCTGGGTGAGGCGCTCGCGCAAGCCGCGCAGGCCCAGGCCGCTGCCCGCCGCCGCCGAGGCGGGACTGAAGCGGCCGGGGCTGCGCACGACCAGGCAGAGCCAACCGGCCGCGTCGAGCTGCGCGGTGAGGGCCACCGAGCCGCCGGCCGGCCGCGGGGCCACGCCGTGCTTAATGGCGTTTTCGACCAGCAGCTGCACCGTGAGCGGCGGCAGCGGCACGGCCCGGGCGGCGGGGTCCACGTCGAGGGAATAGTGCAGCCGGTCTTCCAGCTGCAGGGCCTCCAGGGCCAGGTAATCGGCCACAATTTCCAGCTCCTGCCCCAGCGGCACGAGCGGCGTGGCGCTGTGCTGCATCACGTAGCGCAGCAGTTCGGCCAAGTGCGCCAGGGCCTGCCGGGCGCGGGCCGGGTCCTCGCTCACCAGCCCGCGAATGTTGTTGAGGCCATTGAAGAGAAAATGCGGGTTGAGCTGGGCGCGCAGCGTGTTCAGCTCGGCCTCGCGCACGGCCGCCGTCAGCCGCCACTTCTCTACCTCGGCCTGACGCGAGCGCTGCAGGTAGTGCCAGCCCACGTAGGCCGCCGCCCACAGCCAGAGCATGATGTTCATGTTCAGGGCGTAGCCCACGTACTGCAGCCAGCCCTGCGGGCTTTGGCTGGCCGCCGGCCGCGGCAGCAGCAGCCAGGCCAGCAGGCCAATAACCACCTCGCTGCCCACGGCCAGCAGCGCATTGGCCAGCAGCAGGCGGCCCAGCAGCGCCAGCGGCGGCTTGCTCAGCCAGCCCCGGCCCCGCACCAGCTGGCGCAGCAAGTGCGAGGCGCCCAGCAGCGCGGCGGCAATCACCCCGCTCATCACCCAGGCCCAGGCACCGGCCGCTTTGCCCGCGAATACCTTGAACAAAATCAGGTTGAACACCGCGTAGGCGCTCCAGCTCAGCAGCTGGGTGCGCCAGTAGTAGCGGCTGGGCGGTGGCACGGCCAGCGTGGGTTGGGGGCGGATTGGCTCTGTATTCATGAGGCCACGGGCTGATAGGCGCGCTGGTTCTGGCGGTAAGAATGCACGAGCAGCGCCGCCAGCACGGCCAGGCACGCGGCTACAAAAGCGGGAATCAGGTAGAGCTGGCCGGGCGCAAGCCGCAGCCCCAGCCCCAGGCAGCCCCCGCTGATTACCCCGGCCATGACGGCGAAGGCCGGAGCCCGGTAAAACCAGGCGTACGGGAAGAAATGCGCGCCAGTAATAATGCCGTAAGCCATGATGAAGTGCTGCGGATAACGCCCGAACATAAACATCAGCAGGGGAAAGTAGAAGAGCTGGGCAAAATTCAGCCACAGCCCCAACGGCTGCAGCGGGTTGTGCGGCAACGTCCAGGTGGTGCGCAGCGGCCGCGAGAGCAGCCGGGCCAGCGGCAGCATCAGCGCGCCCACGAAGAACGTGATGAAGCTATTGCGGCTGGCCGGGTTGGGCAGCAACCACACGCCCGCAATGGCCGACCACACCACCAGCGCGGCCAGAATAAAGTCAAGGCCATTCTTGGCCTTCACCGACAGCTCCAACCGGAGCTGATTCAAAAAATAGGCGGGCGTGGGGGCAGCAGACATAGCTTAGCAGAAAAGAAGTGAGAAAAGCAAAAGCAGTTACTTGCGGGCCGGGTAGTTAGCCTGTAAAAAGGCATCAGTCTGCTGAAAAAACCACGCCGTGTCGTCGTACATCAAAAAGTGCTTGCCCGCCTCCGACATCTCGATGCGATGCTGTGGCAGCCGGGCGTACTGCGCCGCGAAGATGGCGCGCGTCGATTCCATGGTGGAGCCGTAGGGTTTGTAGGCGGCCCAGGCCCCCAGCACCAACGCGGGCTGCTTGATGGTACTCAGGTCGGCGCGCAGGTCGGTGGTGTACATCTCGTACATGGCCTGCGCCACGCGGGCGGGCTCCGAGGCCTGGCCCCAGCGGGCCAGCAAGCGCTGGCAGGCCGTGTCGGTTGCCATGCCGGCCACCATCTGCTGCTGCTGGGCGGCGGGCATGCGGCCGGCGCTCATTTGCTGGCGCATGCCGTCGGCCATGGGTTTGGCGGCCTCGGCCGTCATGGTCGGGTTTTGAATGGCGGCCAGGAAAGGCAGCGAATCCACGATTACGAGCGGGCCGATGGCGTCGGGCTGCGCGGTGCTCAGCCACAGCCCCATAAAGCCGCCCAGGCTGTGGCCGATGATGGCGGGCCGGTCCAACCGCTGGGTTTTGATGTAGGCCAGTAGCTCGGCGCGCACTTCGGGTAGGAAATCGGCCCCGACGGTGGTACTGGCCGGGGCCGGCACCCCGCCAAAACCGGCCAGGCTTAGCACGTGGCACTGGTAGCGGCTGGCGTAGCGGGCCACGGTTTCGTCCCACACCGCGCCGGGGCAGGTCAGGCCCGGAATCAGAATCACCGGCCGGCCCTTGCCCACCACCCGCACCACGAAGCTGGGGTGAGCGGCGGGATTATCGGCGGTGAAAGTGGCGGGCGAAACGGCAGCCAGGGTATTGGCAGCAGCCGGCTGGGCCAGGGCGGTACCCAAGAGCAGGGCGGCAAAAGCACGGCGGAGGGCAGCGTATTTCATGGGGTTAGGGACGGTTAGGAGTGAATGATGGCTCAAACCTACCCCTCCCTTTTCCGGCCCCAAAGGCAATTCCTGCCAACGGGGATTCTGCCCCGCGAACGGGCGCAAACCCCGCCGAACCGGAAGGCCTAATGGCACAACCTGGTGCGGGACCCCATCCCCTAGCCCCTTCCCCTCCGGGTGAAGGGGGACTAGTTTTTATCCCTAGTTTTAAAGCAGACAGAGTTTTGAAGCTAAGAACTAGCTCTAGTTCCCCTTCCCCCGGAGGGGAAGGGGCTAGGGGATGGGGTAGCTACCCAATGGCCTGCGCCAAATCCTCAATCAGGTCTTCGGCGTCCTCAATGCCCACGCTCAGGCGGATGAGCGAGTCCGAGAGGCCGGACTTGCGGCGCTGCTCGGCCGGAATGCTGGCGTGCGTCATGCTGGCGGGGTGGCCGCTGAGGCTTTCCACGCCGCCCAGGCTTTCGGCCAGGGTGAAGTACTGGAACTTCTCGAGCACGGCAATGGCATCTTCTTTCTTGTCACCTTTGAGCACGAAGGAAATCATGCCGCCGAAGTCGCGCATCTGCTTGGCCGCGATGGCGTGATTGGGGTGGTTCTCGAAACCGGGCCAGTACACTTTTTCCACTTTGGGGTGCTGGCGCAGGTACTCGGCCACGGCGCGGCCGTTTTCGCAGTGTCGCTGCATCCGAATGTGCAGGGTTTTGAGGCCGCGCAGCACCAGGAAGCAGTCTTGGGGGCCGGGCGTGCCGCCGCAGGCGTTCTGGTAGAAGCTGAGGCGCTCGTGCAGCTCGTCGTCATTCACCACCAGGGCGCCCATCACGGTGTCGGAGTGGCCGGCCATGTACTTGGTCAGCGAGTACATCACGATGTCGGCGCCCAGGTCCATGGGGGTTTGCAGGTAGGGCGTGCTGAAGGTGTTGTCCACGGCCAGCAGGGCGCCGCACTCCTTAGCCACGGCCGCAGCGGCGGCAATGTCGATGACGTTGAGTAGCGGGTTGGTGGGGGTTTCCACCCAAATGAGCTTGGTTTTGGGGCCGGCCACGGCGCGCACGGCTTCCATGTCGTGCATGGGCACAAAGTGGAATTTGATGCCCAGCGGCTCGTACACTTTGGTAAAAATGCGGTAGCTGCCGCCGTACAGGTCGTTGGTCGAAATCACTTCGTCGCCGGGCTGCAGCAGCTTGGCCACGCAGTCGATGGCGGCCATGCCGGTGGCGAAGGCCAGGCCGTGCTTGCCGTTGTCGAGGGCCGCCACGGCGTTTTGCAGCTGGGTGCGGGTGGGGTTGTGGGTGCGCGAGTACTCGTAGCCTTTGTGCTGGCCGGGGGAAGTCTGCACGTAGGTCGAGGTCTGGTAAATGGGCGTCATGATGGCGCCGGTGGCGGGGTCGGGGTGCACGCCGGCGTGAATGGCTTTGGTGGCGAATTTCATAGGAAACGAAGCGGAAATTTGACAGGAAACAGCAGGGCGACCGGGCTGGGCCAGCCGCCTTGGGCCGGCAAGTTACGGCGGCCCGCTAAGGCAAAGCCCAAACGCGGGGCGAAGGTTATGCCCGGCCTCGGGGCTGGTGGCAGGGTGCGCCAACGCGCAGGTCGCCTTCCGCCTTTCCCCCCCCGCCAGGCAGCCAACAAGCCCCACGGTGCGTACAGGTCCGGGACGGGCCGCCCGCCGGGGCGCTTTCCGGCTCCGGTGGGGCGGCCCGCCCCTACTTTTGTTGCCTATGAAATTCCTGCGCGAGCTTTTCCAAAAGAACTTTTCCACCCTGCTGTCCATGCTGCTGCTGGTGGCGGTGCCCCTGGTGGGCAGCTCGTCGCTCACGTTCATCCTCTACCAGAACCAGCAGTTTCTCGAAAACCTCACCACCGGCCAGAGCCTGCTCTACTTCGTGCTGGTGGGCGTGGCCATGGCTTTTTCGCTGGTTAATACCACAGCCGTGGTGCTGGTGACGGGCTTTTACCTGGGCTGGAGCGGCTTTCCGGGCATGGTGGTGGCCTACGCCCTGGCGGCCCTCACCGGCTACCAGATTGCCACCCTGCTCGACCACGGCAAGATGCTGGGCTTCCTCAGCCACTTCCCCAAGGTAGACGCCGTGATGAAGGAGCTGAAAACCGACAGCTGGCAGCTCATCTTCCTCACCCGCGTGTCGCCCGTCACGCCGTTTGCCCTCATGACGTTCGTGCTGGCCATTATGCGGGTGCGGCGCGGGCCGTTTCTGCTGGCTTCCATTGCGGGCATGCTGCCGCGCAGCGTGTTTTTCTACTGGCTCGGCACCAAGGCGCAGGATGTGTTCACGCTGCTCAAAGACCCCGACACCGGCACCACCGGCAAGCTGCTGCTCATCGGGCTGGTGGCCGCCTCGTTCTTTGGGCTCTACTACTTATTCAACAAGGCCCTGAAACGCGCCCTGAGCAAAGGCGCCGCCAACGCGGCAGACCACGCCTGATTTAGAGGGCGTTGCGGGCTCCGTGAAAAAATATTCACGAAAAAGATGCTCCCAGCTTGCGTAGCCGCATTTTTGCCGCTTACCTTTGCACTCCCAACACGGGAAAATGGTTGTGTAGCTCAATTGGATAGAGCATCTGACTACGAATCAGAAGGTTTAAGGTTCGACTCCTTACACGACCACGAAAAACCCCATTCACAGCTTGTGAATGGGGTTTTTGCTTTTATATCGGACAGAATATCGGACAGTCGGGCTTGACCGGGCTAGAAAAGGAAAGATATTTCTGGCTTATTCTACGCTGATTATACTTTTGCTTTTGCCGAGGGACATCAGTTGCCAACCTATCTTTTCGGCACTTGGGGTCACTTCCTGGCTGGGAGTGGCTCTTTTTCGTGGGATTGGCTGCTAGCGCTTTCGCCAAAGGGCGGCGGGTGCGGCCTCGCTCCCACTGCTGATAGGCTTCCGCTACGGTCGCGCCCCGGTGCAGCGGCGGCTTATTTAGCGTTGAGGGCAGCGCGCACTTCTTGCTCGGGCAGGTGGGTGTAGGCGCAAAATTCCTGGATGGAAACCAGGGCGCGGGTGGGCTTGCCGAGTTGCACCCGGATGCGCTGCAAGAGGCGCTTGCCGGCCTGGTACCCGTTGCCGGTGACGGCCGCCGCTTCCTTGGGATAGATACAAACCTGGGGCATAGTGGGTACTAGTGGGGTATAGTTGGCTAGACAAATATACAACCCTCCTCGTGGGGCCGTAGGTTCGGGGCATGAAATTTTTACGGATTGCTCGGCTGATTGCGCGGGTGCTGCTCCTGCTGATGGGTAGCGGCGCAGCGGTGGTCGGCGTGGCCCAACTGGCCCCACGGGGCTGCACGGTGCGGGCACATGAGCGGCCGGATACGGAGCGTGCGGCGCGGCCAGCCGATAAGCCAGCGGCGCAAACTCAACGACAAAAACCAGCGGCGTTACGGGGTGGGCTGCACCTGGTAGCAAGGTCGCATAAGCGCAAGCAGCCAACGACGAAAACGAATCTATAACCTCTTAACAACGACCTTTTATAATGGCACGTCAGACAGGTATTTTAGGCATTCAGGGCACCGTGGGTGGCTTGGTGTTCAACAAAAATGGCAACATTTCGCAGAAGCCGCAAAGCAACAAAGCAGCTTTTGCCAGCGCCCCAAGCCGGGCCCGTACGCGTGAAAATGCGGCTGAATTTGGCTTGGCTGCCAAGTATAGCAAACTGCTCCGCGACTCGCTGCGCGTGGCCATTGCCTCGGCCAGCGACAGCCGCCTGGCCGCACGGCTCACGAAGGTGATGCGCGAAGTCATCGGTCTCGACGACACCAACGACCGGGGCCAGCGCGTCTTTGACGCCAGCAACTCGGCCCCGCTGCTCGGGTTTGACTTCAACGGGGCTTCGGGCATCGGCCAGACCATGTACTTCCCCTATGAAGTGACGGGGGCCGGCGCGGAGGTGACGATGAGCATTCCGGCGCTGAATCCGGCTTCGGACATTGCCGCTCCGCAGGGCGCTACCCACTTTGAGGTGGTGTTTGCCGCGTCGGAGCTGGACATGGAGACGCTGACTTACACCAACGCCGTGGTGGCCGCGCCGCTGGGCATTCTGCCCCTCAACAGCGTGCCGCTGGCCAACCAGGCGGTGGTGGCCACCTTCCCGGCGGCTCCGGCGGCCGCTTCGCTGGTAGTGGGTGTGGTGGGCATCAACTTCTACCAGCAGATTAACGGCAAGTTCTACGCTCTCAATAACAACAGCACGAACCCGCTGGCCATTGAGTACGTGGCCTAAACCGACCCGCGATTGAGAATGAGGAATTAGGAATGAAGAATTGCCGCTGGACAATCTAGGGCAACCGTTTCTAATTCCTCATTCTTCATTTCTCATTCTTTATTCAGCAATATCATGGCACTTACGGCCTATCAAACCCAATTTAAGCGGCGCATGAAGCGCGCTATTAAGCTGCGCGCCAAAGCCGACCAAAAGGCGCGGCGCTATACCCAACTGCTGGCCGATGCCATTGGCGCGGCCGAAGACGCGGCCACGCAGATGAACGCACTGAACCAGCTCTACAACGTGGACGTGAGCACCTACACGCTGCTCACGCAGGCGCTGCACGCCAACAGCGGGCAGGAGGTACTGGAGGACCATTTGGCGCAAAGCACGCCCGGTGAGGAAGTGGTACTGTTCAACCAGGTCCCGGATGGCAACGGCGGGCAGCCCCTGCCTAATGACCCACTTTTTGGGGAGTTGGTGATGGGTACGCCGATTGTGCTGCCCGCGCAGGCTGCAAAGGCACTGGTACCGAATGCTGCGCCCGCACAGGACGTGGCACCAGTGCCGAAGACGGTAACTAGCGCGTCGATGCTGCGTGAGGAAGCAAGCGAGTAGTACCCTAAAGGGATTTGTTTAGAGCCTAAAGAGCCCGCTGACAAGCTGTCAGCGGGCTCTTTTATGTGCAATGGCTTGGTATTAGGCTATGTCCTGAACGTGGGCCTCGGGAGCTTCGCGCATGACGACTTGGAGGCCGTGGTCGCGGGCCTGGGCGGTGGTGTACTTCTCGCTACGGCCGATGATTTCGCCATTGGCGGCTATCTGGTTGAAGCCGTACTGGCCAGCGTTGAAGAAAGAATCGAAGCGCTGGGGATGGCAGTTGGCTTTGACGCTCTGGATACCGGTTTCGCAGCTGACCTTGCTGGTGTAGCCCTCGCCGGATTGAACAATTTCGCCATTGTCAGCACGCAGGTGGTACCAGTACTGGCCGCTGGTGCGGGAAATTTGGAAAGTTGCCATTTAGAAAAAGAGTGGGTGAAATGAATAGCAGCAAGTTAAGCGGCCAGCGCCAACGGCGCGGGCGTTTCAAACGGCGCGGGGGCTTCGGGCAGCTGGTGGGCTTGCCGGGCGTGGTGGCGCAGCAGGGTGTTGTACTTCTTGCGGCCCTGCTCGATGAGGCCGGGCGTAGCGGTCAGCTCGACGCGCCACACTTCGTGCGGGGCCTTCTTCTGCACGCCGATGATGAGGAAGCGGGTGGCCCCAAGTACGTCCAGATACAGGGCGGCCTGGCGGTCGTAGTCGTACTTCTCGATGGTAGCCAGGAAGTGGGCCAGGTCGGGGCTGCTGGTGGTTTTGAAGTCGATGAGCGTGAGCTGGCGGCCGGCGCGGCTGCGTACCAGCAGGTCGGGGCGCAGCTTTACCCCTACCCCCGTGGCCGTGTGGGTGGCGGTGTAGGATTGTTCGGCTTGGCCCCGATACAGCAGGTCGCGGCAGTAGCGTTGGCGGCGTACCTGGCGGGCCAGCTGCTCCAGGTCGGCCCACTTGATGCCGCGCTCCTCGGTGCGGGCGTAGTGCAAGGGCTCCAGCACGGCGGTGTGGAAGTGGGAGCCGTAGGCCAGGGCCACGGGGTTGAGCCGGCGGGTGAGGCCTAACAGCTCGTTTTTTAGGTTGCTCAGGTCCGTGTTGCTGACGTGGGGTAAGGCGCGGTGCTGGGCCTGGGTCAGGGCGGGGTGGTGCTGGACATTGGTAAACATGAGACGGGGCGTTTAATGGCGGCAAAAGGATTTACTGATGGCGGTCGAGGACGCAGGCCAGGCGCTGGGGCTCGTCGGCGCGGTGCAGCCAGATGTGGGAGCCGCCGCAGCCGACTTCATAGGCTGGTTCGGGGAAGAGCTGGCGCACAGCGGGCACGAGGTCGCGCAGGTCGGCCAGCGGGGCGGTGGTGGCGAGGAGTTGGGCCAGCTCGGTCAGGCGGGCGGCTTCTTCGGGCGTGCCGGCGGGCAGTTCCTGGCGGAGTTCGGGGAGTTGCAGCATGGAGTGGGATAAATGGCTAGCCCGCCCGCCACGAAGCGCGGCGGGCGGGCGGCCGGTGATTGATTAGGCGGCTTGGCTGATGCTTTCCTTGAGTTCGGTTTCCTGCCCCAAGCGCGGGGCCGGCGCGTCGGGTTGGGGCACGGTGTAGCCCTGGGCCAGCTTCACATCGGCCAGGCCGGTGTAGGTTTCGGCGCGCCACAGCTCAAAGTCGCGGGCAAAGTCCTTGCGGGCTTGGGCCTCGGCGGCGTCGGCGGCGGTGTAGCTGAATCCGGCGATGAAATAGGTGGCTTTCTTGCCTTCTTTGGTCGTCTCCTTCTTGGCGGCCGTGACGGTTACCACCACGTCGGCCAGGGTCAGGTCGTCGTAAAACAGCGGCTCAATCAGGCGGTACAGGTTTTCAACCGAGTAACCGTGGAACAGCACGGCGCAAACCGCGCCTTTGTCGTCGGCGAAATACAGCTCGGCCCACGTCTTGCGGCCCATGTTCAGAATGTCGTCCTGAAAAATGCGCCACGCCAAGGGAATGAAGCTAATCGAGCTGCCCAACGGCACGGTGCCGTTGATGTTGAACTGGCCGGCCTTCGCGTCGAAACGCACTTGGCGGGGGTGGCCGGGCAGGTAGCGGAAGCGGTTCGACCAGGTTTCTTCGCCGGTGCTTTCGTCCACGCTGGCCACGAGGTAGGCCGGACGGGCGCTGGCGGTGAGGGTAGCGGCCGACTCGGTAACGAGGGCGGCGGGAGCGGCCTTGGCGGCCTGTTTGGGGGTTGTGGTGGCGGTTGCCATAATGAGAAATGGGTTGGGGAGTGAAAAAAGTGGGGCCAGTTGGCGGCCGGCCCCGTCGCCGTTGGGGTTTAGCGGAATTGCTTGTCGTGGCAGACGATGGCGCGGCCCACGATGCTATCGTGGCCACGGGCGGCAGGCTGGTGCTGGTACCAGATACTGTGATAAAAAGCAAGACTTCGGAGGACGTTTCTTACTTTTGGACCTCCTCAAGGAGGGCCCGGTGGGTTCATCCTGCGTAGCCTCGGCCGGTCAAGCGGCTGGGGCTACTTCATTTTTGACCAGGTGGGCCGGGTGGAACCGCGGGTCGTAAGGCCGGTCGTTTTTCCAGAGTGAATAGCAGAGCAGCAACAGCTTGCGCATCACGGCAATCACGCCGGGCTTGCCGTTGGGCTGGCGGGCCCGCAACCGGGCGTAAAAGGCTATTTGCTGCGGATTATAGCGCAGGCTGCTCATGGCCGGCATGTACAGGGCAGTGCGCAGGCGCACGTTGCCCCGGTGCGAGATGCGCGTTGCGCGCGCAAGGCTGCCGCTTTGCCGCTGGGCCACGTCCAACCCGGCGTAAGAGGCCAGCTGGCGCTCGTTCTCCACTAAGACGAAGCCATTCGTTTCGGCCACAATCACAATGGCCGTCGCCGGGCCAATGCCTGGCACACTCGTCAAGTGCGCCAGCTTGCGGGCCAGTTCGGGTTCGTCGGCCAGCAGCGTGGCCAGGTCCTGGTCCACCCCGCGCTGCTGGTCCTTGAGCAGGGCTTGCTGGGCGACCAGGCGTTCCATCGTGCGCGCCTCGGGCGCGTAGCTGTGGCGGTAGGCGTGCAGCCGCGCTTTGAGCCGGGTCGCCTGCTCGGTCAGCGTCTGCCGCTCCCGCGCCAGGGCCCGCAAGCGCCGCAGCGCCGGCGTCGGAGGCTGCCAGGCCGGCAACTGCCGTTCCAGGCCCAAGCGGCAGAGCAGGCGGGCATCGAGCTGGTCCGTCTTGCTCTTTAGCTCGGTGCTTTGGGCGAAATGCTTCGCCTTGTTGGGCAAAAGCACGCTCAGGGCCTGCTGCTGGTCGGCCAGAAAGTACGCCAATCCTTCGTAATAAACGCCCGTGGCCTCCACTACGAACCACAGGGGCACTTCTTCCTGCTGCTGCTGGGCCGTCCAGTGGAGCAGGCCCGCGAAACCCGCGGGCGTGTTGTCGAACGTGGTCTGTTTGCCGAAGCGCAGCTGCTGCTGGGCATCGAGCTGGCCAAAGCAGGCCACGAAGGTGTCCTTGGCGATGTCAATGCCAACGACGTATTTTAAGGATGGGTAATGGGGACGGGGGCTTGGGCGCATAACCGACAAGAAAAAAGGGTGGACAAAACAGCCAGTCAGGCTTTTACCGCAACTAGTCTCGTACAATGCGGGATGCCGGCGGCCCGGGGCCGGGGCTCCCTCCATACTGTGCAGTCTTCGGGCAAAAACGGGAGGCAGGTCACCGTATCTGGTACTCAAGGTCAGCGCCGTAGGGGCCGCCTTTAGAGGTAAGTGGTGCCCCTGCCTCCTTTTCTGGCTGCCTTTCACGGAAAGGCGCTGCAATCATACGAGAGGTAGGTGGCCAGCAGATTGAGGTAGGCCGGGTGCTTGAACTTGCCCTCGTCGTCGATTATCAAAATCAGCTCCTCGGTGAGGCGCACCACGTCGACGGTCTGGCAATCCAGCAGGGCGTACAACTCGGCCAGCTTGAAGCTGCGGCCGTTTTTGGGCGTGACCGGCTGCGGGTTGCCGCTGTGCGGGTCGAGCAAATGCGGCTGGTAGGAAGTAGCGGTTTTAGGCATGATGGAGGCTTGTCTGTGGGGCCACCCGGCGGGGCGGCCTCTGGTGAAGGAATGGGTTGGGTAAGGCGGGCGCTAATAGCCTTCGACCTCGAAAATCATCTGCTCGTATTCGCCCTCTTCCCACGCTTCCTGCTCTTGCTCGTGGTGGTAGTGGGCCTGGCGCTCCCACTCCTCCTGCTGCTCGTAGAAAGCGGCCTGGCCTTCATCAGCGGCCATTTCATCGCCGCTGAGGCCGTTTAGCTCGGCCTCGGTTGATTGGCTTGCGCCGTCCTTCGGGTCGTATTGCATTGCTGGCGGGGCTTAGTGACCCGCGCCGATGTGGGCGCGGGCCGGGTGGCTAAAAGCGGGGGTATTTGGCGCGGGCGGCCTGCAAAGCGGCTCCGGCGGGGCTGGCGTGGAAAGCGGCGGCAGCGGTTGCGTATGCGGCGCGGGCCTGCTGGTAGCGGATGATGGCAGCGCGCAACCGGGCAAAGCGGCCGGGCTGAGGGCGGTAATCATCCCGAAGGGCATACTTGGCAGCGCGGGCGTCGAACATGGTGGAGTGGGCACGGGCCAGCGCGTGGCGGGCAGCAACGGCTGCCGGGTCGATGGGCGTGGGTGCGGGCTGGAGTGCTGGCCGGGGGCGGGGCGGAAACATGGCCTCCAGCCGGGCAAGAGTGGCGTGCAGGGTGGCCAGCTTGCCGGCAGCCGCGCCCACCATGGGCGCGGCTGGGGCAGTGGCGACGCTAGGCATGAGTGGGGATGCCGGCAAAATCATCCTCGGCCTTGATAACCTGCCACACGGCCGCGAAGGCAAAGCCGGGGTGCGCGGCCCGCATGGCGCGGAAAGCCAGGCGCAGCGCCTCAAACGGGCAGGGCGAAGAGCCGGCGAAGCCCCCCGAGGGCTGGCACTCCGGCCGTTGGGCCAGGCTGAGCATGACGTGCCAGCTGGTGCCGCCCTTGCCATAGGTGGTGGCGGACTGCGCAATGTAAATGCCCGAGAACGAGCATAGGGCGGGGCCTTTCCAGGCGGCAGCGGCGAGCTGCAAAAGTTGGTTGGGTTGCATGGCTGTATGTGTTAGCCGTGGGGGTGCTGTGTGACCGGGCCCTGCCGCACTGCGGGCGTCCGGGCCTATCCCGGACTACTATACAAATATACGTTATAACGCTTGAATTGCTGTACATATAAGCAACATATTTTCTTTTATTTTGCGCAGGTTGTTGTTCTTTTATACGCTAATTATTCGTATCTTTAAGCATGGAAAAAGATAAAAAGCACAGCGTGGCAGTAGTAGGCAGCCGAAGCGTAGCCAGCTGCCCCGCCCTACTGGTGCGCCTGGATGCGCTGCTGGCGGCTGGGGAACTGGACCAGGTGGTGAGCGGCGGGGCGGCGGGCGTGGACACGCTGGCGGCCGGGTGGGCGCGGCGGGCCGGCGTGGCGCTGCTGGAACTACGGCCCGACTATGCCGCCCACGGGGCCGCTGCGCCGCATGTGCGCAACGCCGAAATAGTGAGCCGGGCCGGCCGGGTGCTGCTGGTGTGGGACTGGCGCAGCAAGGGCACCCTGAGCGCCTACCGGGCAGCGCGGCGGCTGGGGCGGCCCTGCGAGCTGCTGCCGCTGAACTGAGGCGGCACTAAGCGGGATAGAGTTGGCGGCCAGCGCGGGCGACCTGACAGAACACCCTATATGCCTCGGCCAAGGGGTTTGGGGGGCGGCCTGAGGCCCCCATTAGTTACTCGGCGAAGCCGACCTTATGAGGGTGTAGCGGCCTTTTTTCAGGCTGCGGAACCTGAGGCAGATGACCGGGCTTCTTCAGCCTGGGCATGGCGGCGGGGGTTTGGGGCTCTCCCCAACCGAAGGACAGCGAAGCTAATGAAACCCTCCGCGAAGCGGGCCTTGCTTCTGCCTGCGTGGCCTGAACGCAAACTTTACTAGGTGGCAGGCTTTTTCGGCCTGCGGCCTGCAACCAAATTTGGAGGGGCTGACGTGCGGCGTGGGGCCTTTTCCTGGCCCGGCGCGGCATGGCGGCGGTGCGGTGGGCTGGCGGTGGGGTGTTGCTGAAGCATCCTGGCTACTGCTGATGCGGGGGGCTGAGCGCTGCCCCGGAGGGGTCCCCGATGCGCAGCGAAGGATGCCTGCAAGCGTAGGGCGCGATGGCGCGGAGGAACGCAGCGCCTGAGCGACCGTAGCGCGGCGTGGCACCCTGAGCGAAGCAGTGGCCGGCGCGGGTGGGCGGGCTTGCATCTGGGCCTGGAACGGCGGTATCGGGCCGGCGCTGCCTGACGAGACGCTAGGAGCGGCGGGCTACGCCGGATGAAAGCGGTGGCATCGGGGGTAGTGCGCTAAGGATAGGAAGGGAGTGACCAGCGGGAACTGTGCGCAGCACCGAAGCATTCTGCGCATCAAGCAGAGACGAAGCCCTGGATAGCCTGGCCCGAAGGGAGTGCCCAAATAAAGTGCAATTATCAAATTATAAATCACGGGCAACTGAGGAAGCACATTTAGCGTATAAATGTGTAATAAAGCAATTATATTTGGGTTGAATTTACCCAAATTAGTACGCTACTCATGGACCGCCTCATGTTATTCAGCAGCACCAAAACCGGGCACCTGGCCCACATTTTTACAACGGCCGTGCTCGGTCAGGTAGCCAGTCAGGGCCTGGTGCCGCCGGACCCGACGACGATTGAGAACTACGGGCACCTGATTATTCAGGCGCTGGTGGCCATCGTGACCATCTGGGCGACGGTACGGAAGGCGCTGCAAAGGCCCGAATCGGTGGTGAAGGTGCCGGCAGCTTCGGTACCTGTTCCGGCTCCTACCCTGCCTGCGTCCGATGCTCAGGCGGAGTAACGCGCCGGTGGCGAAGCAGTTGGCGCGGCTTGCACCGCAGCTGAGCGGGGTGCAGCAGCGGATAGAGGCGGCGCGGCTGGGGCAGGCGGTGCCGAGCCTCGGGGCGGCGTATGCGCACGCGCTAGCCCGGTGGGCGGGCGACCCGGTGCTGCGGCTGCTGGGGCGGCCTTTTATTACGGAATGCTACCGCTCGCCGGAGCGGCAGGACGAGCTGTATGAGCGAGGCCGAAGTAAGCCGGGGCCGGTGGTAACATACAAGCGGGGCGGGGAATCGAAGCACAACCGGCTGCCCGCGCTGGCTTTGGATGTGGCGTTTCTGCTGGCCGACGGGGAGGTGTCGTGGTCGGGGCTGCTGCTGAGCAAGTTTGCGCGGCTGATGAAGGCAACCGATGCGCGGGTGCATTGGGGCGGCGACTGGCCGGGGTTTAAGGACCGGCCGCATTTTGAGGTGTAGGATGGAAATGAAACGAGCGGGCCAGGTGGTCCGCTCGTTTTGGTTTTAGCATTGCAGATGGTTCGGCGCGCCACTACGCGACCGGAAAGCGGCGCTGGAAGTGGAGCTTGAGGATGGTGTCGAGCTTTTCCTTGGTGAGCGGCTTGCTGACCAGGCCGGCGATGGGCAGGGACTCGACGCGGCCGAGGTCGTCCGAGTTCATGAAGGCGGTGTGCATGACGATGACCACGGCTTGTTGTTGGTTTTCGGGCAGCTGCTGGTAGGCGTCGACAAAGGCCATGCCGTCCATACGGGGCATCTTCACGTCGAGCAGCACGAGGACCGGGCTGGTGGGGTTGGCATCCAACGCGAGCTGCTCCAGGGCCGCAAGGGCTTGCACGCCGTCGTTGGCCGAGAGGTACTGGTCGGCGACGCCAAGCTCTTGCAGCAGGCGTTTATTCAGGTCGTTGGTGAGCTGGTCGTCGTCGACCAGCAGCACACTGGAAAGTTTTATCATAAAAAGAGCAGGCCCGTGGGAAAGCCGGGCGTGAACGGGGCCTGTTGCGGTTAAACCGGCGCTGAACAAAAGTAGTGCCGGGGTGCCTCGCGAAGCCAGCATAATAAAAAATGTGGCACCTTCCAGTTGTCGGCTTTCGAGCCCGATGGGCAGGTGCTGCATCTGCACCCGCCGCATGGACGAGGGCGCGGCTTTTGGCGTATACCTTGAGTCGCACGCCGCCTCAACCCCTCCCCTGGCGGCGCAGGCCGGCACTTTCCCTTCGTTATTCCCTTCGCTTTATGGCTTCCCCCTCGTCAACCCCGGCTTCGGCCGCCCCCGAAAAGAAGCAGGTTAAGTCCCTGCAGAAAAAGAATACCCACCTGCGGGAGCAGAAAGTAGTCGCCGACGAGCAAAAAGTGGTGGATGAGCGGTACCAGCGCAGCCAGGACCGGTTTCGGACCGTGTTCGAGAACTCGCCGATGGGCCAGAAAATCATTGACCCGGACCTGTGCATCCGCCAGGCCAACCAGGCGCTGGCCACCATGCTGGGCCTGAAAAGCGTGAAGAAGGTGGTGGGACGCAAAATCATCGACTTTGCCCACCCCGACTTTGTGAAGGACTGGGAGCGGCTGCAGGAGCAGCTCTGGGACCACAAAAAGCCGAGCTTCGTGCTGGAAACCTGCCTGGTGCGTCAGGACAAGTCCTCGTTCTGGTGCCGGGTCACGTCGGTGCTCTTTCCCGACGACGAGGCCGAGGACGGGGAGCTGGGCTATACCACGCTGGAAGACATCACCGGGCGCAAGCAGCTGGAGCTGGCCAACCAGCACCTCTACGACACGCAGGAAACCATCCTGCAGCTGGCCGCCCACGACCTCAAAGCGCCCATCGCCAACATCCGCATGATAATGACCATGCTACGGGGCCACGCCGGAGTGCTCAGCATCGACTCGGCCAAGGCCCGGCAGGACGTGGAGGAGCTGCTGGGCATGGTGGAGCAAGCGTGCGGCCAAGCCGATGCGCTGCTGCGCGACGTGCTGTTTCTGGGCCAGCTGGAGGCCACCCGCGCAAAAAAACACCGCACCAACCTGGGGACCTTCCTGGACAAGCGCATGGCCCTGTTCCGCCTCTCGGCACAGGATAAAGGCATCCACCTGCGCCTGGAGCTGCCCAAAACCCCCATTCACGCCAACATCCACGCCGACAAGTTTGGCCGCATCCTCGACAACCTGCTCTCCAACGCCCTCAACTTTACGCCCGCCGGCGGGAAGATTCGCGTGGGGCTGCGCCAGCTCAAAGGCCGCGTCCGCCTCGTGGTGCACGACACCGGCCTGGGCATCCCGGAAGCGCTACAGCCCCATGTGTTCGACAAGTTCACCTCGGCCGCACGGCCGGGCCTGTACGGCGACACCACCACGGGCCTGGGCTTGTTCATCACCAAGCAGATTGTGGAAATGCACCAGGGCAAAATCTGGCTCGAGAGCAAGGAAAACGAGGGCACGACCTTTTTCATTGACCTGGAATAAGGACCCGGGCGCATCCTGAGGTGTGGAGTGGAAACGAAGCGAGTGGGCCATATTATCCGCTTGCTTTGGTTTATGTAACGGTTGGTTTGCTCATTACGAAATGGGTTGCCAACTTTAAGCGCGTGTGGCGACGCAAACCACTGCGCGACGGGTTTGCACCATCCTTCCTTGCGCAAAATCTAGGTATAATCCGCAACTGCATTCTGGTATTGGCCGTAGCGCATGGCAAACTTCCAGGTCGGACCTTTGTGTGAGCGTACCCCTGCGCTCCCTTTTGGTCCTTTTATGGCATACGACGCCCGCTTTGGCCCCACTGCCCAAACCCCGGCGCAACGTGCGCGGGTGTTGGAGCAGCTGCAGGCCGCCCTGCCCTACTTGAAAACCAAGGCCACGCCGTCCGCCCGACAGCTGTACGCCCGCTACGTGGCCGGCGAATTGACGTGGGTGGACGTACACCAGGCGCTCAACGCCGCCTAACGGCTCAAAAGCAGGGGGTTAACATCTGATACCGCTCTTCCCCCTGGTGCTTTCACCGCTAACCTGAAACGGAAATTCTTACGTAAGCCTTTCCAGTAGGCAATTAGCGGCTCACTGTTGCCCACCGACGTGCATGCGCAAACCTAACTCTCTCGGTTCTCAGCCCCTGGGCTCCTCCGCTCCTTCGTCCGATGGCAACGCCGCCGGCAGTGGAGCCGACGCGGAAGCCCTGCGCGAATCGGACGCGAGCCTGCGGCAGGCCGTGGAGCTGGCCCACCTGGGCATCTGCCACTGGGATTACCAGACGGACCTGATGCGGGGCAACGACGAGCGGTTCCTGATGCTGGGGCTGGAGCCCGCCCAGGAAGTAATTACGGTGGCCCAGGCCATGGCCCTGACGCACCCCGACGACCGCCCGGCCTGGGCCGGCATCCGGGAGCAGCTGGAAGCGCAGGGCGAATTCCGGGCCGATTACCGCATCGTGCGGGCCGGCGACGGGGCCGTGCGCTGGCTGTCGGAGGTGGGGCGCGTGGTGGAATGGCACCGGAAGAAGCCGGCCCGCATCAGCAGCGTGCTGCTCGATGTGACGGCGAACCACGAAGCCTCCGAAGCCCTGCGCCAGTCCGAAGGCCGCTACCGCTCCCTGTTCACTAACATGGAACAGGGCTTTTGCCTGCTGGAACAAGTGGCGACGGCCCCGGCCGAGCCCAACGACTACCGGTACCTGGTCGTGAACCTGGCGTTTGAGCGGCACTCCGGCCTGGCCGACGTGGTTGGCCGCACGATTCGGGAGCTGGTGCCCGGCATCGAGCCCCACCTGATGGCCATCTACGACGAGGCGGTGGCTAGCGGCGAATCCCGCCGGTTTGGCGGCTACGTGGCCGAGCTGGACCGGTGGGTGGAAGTGGAAGCCGTGCCGGAGGTGCAACCCGGCCACCTGGCGGTGCTGTTCAGCGACGTGTCGGCGCGCCACCGGGCCGAGCAAACCCTGCGGGAAAGCGAGGCCCGGCAAGCGGATGTGCTCGCCTCGCAGGCGCAGGCCAAGAGCCTGGCCCTACTCCAGGAATCGGAAGCGGTGGCCGCGATGGGCAGCTGGGACTACGACCTGGGCAACCAGGAGCTGACCTGGTCCGACGGCCTGTACCACCTCTTCGGCCGGCCCGTGGGCAGCCCCGTCGAGCTCCAGGTCTTTCTCGATGCCGTGGTGGACGACGACCGGCCCGCCGCCGCCCGCCTGCTGCGCACCCTCGCCGCCGGCAGCAGCCGCTTCGACGCGTCCCTGCGCCTGCGGGTGGGCGACGCGGTGAAGACCGTGCGCTTCAAGGCCGTGCCCGTGCCCGACGTGCCGGGCGAGGCCGTGCGGGTGCTGGGCGTGTGCCTGGACGTGAGCGACGTGCAGCGCCTGGAGGCCGAGAACCTGGCCCTGAAGCTGGACCACCACAAGGAGCTGCTGCTGGCCATTCTGCAGGCCCGGGAAAACGAGCGGCAGCGCCTGGGCGAAGTGCTGCACAACGGCCTGGGCCAGGTGCTCTACGCCACCAAGCTGCGCCTCGACCAGCTCGACACGCCCGCCCTGCACGCGCTGCCCGCCCTGGCCGCCCTGCACCAGCAAACCGCCAGCCTGCTGGCCGAGGCCATGCGCCAGAACCGCACGCTGGCCCACGAGCTGGTGCCCACCTCGCTCATTGACTTTGGCCTCGCGGCCGCCGTGCGCGACGTGTGCCGCGATTTATCGACGCCGCAGCTGCGCATCCAGTGCCACACCCTGGGCGAGGAGCCCGCGCTGCCGCAGCCGGTGCAGGTCACCCTCTTTCGGCTGGCCCAGGAGCTGGCCCTCAACATCGTGCGGCACGCCGGGGCCACGGAGGCCCTGCTGGAGCTGGAAACCCTGCCCGGCGGCGTCAGCCTGCGGGCCGAAGACAACGGCCACGGATTCGACCCGCAGACCGTGGCCGAAGGCCTGGGCCTGCGCACCGTGCGCAACGCCGTGGCCCTGCTCGGCGGCACCGTGGCCGTGGACTCCTCCCCCGCCTTCGGCACCCACATCCGCCTGCGCATTCCCCTGCCCTTATTCTCCTAGCCATGATTCGCGTTTTTATCGTCGACGACCACACCCTTATCCGCGACGGGCTGCGCACCCTGCTCTCGGCCGACCCGCTGTTTGCCGTGGTGGGCGAAGCCGGCAACGGGCAGGAGCTGCTCGACCAGCTGCCCACCGTGGCCGCCGACGTGGTGCTGCTGGACCTGAACATGCCCGTGCTCGACGGGCTGGCCACCACCCACCGCCTGCGGGCCGAATACCCGGACCTGCGCATCCTGCTGCTTTCGATGATGACCCACGAGCGCACCATCGGCGAAGCCCTGGCGGCGGGGGCCCACGGCTACGTGCTCAAAAACGCCGATAAGTACGAGGTGGTGGCGGCGCTGCAGGGCGTGGCTTCGGGTAAGCGGTTTCTGTGCTCGGAAATCGGCCTGGGGTTGTTGGAAAAACTATTGCTCCAGGAATCCCGCAACCCGGCCCCGGACCCTGGCGTGGCCCTCACGCACCGGGAGCGGGAAATTCTCCAGCTGGTGGCCACCGGGCTCACGAACCAGGAAATCGCCGACCAGCTCTTCACCAGCAAGCGGACGGTCGAGTCGCACCGCCAGAACCTGCTGGAAAAAACCGGGGTGAAAAATACCCCGGCGCTGGTGAAATACGCCATGGAGCGGGGCCTGCTCCAGCCCTAAGGGGCGCGTGCCTCGGGCGTGGTATCAGGGAAGGAACAAGTAAGGTAGCCGCCTCGGCAGCCACATTGGGTTTCGGGCAACCGGATGGCATCACCGTATTTATACGGGGACACAAATGGGTATTCACCTTATGCGAATGGGGTACATATGCTGTAGCCTGCTGGATTGAGGGCCTGTTCCTTTGTATCAGTGCTAGACAAGCCTGTGTCAACAGGGTAGCACGACCGCAAGTATGCCCTTTGGTTTCTCACGCCGTGTTCCGGCCGTGGCCCGCCATTTTGGTGGTTCACCCGGCGCTTTTCCCTGGTGCTTATGTCCATTCACTTTCCTGAATTGCTTGCCGGAACAGCCGCCGCTCCGGCGCTAATGCCCGTAAACCTGGCCAACATAACGGCGAAGCAGCTGGCTTGTCTGGTGGTCGCGCCGCCGGCGCACCTGCTGATTGACTGTGGTGGCCTGCTGATGCCGCACCCGCTGGGGGTGGGCCGCTTTGTGGCGCTACTGCTGCAAATGCGCCAACGGGGCACGTGCCTGCGGCTGTGCAACGTGCACCCGGGGCTGCGCCGCTACTTGCAGCAGCTGGGGCTGGAGGCCGTGTTCTACCTAAACGGGTAAGTGCAGCTGCGAACCTAACCCGCCCGCCGGCCTGGAGCCAGGCCGTGTGACTTTACCCTAAAAAAAACCTATGAAAACGCCCAAAAAGACCCAAAAGCCTTACCGGGACATCATCGTCATCGGTGCTTCCACCGGCGGGGTGGAGGCCCTGATGGAACTGGTAAAAGCGCTGCCGGCCGACTTTCCGGCCCCCATTTTTGTGGTGATGCACGTGCCGGCCGATTCGCCGAGCATTCTGCCGCAGCTGCTCAGCTCGGTGTCGGCCCTGGAGGCCCGGCACCCGCAGGACGGGGAAGCGGTCGAGGCGGGCGTCATCTACGTGGCCCGGCCCGACCACCACTTGCTGCTCGAAGGCGACCGGGTGCTGGTGACGCGGGGCCCGAAGGAAAACCGCTTCCGGCCGTCGATTGACGCGCTGTTCCGCTCAGCCGCGTACACCTACGGCCCCCGGGTAACCGGCGTGGTGCTCACCGGCTACCTCGACGACGGCACGTCCGGCCTGTGGAGCGTGCAGCGCATGGGCGGGGTGGCCGTGGTGCAGGAACCCCTCGACGCCGTGCAACCGTCGATGCCCACCAACGCCCTGGAATTTGTGGCGGCCGACCATGTGGTGCCGCTGGCCCAAATGGCCACGCTGCTGGTGCGCCTCACCCAGGAGCCCGCGCGCGCCAAAACCCGCCTGCCCGCCGCCGAGCTCGACCTGCTCAAAGTTGAGCTCACCATCGCCAAGCAGGGCGGGGGCTTCGAGCTGGGCATCATCGACAAAGGCAAGCTCACGCCTTTTACCTGCCCCGATTGTCACGGGGCCCTCACCCAACTCATTGAAGGCAAGCTGATTCGCTACCGCTGCCACACGGGCCACGCCTACACCGTCAGCGCCTTGCTCAGCGAAGTCACGGAATCGGTCGAGAGCATGCTCTACCAATCGATGCGCGGGCTGGAAGAAACCAAGATGCTGCTGCTAAACCTGGGCCGCCACTTCGCCGACGACCTGCAGGAGGCCGTGGCCGAGCTGTTTTTCCGCAAAGCCGACGTAACCGGTCAGCAGGCCCGCGTCATCCACGAATCCATCCTGAAGCACGAGTCGCTCAGCGGCGACCTACAGTTTGAACGCAAGAAGCTGGCCTAGGCCGGCTGCTCCATAATCGTATCCTTATTCCCATTGTCCGATGGTGCTGCTAGTCGTGTTGTTATTCTGCTCGTGCCTGGGCTGCCTACGGGAAGGGGTGTGGACCACCTACACGCCCGCCGACGTGGCCCGGTGGCACGCCCACGCGGCGGACGAAACGGCGGTTCCTCGCCACCCGCTCCCGCCACAGCCGCTCGCCGCGCCGCGCCTGGCCCGTGGTTTTTCCGGCCCTGCCGAAAACGCTGCGCTACGCCGCGAAGCTGCGGCTACCCCTGCCAAAGAGTTCAGCGCCTGGCTCGCGTGAGGTGGCTACCGACGAAGCCTGGTGGGACTGCCCGCTTGCCGGGTGCTCCGCTGCGGAAGTTGACGCGCTTTTAATCTGCTAAACCCATGATGACCCTTGCGCCCGTCGCGGATACCGATGCCCGGTTTCGCTCGTTGTTTGAGAATACGCCCGAACTCATTCTCTATCAGAATGAAGCGTCCATCATCCTGGATGCCAACCCGGCCTTTCTCACCTTGGTGGGAAAGCCGAAAGAGCAGGTGGTGAACCATCCGTACGACGAGTTTCTGCCCGCGGACGTCCGGGGCCTGTTCCGGGAGAAACTGGCAGAAGCCTTCACCGGCAAAATCGTCCGCTTCGAAGTGTACGCCGCACAGGGGAACTCCGCGCCCCGGCACTGGGACGTGGTGAAGGTGCCGGTGCGGGAAGACAACCGGGTGGTGGGGGTGCACATGGTGGCGCGGGACATCACCGAAAAAAACCAGCATGAGCAGGAGATATTCGCGCAGAACAAAGACTTACAGCAGTTCACCTACATCGTGTCGCACAACCTGCGCGCGCCGCTGGCCAACGCGCTTGGGATGGTGGACCTGCTGGCCCTGGAGCAAGCGGATACCCCGAAATTTGAACAGGCTCAGGCTTACCTGAAAACCAGCCTGCACCAGCTCGACCAGGTGCTGCTCGACATCAACACCATCCTGGCCATTCGCGACAAGGTGGGGTTGGCCAACTCCGAAGCGGTGCCCCTGGCCGAGGTGGTGGAGCAAGTGCGGCAAAGCCTGCAAGACGTGCTGCACGACTGCGGCGGCACCCTGCGCACCACTATTCCCACCGGCTTTCAGGTGCGCGGGAACCGGGCCTACCTCTACAGCATCGTTTTCAACCTGTTGTCCAACGCCATCAAATACCGCGACGCCCACCGGCCGCTGCTCGTGGAGCTGACGGCGACGGAGGGAGCCGGGCAAAGCCAGGAAATCGTCGTGGCCGACAGCGGTTTGGGCATCGACCTGGCGCACGCCGGCGCCGACGTGTTCAAACTCTACCAGCGGTTTCATCCGCAGCACCCCGGCCGCGGCGTGGGCCTGTACCTCACCAAAACCCACGTCGAGAGCATGGGCGGGCACATCGCGGTGAGCAGTGAGGTAGGCAAAGGCACCCAATTTACCATCACACTCCCTTGAGCCCGCGCCCCATGCACACCCTGTTGATTGACGACGACCCGATTACCACGTTTTTAACGGAACGGCTCCTCCACCACGAAGGCTTGTCGGACACGGCCGCCTCGTTCCAATCCCCAACCGAAGCCCTGGCCTTTCTGCTGCGGCAGATACCCGCCGGCCTGGTGCCGCAGGTCATTTTGCTGGACCTGAACATGCCGGTGGTAAGCGGGTGGGACTTTCTGGACCTGCTCAGGCTCCACGAGGTGCAGCTGCAAGACCAGTGCTTCGTGTACCTGCTCACGTCCTCCATGGCCCCTTCCGATAGGGTCCGTGCCGCGGCGTACCCGTTGGTCGCGGGGGTCCTGCTCAAGCCGCTCGACCAGCATAAAATTCAACAAATCCGCGACCATGTGCTGCCCGCCGCTTAGCGCCTATCCAAATAGGCCGTCATGCTGAACGCAGTGAAGCATCTCTATCGCATCAGTAAACCTTTTGATTGAGTTAGTTACGCAGTAGAGATGCTTCACTGCGTTCAGCATGACCGGTCTTTTCCAAGCCTATTTGGATAGGCTCCTAGTGCCTACCCGAATTGACAAAAAAGAATGTCATGCTTCATCTGGTGTCCGCTTGCCGAAACATGACGTTCAATTTATTCTTCGGATAGGCTATTTACCCTATCCCTTGTGTCTGAATCCAACTTGCCATTATACACGCTATGAATCCAGTGCCCGCGCCGCGTGAAGCGTCCCCTGACGAAACCCTGCTTATTGAGCGCCTGCTGGCGCGCGACGAGCAGGCCCTGCGCCTGTTGCACGCGCGGTACGCCAAAAGCCTGTTGGCGGTGGTGTTGCGCCTGGTGCGCGACGAGGCCCTGGCGCAGGATGTGCTGCAGGAAGCCTGGCTCAAAGTCTGGCTCAGCTTTGCCAGCTACGATGCCGGGCGGGGCCGGCTCTTCACGTGGCTGGCGCGGGTGTGCTCCAACCACGCCGTGGATGTGATGCGCAGCCCCCGCTACCGGTTCCACCGTCAAAACCGGTCGCTGGAAGGGGCCGGCGCGGAGTGGGTTCCCGCGCCGGCCTCCTTCCAGCCCGAACACATTGGGGTGCGGGAGCTCGCCGGGCAGCTCAAGCCCCGGCAACGCGAAGTCATCGACCTGCTGTACTTCGGCGGCTGCACGCAGGTCGAAGCCGCCGAAGAGCTCGGCATTCCGCTGTCTACGGTGAAAACCCGGGCGCGAGCCGCTATTCAGGCGCTGGCGGTGCTGGCCCACGACGGCCACCCGGTGGGGCCAATGTTGCGGGCCTAAATCCGGCCCGGCTTTTTCGCAATACCCGCATTATCAAAAGGTATTTGCGGTCAATTCTTCTCAGCCGCCCCATTGCCCACCATCCTTCATTTTTAACCCAAAACCCAAATGCGTAGTCCCGCACCAATCGCCTCACCACCCTTGGGATTTAATCCCGGCCCGCGGCTCCTCCAATCCGCCCCGCGCCGCTCCTTCCTGAAGTTCACGGGGCTTGGCTTGGCGGGGGTGGCCCTGGCCTCGGCGGGTTGCCATATTCAGAAAGAAACGCCCTCGGGTCGCCTCGATATCGGCGAGCACGATTTGGCCGTGCTTAACTACGCCTATGCTTTGGAGCAGTTGGAAGGCGCTTTTTATGAAAAAGTAGTGGCCGGCTTTTACGGCGGGGCAAGCGCGCTGGAAAAAGACCTGCTCACCGACATCCGCAACGACGAAATCGCGCACCGCGAATGGTTCAGCGATGTATTGGTTTTGAAAAAAGTGCCCCGGCTGCAGTTTGACTTTTCCTCCATCAATTTCGCCGACCGCAAAAGCGTGCTGACGACGGCCCGCACCTTTGAGGACCTCGGGGTATCGGCCTACAACGGGGCGGGCCAGCTGCTGGCCCTGTCGCCGTTTCTGAACCACGCCGGCAAGATTGTGTCGGTGGAGGCCCGCCACGCCGCCACCATCCGCAACCTGCTCAACTTTGGCAGCTTTGCCGACAGCGACGTGATAGATGCCAACGGCCTGGACGGCGCGCGCACCCCCGCGCAGGTAATGGCGCTGGCCGACAAATACTTCGTCACCAAAATATCGGTTGCCGATTTACCCACCCACTAAATACCCCCGTTCCTTATGAACCTTTCAACTATTTTCACCGAAATCGAGCGGGTGGACCCCGAGATTTATGACCGGGTGGACGAGCGCCGCGGGGTCATCAAAAACTTCCTGCGGGGCACTACCCGCTTGGCCGCTGCCGCCGTGCCCGTGGCGTTGGGCGGCCTGTTCAACAAGGCCTACGGCCAGAAGGTATCCGGCGATGTGCTGGGCGTGCTCAACTTCGCCCTGACCCTGGAGCACCTCGAAAGCCGGTTTTACCAAACCGCTTTGGGCACCGCGGGGCTGACGCCGGCCAAGGATAAAATCAACGTTATCCGCGACCACGAAATGGCCCACGTGAAGTTTTTGCAGCAAGCCATTGCGTCGGCCGGCGGCACCGCCGTAGCCGAAGGCAAATACGATTTTACGGCCAAAGGCTTGTATCCGAACGTGTTCAAGGACTACAAGCAGTTTTTGGGGGTGGCCCAAGCGTTTGAAGACACCGGCGTGGGCGCCTACAAAGGGCAGGCCAGCGAGCTGAAATCCTCGAACGACATCCTCACCGCGGCCCTGCAAATTCACTCCGTGGAAGCCCGCCACGCCGCCCACATTCGGTTTATCCGCATGGTGAACGGCTATGCCAAGGTGAAACCGTGGATTATCGGCGATGACAACACGAAAGGAACTCCGCTGGAGCCCATCTACAAGCGGGAGTCCGACCACCGCCAGGTGCTTATCAACCTCGAAGGCATTGGGGGCTACGACGTTGGCAACGCGGCCACCGCCAGCTTTGACGAGCCCCTGCACAAAGACGAAGTGCTGGCCATTGTCAAGCCCTTTATGGCTTAAACCGGAGGCCGTTCAGGAAAGGCTCAACCCGCTGAACGCGGCAGGCGACTATGCAGGCGCTGGCGGTACTGGCGCGCTCGGAGTCGTTGCCGCTGCTGCGGCCGGACAGCGCCTGAGCCGGCCGGCGGCGGAAGAAAAAAAGTCCGGGTTCGCGCAAGCGGCCCGGCGCTACAAAAGTCCGGGCCGTGCGAGCGGTTCGGCGCTACTGGAGAGGCCCCGGCGGCGTTAGTGGCATTGCGGGGCAAACGAAACGAGCGGGCCAGATGGTCCGCTCGTTTTGGTTTGGGGTGGGGTTTCGTAGCCACTATCCCGTAGGTGGAGAACCCGAATAATTCCGGGGTGGCGAGCCAGGGGGGTTAAAGATGCGGGGGCAGGTTGAAATGGACCCGCAGCACGGTGGCCATGTTCTCGCGGGTGAGCGGCTTGGTGAGGTAGCCGGCGATGGGCAGCTGTTGGGCCCTGGCCTGGTCGGCATCGAGGGTGGAGGTGGTGAGCATGACGATGACCGTGTGCTGGCGCGGGGCAGCGGGCAGCTGCTGGTAGGCTTCGAGGAATTCGAAGCCGTTCATCACGGGCATGTTCAGGTCGAGCAGAATGAGGGCCGGGAAGGCATCGGGCCCCTCCTGGCAGCAAGCCTGCAGCAGGGCGAGGGCTTCGGCGCCGTTGAGAGCCACGCGCACCTCGCGGCTTACCTGGAGGTTCCGCAACAGGCGCTGGTTGAGGAAATTGGTGGTGGCGTCGTCGTCGACGAGCAGGATGGCGGGCAACATGTAGGGGGCAGTTAGCAATGAGCAAAAACCGGCAGAAACCAGAAACTACGTTCCTACCTGGTGCCAACTGCGGGGCTTAACGAAAAAGGGGGAAATACAGCCGGAAAGTAGAGCCGATACCGGGCTGGCTGTCTACTTCGATGCGGCCGCCGGCATTCTCGACCATCTTTTTGACCATGTAGAGGCCAATGCCGGAGCCCTCGACGTGCACGTGCAGGCGCTGGAACAGGCCGAAGAGCTTTTTTTGCTGGGCCGGGTCGAGGCCGAGGCCGTTGTCCTGCAATTCGAGCACAGTAAAGGCCTCGGCAGTATGGCAGCGCAGCCGGAGCTGGGGCACGCGGTCGGGGTGGCGGTACTTGAGGGCGTTGCTGAGCAGGTTGAACACCACGCTGCGCAGGTTTTTTTCGGCGAAGGCCAGGGTGGGGCAACCGGTCACGTCCACGGTCAGCGCCGCGCCGATGGCCTGGAACTCGGGGCGTAGGTCTTGGCGCACGTCGGCCACCAGGGCGGCCAGGTCAACCTCGGTGGGGGGCTGGGGGTCGTGGGCGGCCTGCAGCTTGGCAATGTCGGTGAGCTGGGCAATGGTGCGCTTGAAGCGCTCCACCGCGCCCTGCATCCGGTCGAGCAGCGGGTTGATGGCGGCTTGCGCGGGGGGCAAGACCAGCTCTTCGCGCAGGGCGGTGAGCAGCCCTTCGATGTTGGCAATGGGCTGCTTGAGGTCGTGGGAGGCGGTGTAGACGAAGTTGTCGAGGTCCAGGTTGGTGCGGGTGAGCTGGCTATTAGCGGCCGTGAGCTGCTCATTGGCCTGGGCAAGCTGCTGGCGGGCCAGCACCTGGGCGGTGACGTCGGTGGCCACGGCGGCTACGCTGTCGATGCGGCCCTGGGCGTCGCGCAGGGGCTGATACACGAAGTTGAGGTACACCGTTTCGAGCTGCCCGGCGCGGGGCAGCTGGGCCGGCACCTCCTGGGCCACGAAGGCCTCGCCGCTGGCCACCACCTGGTCGAGCAGTTCCTTGAAACCCTGGTCGCGTACTTCGGGCAGGGCGTCGTAGAGGGCCTTGCCCCGCACCTGCTCGGGGGTGCGGCCCCAGAGCTGGGCCACGAGCGGGTTGGCCACCTCGATAACGTACTGCGGCCCCCGCAGCACGGTGATGGCCACCGGGGCCTGCTCGAACAGCTCGGCCAGCTGCACCTGCTGAGCCTCGCGCTGGCGGCGGGCCAACACCCGCTCGGTGACGTCGGTGGCAAAGATGGAGATGCCCACGATGTGCCCGGCTTCGCGCAGGGCCTGGTAGGTGAAATCGAAGTAGGCGTCCTGGGGCGGCTGGCCGTCGGTCAAGGTCACGGGCAGGAGCATCTGCTGCCCGAAATACGTTTCACCGGTCTGAAACACCCCGTCGAGCAGGGCCAGAAAACCATGCTCCACGACTTCGGGCAGGGCCTCGGCTACGGTACGGCCCACCAGCTGGCGGCCGGGAAAGAGCTGCTGGTAAGCGGGGTTGACATATTCGAAGCGGTGGCTGGGCTCGCGTAGCAGGGCAATGCAGGCGGGGGTTTGCTCAAACACCTGGTAAAACGCTTCGCGCTGAGCCACGGCCTGCTCGGCGGCGGCCAGGGCCTGCCCCTGGGCGGTTTCGGCCTGCCGGCGGGCCAGCACGCGGTCCGTCACGTCAACGGTGAAGCCGAGCACGGCGTGGGGCGGCTGCTGGCCGTGGCGCAGGGGTAGGTAGGTCCGGTCCACGTACATGTCCTGCTGCTGCCCAGTGTGTGGGTCGCGGATGTAGGCGGGCACCTCCTGCCCCTGGTAGGGCTCGCCGGTGTGCAGCACCCGGCGCAGCAAGGCCAGAAAGCCCTGCTGTTCGGCTTCGGGAAAGACCTCCCCCGCCGGCCGGCCCAGCACGACCCGGCCCTGCCCCTGGCGCTGATAGGACTCGTTGAAGAAGCCGAAGCGCAGGTCTTCGCCCTCGAAGGTGACCACGCTGGCCGGCAGCGAGGAGAGGATGCTGGTCAGCAGCTGGTCTTTTTCTTCAATCTGCTGCTGGGCCCGCTTCAAATCGTCGATGTCGAGGTTGGAGCCGAACCACTGGCGGGGCCGGCCGGCGGCTTCGGCGTCGGCCAGCAGCTCGGGCACGCCCTGGTTGGTAAACCACCGGTACTGCCCATCGGCCCCGCGTAAGCGAAACTCGTAGCGCCAGGGGCCGCCGCCGGCCAGGGCCGCGCCGTACTGCTCGGCTACCAGGGGCAGGTCGTCGGGGTGGATGAGCTGCGGCCAGGCCTCGGTAACGTCCGCGCTGGGCTCCATACCCGTGTAGGCGTACCACTGGGGGCTGATGTAGAGCACCTGCCCGCTCTGGTCCACGGTGAAACTGATGCCGGGCTGGCTTTCGGTCACGCGCAGCAGCTTTTGGGCCGTGGCCTCAGTTTCGGCCCGGGCATGGCGCAGGGCCTGGGTGCGCTCGAACACGCGGGCTTCCAGCTCCTGGTTGAGCTGGGCCAGCTGGCGGGCCTGCTCCTCCAGCAGCTGCCGGGCTAGCACCGGCTCGGTGACTTCGTGGCCCACCACCAGCACCCCGTCGATGCAGCCAGCGGCATCGCGGGTGGCCTGGTAAATAAAGTCGAAGTAGCGGAGCACGAGCGGGCCGGGTCCGGCCGGGCGCAGGTACACCGGGGCCTCGGTGGCCGTGTAGGTTTCGCCGGTGCGGTACACGGCATCGAGCAGCTCGAAAAAGCCCTGCTCCACCAGCTCGGGCGCGGCCTCGCGGTAGGGCCGGCCGGTCAGGTGCCGGGCGCCAAACAGCTGCCGGTACCCCTCGTTGGCCAGCTCCACCACGTAGTCGGGGCCGCTGAGGCGGGTCATGAGCACAGGGGCCTGGGCGAAGACGTTGAGCAGGCGCTGGCGCTGGGCCTCGGCCTCGGCGTGGGCGGCCCGCTCGCGGGCCTGGCTCTGGCGCAGGGCCACTTCCACGGCGGTGCGGGGCTGGTCGGCGGTGTCGGTGACGCACACGAGCAGGCCCTCGCCCACGCGGCGGGCCGTGGCCCGGAAGTAGTTATCGTACCCGTCGTTCTGGTAGTTGAGCTCGAACTGCGCGGCCTGGCCCGACAGGTAGGCGTCGCGCTGGAAAACAAAGGCCCCGTTTGCGGGGTCGGTGCTGTGCGGAAACTGCTGCAGATAGCTGACGGCGGGCTGGGGGGGCAGGCCCAAAATGCGCTGCGCGGCGGGGTTTAAATAGGCAAAGCTGAAGTCCACCAGCTCACCGGCCGGGCCGTAAACGGGCACGAACAGCACGACCCCGGTGAGCGAGGCATCGAGCAGGGCGGGCAGCAGCTCAGCAGGCGGAAACTGCGCGGGTAAGGCTTCGGACATAAGCAAAAGGCAGAATGGAGAACGAGGCTTAAAACCGCGCCGGGCACCGGTCAAATGCACCCCCTCGGCCCGAATACGGGGAAACCAGTCTCGCGACTGGTTTGGAGGCCGACTTGCCGTTCTGACAACCCTGCAACTGACGTGATACAGGTGGTGGTGGCGTGGACGTTGGCTTCGCGGACCTTGAATAGTGACCCGTAAAGCCGGTGGGGAATCGAAGCACAACTTTCTGCCGGGCCGGGCACTGGACGTGGCGTTTCGGCTGGCCGATGGGACGGTGTTGTGGTCGGGGGTGCTGCTGCGTCCGGCTGTTGCGCGGCGGATGAAGGCGGCCGATGCACGGGTGCGCTCGTCCCGGAGGGGTTTCCGGCGACTAGCTGCGGTTTAAGGACTGGCCGCATTTTGAGGTGTGAGGGCGAAACAGAACGAGCGGACCTGGTGGCCCGCTCGTTCTGTTTTGGCGTGAAATGCGGCGGTTGAATCCGGCGCGGACGGGGAAGCACCGGCTTTAGTTATTGCGGTCGGTGTCGGTGACGGTGATGACGTTGCTGCGGTCGATGGCAATGGTGTATTCGTGGCACTTGCTCACGTCGGTGGTTTTGACGTAGTCGACGTTGTTGACCTTGAGCGTGAACGTGGTGGTGCCGGCCGCATAGTTGGCGTAATCGGACGAGGCCCCGGCGGCCACGTTGTTGATGTTGACGGTGCTGCCGCCGGAGGTCTTTATCTGTACGCTGGCGTTTTGGGTGCCGTTGTTGGTGATGCGGGCGCGGGGGTCTTCGTTGCTGCACTTCTTGCCGCAGCCGCTGGCCGCGAAGGTGAGCACGCCGGCGAAGAGCAGGGATGCGAAGGGGGTAAGAACTTTCATGGGGTTGGGAAATGGGGTACGGATGCCCCCGGCGGGGTGCGGGAGGCGATGCAAATTGCCCAAGGCGAAGATGGTGCCACGGTTCCCGCTGGGTTTCGGGATTTTGCGGTCTATCAGGAATAGAAAGGTATTTTCTGCCTGGCTGACAGCAAGCAGAGCTAGTCAGCAGGAAAACAGACTTTCGGTAAATCAGGCCAACTGTTTAGCAACCGTTGGCAATGAAAGCTACCTTCGTCCTGCTACCCATCCGCCGGCTTTCTTCGGAAAGCCGCCCTACGCCGCAAGGACTACTTCCCCCCCGTGCTATACACCGACTTTGAAACCCGCTGGCTGAAATCCGGCGGTGCGGAACGGGCCAACTATGGCCTGTTTCTGACTGACCTCTGCGACCTGCTGGGCGTGGCCCGGCCCGATGCCACTTCCGACGACCCCGCGCAGGATGCCTACGTGCTGGAGCGGGCCGTGACGTTCGGCAACAGCGGCGGCAAGGCCAGCACCGGGCGCATTGACCTCTACAAGCGCGGCTGCTTCGTGCTGGAAACCAAGCAGGGCACCGACACGCCCGACCAGCAGGCCAAGGCGGCCAAAACCGAGCTGGGCCTGCCCGCCGACAAGCGCCGCAAGGGCCACGCCGTGCGCGGCACCGCCAAGTGGGGCCAGATGATGGAAGCCGCCCGCCAGCAGGCGCTGGGCTACGTGCGGGCCCTGCCCGGCTCGGAACCCCGGCCACCGTTTGTGGTGGTGGTCGACGTGGGCTACTGCATCGACCTGTACAGCAACTTCGCCGGCGTGGGCGACAACTACGTGCCCTTTCCCGACTCGCAGACCTACCGGCTGCGGCTGGCCGACCTGGCCGACGAGAAAGTACTGGCCCGGCTGACGCAGCTCTTCACCGACCCGCAGCAGCTGGACCCGAGCCGGCGGGCGGCGCAGGTGACGCGGCAGCTGGCCGGGCAGCTGGCGGCCCTCTCGGCGCAGCTGGAGCGGGCCGGGCACGCCTCCGACGTGGTGGCGCAGTTTCTGATGCGCTGCCTGTTCACGATGTTTGCCGAGGACGTGGCGTTGATTCCCAAAGACTCGTTTTCGGGGCTACTGGCCTCGTACGCGGCCACGGCGGAGCTGCGGGCGCTGCTGCCTGATGCGCTGCAAAGCCTGTGGCACACCATGGATAAAGGCGGCTTCGCGCCGGACCTGCGGGCCAAGCTGCGGCGCTTCAACGGGCAGCTGTTTCATGATGCCTCGGCGCTGCCGCTGAATGCCGACCAGCTGACGCTGCTGCGTGAGGCGGCGAAGGCGGACTGGGCGGAAGTGGAGCCGGCCATCTTCGGCACGCTGCTGGAACGGGCCCTGGACCCCAAGGAGCGGCACAGCCTGGGGGCGCACTACACCCCGCGCCGCTACGTGGAGCGCCTGGTGGTGCCGGCCGTGGTGGCGCCGCTGCGCCGGGAGTGGGCGGCGGCGCAGGCGGCCAGCGCCCGGCGTCTGGAGGAGAACAAGCCCCGGGAAGCCCGCGAGGAGCTGCTCACGTTTCTGCGGCGCCTCACCTCGGTGCGGGTGCTGGACCCGGCCTGCGGCTCGGGCAATTTCCTGTACGTGACGCTGGAGCACCTCAAGCGGCTGGAGGGCGAAGTGCTGACGGCCATCAACAGCTACGGCCAAACGGGCCTGCTCGACCTGGGCGGCGGCACGACGGTGAGCCCGCGCCAGCTGCTGGGCCTGGAGCTGAACCCGCGCGCGGCGGCCATTGCCGACGTGGTGCTGAAAATCGGCTACCTGCAATGGCACCTGCGCACCAACGGCATCACGCAGCTGGCCGAGCCGCTGCTCGATGAGTACCGCAACATCCGCCAGCAGGATGCCGCCCTGCGCCACGACGCGCCCACGCCCCGCCTCGATGCCCACGGCCAGCCCGTGACCCGCTGGGACGGCACCACCCGCCCCCACCCCACCACGGGCCAGCCCGTGCCCGACGAAACCGCCCGCACGCCCGTATTCGACTACCCCAACCCCCGGCCCGCCGAGTGGCCCGAAGCCGATTTCATCGTGGGCAACCCGCCGTTTGTGGGGCCGGCCCGGATGCGCGACGCCCTCGGCGACGGCTACACCGAAGCCCTGCGCCGCGCCTACAAAGGCAAGGTGCCCGACTCGGCCGACCTCGTGATGTACTGGTGGTACAACGCCGCCGCCGCCGTGCAGCGCGGCCCCGCCGAGCGGTTCGGCTTCATCACCACCAACAGCCTCAAGCAAACCTTCAACCGCCGCGTGATGCAGCCCTTCCTGGAAGGCGAACCGGCCCCGCTCACCCTCACCTTCGCCATTCCCGACCACCCCTGGGTAGATGCCGCCCAGGGCGCCGCCGTGCGCATCGCCATGACGGTAGCCGAACGCACCACCGCCGGTTCCGCCGGCCAGCTGCTGGTGCTGAAAACGGAAGCCGTGGCCGAAGGAGAAGAAGCGGCTGAAGTGACGTTTGATGTCCAAGAAGGACAGATTTTATCTGACCTGTCTATTGGAGCAAAACTAGATTCTGCCGATGCGCTGCAAGCCAATATTGGGCTGGGAAATCGTGGCATTTGTCTAGTGGGCAGCGGTTTCGTTGTAGAACCCGAAATGGCACAAGAGCTTGGATTAGGAAGCGTTACCGGTGTTGAGAACCATATTAAGCCCTATCTAAACGGTAAGGATATTACAGCGAAGTCCAGAGGAGTATTTGTTATTGACTTTCTAGGTTTTCAGGAGAACGAAGTGCTTTCAAGTCACCCAAAGATTTATCAGCATTTATTAGAAACAGTAAAACCAGAGCGGGCAACAAATCAACGTGCCAGTTACCGGGATTTTTGGTGGATTCATGCTGAAGCAAGGTCAAGCTTTCGTCCTGCACTTGATGAATTAGCTCGTTACATAGTCACTCCAATGACCGCCAAGCACAGATTTTTTGTGTTTGTTGATGGCGATGTTTTACCAGACCAAGGGCTTGTAGCAATTGCTTCTGATGACGCTTATCATTTAGGCATTCTTTCAAGTCGAATACATAAGATTTGGGCGTCAGCAACAGGTGGCACATTGGAAGACAGGCCACGTTACAACAACTCCCGCTGCTTCGACCCCTTCCCTTTCCCTGCCGCCACCGAAGCCCAACAAGCGGAAATCCGCGAGCTGGCCGAACAGCTCGACGGCCACCGCAAGCGCCAGCAGGCGCAACACCCCACGCTCACCCTCACCGACCTCTACAACGTGGTGGAGAAGCTGCGAGCCGGGCTGCCCCTCACGGCCAAGGAGCAAGTGACCCACGAAAACGGGCTGGCGGCCGTGGTGCTGGAGCTGCACAAGCAGCTCGATGCGGCCGTGGCGGCGGCCTACGGCTGGCCCTCCACCCTGCCCGATGCCGAGCTGCTCACGCGGCTGGTGCAGCTAAACCAGCAGCGGGCGGCGGAAGAAGCAGCGGGCACGGTGCGCTACCTGCGGCCGGCCTACCAGGCCCCGGCGGGCGCGGGCAGCGAGCAGCTGTCGATGCGCCAGGGGCTGACCACCGAAGTGGTGGGCAGCGAGGTAACGGCCGTGCGGCGCGAGTGGCCGGCGGGCCTGGCGCAGCAGATGCGGGCCGTGCGCGAGGTGGTGGAAGGCAGCGCGGGCGGGGCGCTGACGGCCGCGGGCGTGGCCGGCTGCTTTGCGGGCAAGGTGCGGGCCGGGCAGGTGCAGCCGCTGCTGGAGTCGCTGGCGGAGCTGGCGCTGGTGCGGCACGTGCCGGAAATGGATGGGTATGCTGTTTAGAGTGCGCTTGAGGGCGGCCGCTGGCAACTGCACTGAACAAGGGTCTCTCGCTTTCGCTCAGTGGCTGGTTCGCCTCGCCTTGATGTCGTATGGAGTAGTAGCCTGCCATTGCACAATACGTGTAACTTCGCGGCCCGCCAATCGAGTGTTTGGCTTGTGGGGCAACATCGACTTTATGCAGGACGTCCGCTTGATTTGCTTGCAGCCCCCCGGAACAGCCGATTTGCACGCAGCCGTATGCTGACTCCGATTGCGCAACAACGGGTACGCCTGGTACTGGACGTGATGCCCACGGCCCACAAACCCTTGCTCGTGCTGGCGGATAATGGGGAGCAGTACTACCTGAAATACGTGCAGCACCAAGCCTACGAGCTGAAATGCGAGTGGTTATGCCATTTTCTGCTACGCTGCTGGGGGGTGGAAACGCCCGAAGTGGCGCTGCTCTTGGTACCAGAAGCAGTGCGGCAAAACCTACCGGTGGCGGCCCGGTCAGCCGCACGGCACTTGGGGGAGCCGTGTTTTGGGTCGCAAGCGGTACCCGATGCATTGGACAGCAGTGATTTTATCCAACAAGGAAATTTGTCGGAGCTGGACCTGTTGACCAATCCGGAGGACTTGCTGTGGACGGCTTTATTTGATGCCTGGGTATCGAACGACGACCGGCGAGCCAGCCACCACAACCTAATCCTAGCGCCGGACCCTGGCCCGGCGGGGGCACGGGGCCGGCTGCGGTGTTGGGCCATCGACCACGCCTATACCTTTACTTCGGACCGGTTTGAAAATCTTGACTTTCGTCAGACCTACTTCAGCTACAATGCGAACCTGGTTCAGGCTGCCGCTGCACAGGCCGTGTTGCGGCGGTGGCAGCGGCGCAACCCGCTGCTGTGGGCCGAAGAGCTGAAAGAAGGCTACTATCTTCGCATCGAAAAGTGCCGGGCGCAGTTTTTAGCCGTATGTGCGTTGATGCCTGCACCTTATCAATTAAGTGAGGCGGAACAAACCAGTTTGTTTTATTTTCTGTTCTGTCAGAACCGTTTAGCTAATTTGTGGGCGGAATTTTTGGACTCCCTTTCTTAACCATGAACCCTACTGACCAGCCCTTTTATACCCTGCTGCGCGTGGTGCCCAATCCGGCATCGGGCGAAGCCGTGGTTGTGGGGCTGGTGTTGTTTGACGGGGAGCGGTACTGGCACGAAGTGTCGGCCCGGAAGCTGAAGCTCTCGTTTTTGCTGGCTCGTCGGGCCGAGGCGACGCTACAGTACGCGGTGCGGCAACTGATTGCCCGGCTGGAGGCGGATACGGATGTGCGCCGTGCGGCGGCGGCTGTTGAGGAAGTGCCCGACGCGACGCTGCTCCTGAACCGGGCTAATTGGGAATACCTGAGCCGCTACTCAAACGGCATTCTGCGAATTGACACCCCGGCGGCCGTGGCGGTGTTTGCGGACGACAGTCCGGAAAACTTATTCCGGGTGCTGTTCAGCAACCTGGTGGATTCGACTGAACAAGCCAAACGCAGCCGCCAGCGGGTGCTGGTGTCGCAGCCAGTGAAGCAATTGATTCAGCGAGTGGAGCGGCAGGTGCACACCAATGTGCTACTTACGCCCAAGGTGCTGCCCGACATATTTTTCAATCTGCGACTGGATTGCATCGGGATGAATGGCGCGCTTATTGGCGCGCACAGCCTGCCGCTGGAGCAGTACACGATAAATACGCTGCAGCAGCACGCCAATGAATGTCGGATTGCCCTGAAAAGTCTGAGTGAGCACTACAAGCCGAAGAAGCCAGCGGAGAACGTGCTGTACATCATCGCCGACGAACCGGACGCCTTTACCGACGCGGATAAGCACAAATTTTGGCGGGCCATACGCAAGGAGTCGCTGTTTCGGGTGATTGCCACCGAAGAGGCAGCTTTGGTGGCCGACCGAATAGAGCAGACAAATGCTACCACCTTCCTGGCACCGGCAGCAGCGCAAGCAGAATTCGACCAGTTGACTTAATCATCTCGTGCTGCAAGCTGCTCACAGCTGCGTACCAGAAAAAAACAACAACCCCGGGTACAGAAGTGCTCGGGGCTTTTTGTCAGTTGAGAAAAACGGCGAGGGTTGGGCTTAGTCAGGCGGCTTGGCGGTGGAGGCCGCGCCGCTCGAACGACTGCTGAAACTGCACAAAGCTATGTGCGACAAAGGCCAGACCGTTAGCGGCTTTCAACTCATCGAGAAACTGCTTCTGGTCGTCGCGGAGCTGGTCGCGGCCGGTTTTGACTTCGACGCCGATAAACACGCCGTCGCGGTTGCGGAAGCCGATGATATCGGGCACTCCTCTCCTACCCTGGGGGTTGACGCGCCAGCGGGCTTTGGCGGCGTCGTAGATGCCGGTGGTGTTCTGGCGCCAGGCGGTGTAGCCGTGGTGGGTGAGGAAGGCCAGGATGGCACCGGTAATGTCGGCGGCGTAGAGCTGGCCGAGGTCGAGGGGCAGCTGGTCGTGCTTTTTGGCGAGGGCCATGGTGGGGGGTTCGGGGTTCATGAGCGGACACGGTATTTGTCGGCCAGGGCCTGGTCTTCGGTGCGGTGGCGGGCGTTGATGGCGGCCTGGGCCTCGGGGCGGGGCTGCCAGTCGGCGCGGGCTTTGCGGACGTTGGCGGCGGCCACGTCGGCGCGGCTTTGGGCGGCCTGGGCGGGGGTGATGAGGCCGCGGCGCTCCCGGGCGGCGGTGAGGCTGAGTTTGCGGCGGAGCTGGTCGGCGTTGGGGTGGTCGGGGGCGATGCGCAGCTGCAGGTGCTGCGTCAGCTGCGGGCCGAACTGGCGGAGCTGGGCCACGGCGCTGTGCTCCAGGCTACTGCCCTGGGCCTTGCGGTCGTGGTGTTGGCTTTCGAGCCAAGTGGATTTCTTGTCGAAATAGGCGTTGATGATGGCGTAAATCTGGCTGGCATCCAGGGCCTGGTAGAAGATGGTGCCGCTCGTGCGGGCTTCTTTGAGGGCCAGCAGAATGTCCTTGATGCTGTCGTGGGTGTAGGTTTGGGCCAGGGTGTCGGCCACTTCGATGATGTCGGCCGGGCCGAGCTTGTCGGGTACGCGCACCGAGTCGACGAAGCATTTGAGGAGAAGTACCAGCAGCTTGACCACGGTGGCCTCGCCGAGCCGGTGGTTGAGCTGGAAGATTTTGGGGGCGGCGAGGGCCACGGTGCGGTTGAGGCCCACCGACATTTCGGCCACGATTTCACGGGCCTCCTCGTTGGGAGTGTGGGCCAGCTCACGAATCGTAGCGGCTGCTGCGGTAGCCAGTAGGGCGTGCTCCGGCGTGGCCGGCTGCGGGGTCGTGGCGGTGGACGCCGGGAGCGAGTTTGAGGCGGTTATCGCGAGCATCGTTGAGCATGAAGCGTTTGGCGGTGGCTACCCAATCTTTGCGGCGGGGGGCTTCGCCGGTGGTTTTGTCGCGCCAGCTGGCGACCAACTCGTGGTAGAAAGGCAGGTCAGCCAGGGCGTAATCGGTGCCGGCAAATGCGGCGGTGAAGTCTTCGAGCGAGGCTATCACCGATTGAGCGAAGGGCAGGTCAGGGGCTGGGCCGCGCCGGGCCGATTGATTGGGCGGGGCGGTGGCCGCAGCGCGGATGGTGTCGGCGTGTACCCCCTTCTTTTTTTGCGCAACTTTTTTCTTGGGGGCTGCGCCTGGCGGCGGCTGGGAATCGTCGGACAGTTCCGGCTTTTTTGAATGCCCGTCGTCTGGGGGTGAAGCCCCTCCCCTATTTTTTTGCGCAGCGGCAGCGCTGTTTACTACTACACTGTTTAAGAGTATTGTTTTACTTACTATAGTGTCTTGGGCCACTTCTGGCCCACATGAAGCCTTCATCGGGGCCACTTCTGGCCTAAGTGCTTGGGTCAGTTCTGGCCCCGATGCGGCGGTTTTATGTGGGCCAGAAGTGGCCTCGGTGCGGGGGTTCATCGGGGCCACTTCTGGCCCTGGTGCGGCGGGTCTGGGTTGTGCCACGTCGGGACAGGACAAGTCGCGCAGGAGGCAACGGCTTTGGTCGTAGCGGGACTGGCTGGGGTGGTAGGTAAGCAGGCTCCAAGTGTCGAGGTCGCGCAGTACGGCGCGGTAGGTATGGCGGCTGCCGATGCGGGCAGCCTGCATGGTGGCGGCATGGTCGAGGTCGAGGGCTGCGGGGAAGCGGGCGGCGTTCCACTGGAAAAACAGGGCCCAATACAGGCTGACGTGGTGCGGGGTGGCCCCGGCCTGGGCGCGTAGCCACTCGTGGGCGGCGCGGGTGTGCTGCACATAATTCACGGCGGCGGGCTACTGGGCCCCGCCAAGCTGCGCGGCGGCGGGCTGCTCGAACAAATCGAGTTGGCGGAATTCGGTGCATTTGCCCCGTAGCGCGGCCTCTACCTCGGCTAAGGCCTCCAACAGCTCGGTTTCGAGCAGGGGAGCGTAGAGGTAGCTGCCCTGCTCGTCATCGAAGGACTGGTAGGGCGTGGTCAGGTTGAGCACCCGGCCACCGATTAGCTCGCGCTGGCCGATGAGCGTGACTCCGCTTTGGTTGCGGCCCATCGAGAAGCCGGTGACGGTGAATTGCTCGAATAGCGCGGGTAACTCTTCGGATTCGTCGGGCCAGTAGTCGGGGCCTTCGGTCAGTTGCTCGGTGAGCAGGCAGAGGTGCGGCACCAGGCGGCTGAGACGATGGGTGAGGTCAGGGTGAACCTGTTCGGCACAGGTCAGGGCGAAGCTGCGCGGGGGCGCGTCCTGGGTGCGCTGCTCGGTGAACTCGCACGTTAGGTGCTGGTCCTTGAGTTTGGCCTTCTGGATGGTGATGATGGAGGCAGCGGCCTCAGGATTGTCTGGGACGGACCCGGCTGGGCCGACGACAGGTAATAGCTGGGACATGGTTGGCGAGAATTAGGGATGGAATGGGCAAAGCGGTGCCAGCAATGCCTTTTTTAGGGCATTGTGCGCAAGGAGAATCAGGAAGAGGGCTATGCTTAGGCGGCCAGGGCCTGGCGGCGGGCGTCGAACGCAGCGCGGGCCTGCTTCTCGGCTTCGATGGCGTCGAGCACGGCGGTGGCGATGATGGGGTTGTTGCGGCCGTCGCGCTGGATGGTGGTGTAGATGGCAGAGCGCGTATAGGTGTGGCCCTGCTCGATGAGGCGGCGCAGGGCGTCGCCCACTACATTGGTGCGGTCGCCGAGAGCCTTAATCAGCTCGTGCAGGGTGGGTGGCTTGTCCATTTTGTTATCCCTGTCTTCCATTTTATTATCCTTGTTTTCCATTTTGTTATCCGTGACGTACATTTTGTTATTCATGACGTACATTTGTAAGAATTACTAAGGCAATTAACGCATAAATGCGTAAATACACTGCCTAATGTGCACTAAACGAGGCCCACATTTATGGAATCTGTTGAGCAACAACCCAAAAAAGAAATGTCAGCCGGTGTAGATGGGGACACCGGTGGCCGCATCAAGCAGCTTTTTGAGCACTACCGCCTTAGCACCTATGAAGCGAACCAGAAACTGGGCTACGCCCGGTCCTCGAAGCTGTACAAAGTGCTCAGCGGAGACGTGAAGCCGTCGTATGAAACGACGACGGATTTGCTGTCGGCCTTTCCGGATGTATCGGCCGAGTGGCTGCTGATGGGCAAGGGGCCGATGCTGCACAGCGCGCAGCCGGCCGCTATTGAAATGCCTAAACCAGCGGCTCAACTACCGCGGGCGGTGTTCAGCAGCGCACAGGTGTTGACCGTAACGCTGGACCGGACGGGCAACGAAACCACGATGCTGGTGCCGCTGTCGGTGCAGGCGGGTTATCCGACGCTGTGCAATGAGGCGGTGTACCTGCAGGACATGAAATCGTACCACCTGCCGGGTTTCGAGTACGGCGAGTACCGGGCGTTTGAGGTGGACGGGGACAGCATGTACCCGACCTTTCGGCACCGCGACATCGTGGTGTGCAAGAGCGTGGACCGGCTGGACCTGCTCAAACCGGATGAGTGCTACGTGGTGGTAACCCATGAAAACCTGTTGCTCAAGCGCATTCCGGCCGTGATTACCGACCGGCGCGGGACGTTCGAGCTGCACTCGGACAACCCCGCTTTCAAGCCCTACAAGCTGCCGGTGGAGGATTTGCAGCAGCTGTGGATGGTGCGGGGCTACCTCTCGTCGAACATTCCGGGCAAGCCCGATTACACGGCGGCCCGCTTGATGGAGCGGCTGCAGGAAGTGATTGAGCTGCTGGGCCACGATTACAACGAAGTGCGCCAGTTCCTAAACCAGGGGACCGCGGCCACGGCGCGGAAATAGCGCTACGCACGGCCGGTCCCCTTTCCGGTTTTGACGGTGCGCTTTTCCGACTTGAGCGCGGCCAGTACCTCGGCGCGTTTGAGGTAGGTGCGGCGGCCCATCTTGTGGTAGGTGAGCAGGCCGCGCCGCTTCCACTCGTGGACGGTCTGGGGGCACACGTCGAGCATCTCGGCGGCCTCCTGCACGGTCAGCAGGTCGGTGGCCGGGGTGTCAGACGTGCCCTGGGCCGTGGCGGGACGCTGGTTGGTTTCGTGCCGGAAGATGGCCCGCAGGTCTTCGAGCAGCTGAGCATAGGGAACGGGGCTTAGGATGAAGGGCTCCATGTGCGGGTGCCGCTGGGGGTGTTGGCCAGCGACGGCACAAAGGGAGCCTGTTTTTCATGCGGGGTCAATCGTCCGCATGAAGTCCGCACGAATCCCGCACGAACGCACGTAAGGTCTGCACGAAAATCAATGTTCTGCTTTCCAGATGGTAATCCAACGCAGAGACTCGGCGTAGTAATCGTGAAAGGCGTTGCTGGCTTGGCCTTTCGTGTCGTAGTTAGCCATGCGCAGGCTGATGTCAGCCTTGAACTCGGTTACGAAGATTTGTCGCCACGTTGGTCCTTCCAGCTTCAGCAGTAGCCCTTTATCGGCCAAGGCCCGATAGGCGGCGGGGAAGGCGCTTTTTACTTTGCCGGGCTTGCCGGTCAGTTCGCCCAAGTGCCAGTGGCCGGTTTGGGCGTCGATGGCACCGAGCTGTGCGAGCAGGTCGCGGACGTTGGCCGGAGTAAGCCCGTTTTGGCACAGCATTTCCAGGTTTTGCGGCTTGGCATCGGGCGGGGGCAGTGGCGGCTTGGCGGCGGGAGTTGGCCGCGGCACTGACTGCCGAAACTGTTCGGCCACGTTGCCGAGGCTCTGGGTGCGGCTGCGCCCGGCAAAGGGTATCAGCACCCCAAACAAGTAGCGGAGCAGCTGCCGGGTGCTGTGGTCGTCCGTGCGGTACATCACCCGGCGTTGCGCCGTAGCCTCCCATTCGGCCCACAGGCTGGCCCTGGCCCCGCGCAGCCGGGAGCTGCCGGCGTACTCGCAAACTGCTTCGGTGAGCCGCACGGCCAACCAGGAGAAAAAGTATGTGTCGATGAACAGCGTGCGGTTGTAGTCCTCCTCGTAGGCGCGGATGGGTGACGTGCCCTGCACCCGCTTGAGGTCATCGGCTGCTTCGGGGTATCCCTCCCTGTTTGTGCCCCCTCCCATCGTCAACCGGCACAGGTACCTGATTCGGGTTTCGGGGGTGCCGCATTGGGCCAGGTGTTCTTCGAAATAGTCGACCAGGTTATCGGAAGAAAACGGGCTGGGTGCGCTCAGCCAGTCGCTCAGGTCTAATGCCAGGCTTTCGTAAGCGTCGCCTACTTCCAGCGGAAGTGCGTCGACTGGAATCGGGTATTGGCGAATAACGGCCACGAATGCCTGTTTGGAGAGGTAGAAAATAGAGGGCTAGTGCGGGCACGGCTATGCGAAGGCGCGGGAAAACTCACTCAGCATCGTGTCTTCGCTAACATTGACGTAGCGCCGGAAGGCGGCCAAGCTTTTGTGGCCGGTAATGCGCATCACCACTTCGGGCCGTACCCCGGCCTCCAGGGCCAGCGTGACGAAGGTGCGGCGGGCCGTGTGCGTGGTCACGAACTCATACTTTGGGGCGGTGTGGGCGCGGCGCTGGCCGCCGGCGTAGCGCACCCGCTCGGTGGGGGCCTCGATGCCGGCCAGCTGCGCCAGCTCCTTGAGGTGGCCGTTGAGCTTCTGGTTGGCAATGGGGCGCAGGGTGCCGGCGGTCACGCGGGCCAGCAGCGGCTGAGCCTCAGGGCGCACCGGTACGGTGAGGGTGGTGCGGGTTTTCTGGGTGGTGAGGCGCAGGCGGTCGGGCTGGATGTGCTCGGGCTTCAACGCGGCCACGTCGGAGAAGCGCAGGCCGGTGTACACGCCAATCAGGAACAGGGCGCGGGCGTTGTCGAGGGCGGGGTGACTGTTCAGGTCGAGGTCGGCCAGGCGTTGCACCTCGGCGCGGGTGAGGGTCAGAATTTCCGGCTCCTGGTGCTGCCAGCGAAACTGCTTGGGCTCGACGACGACGGGGTAGCCGTTTTCCTGAGCCCACACCAAAAAGTGCTTGATGCGAAACAGGTTTTTGTTGATGACGCTGTCGATGAGGTTGCGCTTGGTGAGCAGGTAACGGGCGAACTTTTCGCCGAAGCCGTGGCTCACGGTGTCGAAATCGATGGCGTAGCGTTCGATGCGCTGCATGTCGCGCAGGTGCCGGAGGCAGGTGCGGTACGTGCGGACGGTGTTGGGGCTTTGCGTGAGGCCGCGGTTCTCAATCCAGTTGGAGAAGGTGGTGAGCAGGTCCGGACGGGCGGGGGCTTCAGCCTCGGCGCTGTCGGGAACAGGTTCCGGCTCCGACGCACTTTCTACGGGCTCGGCCACGGTCTTCAGGGTGGCCAGCGTTGGCAGGGTGCCCACGGCGCGGTGGTCGTCGTAGCACTTGAGCAGCCGGGTCTTGGTGTCCTCTAAAGTATCGTTGATGCTGCTGTTGTTGGTATGCGAATAGCCGCGCGTCAATGCCTTTTGGTCTTCCTTGTTCCAGTGCTGCGGAATGATGGAAATGCCAACGTAAACCTTGTGGCGCTGGCCGTCGAAAGTGACGGATGCAATGATAGGCGTGGGCTTGTCGGCGGCCGGATTATAGAGCAAAAATGTTACCTTAGCCATGCTTTAGAGGGGTTTTAGTTGCCACTCTAAAGATACAAACGGCTGTCCGATATCGGACAGGAAATCGGACAGTTTGGACTTTATTAACGGATTTAATCGGACACTAACCGATGCTGAAATTTTGACAAAGGCGTTTTCAGTCGATTTGAGAGGGTTTTAGCACGTGTAGCGTCGGGTGGGGTCGGGGTGCTTTATTCCTTACACGACCACGAAAAACCCCATTCACAGCTTGTGAATGGGGTTTTTGCTTTTATATCGATGCCGTACTGGCGAGCTGGCCGCTACCGGGCCGGCAGGTGGTCTTAAGCAGTGTGGCAAAAGTAACCGTAGCAAAAAAGCGGGTCATGCTGAGCTTGTCGAAGCATCTCTACCGCACCGTTGGAGTTGTTCAACGAGGCGGTAGAGATGCTTCGACAAGCTCAGCATGACGGTTAAAATCCAATACGATTACTTATGCACACCTGCTTAAGCACCCGCGTAAAAGGTAAGTGTAGCAAAAAGCTGTCATGCTTCGACAAGCTCAGCATGACAACGCAAATAGAGTACGGTCACTTATGCTCCATTGCTTAACGGCACGGATTGGTGGGGCGGGCTTACTGCAGAGAGGCTTAGGAGCGCAGCAGCTTTGCCAGGGCGGCCTCGTCATTGGCTTCCAGGGCTACTTCGGCTTTCAGGTTGTCCAGGTCGCGCTGCACGCTGGCCACGGCCAGGGTGTGGCCGTTTTGGCGGAACGCTACGCTGCCTTCGCGCTCGGTCAGGGGGCCGTTGGTGGTCAGCTCGTCCCACTTTTCGGCGTGGCCCACATAGCGCACCGACAGCTTGTAGTGCTTGCTCCAGAAGAAGGGCACCGCGTCGAATTTCTCCCGCTGGCCCAGCATGTTGCGGGCGGCCGTCTGGCCCTGGCGCTGCGCCACCACCCAGTGCTCCACCCGAATGGCCGCGCCGGTGTGGGCATCGGGCCAGCGGGCAATGTCGCCGGCGGCGTAGATACCGGGGCTGCTGGTTTGCAGGAATTCGTCTACCAGCACGCCTTTGTCCATGGTCAGGCCGGCCGCTTCGGCCAGGGCCAGCCGGGGCCGCACCCCAATGCCCACCACCACCAGGTCGGCGGGCAGCCGCTCGCCGTTTTTCAGCACCACGGCTTCGGCCTCAATGGCAGTGGCCTTTTGCTGCAAATGGAAATGAATGCCTTTTTCCTGGTGCAGCCGGTGCACCATGGCGCCCAGCTCCGGGCCCAGCACCTTGGCCAACGGCACGTCATCGGGGGCCACCACGTGCACTTCCAGCCCCAGTTCGTGCAACGCGGCGGCGGCTTCCAGCCCAATAAAGCTAGCGCCCAGCACCACGGCTTTTTTCGCCTGGGCCGCCCCGGCCACAATGGCGCGGTGGTCGGCCAGGGAGCGCAGCACGTGCACGTGGGGCAGGTCGTGGCCGGGAATATCGAGGCGTACCGGTTCGGCGCCGGTGGCCAGCAGCAGCGCATCGTAGGCGTGGGTGGCGCCGTCGGCCAGCTGCACACGGCGGCCGCTCACGTCCAGCGCGGCTACTTTGCCCCGAATGATAGTGATGTTGTGTTCGGCATAAAAGCCCGCCGGACGCAGGGCGGCTTTCGGGGCGCTGTCGGGGCCGAAGCTTTTGGATAGCGCGGTGCGGTCGTAGGGCACGTCGGCTTCCTCGTCGAGCAGGGTAATGCTACCCTCGTAGCCTTCGCGGCGCAGCATCTCGGCGGCCGCGCTGCCCGCCCCGCCGGCGCCGACAATTACTATCTGCTTCGGATGAGCATCGGTTTTGGGGCTGGCCGGGGGCGAATCGGGGGCCAGCGGGCCTTGCTCCTGCTTGCCGGTGACGTAGGCGCGGCCCTCGCGCTGCGCCACCGTCCAGCGGGGCAGCGGGTCGAGGGCCGGGGCCCGGAGCGCGGCTCCGGTGCGCAGGCTGAAGCAGGCGTGGTGCCAGGGGCAGCGCACGGTGTCGCCCACCAGCAGGCCCGTATCCAGCGGCGCGCCGGCGTGGGGGCACAATGCTCCCACGGCCAGCAGCTCGGCACCGCGCCGCACCAGCAGCACGGGCTCGCCATGGGCGTGGCCGCGGAGCATGGCGCCGTCGGCCAGGTCGGTTAGCGCAATGCCGGTGGTTGCCAGGTCGGGGCCGGTAAGAGTGTCGGGAGTAGCCATGTAGTGAAGGTGGTTATGGTTTTAGAAAGGCTGTCAGCCTGCGCGGAACGATGGATGACGGGTAACGAAAAAACGAAACCCCGTACGAGTCTGGCGTTTCCGGTTAGGTAGTCGCGCCCAGGCAACTTGGACTTGTTCCTACAATACAGAAAAGTGTGACCTTGTTGGGGAACAAGCCTACTTTAAGTAAGCACGCACGAGTAAGCGTGGGTCATGCCGAGCGCAGCCGAGGCATCTCGCTTCGTTGAATGGTGCGGATGAAGCGAGCGAGATGCCTCGGCTGCGCTCGGCATGACCAAACGTAATACGGTTGCTTATTCCCGAATAAACAAAAAAGCAAAAAACCCGTCATGCTGAGCTTGTCGAAGCATCTCGCTCGCATCGTCAGACGCGTTCAACGGGGCGGTAGAGATGCTTCGACAAGCTCAGCATGACAGACCAACTGAAATACGGTTGCTTGTGCGCGGCGGCTACTTGTGCGCGACTACGTTAGTACACGGCTTTAGCGGCTAAAGGTTGAGCGCTGAGACTTAACCTACTAACCGGCTAATATTTAACCCTGGACGCGCAATTCGTCGCCCTGTTTGCCGGGACCAGGCGGGCGCGGAACCGGGCGCGGCTGACGGGGCGCACGCAAGCCCGGCCCCTCCCCAATCCCGCCCCGCCGCCGTAAGTTCGGGCCGCATTCCCCATCTGCCCACTTCCCCCGTGACCTACCCCGACTTTTTGGCCCGCTGGCAGACCGCCGGCGGGGCCGAGCGCGCCAACTACGGCCTGTTTTTGCAGGACCTCTGCGACTTGCTGGGCGTGCCCCGCCCCGACCCCACCACCGACGACCCCGCCCACGATGCCTACGTGCTCGAACGCGCCGTGACCTTTGCCGGCGGCGGCGCGGGCGGCAAGGGCAGCACCGGCCGCATCGACCTCTACAAGCGCGGCTGCTTCGTGCTCGAAACCAAGCAGGGCACCGACAGCCCCGACCAGCAGGCCCGCGCCGCCAAAGCCGAGCTGGGCCTGCCGGCGGACCGGCGACGCAAAGGCCACGCCGTGCGCGGCACCGCCAAATGGGGCCAGATGATGGAAGCCGCCCGCCAGCAAGCCCTGGGCTACGTGCGCGCCCTGCCCGCCACCGAAGCCCGGCCCCCGTTTGTGGTGGTCGTGGACGTGGGCTTCTGCCTCGACCTCTACAGCAACTTTGCCGGCGTGGGCGACAACTACGTGCCCTTCCCCGACTCGCAAACCTACCGGCTGCGGCTGGCCGACCTGGCCGACGAGGCCGTGCGCGCCCGCCTGGCCCAACTCTTTCGGGACCCGCAGGCGCTGGACCCCGGCCGGCGGGCGGCGCAGGTGACGCGGCAGCTGGCCGGGCAGCTCGCCGCCCTCTCGGCGCAGCTGGAACGGGCCGGGCACGCCTCGGAAGTGGTGGCCCAGTTTCTGATGCGCTGCCTGTTCACGATGTTTGCCGAGGACGTGGCGCTGATTCCGAAAGAGTCGTTTTCGGGCATGCTGGCGGCTTATGCGGCCACGGCGGAGCTGCGGGCGCTGCTGCCCGACGCCCTGCAAAGCCTCTGGCACACGATGGACACCGGCGGCTTCGCGCCCGACCTGCGGGCCCGGCTGCGGCGCTTCAACGGGCAGCTGTTTCATGAGGCTTCGGCCCTGCCGCTCAATGCCGACCAGCTGACTTTGCTGCGCGAAGCTGCCAAGGCCGACTGGGCCGAGGTGGAGCCGGCCATCTTCGGCACGCTGCTGGAACGGGCGCTGGACCCCAAAGAGCGGCACAGCCTGGGCGCCCACTACACCCCGCGCCGCTACGTGGAGCGCCTGGTGGTGCCCGCCGTGGTGGCCCCACTGCGCCGCGAGTGGGCCGCGGCCCAGGCCGCCAGCGCCCGCCGCCTCGACGAGAACCGGCCCAAAGAAGCCCGCGAGGAGCTGCTCACGTTTCTGCGGCGCCTCACCTCAGTGCGGGTGCTGGACCCGGCCTGCGGCTCGGGCAATTTCCTGTACGTGACGCTGGAGCACCTCAAGCGGCTGGAGGGCGAGGTGCTCACTGCCATTAACAGCTACGGGCAGACCGGCCTGCTCGACCTGGGCAGCGGCACCACCGTGAGCCCGCGCCAGCTGCTGGGCCTGGAGCTGAACCCGCGCGCCGCCGCCATTGCCGACGTGGTGCTGAAAATCGGCTACCTGCAATGGCACCTGCGCACCAACGGCATCACGCAGCTGGCCGAGCCGCTGCTGGACGAGTACCGCAACATCGTGCAGCAGGACGCCGCCCTGCGCCACGACGCGCCCACGCCCCGCCTCGACGCCCACGGCCAGCCCGTGACCCGCTGGGACGGCACCACCCGCCCCCACCCCAGCACCGGCCAGCCCGTGCCCGACGAAACCGCCCGCACGCCGGTGCTCGACTACCCCAACCCCCGGCCCGCCGAGTGGCCCGAAGCCGATTTCATCGTGGGCAACCCGCCGTTTGTGGGGCCGGCCCGCATGCGCGAGGCCCTCGGCGATGGCTACACAGAAGCCCTGCGGCGCGCCTACAAGGGCCGCGTGCCCGATTCGGCCGACCTCGTGATGTATTGGTGGTACAACGCCGCCGCCGCCGTGCAGCGCGGCCCCGCCGAGCGGTTCGGCTTCATCACCACCAACAGCCTCAAGCAAACCTTCAACCGGCGCGTGATGCAGCCGTTTCTGGAAGGCGACCCGGCCCCGCTCACCCTCACCTTCGCCATTCCCGACCACCCCTGGGTGGATGCCGCCCAGGGCGCCGCCGTCCGCATCGCCATGACGGTGGCCGAACGCACCGCCGCCGGTTCCACGGGCCAGCTGCTGACGCTGAAAACCGAAGCCGTGGCCGAAGGCGAAGAAGCCGCCGAAGTGACTTTTGAAGAACAAAAGGGCCAGATTCTTTCCGATTTGAGCGTTGGCGCGGCGTTAGATAGTGCGAAGTCTTTGAAGTCAAATGCAGGCTTGGGCAACCGAGGTGTGCAATTGATGGGAGCCGGGTTTATTGTCGAACCTGAGAAAGCAAAAGAGCTAGGCTTAGATTCTGTCAGCGGCTTAGAAAATCATATTCGTCCATACCGCAACGGCCGTGACCTGACTGATAAGCCTCGCGGCGTAATGGTTATTGATTTCTTCGGTCTGAAATCTGATGAAGTACTGGCTCAATATCCTGCAGCTTATCAACATCTCTTAGAAAATGTTAAACCGGAACGCGACCAGAACAACCGTGCTTCCTACCGCAATAACTGGTGGTTTTTTGGCGAGCCGAGAGGAAATTTTCGTCCTGCGCTGAGAGGATTAACTCGTTTCATTGCTACTCCAGAAACTGCTAAGCATCGAGTGTTTCAGTTTCTCGAATCCGAGATTTTACCTGATAATAAGCTGGTGGCAATTGCTCTTGATGACGCTTATTTTCTCGGCGTTTTATCAAGTCGAATTCATACAACTTGGGCTTTCGCAACTGGTAGCTTTTTAGGAGTTGGCAACGACTCGGTGTATGCTAAATCCCGCTGTTTCGACCCCTTCCCCTTCCCGGCCGCCACGCCGGCCCAGGAGGCCGAAATCCGCCAGCTGGCCGAACAGCTCGACGCCCACCGCAAGCGCCAGCAGGCCCAGCACCCCAGCCTCACCCTCACCGACCTCTACAACGTGGTGGAGAAGCTGCGGGCCGGCCAGCCGCTGTCGGCCAAGGAGCAGGTGACCCACGAAACCGGGCTGGCCGCCGTGGTGCTGGCCCTGCACCAGCAGCTCGATGCGGCCGTGGCCGCCGCCTACGGCTGGCCCCCCGCCCTGCCCGCCGCCGAGCTGCTCCTGCGCCTGGTGCACCTCAACCAGCAGCGCGCCGCCGAAGAAGCCGCCGGCACCGTCCGCTACCTGCGCCCCGCCTACCAGGGGAAATCAATTAGCAATGAGCAATTAACAATGAGCAGTGGCCTGGCTACGGCGGCGCTGAGCAGCGAGGCCCCGGCCGCCCGCCGCGAGTGGCCCACCGCCCTGGCCCAGCAGATGCGCGCCGTGCGCGAAGCCGTGGAAGCCGGCGCCGGCGCGGCACTGTCCGCCCCGGCAGTCGCCGCCAGCTTCGCGGGCAAGGTGCGGGCCGCGCAGGTCCAGCCCCTGCTGGAGTCGCTGGCCGAGCTGGCGCTGCTGCGGGTGGATGCCGAGGGGCAGGCGTTCAGCGCGTGAGGGCGCGGGGCACCCCATCCCCTAACCCCTTCCCCTCCGGGGGAAGGGGGACTAGTTTTTAGTTTTTAGCATTCTGATAGCCCGGTTCTAGAACTAGCTCTAGTTCCCCTTCCCCCGGAGGGGAAGGGGTTAGGGGATGGGGTGCCACCATCCCCCCCAAACCCCATGCTCGCTTCCGAAGAATCCCCGGCCCTGGCGGCCCGCCTCGATGCCTCCCGCCAGGAATTGCTGGACCTGGGCATGCGCAATCCGCTGCTCAACTTCCGGCTCTCGAAAGCCCAGGGCGTGGCCGTGGTGCGCGAAGAAGCCGCGCCGGCCTACGACGTGCTGGTGCGCCAGGGCAAAACCATGTATTTCCAGGCCGCCCCCGAACCCAACCAGAACGCCGCGCCCGAAACCCCGCCGCTCCCACCCACTGCGGCCGAGCGCCAGGCCCTGCTCAGCGACAACAAGCTGCAGACCGCCGAGCCCCTGGCCAAGCTGGAAAGCCGCCTGCTCAACACCTACTACACCGCCCGCACCAGCCTCGAAGAGCAGGGCGTGAATATTCTCTACCTGGCCCTGGGCATGCTCACCTGGTACGAGGCCGAGAGCAGCGACGAGCCCCGGCAGGCGCCGCTGGTGCTGGTGCCCGTGCTGCTGGAGCGCGGCACCGCCGCCGAGCGGTTCAAGCTGCGCCACACCGGCGCCGAGGTCGAAGGCAATTTGTCGCTGCAAGCCAAGCTGAAGGCCAGTTTCGGGCTGGTGCTGCCGCTGCCCGAGCTGGACGAGGACGGCCAGGTGGCGGAGTACTACGCCGCCGTGGCCGCCGCCATTGCGGGCCTGCCGCGCTGGCGCGTCGAGGTCGATAGCATCGCGCTGGGCTTCTTCTCGTTCGGTAAGTTCATGCTCTACCGCGACCTGGACCCCGCCAACTGGCCCGCCGGCCACGGCCTGCTCGCGCACCCGGCCATCGCGGCGCTGCTGGGCACCGATACCGGCTTCCGCGACGCCCCGCCCACCGTGGGCGACACCGCTTTTCTGGACACCGAAAGCCCCGCCGCCGAGCTGCACCAGGTGCTGGACGCGGATTCGTCGCAGCTGCTGGCGCTGCTGGCCGTGCACGAGGGGCGCAACCTCGTCATTCAGGGGCCGCCCGGCACCGGCAAGTCGCAAACCATTGCCAACCTGCTGGCCGAGGCCATCGGGGCGGGCAAGAAAGTACTGTTCGTGGCCGAGAAAATGGCCGCGTTGGAAGTGGTGAAGCGCCGGCTCGACACCCTGGGTCTGGGCGCCGCCTGCCTGGAGCTGCACAGCCACAAAGCCAACAAAAAAGCCCTGCACGACGAGCTGCGCCACACCCTGAGCCTGGGCCGTCCCGCCGACGCAACCGTCGTGGCCGACCAGATGGCCCAACTCCCGCGCTACCGCCAGGCCCTCAACGACTACGCCCTGGCCGTGAACGCGCCCCTGGGCCACAGCCGCCGCACGGCCCAGCAGGTGGCCGGCGAGCTGCTGCGCCTGGCCGAAGAGCGCGGCCCCGTGGCCCTGCCCCGCCTCGCCTTACCCCGCCTCAGCACCTGGACCGATGCCGACGCCGCCCACGCCGAAGCCCTGGCCACCCGCCTGCAAGCCACCTTGCAAAAAACCGGCGTGCCCAACGAGCTGCTGTTTTGGGGCAGCGAGCTGCTGGTGCTGCTGCCCGCCGCCCAGGACGCCCTGGCCAACCACCTGCGCGCCGCCGCCGAAGCCGTGCCGGCCCTGCCCGCCGCCGCCGAAGCCCTGGCCACCCCGCTGGGCCTACC